>NZ_LOYN01000047.1:0-230425 GCF_001526325.1 Burkholderia sp. MSMB1826
TTCAAACCTGTTACTGTTTTCGGTTCTTTCGAACCGGTCGCTCACTCAAAGCTGACAGGAATATGAATCACTTCATAAACCTGACTTACTTTAGTGTGAGACTCTTGATACTTTTGCTATCTGATCCTAGGATCAGCTCGCTTCCATCAAGCGCCCACACTTATCGGCTGTTAGTTTTTAAAGAGCATTCTGCGAGGGAACCTGAAGTTTCCCGGCAGCGCTGCGTTTTCAGCAGCAGAGAAGCGAGATTATTAACCGTTTTTTGAAACTCGTCAACAACTTTTTTTAACTACTTCGTTGCGACGACTGCGGTTTAATTTCGTATGCACTGGAGTCGCTACAACCGACTTCAACAGCACCGCTTCCCTTCTTCCCCCGCGCCGCGTTTCCGTTAGCGCGAAAGAGGCGAGATTCTAAGCACCTGCCCCGGTCTCCGCAACCCCCTTCGTGAAATATTTTTGACATGTCGTGCCTGCGGCCGTCGAACCTCCCGATTGGTCATATATAAGCGAGCGCGGCAGCAAGCCGCGCTCGCCCGCGAACCGGCCGCCGCATCGAACGCAATCTGCGTCGCTCACCGCCCCACCATTGCCCTCACCACCCCATCCCGCCGGATCAACCCGTGATACAGCGCAGCCGCGAAGTGCGCGAGGAACGTCAGGAAGAACAGATAGGCCAGCACGCGATGTGCAACCCGAAGCCACGCGAACGTCACCGGATCGGCCGACACCAGCGCCGGCAATTGCACGCCGCCGCCCAGCGTCACCGGATATCCGCCGGCCGACAGCATCGCCCAGCCGATCAGCGGCATCGCGACCATCAGCGCATACAGCACGAGATGCGACCCGTGCGCGGCCACCTTCTGCCACCCTGGCAGATCCTTGGGCAACGCCGGCGGCTTCGACAGAATCCGCACGACGATCCGCACACACACCAGCACCAGCACCGCGACACCCAGCGGCTTGTGAATCGCCACCAGAACCTCGTGCCGCGCGGAAACCGACGCCACCATTCCCACCCCGATGAACAGCATCGCGAGGATCATCGCGGCCATCACCCAATGCAGCACCCGCGCCGGCCAGCTAAACGTCGTCGAAGCCTTCATCATCGTCCCTCCCCACTCAATCGCGCCACACCCGCCACGCCGGCCTCTTCACTCGTGCGACGCAGATACGAATCCGCATACGCGGCCGAGCGCGCCGCCAGCAACGGATCACCCGACACCTGGATCCCCTGCGGCAGCACCGTCGGGTCGTAATTCACGTCGCGGCACGGGCCGCTGTCCTGCGCCTCCACGCGATCGAGCACGAGCGTGCCCGCGTCGATCGTCGTGCGCTGCGCGGGCCAGATCTTCGTCGCGTCGTCCACCGGGTCGCCGGGCTCGGCCAACGTGACCAGCAGCTTCCACTTCTGCGCACCGGCCGCGATGCGCTGCGTCACGTCCTGCTGCAGCACGTTCGGATTGGCGGCCGTCGCGACGTCGCCGGCGCCGGCCGTCTGCTCCGGCACGACGCGCCACCGCACCGCCTGGCGCTTGCCGGCCGCGTCGACGAAATAGAACGCGTTCAACCCGTAATAGCTTTCGGTGACGTAACTTGCGCTCGGCTTCGCACCCTTCACCCACTGCAGGAACGCGGCCGCCTCCGGATGCGCGCCGAAAAACGCCTTCACCTTCGCCGGATCGGGCTTGCCTGTCTTCGGATCGGGCCGGGTCGCGAGCGTCTGCTCGTAGAACGCCTGCGGCGTCGCCACAGGAAACACCGGCATCGCGTTCATCCCGGTCCGCCATTGCTCGCCGTCCGGCGCGGTGAGCTTCAGCGCGAGGCTGCGGATCGGCACGCTGCTGTCGGGCGCGTACGGGTTGCCGCCCGGCAACGCGAAGCGCCCGACCACCGGCGTGCGAACCGCCTTGAAGAACGGCGCGACCGAATACGCGCTCGCGGCGCCGTTGCCTTCGAAGTAGCCGGTCACGCACACGCCCTTCGCGTGATTGCGCCGAAAGCCCGGATGGACGCCGCTGTTGGTCTGCAGCGCGTCGACGAGCCGGTGCGGGGTCAGGCGCGCGGGCGCGAGCCATCCGCCGGCATACCCGAACGCCGCGGCGACGCCGGCCACCGCGCCGCCGATCACGGCCCAGCGCCACCACCCGCGCCCGGGCTCGCGCTGCGGCGAAGAAGACGAAGATTGCTTCATGAATGCACTCCCGATCGTCAGATCATTGTCGAACGTGCGTAGGACGCCGCCCGCGCCGCTTTATTCCACGAAAAGTTTTTTCGTATGCTGGAGGGAATAATCGGCGCCGACCGGCGTCCTACGCGGCATCTACGACCTTTCGGCAACCGGCCCGGCCATGCCCTCCACCGCCCTCGACGACGACGCGTTGCGCGAACTCATCCCCCGGCTGCGACGCTTCGCGTTGTGGCTGGCGCGCGACGTCCACGCGGCCGACGATCTCGTCCAGTCGACGCTCGAGCGCGCGCTGTCGCGCTGGACGAGCCGTCGCGACGACGCGTCGCTGCGCAGCTGGCTGTTCACGATCCTGTACCGGCAGTTTCTCGACGGAAAACGCAGCGCGAAGCGCTACGCGTGGCTGCTCGGCCGCATCCGCGACGACGACGAAGCGCACTGGCCGTCCGCCGAACGCGAATTCGCGGCGCGCGCGACGCTCGAGGCGTTCGGCCGGCTCTCCGACGAACAGCGCAGCCTGCTGCTGCTCGTCGCGGTCGAAGGCTTCACCTATCAGGAAGTCGCCGACCTGCTCGACGTGCCGATCGGCACCGTGATGTCGCGGCTCTCGCGCGCGCGCCAGGCACTGCGCCAGCTCAGCGACGGCGAACTGCCTGCTCCTTCCTTGCGGTTGATGAAGAAATGAACACGCCTCCGAACGAACATGACCTTCAGGCCTATGTCGACGGCCAGCTCGACGACGATGCGCGCGCCGCAGTCGAACGCTATCTCGCACTGCATCCGGAGCGCGCGGAACAGGTGAAGCAATGGCAGCAGGACGCGCAGCGGCTGCGGGCCGCGCTGGAGAGCGTGCGGATGCCGGCGGACAATCCCGCGCTCGATCCGGCGGCGATTCGCGGCCGGCGCGCGGAGCGCACGCGGATGCGGTTCGCGATGGCGGCTTCGTTCGTGTTCTGCGTCGGGCTCGGGACGTTCGGCGGGTGGCAAGCGCGCGGCTGGAACGCGCCGCCGCCCATCGCGCCGATGAGCGATGCGGTCAAGGCCTACCGGATGATGGTGGTCGATCAGACGGCGAAAGTCGATTACCGGCCGACCGGTGCAGGCGATTTGCAGGGGTGGCTCACCAGGCGCGTCGGTGCGTCGGCGAAGCTGCCGGATTTGAGCGCGGCGGGGTTTACGCCGGTCGGCGGACGGTTGTTCACGACGGACAGCGGAGCCACGGCCGCGATGGTGCTTTATCAGGACGATGCGGGGCAAACGCTGAGCTTCTATCTCCGGCCGGCGGAATCGGAACATCGGCTGCTGCCGGCCGGGCAACGCGTGGATGGCGCGCTGCTGGCGCGGTATGGATCGGTGAACGGCCTCAACTATGCGGTGGTCGGGCCGGCCGGGAGCGTCGGGGAGAAAGCGGTCCTGCAGGCGCTCGATCAGCAGACTTGAAGTGATACGATGCGCGCCCGGATGGCGGTCGGTAGTGGCGGCCCGCGCCTTTTCCGGCGCGGCTCGGCCCGCTTGAACGGGCGCACGCTCACCGCTCGAATGCACAGCGTTTCGACTGGCTTTCGCCGGCTGTTATTCACATTGAAACCGCTCCATCACCTTTAGAATCACAGGGTTTCGAGTCGCCGCGGAACAGGATATCCACATCGATCATGACGGTGCCGCATGCTGACTTCGATGGGTTCGCTCACCCTTGGCGTGCACAGCGTTTCGGGTTGTTTTGGGCGTCGATATCCACAAGCCGGGTGATCGGCCAAGCGTCTTCGCCGGATTCGACTGCGCTCACCCGTTGAATGCACAGGGTTTCGAGTGGCTTCGAGTCGACGATATCCACAAGGCATTCGACTTCCGGAAGTCGCACGCGATTTGTTCGCTGCCCGCTTGCATTGTCGACAAAGCCTTGTCGGGCAAGACATTCAGGCCAACGAGCCCATCGAAACCGGAATGCTCACCGGTCGGATGCACAGGGTTTCAACTGGATCGTGCGCCGGTTATCCACACACCGCCGCTCGCGCTTCGGGTCACTTCGTCCCCACTATCCCGAGAATCTCGCCGGTTTCCGGCGCGATGACGTAGTGGTCGGCTCCGGATCGTCATCGGGCCACGTATTCGCCGCATGTTCATACGCGTTAGCAAATCGCGCGAACCCGTCGCGCTTGCGCGTCCAGTGCGACAAACTCGTCACGCGTTGAAGCAGCCAGAAAATCTTGCGCCGAGCGGCGTCGTCCGTCATGTCGTGCTGCTCGATCGTGCCCGTCACGATGGCTCCGCTACGCTCATGTCGGCGTGTCGTCGTTGCACAGGCCGCTACGTTCCAACACCGCCCGCAGGCATACCGGACATACGAGCTCACCGGCGTCCCACAGCTGCACGAACATAGCCCGATCGTCGATGCGGAACGTCGATTCAACGATGTCGATATCCGGCCCGAGCACCTTGCGCAAGAACGTTTCGTCAAACCAGTGCGTGGCGCCCTGCTTCATGCTGGCATCGGTTACTCGCACGACAGGACAATCGCGGATCACGTCGATCGACAAGATCGCGGCCTCGATATCCGGTGACGTCCGCGTCGGCCGGATCAAGCCGTGCAATTCGCAGCGTGCGACGCCGCGCGGCCAATTCGCATTCGCCGCGACGACGGACGTGTCGAACGCCTGTTCCTTCGTCGTCGGTTTATAAGGCACCTCGCCGGAGCGCACGAGCAATTCGTCCAGGCATGCCGAACACAGATGCGCACGCAAACGCTCCAGCGCCGCAATCTTCGGAAACGCCTTCACGTGCGCAACGTTGTCGATGAAGGTCGCATCGACCTCGTGTTCGTCAAGTTCGGCACGCAGCATCCACATTTCACGGCTGTATTTCGGCCGGTCGAGCGAAACCTTCACGAGTTCGCCCGGCGAGAACTGCCCGCGCTGCCGGATGCGCGCGGCGATGCCAGTCGACGTCGTGATCCCGTTATCGCGTCCGTGCCGATGGCACATGATCGGTCCCATTACCGGCTCCGGTGGCGGGCAGTACTGGTATCGCCCGGGTCTTGCTTCGGTTTCATCGTATCGCTCGCTGTCATCGATGGCTCAGGATTCGAAATGCCTCGCGCGATTCGGGCATGTCGTTCGACGATGTATTGCGCCGGTCCGCGCCATGCGACCGAACGGTACCCGGGCCGCACGACGCCGGTCTCACGGTAATACTCGACGAGCGCCTGCGGGCGCGAATCGCCACGTCGGTCGCCGCAACCGCGACATGGCCGGCGATGGACGTTTCCTTCATCGCGTCGACAGGCGCGCTCATCGATCGCTTCGCCCGGCGTCGTCTGTCGTGATCACCCTGCCTCCTTCGCGAGCCATCCGACGATCGCCGCGATATCTTCGTCGGAAAGTTGCCCGACACGCTCGACGGAAACCCCGTAGTTGAGATCGAACTTCACGTTGAATCGCTGGCCCTTGTAGCGGCAACACAGAACTTCGGCTTCCGGTATCGACGCACGTCGCTCGAACACGACGTCGCCGGGATGTCGCTGCATCCGTTGTACGACTGTGTCGATATCGAGCGCGTGGAGGCGGGTCAACGAGGAATCGGTCATGTGCCGTGAGCCTGTCCGTCGGGCTTTGCATCCCGGATGCCGGCGATTCTACAGACATGAAGGCTTGCGCATCGATCGATGCGCTTCACAGCGTTCCGCTTCGTTCATCCAGTCGCTGCACGCAGTGCATATCCCGAGCGAAGCACAGTCGGTGGACTGTGCTTATCCAAAGGTTTTAACAGGGTTCGTATATATACGTAGTGATAGTTAACAAGCGCCGTGCGTCACAGTGGATAACCTCCGTAACGCACTGAATTCTCGGCGCGAAGCGAAATGCATAACCCTGGGTGCGCGACGTGAACAGCGCCCGGCAGCACAGAACAACTTTTCGTCGATTCACAGCCGCGCCGACCTATCCTCAATCGTTCCACTGTGAATCCAGAGGCTTGCCGGACGGTTATCCAGAGGGGAATGTGGATAACACCGCAGCACATCGACGCGTTTTGCTGTGACGCGAACGAATAAGGCCGACGCTGCCGGCATCGCCAGGCAACATCGACGTCAGCCCGCGCACGCCCCGTTTCAAAAAATTTTCACGAAGGGGCTTGTGCTCCCCGGAAACCCTCTCTATAATTCGCGGCTTCTTAGGCTCGTAGCTCAGTTGGTTAGAGCACCACCTTGACATGGTGGGGGTCGTTGGTTCGAATCCAATCGAGCCTACCAACGAACAAAATGAAGGGGTCCGGCAGCACAACTTGCCTACAGGCAACGCGGCTCGCCAAACATACGAACGCCACGCGGCAACTTCGCGTGGCGTTTTTCTTTTCCGGTCCGAAACGACGCGTGAAGCCCCGACGCGTCGTGTCGTGCGAACCGCGGCATCGCATCCTCCGTTCGACATCCCGACTTGCCACACAATGGCCGATGCACGGCGCGTAGAATCGTGTGCGCATCGACGTGGCGGCTTCGCCCGTCGCCCGATTTCCACCGCATCAAAACAACGACGCGCGCTTCGCGCGACTGAGAGCACACGACATGTCCGAGGTCACGACCGCCGCATCGCGCGCAAGCCACGACGAAATCGCCGCTTACGTCGGCAAGAAGGCCGACTGGTACGAACGAAAGTGGGCGATCGCCGAATCGCGCAAGAGCCGGCAGTCGTGGAACTGGGCCGCGTGCTTTCTCGGCCCGGTCTGGATGGCGTATCGATGCATGTACTGGCAGGCGGCCGCCGTGCTCGCCGTCACGCTGGGCATCACGCTGATCGAGTTGCTGTACTTCCCGGGATACTTCGAATCGAGCACGCTCGACCCGGCCACGATTGCGATCGCGGTGTCGCTGGGCTGGTACGGGAACGGCCTCTACAAGCGGTACGTCGAACGCAGGATCGAAAAGCTGCGCCCGAACGCGACGTCCCGCGAATCGTTTCTCGCGCTGCTCGACGCGCAAGGCGGCACGAACTGGCTGGCGGCGGCCGGTTTCGCCGTCGCGACGCCGCTGCTCGGCGTACTGCTGTACATGATCGGCAACGCCGGCGGCATGACGTTCTGATCGCGGTCGCCGGCAACCGGCAACGCGGGGTGAACAGAAGAGGGCGGGCGGCGCCGTCGCCATGCATCCACATGGCACGCGACGCATGCTCGCGCCACCCTCAATGCAGATGCTTCAATTTGTCAGGATTGCGCACGACATAGATCGCGACGATCTTCCCGTCGTCGATCTCGAGCGCGGTCGTCTGCAGCTCGCCGTCGGCTTCCAGCGTGACGAAACCCGGCAATCCGTTGATGTACCCGGCCCGCACGAGCTTCGACGCATGCGTCGTGAACAGCTCGGCGAGGTACGCGTGCACCCGCATCACGCGTTCGAAGCCGAACACCGGCTTGCCGGCCGCGGTACGCTTGCCGCCGCCGTCCGAATGCAGGCTCACGTCCTCGGCGAGCATCGCGCCGAGCGCGCGCATGTCGCCGCTGCGTGACGCCGCGAAGAACGCTTCGGCCAGCTCGATCCCGCGCTGCTTCTCGACATGAAAACGCGGCCGCGCGTCGCGCACGTGCGTGCGTGCCCGCGCGGCGAGTTGCCGGCACGCGGCCGGCTCGCGCTGGATCGTCGCGGCGACTTCGTCGAATTCGAGGCCGAACACGTCGTGCAGCAGGAACGCCGCGCGTTCGAGCGGCGAGAGCCGTTCGAGCGCGAGCAGCAGCGGCAGCGTGACGTCGTCCTGTTGATCTTCCTCGACGACCGGCTCGGGCAGCCACGGGCCGATATAGGTTTCGCGCTGGCGCCGCGCGGACTTCAACTGATCGAGGCACATGCGCGTCACCATGCGGCGCAGGAACGCCTCCGGCACGCGCACGTCGGTGCGGTCGACGTCCATCCAGCGGATGAACGCCTCCTGCACCATGTCCTCGGCATCCGCGACGGAACCGAGCATCCGGTACGCGACGCGCAGCAGCGTGCGGCGCAGCGGATCGAAGCTCGCCGCCGCGTCGGCCCGTTCGTCGGCGCCGACGTTGGCCGGGTCGAGGTTGGACATCAGGCCACCATCTTCGCGGCGGCGGCCTTCGCGTCGGCCGGGTCGACCCACAGCCCGAAGCCGACGGCGAGCCGGTTCCAGCCGTTGATCACGTTGATCATCACCGTGAGTTTCACCTGTTCCTCCTCGCTGAAATGGTCGTTCAGCGCCGCATAGGCCGCTTCGTGCGCAGCGTGTCCCTCCGACAGCCGCGTGAGCGCGTCGGTCCAGCCGAGCGCCGCGCGCTCGCGGTCGGTGTAGCAGGGCGCTTCGCGCCACGCGGACAGCAGGTAGATGCGCTGCTCGCTCTCGCCTTGCTCGCGCGCCTCGGCGGTGTGCATGTTAATGCAGTTCGCGCACGCGTTGATCTGCGACGCGCGGATCTTGACCAGCTCGATCAGCGTCGGCTCGAGGCTCCCGGCGGCGGCGACCGACACGGTCATCCAGTGCTTCATCAGCGCGGGGGCGGCGGCAAACGGATTGAGTTTTGCAGTCATGGTGGCTTCTCCTTTCGTGTGGGTTCCGCCGATATGACGAGCGAGCCCCCCGCGGGTGTGACATCGACGCAAAAAAATTTTCGGAACCGTCGACGCGGGCAGCGGCAAGCGAAGGGCGAGGCCGTCGAGCAGGGCGCTGCGGGACGCGATGTCGACGGACGAAGGGGGCGCATCGCGCCGTTCCGCCGACGAACGCGCGCCATCGACCTTTCATGCACGCCGTGCGGTTGTCACCGGACGTCAGCAGTGTGCAGTCGCGGGCACGTGTATTGCGTCCGTCGGCCGAACCCGGCCGCGACGGCCGCCGACGGTTCGTGCCGCGTGCGACGCCCCCCAATCGAGAATGCTTTCATTTTTCTTTCCGCTTCGTTTCATCGGAAATCCGATTCGCGACGTTCACATTTCTGGACCATACTGTTCTGCACGGGCAGACGAAGTGACGCCGCATCCGCGGCCCGGCGCGCGCGCCGGTTGCCCAACGACGCAGCAGCAGGTTGCACGTCAGCCGCGCGCACCCCAGCGCAAGGCTTTCCCTTTTCCGGCAACGCAACGCAGCGAATCGCGACGTGGACGGTAAACCGATGAGCCTCCTTGCATCACAGCTTCAGCGCCGTTACCAGGACGTGCGCGCCCATAGCGTCGCGTTGACCGCGACGCTGTCCGCCGAAGACCAGGCCGTGCAGTCGATGCCCGACGCGAGCCCGACGAAATGGCACCTCGCGCATACGACGTGGTTCTTCGAAACCGTCGTGCTGATGCGCCGCGTGCCCGGCTACGCGCCGTTCGACGACGCATTCCAGTTTCTCTTCAATTCCTATTACGAAGCGCTCGGCCCGCGCCATCCGCGACCGCAGCGCGGCCTGCTCACGCGTCCATCGCTGGACGACGTGCATGCGTACCGGCAATACGTCGACGACGCGATGCTGCACGCGCTGGCCGAGGCCGACGCGGCGCGGCTCGAGGCGATCGCGCCCGAGCTGGTGCTCGGCCTGCATCACGAGCAGCAGCATCAGGAACTGATCGTCACCGACATGCTGCATGCGTTCTCGTGCAACCCGTTGCGACCGGCGTTCCGGCCACGCACCGGCGCCGATGCGCAACGCGCGCTCGCCGCGGGCGACGCCGGCCCGTTGCGCTGGCTGCATCAGCCAGGCGGGCTCGTCGAGATCGGCCACGACGGCGATGGGTTCTCGTTCGACAACGAACGGCCGCGTCATACGGCGCTCGTGCGGCCGTACGAGATCGCGAATCGCCTCGTGACGAACGCGGAATTCGCGGCGTTCGTCGCGGACGGCGGCTATACGCGCCCCGAATTCTGGCTGTCCGACGGCTGGGCCACGGTGCAGCGGGAAGGGTGGCAAGGGCCCGCGTACTGGATGCCGGACGACGACGACGCGGCCGCCACGCGCGTGCGGCGCACCTTCGGCCTGCACGGCGTCGAGCCGCTCGCGCCCGACGCGCCGGTGTGTCACGTGAGCTTCTACGAAGCGGCCGCGTATGCGGAATGGGCCGGTGCGCGGCTGCCGACCGAATTCGAATGGGAAACCGCGTTCGCGGCCGACGGCATCCAGCAGATGCTCGGGCAGGTGTGGCAGTGGACGCGTTCGTCCTACGAGCCGTATCCGGGCTTTCGGCCGCTCGCGGGTGTGGCGGCCGAGTACAACGGCAAGTTCATGGTCGGCCAGCAGGTTCTGCGCGGCAGCAGCATCGCGACGCCGCCCGGGCACGAACGGCCGACGTACCGCAATTTCTTTCCGCCGGCGGCACGCTGGCAATTCACGGGAGTGCGACTTGCGCGAGACGTCTGACCTGACGGCCACGAGCGGTGGCCTGCAACCCGCCCGCGATGCGCGGCCGAGCGCGTTCGAGCGCGACCTGATCGACGGACTGTCGCGCACGCCGCGCAGCATTTCGCCGAAATACTTCTACGATGCGGCCGGTTCCGCGCTGTTCGACCGCATCTGCGAACTGCCGGAGTATTACCCGACGCGTACCGAGCTCGGCATCCTGCGCGAGCGCGCGGCCGAGATCGCGCAGCGTGTCGGCCCGCATGCGGACATCGTCGAATTCGGCGCGGGCTCGCTCGAGAAGATCCGCATCCTGCTCGACGCGTTCGCGAACAACTACGCGAACGCGCCGGCGCGCTACGTGCCGATCGACATCTCGGCCGACCATCTGCACGGCGCGGCCACCCGCCTGCGCGCCGCGTATCCGTGGCTCGACGTCGCGCCGCTCGCGGCCGACTACACGAAGGCCGAGCAACTGGCCGAGCTGACCGAAACGCCGCGGCGGCGCATCGGCTTCTTTCCCGGGTCGACGATCGGCAACTTCTCGCCGGAAGAGGCCGACACGTTCCTGCGCGACGCGGCGCGGCTGCTGCGCGGCGGCGGCCTGCTGGTCGGCGCGGATCTCGTGAAGGACGAGCGCACGCTGCACGCCGCGTACAACGACGCGCAGGGCGTGACCGCGCAGTTCAACCTGAACCTGCTGGTGCGCGCGAACGCCGAACTCGGCGCGGATTTCGACGTCGATGCGTTCTCGCACTGCGCGTTCTACGACCGCGAGCGGCAGCGCATCGAGATGCATCTCGTCAGCGACGTCGCGCAGACCGTACACGTGCGCGGCCACACGTTCAGCTTCGAAGCCGGCGAGCGCATCCACACGGAGAACTCGCACAAGTTCACGATCGACGGCTTCCATGCGATCGCGCGCCGCGCCGGGTTCGAACCCGATACCGTGTGGACCGATGCGGACAACCTGTTCAGCGTGCACTGGTTGCGCAGCGTCGACGATATCCGCGCGTAACCGCGCGCCGCCGCGAACCGCTCGCGCCGCAGGATGAGGGCGGTTCGCTCCCCGTGCGCCGGCGGGTTCGATCCGATCGCCGGTTTCGTGCCGAAAAAACCTTTTTTACCGACCCGATGCATCGCCGCAACGGTGTCCGGCATGCCGCCTCCCCCGTGCTCCATCAGGCTTTGCGGACACCTGTAAACGTCCGTTACCTGTCTCGCATACCCGTTTCACCTGTGTCGGCGTCCGGTGCCTAGACTCCGAACCGTAGTCACACGACGCACGACACGTGCAGGGAGTCGCGAAATGAGCAAGAAACTTATTCTCGGTGCAGTTCTCGGTGTAGCGGCGCTGGCAGCCTCGGGCGTCGCATCGGCCCACGTCGACCTGTCGGTCGGCATCGGCGTGCCGGGCGTCTACGCTGCGCCGGCGCCCGTCTACGTGGCGCCGCCTCCGCCGGTGATGTACGCGCCGGTCGGCTATCGCGACGACGGTTGGCGCGGCGACGGCTGGCGTCAGCGCGAATGGCGCGAACACGAGTGGCGCCGCCATGAATGGCGCGAGCACGAGTGGCGCGAGCGCGGCGGCTGGCGTGGCGGCCGCTGGGACTAAGCGGCTCGACCGATCATTCGAGAGGAGAGTGAAAACATGATGCCCGTTCGATACATCGGACTGCGTGCCGCCGCCGCTGTCGTTGCGCTCGCAACGATCGGCAGCGCGCACGCGGCGGGCTGCATGAAGGGTGCGGTGGTCGGCGGTGTGGCCGGACACTATGCGGGGCACCACGCGGTGGTCGGCGCCGTGGGCGGCTGTATCGTCGGCCATCACATGGCGAAGAAGCACGCGCAAGAGCAAGCCGCGCAGCACAAGGCCGCCGCGCAGCGCATGCAGCCGGCGCAGTAGGCGCGTCGTCGTTTGGGCGACGTCGCGGCATCGCCCCGGCGCTTCGCCCCTGCGTTCATGCACGCCCCCAATTGATCCGACGAATGCGTGCCGCACGCGTCGTTACGATCATTTACAACGTCGTGCTGCACGAATTCTGCGCGTTCATAAAATGCAGTCACGCAAACGCGCTCAAGGGAGCACAAAATGAAACAGCAACGATATCTGTCCGTCCTGGCGGCCGCGCTGTTCGCGCTCGGCTCGGTGTCTGCCCATGCGGCGGCCGGCGGCAATGGCGGGGGCAACGGCGGCGGTCATGGCGCTGGCGGCTCGGGCGGCAACGCAGGCGGCATGTCGGGCGGCCACATGAGCGGCCAGGCGCTGAGCAACTCGAACGGCATGCACGCCGGCGATCGCGACAAGGGCCTGTCGCGCGCGGCGGACCGTTCCGACACGATCGCCGATCGCGCCGGCACGCAGCCGGGCCGCGGTCACTCGCACGCGCATGGCCATACCGCGCATGCGTCGACGTCCACGCATCATTCGCATCGCAACGCATTCGGCCGCACGCTGTAAGCGCAGCCGGTGAATGCACGGGAAGGGCGCTTCGGCGCCCTTTTTCATGACGAAAACGCAACGTGTCGGGCGAACGAAAACATCGTGCCGACCCGATTTGCAACCAGCCGTAACGGCGTCGCCCGCACGCGAGCATGCGGATTGCTTTCACGCGGATGACGCAGCGGGCGATGCGCGGATACCCGGCGCGATCGACGACGGCCGGGCCACGCCGATAAAAAGGGCGGCTCGTCGCCGCCCTGCGTGTCACCGCACCGCGCCCGCCGGCGCCGCCGCGGGTTCGAACAACGCATCCGGCTGCCCGACGCGCACGAAGCGCGCCGCGCCGTCGCCATCGGTCAGCGCACGGAAATGCGCTTCGCCGCACGCGAGCTTCGCGCGCTCGTGCTCGCTCGGCACGTGGCCGTCGGCATTCGGCGTATCGACGACGAAGTACAGCCGCTCGCCGCCGTGCTGTTCCGCGAGCACGGCCCAGTCCGGATGGTAGCTGCCGAGCGGCGTCTGCACGCGGAACCACGCCGGCAGCTTCGCGTACAGCTTCACGCCGTCGTGCGCTTCGAGCGCGTCGGCGAATGCGCGCTCGGCGTCCGTCTCGCACACGACGGCCTCGTGGATCGACTTGCGCGCGTCCGGCCGCAGATTGCGCAGGTAGCCGGTCAGCGCTTCGCTCTCGAACGATTCGAGCGCATGCACGTGGCGCTCGCCGAGCTTGCGGTACGCGATGCCCGCGACGAGCGCGAGCCGCTTGCAGCGGTTGATCGCGTCGGCCGCCACCGCAATGAACTGCTGCGGATTCACGCGGAAATCGTCGAGCCGGCCGCTGTCCGCAAGGATCGTCGCGAGCGAACGGCGCGTGAGCTGCGTCCGGTCCTGCAACTCGGTGAGCAGGTCGGGCAGCGGCAACTCGCCTTCGTCGAGCAGCACCGTGCCGGCGCCGGCCACCTCGATCGCCTCGATGCCGGCCTTGCCGATGTCGATCTCGGCCTTGCGCCACTGCAGCCGCGCCCGCGCGATGTCCGGCGCGGCGCGCAACGCGGCCGTGCAGTCGCGCACCAGCTTCGCGTTGTCGAACTCGACGCGGTACACGGTGCGATGACGGATGCGATCCCACAGCGCACGGAAATCCTCGCCGAACACGACGGCCTTGCCCGACGCATCGCGCCGCAACGCGATCGCGCGGCGCTCGTCGGCGTTGCGCACCGCGAAGCGGCCCGACAGCTTGCGCAGCGTCGCGACGATCGGCGCACGCAGCCGCTCGAACGCGTCCGGCAGCACGAGCGCGCTCTGGCGCAGCGCATCCTTCAGCCGGTCGAGCACCTTGCCCTGCGCGTCGACGTAGCCCTGTTCGTGCAGATGGTTCCACAGCACGCGCGACAGCTCGACGCCGAGCGCATGCGCGGGGCCGCCGTCTTCCTGCACCGGCAGCGCTGCGAACTGGTGCTCCTCGACGATCCCGAAACGAATGCCGGTATCGGCCTCGATTTCCTTTTGCAGATTCTCCGCGAACGACTCGTAGCGCTCGGTCGCGATCACGGTCAGCGTGTTCACGCCCGGGTCGCGCACGCGTTCGCCGTCCTGGTCGACGGCGAGGCGCAGCCCGCGGCCAAGCGTCTGGCGGCGCTCGCGCTCGGTCTGGATGTCGCGCAGCGTGCAGATCTGGAACACGTTCGGGTTGTCCCAGCCTTCCTTGAGCGCCGAGTGCGAGAAGATGAACTTCAGCGGCGTGTCGAACGACAGCAGCGCTTCCTTCTCGCGCATGATCAGGCCGTACGCGCGCTCCGCGTTCTCGCGGGCCGCCGCGCTGCTCTCGCTCGTGTCGGTCCAGCCGCCCTTGCGGTCGATCGAGAAGTAGCCGTTGTGCGCACGCTCCACTTCAAGCGCGATGTCGACGCCGTCGAACAGCGCACGGTAGGCCGGCACGCGCGCCGCGCGCGCATATTCCTCTTCGAAGATCAGCGCGTAGTCGCCCTTCACGGGCATCCCGTTCTCGTCGTAGCGGCGATAGCGCTCGACCGAATCGACGAAGAACAGCGACAGCACCTTCACGCCGCGCTCGGCGAGGCGCAACTCCTTGTCGAGATGCTCGCGGATCGTGCGGCGGATCATCTCGCGCTGCACGGCGAGCGTGTCGATGTCGCCGAACGCCTCGCCGAGCGACAGGAACGCCTCGCCTTCCGGATGGCGCAGTTCGACGTACTCGGCGCCCTTGACCGCATGCACTTCGCCGATCCGCAGCCCCGCGTACAGCGCGCGCCTGGTCAGGCGCTCGAGATCGTCGCCGTCGGTTGCCGACACGATCTGGCGTTTCACGCCCGCGGCCGTCGCGACGTCGAGCTCGATGCGCGCGCTGATCGCGCCGCGCCGGTTCGACACGCCGACGAGCCGCACGTACGGCTTGTTGTGCGCATCCTCGACGATCGCCGACGCGATTTCGATCTGCTTGACGAGCTTGCGCTCGTACGCGTCGACCGCGTCGAGCCGGTACACCATGTGGTGGCGGTCGACGTGCGTGGCCGAATAGCGCAGCGTGCACAGCGGATTCATCGCGGCGAGCGCCTCGCGGCCGCGCCCCTCGAGGCCGCCGTCGACGCTTTGCGGCTCGTCGACGATCACGATCGGCCGCGTCGCGCGGATCAGGTCGATCGGTTTCTCGCCGCCGGTCTTCTCGCTGTCCTTGTAGAGGTTGTTGATCTCTTTCTTGTTGATCGCGGCGACCGTCATCACCATGATCTGGATCGCCGCGCTCGCCGCGAAGTGGCGCACCTGGCCGAGCTTCGCGGAGTCGTACAGGAAGTAGTCGTACGGCACGCCCGCGTACAGCGCGCGGAAGTGATCCTCGGTGATCGCGAGCGTCTTGTGCACGCCTTCCTTGATCGCGATCGACGGCACGACGATCACGAATTTCGTGAAGCCGTAGCGGCGGTTCAACTCGAAGATCGTGCGCAGGTACACGTAGGTCTTGCCGGTACCCGTCTCCATCTCGACGGTGAAGTCGCGCGAGCCGGGCAGGCCGGACGGCGGCAGCCCGCCGCGCAACTGCACGTCGGCGAGATTGCGCGCGAGCGCGTCGTCGGTCAGCGACAGCCGGTTGCCGACGCCTTGCTCCGATACCGCGAAGCCGAGCGAGCCTTGAGCTGCGGCCGTCGTGCCGGGCGCGGCGTTCGCGAGCACGCTGAAGTCGCCGCGATACGACTCCTGTCCGCGAAACAGGTCGCAGACGGCGTCGATCGCCTCGCGCTGGTAGTCGAGATCCGCTTCGAAATGCAGCCGCATCACAGGCTCCGCACGCGCTTCACGCCGTGCTGTTCGAGCAGCGCGGCGAGATTGAGCTTCGCGACGTCGTCGACGAAGCCGCTGTCGCGGAACAGGCACGTGACGTCGCGCGACGCGCCGGTCGCATCGAGCAGGTCGACGATGCCGTCGGCGAGCGGGCCTGCGTCGTCGCGCGAGATGCGCGCGTCGAAGCACGCGACGATCGCGCGGCCGATCAGGTGCACCGTCTTGCCGGCTACCTGGTGATGCTCGACCGGCGTGCACAGGTCGAGGCCGAGCTTCAGCGTCAGCTCGGCGAGCAGGTCGTCCTCGGTGCGGCCGGTCTTCACGTGTTCGACGGACGCGAACAGCGCGTGATCGAAATCGTCGCGGCGCGGGTCCCACTCGATCACGTTGGTCGTGTCGAGCCGGTACACGCGAAAGCCGAGGTCGCCATAGCTTTCCGGATAGTCGCGCGCGACCTGCTGCGCGGCGCGGCGCAGGCGTTCCTTCGTGATTTCCGCGAGCGTGAGCGGCTTCTTCAGCTTCGCGCAGAAATCGGCGGCCGCGGCTTGCGTCTTGTCGCGGCGGTCGAGCGCCTCGGGCAGCTGCACGAGAATGTAGCGGCGCGCGCCGCCGTCGGTCGCATTCACCTGCATCACCGCGTGGCCGGTCGAGCCGGAGCCGGCGAAACAGTCGAGCACGATGTCGTCGCCGCGCGTGCACCAGCCGATCACGGCCGCCGCGAAGTCGACCGGCTTCGGCAGGTCGAACGGAATGCCGAGCGTCTTCAAGAGCGCGTCGTCGGAGCCGGCGAACGGCAGCACCGACGGCACGTTCTCGTACATGTTCTCGTCGAGGTAGTAGATCCGCTGCGGCTGCGTGGTTTCATCCGGGCCGAATTCGATCTGGCCGCGCTCGAGCAACGCCTGCATCGTCGCGGGCGGGTTGCGCCAGCCGCGCGCCGGCATCGCGCACGGCTTGCCGGTGACCGGGTGGATCAGCGGCGTGAAATATTCGTCCGGCGCCTTCTTCTTGTTCGGCCAGGCCATCGACACGAGGCGGTACACGCGGCCTTCCGCCGACAGCCGGTCGTACATCACTTCGCCGCCGGACAGGTTGGTCTGCGCCTTCAGCCACGCGCGGTACGCCTTCTGCGCGTCCTTCGGGTTGCCGCTTCGGTATACCGCGTCGTGCGCGGCGTCGAGCATGCGCTGCGCGTTGCGCTTCGGGCGCTTGAGCGGCGCCCGTTCGAGCAGCGTCTCGGCGTTGCGCGCGAACAGCACCAGCGATTCGTGCTGGTACGCGACGCCGCGCGCGTCGCCCTTCGGGTTGCGCTTGTCCCACACGGCCACGCCGAGCTCGTTTTCCTCGCCGAAGATCTCGCGCAGCATCAGCACCAGCGCATGCACTTCGTGCTCGTCGATGTGCACGGCGATCAGCCCTTCGTCGGACAGCAGCGCATGCGCGAGCTTCAGGCGCGGATACATCATGTTCAGCCAGTCGGTATGGAACCGGCCGTTCGCCTCGGTATTGGTGCTGCGCTTCACGCCGCCGTCGGTCTGGCCGGTCATCGCCAGGTAGTGGCGGATGCTGTCGCTGAAGTCGTCCGGATAGACGAAATCGCTGCCGGTGTTGTACGGCGGGTCGATGTAGACGAGCTTCACCTTGCCCGCGTAGCTCTTGTGCAGCAGCTTCATCACGTCGAGGTTGTCGCCCTCGATCACGAGATGGCGCGTGTCGTCCCATGCGACGCTGTCGTCGGGGCAGGGGCGCAGCGTGCCCGTCGACGGCGTCAGCGCGGCCTGGCGCGCGCTGCGCTTGCCGTGCCAGTGGAAGCCGTAGCGCTCGTCGGCGGCGCCGACCGTGCGTTCGCCGATCAGCGCCTTCAGCACGTCGACGTCGACCGACGCGCCGTCCGGGCCTTCGGTCACGAGTTCGGGGAACAGCGCCTTCAGGCGCGCGACGTTGTCGGCGGTGAAATCCGTCGACATCGCCTGCGGGCTGGCCGCATCGAGTTTCTGCATCGTCTTTTCCATCGGAGCCCGGCCGCGCGCGCCAGGACGTCGGGCGCGCTCACGGCACCGGCGGCAATGGCCGCCCGGGCAAACCCGAAACGCTAGCGAGTCGGTCGGCGCAGGTCAAGCGCCGATATGGGGCGAAATCGCGCGTCCGCGCCGCACGGGATGCGCGGCGCCAAGGCTACCGGATTATCGCATTGCGCGACCCGATTGGCCGTATTCGACGCTGCAGCGACTACGACGAGTTGAAACGGTTTGAAAAGCTCTTTGTATTTCCGGGATAGTCAGCCATTCCCGAGGCTGCATTTGACAGGACGTCGCGCGAACATCCGAATATCAACGGCGGCGAATGGAGAAATGGTCGATTCATTGCAGATTCATTGCCTATGATCCAACGTCACGTTCGATTTCGGCTTTCTGTCCCCTTTAGAAAATAATCGATCGATTATTGCTTGACCAGCGTCACCGGCACCGCCCTGAACGGTAACAGCCGAACCCCATTCACATTGATGCGGATGTCCGTGTTGACTTGTCCGGTCAAAATATTTTCCGAGAAGTTCCTTATGGCCATTACCGTCGCCATTGCAGACGATCATCCGGTTGTCGTAAGCGTACTCATGCAGTTGTTCCAGCGCGACCCGTCCTTTCACGTCGAGCATTGTTGCAATGAAGGTTCGCTGTTGATCGAATCATTGGCCCGCGCGTCGACCGACATCGTCGTCGTCGATTATTCGATGACCCGCGGCAACCGGCCGGTCGACGGGCTCGCGCTATTGCGCAAGCTTCGAGACGTGGCACCGAAAGCCGGGCGCGTGCTGTTTACCGCGCAGAAGAATCCGACCGTGTTCGCGGCCGCCGTCCGCCTCGGCGTGGCGGCCATCGTCAGCAAGGAGGATGAAGTCGGGGAGATCCTGCGCGCATGCCGATACATCAGCGATGGCAGCTCGCACTATCTGTCGCCGACCGTCCGGACGATCGTCGATCAGGCCGGCACGGTATTGCACGAGGCCCCGCCGCCGCTCACGCAAAAGGAGCTCGATGTCGTGCGGTTGTTCGTTTCCGGGCACTCGCTTGCCGACATCGCGAAACAGCTCGGCCGCTCGGTCAGCACCGTATCGACACAAAAATACACGGCCATGCGCAAGCTGCGCGCCGACACCAACATTCACCTGATCCGATACGCGTACGAAAACGGATTGCTCTGAGCGGCGCGGGACACGCGCCGCGGTGTTACCGGTAGATGATCGTGAAAGTCGCCGCGCCATTCGCGGTGCCGGCCCGGGTCGTCTGCCGGGTCTGGTAATAGCGGGCCGAGAGCGGCACCAGCAGCGTCGACGACAGCGATCCCGCGACCTTCCACGGTGTGCCGAACGGAACGGGCTGACCGTCGCTCCTGAGCACCTGGATGCCTACGCCCGTGGCTCCGCTCGACGACGACAGCGCGAGCACGCCGTTCGATGCATCGACCGTGTTGCCGTCGAGCATCAAGTTGACGATGAAGTTGCCGGCGACGCCGGCGTCGCAGCGCAGGCCGATCGAGAACCCCTTGGCCGGCGATGTCGACCCGACGCCGGACCCGAGCCCCGACGACTTGCCGAGCGACTGGGTACCCAGATCGACGGCGACGGACGGCGTCGTGGTCGAGCAGGTCGTCGCCTGAAACGAAATATTGTTGAAGCCGAGCGTCAGGTAGCGGGCCGAATCCGAATATGCGTTGTCCGGGCCGCCGATCAATACCGTGAGGACCGACAGGACGGGAAAGTCCGTCGGGACGGCTGGCGTCGGTCCGACCTTGACCAGCTCGACGTCGACGGTCGCCGTGACGACCGTCTCCCCGAACGCCTTGATCGTCGTGCCCATCGGAAACGACGCGGCGCCGTACCCGCGGTTGCCCTGGTAAGTGACGTACAGCGCGAGCCCGTTGGCCGTCAGCTTGGGATCGTCGGCCCATCGATACAGCGTCGCCGGCACGCCGCTGGTTCCCGGGACCGGCAGGGTCTTCGTGCACGTCGCGGAGATCGTGATGCCCTTTTTGCTCCACAGGACCGTGTTGATTGGCGCGTCCGCGGAAATTTTCAGCGATTCCGGCAACCGGCCGAGGTCGGCCGGTGACGAAGGCTGGCATTTCGCCAGCGCCGCATGCGCGGCGCCGATGCCGGCCATCCACAGCAGCGCGCCGAATACGGCACTCAGCCAGTTTGCGCGCCGACGCGCATTCCGTTTCCTTTCCTTGTGGTCCATCACGATTCTCCTGCGAGGCTTCGTCGAGCGGCCGATTCGCCGCCCGCTGCGGCCGGTTTCGCTTGCAGCTGGCACGGCGCGTCGATGCGCTCGATTCCGGCGCGTGCGGCGTGCCGATCGGGCGGCGGCAACGCAACCTTGATCGAGCATTGCCACGCGTCGGCGTGCCCCCATTTCACGGTCAGCACGTCGTCCGGTTTCCGCAGCCGCGCATAAATCCGGCCGCCCTGCGACACGATCCCGATCTGGTTTCCGGCGCCGTCGAATACCGGCGCCCCGAACGGCAACTCGGTGCCGTCGGATACCTTCGAGCCGATCAGCAACGCTCGACCCTGCACCGTCGGATAGCGCAGCATCACGACGGCGCCGTTGCGCGGCGCGACCTGCTGGCTCGTCGTTTCCAGCTCGACGTCGGCCGGCAGGCCGCGCGGATCGAGCTCGATCCGGTTGAGACGATAGGGATTCAGATAAGGCACGACCGCATAGCCGCGCGAATCGAGGCGAATGCCGCCGTAACCGGCCACCGCCGCGCCGCCTGCCGCCGGTGCGGCGACGACAGCCATCGTGTCGGCCGTATACGGGGTCGCCGTCACGCCGCCCGGGTGAACCACGACGCCTCCGCTCAACCCGAACGACCCCGACGTATAGCCGTCGCCCTTTGCGAACGCGCCCTGGACCGTCGTGTAGGGCGTCCGGTATTGCCCCGACACGTTGCCCGAGTAGGTCGCGCCGGTTTCGCGCGCGGCGGAAACGGAATAGCTGCCCTCGTTGCGCGTGCCGAGGAAACCGGTCGCGCTGGCCATCGACGTGAAGCCGCTGACGCTGTCGCGCGCGAGATTGACGGTCAAGCGCGGCGCCATCGGCTTCGAACCCAGCGGCATCGACACGGTCAGCATGTACTGCGTATCGAGATCGCCGGTATAGGTGCGGGACCGGTTTGCCGAAAGCGAGTAATCGAGCTGGCGATAGCGGTTGTTGTAGCCGATCTGGAACTGCGTGTCGCTGCCGCCGCGGGCCCAGTAGTTCTGCGTATAGCCGCTGATGTAGAGCTGGCCCCATCGGTCGCCGAGCGGCTGCGCCGCCGTGATCGAGATGCGATTGCGCGCACGCCATGCCGGCAGTGCGTCTGCGCCGGTCAGGTTGCGCTTGACGTTGTCGACGAAGGTGAGCGCGTTGGCGAAATCGAGGTACCCGGCAGACGAGAAGCGATAGGCGGCCACCGACAGCGTGCTGTCCGTCGCCTCGATCGTCTTGCTGTACGTGACGCGCACGCTGGTTCCGCGCAGCCGCTGGCCGTCTTGCGACGTCATTGCGCCCGACACGTCGAGCGCCATCGCACCGAATGGCGTGTTGAGCGCGCCGCCCGCCAGCACGTTCTGATAGTTTTCGTTCGCGAGCACGCCGCCGTACAGCGTCAGCAGATTGGTGATGCCGCGGCTGTAGGTGGCCTGCACGAAGTGCGGCGTGTACGACAGATCGAGGTTGCGCACGGTGCCCGCGACCGCGCTGAACCGGCTCTGGCCGGGCCGCAACGATTGCGCGACCGATGCGTAGGGCACCTTGAACGCGCGGGCGCTGCCGTCCGCCTCGGTGACGGTCACGTCGAGATCGCCGCCGTAGCCGGTCGGAAACAGGTCGTCGATCACGAACGGTCCGGGCGGCACCGCCGTTTCGTAGATCACCGAGCCGTTCTGCCGGATCGTCACGCGCGCGTTGGTATTGGCGATGCCGCGCACGACCGGCGCATAGCCCCGCTGCGAATCCGGCCACATGCTGTCGTCGCTCGCGAGCTGCGCGCCGCGAAACGCGAACGTGTCGAACAGTTCGCCGGACGTGTTCGCGTCGCCGATCCGCACCCTCGCCTTGAGCGCCGTCAGATCGTGCTGCACGTAGGTGTTGACGCTGCCGTAGCGTTTCGTGCCGCGTTGCTGCCAGTTCAGCGCGCCGTCGTGCCGCAGATACCAGTCGCCGACGTTGATGCCCGCATTCACGCCGACATACGCGCTGTTCGCGCTCATCCCACGTGCGACGTTTCGGTAAATGTTCGCGTTGTAGCCGACGAATCCCGCCGTCACACCGTTGTCCCACAGCGCCGGATCTACGTAGCCGCGCGCGGCGCGCCGTAACAGCGCCTGCGGAATCTGCACGTCGAGGCGGGCCTCCGCCGCATCGAACGATGCCGACGTGCCGGGCAGCAGCTGTTCCAGCGCGATGCATGCGCCGGGGGCGTCGAGCAGCGCGAGCCGTTCCGGCGGGATCTGGGCGAGGTTCGCGTTGAACTTGTCGAGCAGCGCGCGACTGATGCAGATCTGCACGGCGCCGCGGCTCGCCTCGCGCAACGTCACGTCGTCGCGGCCCAGCATCGCGCCGTTCAGATACACGTCCGAACGGTAGCGGCCGGGCCACACGGGCATTCCCTTTTCGTAACGCGACAGGTCGATGTCATCGCCGGCCGGCGAAGCGACGAGGTCCGGATTGAACTGCACCGGCTTGCCGCCGGGCTTGCGCGCCGCTTCGGCATCGCCGACATCCGGCATGCGGCCGGCCGCCGGCGCGGGTTCGCTCGCGGCGGCGGGGAGCGGCAGCGACGAACACGCAAGCAGCACCATCGCGTACGAACGGCGCAACGCTGGCATGAGTGGACGGACGCGTCGCGTCGTCGCGCAATCGGCGCGTTCCATGGCATTGACTCCAGAGACTCGAATGACGGGCCGCGGCGCGCGCGAATGGCGGCGGCCGGGCACTGGGCGGATGTCGAGAGGGGGAGCGGGCGGCGCTACGGCGTATCGTCGATCGACGACTGCCATTCGACGCCAGCGCCGAAGTCGTTGATCGTCGAATAATCGAGCTTCGTCCGACCGGGCAGCGCCGGCAACGGGGCGTCCAGCGGGAAAACGTGCGATTGCCCGGGCGCCACCATCGCACCGTCGACGGTCCCGTACGTGCGGCCGCCGTGGGCGACGCGCGCCGACAACACGGTGACGTTGAACGGCGACGCATTCGTTGCGCGCAACGCATGCCCGTCGCCGCCCGGCGCGGGTACCACCGACCATTTCAACTGCTTCGCCGCGGCGACGGCGCCGTCCGCATCGAGGCCGACCGGCCGGAAAAACAGCTTGATACGCGTACGAAACGCAAGCTGTAGCGCCGTCGTCGTACTCGACTCGTCGACTTTCGGTGGAATGTCCAGCACATTGAGCCAGAACACCGATTCGCGATCCTGCGGGAGCGGATCGCCGGTATAGACGATCCGCAGGGTCTGGCCTTTGCCGGGATCGATCCGGGAAATCGGCGGCATCATCACGAACGGCACCGTGGCGGTGCCGGGGCGCGAGTGCACGTCCCCGTCGTCGAGCCAGGCCTGCACGAGCGAGGGCAGTGTTCCGTTGTTGTCGATCTTGACGGTAATTTCACGGTCGCCCGCGGGATAGATCACGCGCGTACCGGAAATGACGACGCTCGCCGCCGCTTGCTGCGTCATGCACGCGAGCATCGCGCAGAGGCACGGCATGAGCCGACGGGACAGAAGGGATAAGAATCGGGTCATCATGTGATGCGATGGGCCGCAAGCGCCGGCATACGGCGCTTCGTGACGATGCGCGGCCGGACGAGAAGCGCGCATGGCGCGACTGGTCGATACGAAGCGTCGGGCGGACGGATACGATACGCCGCCCGCCCGACGGACTGACGCTTAGAGGTAGTCGATCGAATAGGTGACCGACGTGTTCACGCTACCGGCGGTTGCAGCGGCCGTCGCGTAGTACTGCGCACCGTAGACGAGTGTGGCGCTGTTGTTCGTGAGCGCCACCGAGCCGCCGTTGCGCTGGCTGATGTCGCCGGCCTTCAATGCCTTGCCGTCGATGTCGAGCAGTTGCACCGCGACGTTCGTTGCCGCATTGACGTTCGCGCGGTTGGCCAGCGTGCCGTCGTTGGTGTTCACGGTGGGGCCGGCTTCGAAGAATGCGCGAACCGATTTGCCGTCCGCGTTCGTGCAGTCGCTGAGCGCGATCGTGAAATTCGTCGCGCCGGTCGTCGCGCCCTTCGACGCCAGCGAACTCGCGCCCACGCTCGGCAATTGCACGGTGCCGTTCTGGTTCGCGCCGTTGACCTTGACCGTGCAGGTCGCGCCGGACAGCGAACCCGTGAAGGTCACGGTACCGTCGTACGCGTGCGCGGCGGTCGGCGCCAAGGCGATCGTGGCCACCGTTGCGGCAGCTACGCTAAGTTGCTTGATCATCGTTTGACTTCCTTTTGAATGACTGATTGAAAACTCGATTCGTGCTGCTGTGAACGAACCGACTCGATTTCACTCTGAATGGCTAAATTTCGCCATCGCAATTCGTCCATAAATCTCGATCATGGCCCTGCGCAATCCCGAAAATATAGGATGACGAATGACTGCATCGATGCGAGGTCCCGTTCCGATGGGACGCTTACCGCCCGCCGTTGCGGATCAGCGACCAGCCGGTGACCGCAACCGCAATGCCGACGGCGGCGACGAATTTCCCGATTGCCTCCACCGCGCCGATCTGTTGATTGTCGGCCGGAAACGGATTGACCCAGGGTTCGGAAGGCTTGCTCGGCCGCACCAGATTGTTGATCCAGTCCAGCACCGTGCTGGTCGACAGGCCGCCCGAGACGGCCCTGCATTCCACGTCGTTCAAGATACGCATGATTTACCGTTCGATTGAAGGTGTACATGTTGGATGCCGCGCCGTCGTGCGTGACGCGGAGCTGCGGATGCCGACACGCGCTCGGAACGTCGAATCCCGAGCACGGCCGATCACTTCGGCGTCGGCGCCAGCCAGTCGAAGACGTTCTCCATCAGCGTATTGAAGACCTTGAGTGTCTGCGGAGCATCGTTGACCAGCCCGTAGACCGCGCCGCTGACGACGCCATACACGGCGCCGACGACCATGCCC
Organism: Burkholderia sp. MSMB1826; assembly: GCF_001526325.1. Classification (NCBI taxonomy): domain Bacteria; kingdom Pseudomonadati; phylum Pseudomonadota; class Betaproteobacteria; order Burkholderiales; family Burkholderiaceae; genus Burkholderia; species Burkholderia sp. MSMB1826. The sequence goes on from NZ_LOYN01000047.1 coordinate 25,404, forward strand.
GCCGCTCCGCTGACGAGGCCCACGCCGAGCAGCCCGCCCTGTGCGCCACCGACCACGGCGCCCTTGGCCGTGCCGCTGATGATGCCGGCCATCCCGCCCAGCACCGACGCACCGAGCCGGCTCATGACACCCCCGCCGCTCACTTCGTTGATTTCCATCATCGTCAATTCACGCATTGACGTTCTCCTTGCAGTTACGTGTTGCCGATCGTGATGGCCGGATCGGCGTCGGCCGGCCCGCCGCGCATCGCGCGACGAGGATTCCGTGGTCACCGCACCGTCATACGGCCAGTGCGCCGCACTCCAGCGCCCGCGCGCGGCCCTGCACGAGCTCGACGATCCGGTCCGCGCTGCGAATGGTTTCCGGCCGATGCGCGATGATGATCCGCGTCACGTTCATCGCCCGCACCGCGTCGTTGATCAGGCGTTCGCGCTCGACGTCGAGATGGCTCGTCGCCTCGTCGAGCACCAGGATCGCCGGCTTCCGGTAGAACGCGCGTGCGAGCAGCACGCGCTGGCACTGGCCGCCCGACAGCGACGAGCCCATGTCGCCGACGAGACTCTGGTAACCCATCGGCATCGCGACGATGTCGTCGTGGATCTGCGCGAGCCGCGCGACTTCCTCGACGCGCGCGTGGTCCGGCTGCGGATCGAAGAAGCAGATGTTGTCGGCGATCGAACCGGCGAACAGGATGTCGTCCTGCATCACGCAGCCGATCAGGTCGCGATACGGCTGCAGGCCGAATTTGCGGATGTCGACGCCGCCGATGCACACGCTGCCCTGCTCGGGCGCAAGCAGGCCGAGCATCAGCTTCGCCATCGTCGTCTTGCCGTGGCCCGACGGGCCGACGAGCGCGATCGATTCGCCGGGCGCCACCGAAAACGAACAGTTCTCGAGCACCCACGGTTCGGTTTCCCCGTAGCGGAAGCTCACGCCGCGCACGTCGATCGCCGGCGGGCCGGCATCGTCCGTTGCCCTCGAGGCATGCGCGATCTTCGCCTCCATGTCGCCCTCGACATCGGTCAGCACGATGTCGGCGAGGCGCTCGCCGTGCAGGCGCAGCATCCGGAAATCGATGATCGTGCCGATCAGCGCCGCGCCGCGCGACATGAACTGGTCGGCGAAGCTCACGTACGCGACGAGCATGCCGGCCGAGAACTGCCCGTCGAGTACGTGCTTCGCCGCGAGCCACACGAGCACCACGCGGCCGGCGCCGGAGATCACGCCTTGCAGCGTCGAGAAGCCGATCGACAGGCGCTGGATCGCCACGTTCTTGTTGGTGGTCTCGACGATCGCGTTCGCGTAGGCCGCGACGCGCGCGTCCTGCTGGTTCGCGAGCTTGACCGCCTGCACGCCGCGGATCGATTCGAGCAGGTTCGACTGCGCGCGCGCCGCGTAGACGATGTGTTCCTCGTTCGCTTGCCGGAACGGTCGGTACGATACCCAGCGAATCAGGCCGTAGGCGGCGAACAGCCCGAGCACGAGCCATGTCAGCACGGGGCTGTAGACGAACAGCATGCCGAGCGTGACGACGGCCATCACGCCGTCGAGCAGCGCGCCGATGAACTGGGTGGTCAGCGTGCTCTGGATCGTGCCGATCGAACCGAAGCGCGATACGACGTCGCCGATGTGCCGCTGCTCGAAGTACGCGAGCGGCAGCCGGAACAGATGCGAGCAGACGTTCGCGGTCCATTGCACGCCGAGCAGGCTCGAGAACCACGTGACGACCCACGAGCGCAGCGCGGACACGGCGTTCTGGAACAGCACGACGAGCAGGAAGCCGATTCCGAGCAGGGTCAGCAGATCGGCGTCGGCCGACACCAGCACCTGATCCATCACCCACTGCATGTAGAACGGCGTGACGATGCCGAATACCTCGAGCGCGGCCGACAGCAGCAAGACCTGGACCAGCGTCGTGCGAATGCCGGTCACGTTGCCGATCAGCCGCGTCATCGAGATCGATTCGCGCGCTTGCGCGCGCTTGAACGACGGCGACGGCAGCAGTTCCAGCGCCACTCCGGTGAAATGAGCGGACACCTCCGACATCGGCACGTCGCAGCGGCCGCGCGCCGGATCGTGAATCGTGATCTTGCCGCGCGACACCGACTTCAGCACGACGAAATGGTTCATGTCCCAATGCAGCAGGCACGGGCGCCGCAGCCGGCCGAGCTCGTCGAGCTCGAGTCGGAGCGCACGGGAGGCGAGACCCAGCCGATGGGCGATCAGCATGACGTCGCCGAGCGTGGCGCCCTTCAGCGACGGGCTGAAACGGCGGCGCAGGCTGACGAGGTCGAGATCGTGGCCGAAATAGCTCGCCACCATGCCCACGCAGACGAGCCCGCATTCGGCCGCCTGTGTCTGCAACATGACCGGCAGCCGGCGACGCCAGCCGAACTGCAACGCGTCCATCCATTTCATCGTTTTATTGGCTCCATGACGTATGCATGCACGCAGGCGCGATCACGACGATGCGCGCCGGCCGAGCGCGTACAGCGGTTCGAGCACCCACTCGATCAGCCGCCGCCGGTCGATCAGCACGTCGGCTTCCAGCGCCATGCCCGGACGCAGCGCTTCCGGTTTGCCGTATGCGAGGATGTCCTGCCGGTCGAGCGCGACGACGACCCGATAAAGCTGCTCGGGCACGTTCGTCCGGCCGGTCAGGTTCGCGACCTCCTGCGGCGTGAGCGCGGTGCGCGACACCTCGGTCACGCGCCCGAACTGCTGCCCGAACTTTTGAAACGGGTACGCCTCGTAGCGCAGCACGACGCGCGCGCCGGCGCGCACGAAGCCGATGGCGCGGCTCGGCACCATCAGTTGCGCTTCGAGCTGCGCGCCTTGCGGCAGCAGCGACACGACCGTCTGCCCGGCGCCGACGAGCTGCCCCGGCTTCGCGAGCAGCGCCGCGACGACGCTCGCCTGCGGCGCGCGCAGGATCACCGCGCGACGCGCCTCGTTTTCGGCGATCGATTGGTCGAGCTCCGCGAGCTTGCGCTCGATGTCGTTCTGCCGGTTGCGCGTGTTGAGCGGCAGTTCGCGCAGCTGCTGACGAATCCGGTCGAGTTGCTGGTCGACGTCGAGCCGCTGGCGCGCGAGATCCTGAAGGCGCGTCTGCGCGTCGAGCAACACGCCTTCCTGCTGTTCCACCTGGCTGTTCGACAAGTAGCCTTCCTCGCGCATCGCCTGCAGCTTGTCGAGCTGCCGACGCGACAGTTCCGCCTGGCGCGTGCGCTGGATCTTCTGCTGTGCGATCTGCGCAAGCTGGTCGTTCAGCGCTGCCGCCTGCACGCGCAGGCCGCGCCGCGCCTCGTCGCTCAACTGCGTCTGCCCGGCGAGATCGGTCTGCAGCCGTTCGCGCTGGAATTTCAATTGCCGCGCGACCATCTCGCGCGTCGCGCCGAGCTGTGTCGCGATCTCGCCCGATACGGCCATCAGCTCCGCGCCCGCGGCGACCGTTTGCCCTTCGCGCACGCGCGTGTCGATCACGGTTCCCGCGAGCGGCGGCGCCACGGTCAGCAACCCTTTCGCGGGCAGCAACTGGCCGACGACCCGTTCACGCTTCGTATAGGTGCCGAACGTGAGGAACACGACGATCGCGAGCGTGAGCGCCGACACGATGCCGATCGTCAGCCATCGATAGGGCGGCGAATACAGCGCAACGGTGCCCATCAGCTTGTGCTTGGTCGCATCGAGCGCTTCCTGGCGGAACAGGGAGTCGGTCATGAGTCTTCGCGGAAAAGGGACGGGACAGGCGCGCGGCGCGTCATGGCGAACCCGGCGCTGCGCACGAGAGGGCGGCCACGTCGTGGTCGCCGAGCGTACCGATGGCGGCGGACAGCTGGAGCCGCGCGCGCAGGTAGCGGTAGCGCGTGTCGGCAAGATCGCGGATCGCCTCGAAGTAGCGCTGCTGCGCATTCAGCTCGTCGATCTGCGTGCGCAGCCCGACTTCACGGCCGAGGCGCGTCGATTTCACCTTGCTGTCGGCCGACGCGAGCGCGCGCTCCTGCGCGCGGATCAGCGCGAGGCCGTTGGTGATGCCGAGATACGCGCTGCGCGCGCGTTCGCGCGCCTTGCGGCGTGCATCCTCGAGCGCGTCGCGCGCCTGGTTGCGGCGGCGATAGGCTTCACGGCTCGCCGACAGCGGGCCGCCGCCGGCGAACAGCGGAATCGTGATCGTCACGCCGATCACCGACGAACGGGTTTTCGACGTCGTGCCGAAGATGTTGTCCAGCACGTTCTCGTCGGCGCCGCGGCTCCAGTTGGTGCCGTAGCTCGCCTGCAGGTTCACGACGGGCAGATTCGCGCCGGTCGCGGCAACGATGTCGGCGCGCGACTGCTCGAGCTGCTTTTCGGCCAGGCGCACGTCGACGCTGTCGCGCGCGGCTTCGTCCATCGCGGTCGACAGATCGACGGGCGCCGCGGGCGGCACGCACTGCCATGCGATCGGCGCGATGTCGTCCGCGGGCAGCCCCGTCAGCCGGCGCAGCGTGCCGCTCGCGATTTCCAGATCCGTTTGCGCGCCGACCTTGCGCGCGAGCGCGTCATCGAGATTCGCGCGCGCCTCGTCGACGTCGGTCCGCGTGCCGTCGCCGATGCGCAGCGCGGCCTGAGCCTGGTCGAACTGCCGCTGGAACGCCTGCCGAGCGGAATCGGCCGCCTGCAGTACCTCGCGTGCATACAGCACGTCGAAATACGCGTTGGAGACGTCCGTGATGAGGGTCTGCCGGGCCTTTTCGTACTCGATGTCGGCCTGGTCGGCGAGTGCGCCGCCCCGTTTGAAGTCGGCGATACGCGCCATATCGAAGATCGGCTGCGTGATCGTCGCCGATGCACTGTGGCGACGCACCGCGGCCGCATACGTCGCCGTCGGCTGATCCTGCTTCGTGTAGTTGCCGTCGATCTGCGCGCGCGGCAGCAGGCCTGCCAGCCCCTGCCACCGCTTCTCGCGGCCGGCGAGCCGTGCTTCGCGCGCCGCGGCGATGCCCGAGTCGAATCCCCTCGCCGCATTGACCGCGTCGAGCAAGTCGGCCGCGTGCGCCGGCCAAGCGGCGGCCAGCCAGCCCAAAACGGCGATTCGCCGGAAACATCGTGTCGATATCATGTGCGTCAGTACCTGACGGCCGTCGGGCCGCCGTGACACGACGGGCGTCGCGTCTGGAAAACGCTGAATTCTTCAGCAACGCATGACGGCGAGATATCGTATTACGTCCATTTTGGCGCCGGTCGGCGCGCAACGGCGCAGTGAACCGCGCGCCTGTGCAACGACGATCGCGACCCGCCCGCAGCTTGTCGCGGCAGGACGAAAAAAAGCACGGTCGGCGCAGTGCGCCGGCCGTGCCCGCATGGAGATTCCCGAAAGAGAGACGGGCGGAGCACGATGGCCCCGCCCGGGCGAAACGCCGGTCAGAAGCGCGTCCGGATGCCCGACGTCAGTTCGAGCTGGTTCTTCGCGCCGAACGTCGACGCCGCCGTGTAGCCGCCATGCAGCTTCATGTAGTCGCCGGCCAGGTACACCTCGGTGCGCTTGCTCAGGTGATAGAACACCGACCCGTAGATCGTCTCCTTGAAGCCGTTGGCGACGCCGTTGGTCAGGCTGAATGCGCCGAGGTTCGCGTTCGGCGTGAAGCCGTCCGCGTTGTTCGCGGCGTTATTGATGCGCATCTGCTGGTAGCCGAGCTCGTAGTCGAGCGCGCCCTTCGGCGCGATCTTCATCGACACCGTCCACGCATCGTCGTGGCGCTGGCCGAGCGCGCCCTGGTCGCCGTTGTAGCGGAAGTAGCCGGCATTCAGGCGCACGATGTCGAACGTGTAGTTGCCGCCGACCGAGAACGTCTGGTTCCGGAAGCCGCCGTGGTTCACGTGGCTGTAGAAGCCCGACACGTTGAACGGGCCGCCGTTGTAGCCGAGCGCGAGCTGGTACGCGGAGCCGGTCGCGAACTGCGTCGAGTTGCTGAACTGGTAGCCGGCGCTCGCGAAGATGCCGTTGGCGAACAGCTTCTTCCACGCGATGCCGTTGTTGTAGCGCGTGCCGGTCGGGCCGGCCGCGTAGAAGATCATCTGCTTGAAGTTGTTCGAGTTGGTCCAGCCGCCTTCCTCGGTCGACAGCCTGGCGGAGCCGTACGGGTCGCCGTAGATCGCCGCCGCGTCGCGCGCGATCGTGTTCTGGAAGCCGGCCGTCAGCTTGCCGAAGCGCTCGTCCTCGACGCCGACCCACGCGTCGCGGTCGAAGATCTGGCCTTCGTCCTCCATCTGGCCGTTCGCGACCACGAATTCGCTTTCGAGGCGGAAGATGATCTTCGTGCCGCCGCCGATGTCTTCGGCGCCTCGCAGGCCCCACCGGCTGCCGCTGAACCACGGCTCGCCTTCGTTGCCCATGCCGATCACGTGCTTGCCGTTCGCGTCGGCGTGGGTCCGGTAGGTCGGAAAGCTCAGGTCCATCAGGCCGTAGAGCTGCACGCTCGACTGCGCATGCGCGTGGCCGGTGCACAGGCCTGCCGCCGCGATGGAAAGGGCCAGGGTTTTTCGTTTCAAGATCGTCTCCTCCGAGCTGCCGTATTGAAATCCGGTCGTTGGCAGTACGTAATGTATGCCGACTCTTGCCGGCCACAGCGAGAGGGCCGACGCGTAACATCGTAGAGGGTGCAATCCTTCACGACGCTTTCCCCGACGCAAGAATCGGATCGGTGAAAACACCGAACGCGCAATCATCCCGGATCGGGAAGGCGTGCGGAAGCGACGCCGCCCGACGCTCGACCGATCTGGACAACGATTCGTGCTACGAATCGATATGAGCGCGTGCGGAAGCGAGGCGCGTCAATCGTGCGCGCTCTTCATGCGCAGGATGTAACCGAGCCCGCGCAGCGTGATGATCTCGGCCGTGCTGAGCGCGAGATGCTTGCGCAGCCGGTGAATGTAGATGTCGATCGCGTCGGCGCTCGGTTCGTCGTCGAGCGCGAACACGCTGTCCATCAGCCGCGCCTTCGAGACCGTCTTGTTCTGCTGCAGCATCAGCGTTTCGAGGATCGCGTGCTCGCGGCGCCGCAGCGCGAGCACGGCGTCGCCGCAGCGGAATTCGCGCGTGCCGAATGCATAGACGAGATCGCCGCACACGAGCTGCGTCGTGCCGACGCCGGCCTGCCGGCGGATCAGCGCGCGAATCCGCGCCACCAGCTCGCGCGACTCGAACGGCTTCACGACGTAATCGTCGGCGCCCGCGCCGAAACAGTCGACCTTGTCGTCGACCGAGCCGTGCGCGGTCAGCATCAGCACCGGCACGTTGTCGTTGCGGCGCCGCAGCCGCGCGAGCACTTCCTTGCCGCTGATGCCGGGCAGCCGCATGTCGAGCAGCACCGCGTCGTAGCGTTCGGTCTTCAGCACCATGTCGGCGCGCTCGCCGTCGCCGACGCTGTCGACCGCGAAATCCTCGCCGCGCAGCAGGTTCACGATCCAGTGCGCGAGTTCGGCGTTGTCTTCGACCAGCAGGAGTTTCATGACGGCGTTCTCTTCAATCGAAAGCGGGCAGCCGCACGGTGACGACGATACCGCGATTGCCGGGGCCCGGCGCGAGCGACGCGCTGCCGCCGTGCGCCTGCGCGATCTCGCGGACGATCGCGAGCCCGAGGCCCGAGCCCTCGGTATCGGCCGACACGCGGTAGAACCGCTTGAATACGTGCGGCCGTGCTTCGGCCGGGATGCCGGGGCCGTCGTCGACCACGTCGAGCACGACCGCATCGCCGTCGCGCCGCGCGCAGACCGTCACGCAGCCGCCCGGCTGCGTGTAGCGCACCGCGTTGTCGACGAGGTTCATCACCAGCGCGGTCAGCAGGCTATCGCTGCCCGCGACGTCGAGCCGCTCGCCGAGATCGGCGCCGAGGTCGATGTCGCGCCGCTGCGCGAGCACGATCGTCTCTTCCAGCACGCTCGACACCACGGCCGCGAGATCGACGCGATGGGTCAGGAGCGTCGACGGCGTCGCTTCCGCATGCGCGAGCAGCAACAGCTTGTCGGTCACGTCGGCCATCTTGCGGCTGCTGCGCTGCATGCTGTCGAGCACCGCCGCGAGTTCCGCATCGTCGTGCCCGCGCCGCTGCGCGTACTGGATCTGCGTGTCGAGCACCGCGATCGGCGTGCGCAACTGGTGCGCGGCATCCGCGATGAAGCGGCGCTGCGTGGCCGTATGCGTGTTGAGCCGCGCGATGCACTGGTTGATCGCGTCGACGATCGGGCGCAGTTCGTGCTGGAGCCGCTCGGGGCGGATCGGCTCCAGTTCCATCGGCCCGCGATCGGCCACGTCGTCCTTCAATTTCATCAGCGGGCGCAGCTCCAGCGTGAGGCCGAGGTAGACGAGCACCACCGCGAGCACCAGCATCAGCGACAAGCGCACGAGCTGCGGCCGCCAGATCGTCGCGACCATCGCGCCGTACGAACGCGTCGTCTTCGCGACGACCACCGTGACCGTCTCGACCTGCCCCTCGTCGTACAGCTGGCGGTCGTAGGCCACCGCGCGCAGCGGCACGCCGTCGAGCGACGTGTCGTACAGCGTCGGCTCGATGCCGTGCCGCGCGGGCAGGTCGAGCACCGGATTGCCGGCGAGCAGGCGGTCGTGGCCGTCGATCACCTTGTAGAACACCGAGTCGCCCGACGGCGATTCGAAAATCTCCAGCGCGGCCGGCGGCACGTCGGCCGCCGGGCGCCCGTTGCGCCATTCGACGTCCTCGCCGATCGTACGTGCGGACGCAACGAGCGCGCTGTCCTGCACGAGCCCGGCCGTGGTCCGCGCGGTGTCGTACGACATCGCGCCCGCGATCAGCACGAACACCGCGAGCGGCAGCAGCAGCCACCACAGCAGCCGTCCGCGCAGGCTGTGCGCCATCCTGTTGCGCTCCTTCTCCGAAATGCCGAACCGCGCCGGGGTCGCCGGCGCGGTCGCGTGTGTCATGTCAGGCGTCGCTCCGCGGCGTTCAGAACGCCGCGGGGCGCCACTTCAGCAGCCGCTTCTCGATGCGCGTCAGCAGATAGTCGGCGGCCAGCGCGACCACGGCCAGCACGATCATCGCCGCGAACACGCCGCTCGCGTTGAACGCGCCTTGGGCGGTGGAGATTAACAGCCCGATCCCTTGCTTGGAACCCAGGAATTCGCCGACCACCGCGCCGACCAGCGCGAAGCCGAAGCTCACGTGCAGGCTCGCGAGAATCCAGCTCAGCGCGGACGGGATCACGACCGACGTGGTGATCTGCCGGCGCGACGCGCCGAGGATCTGCGCGTTCGCGATCAGGTAGCGATCGGCTTCGCGCACGCCCTGGAACGCGTTGCCGAACACCACGAAGAACACCATCACGACGGCCAGCGCGATCTTCGACGCCATCCCGAGGCCGAGTGCGATCACGAACACCGAGCCGAGCACGACGCGCGGAATCGAGTTCGCGATCTGGATGTACAGGCCGAACACGTCGGCCATCAGCTTGTTGCGGCCGAGCACGATCCCGCAGATCACGCCGGCGACCGAGCCGATCAGGAAGCCGATCGCGGTTTCCTCGAGCGTGACCCACACCTGCGTGAGCAGCGGGCCCTGCGACGTGCCGTTCACGAACCAGTCCTGGATCTGCGCGAAGATCAGCGACGGCATCGAGAAGAAGAACGGGTCGATCCACTTCAGCCGTGCGGCGAGTTCCCACCCGCCCAGCACGAACACGAGTACGGCGATCCGCAGCGTGACGATCAGGTTGCGCCGGCGGCGCAGCCGGCGTTGCGCGGCGCGCTCGTCGTCCTCGAGCGTGGTCGCCGCAATGGCGGTGGTGGGAAGCGTCATGTCGGTCATGCTCCTGTCCTTTGCTTTCAGCCGATCTGCACTTCTTCGCGCAGGTCGTGCCAGATGTTCCTGGAAATTTCGATGAAGCGCGCGTCGTAGCGCACGTCCGACATGACGCGCGGACGCGGCAGGTCGATCTCGACCACGCGCTTGAGCGTCGCGGGTCGCGCGGTCAGCACGAACACGCGGTCGGCGAGCGCGATCGCTTCCTCGAGGTCGTGCGTGACGAACACGACCGAGCCCTTGTTCGCGGACCATAGCTGCAGCAACTCGTCCTGCATCAGCGTGCGCGTCTGCATGTCGAGCGCGGAAAACGGCTCGTCCATCAGCAGGATTTCGGGCTGGTTGATGAAGGTCTGCGCGAGCGCGACGCGCTTTCTCATCCCGCCCGAGAGCTGGTGCGGGTAGTGCTTCGTGAACTTGTCGAGGCCGACCTTGCGGATCCACTCCTCGGCCTGCGCGTACGCGACGTCCTTCGAGCGGCCGCGAAACAGCGGGCCTGCCGCGACGTTGTCGATCACGTTGCGCCACGGAAACACGGCGTCAGCCTGGAACACGAAGCCGATGCGCGGGTCGATTCCGTCGACCGGGCGGCCCATCACGCGCACCTCGCCCGACACGGGCTTGAGCAGCCCGGTGATCAGGTTCAGCGTCGTCGACTTGCCGCAGCCGGTCGGGCCGACGATCGCGATGAATTCGCCGCGCGCGACGCTCATGCTGAAGTCGCGCAGCGCGACGGTGGCCTTGCCTTCTGGCGAAATGAAGCGGCACGACACATTGCGAAACTCGATCGCCGGTGTGCTCGGGGAGACTGCCTGATTCATCGCGTTCGTCCTGCGGGTGAAGAGGGCGTCGCAGCATGGCGGCGCCGGGCCGGTCGACCGGGCCGGAACGGGGAACGCACGGCGGCGGGATCGCCGCCGCCGGCGTCGCTGCTTACTTCGCGCTCACGAACTCGTTCGTGTAGGTGCGCGTCAGGTCGATGTGCTTGCCCTTCACCGACGGGTTGAACGCCGACAGCACCTTCAGCACGGTCGCCGGGCCGTCGGCCGGCATCTTCGCGTCGGCCGTGAACATCGGCAGCGACGCCTTCAGCGCGTTCACGTACAGCACCTTGTCCTTCTGGTAGTCGGCCGGCATCTTCGCGGCGATGTCCTCGGCGCTGTGCGTGTGGATGAACTGCATCGTCTTCGCGAACGCGTGCGCGAGCTTGGTCGCCTGCGCCTTGTGCGAATCGGCCCACGCCGACTGCACGTACAGGCTCGCGGCCGGGTAGGTGCCGCCGAGCGCGGCGCGCGTGCCTTCGAGCGTGCGCAGGTCGACCAGCACCTTCGCATCGCCCATCTTCTCGAGCGCGGACACGGTCGGCTCGGTCGTCATGCCGGCGTCGATCCGGCCCTGCTTGATCGCGGCGATGAAGCTCGCGTCGGCGCCGACCGGCAACATCGTGTACTGCGTGGACGGGATGCCGTGCTGCAGCGCGAGGAATTGCGTGAGGAAGCTGGTCGACGAGCCGAGGCCCGTCACGCCGAGCGTCTTGCCCTTCGCGTCGGCCATCGACTTGAAGGTCGGCGCGGCCTTGGTCGACACCATCTCGACTTCGCCCGGCACCTGGCCGAACACGGCGATCGCCTTCACGTCCTTGCCCTTGCTCTGCAGGTCGATCGTGTGGTCGTAGAAGCCGACGACGCCCTGCACGGCGCCCGCGAGCAGCTCGTTCTCGGCGTCGACGCCGGCCGGCTGCGACAGCAGCTCGACGTCGAGCCCCTCGGCCTTGAAGTAGCCGAGTTCCTGCGTGAGCCGCGCGGGCAGGTAGATCATCTTCGCGATCCCGCCGACCATGATCGTGATCTTGCCGTCGTCGTCGGCGAAAGCGGGGTGGGCGGCGAGCGCGCAGGTGAGGGTGGCTGCAACGGCGAGGGTGCGCAGGATGGGTCGCATCGGGTTGTCTCCGTTCGTTTTTGGTGTGGCGCGATGCTTCTTGCATCGTTGAACCGAGTATAGGGACGTGAAACCTTCGGCAACCTTTCGCGGGGTGGCGGTTCCTTTAGGGGTTTTCCACGAATCCGATGCGAATGCTCGAAGAGCGCCCTCAAGCCGGATCGAGACGCAGGTTGGAATCGCGACAGGACTATCTACGCTGATTTCTCGGCATTACGCTTTGGCAAGCACAAAGAGAATCATCCATTGCGCCCGGACCAACTCTGGAAGCATGACATCGCGACAAAAGCGCTGGTCGACGAGGATGCATTGCGTTGCACGCCGTGCCGACTCTGACTTCTCGTAATCTGGTCTGGTCGGTTCGCCTTCTGGACAAGATGAATCGCTATGAAAGACTGCCCTGATAACAGCGTGATTCGCACTATCTCGCATAGCCCGGTACTCGTTTCCGCCCTTCTGGCTTGCGCTCTCACATACGTCGCCGGCCTTTTTGTCTGGAGTGGCCAATTTATCTTCGGACTTCCATTCGGCCCTTCCTCCGGTGCGCTGCCTGAAATAGTGAAGTACGACCTATTGACCCGCCTGTTTGTTGGTTCGCTCGCTGCACCGATAGTGGAAACATTTCTTTTCCAGTGGCTTCCCATTCGGTTGATTCGCCGCACATTCGGAGGGAATGTTTGGTCTGCGATCGGTGCTTCGACTCTTGCGTTCGGTGCAACGCACGGCTACAGCATCCTGTACGTGGCGGTTGCTTTATGGGGCGGGCTGATTTTCGCAACGGTCTTCGTGCTGCGTGATTACCCCGGTGGCCGTCCCTTTTTGGTCGTCGCCACCGCACATGCCGCCCGCAACACGCTGGCAAGTATCCTCGTCTGACGCGAATGCCTCGGTCGAGGCGGCGCCGATACCTCGGGATGAATGACTCGCCCGTCAGCGCCAGCCGATCAACACCCGCCCCATCGCATCCAGCCCCATGTCGAACAGGTGCGACACGAACGGCACGAGGTTCGGCACCATCAGTTGCACGAGCAACAGCCCGACGAGCATCGTCACCGGAAAGCCGACCTGGAACACGCCGATCTGCGGCGCCGCGCGGTTCAGGATGCCGAGCGCGAGGTTCGCGATCAGCAGCGCCGCGACCACCGGCAGCGCGAGCAGCAGCCCCATCTCGACCACGGTCGCGCCGAACGCGGCGAGCGTGCGCCAGCCCGGCGCGTGCAGCAGGTCGCCCGACACCGGCAGCGACTGGAACGACGCGGCGAGCGCCGCGAACACCTGCAGGTGGCCGTCCACCGCGAGGAACGCGAGCATCGCGACCGCGTTCAGGAAGCGGCCCATCGCCGGTGTGGCGCCGCTCGTGTGCGGATCGAAGAAGGTCGCGAAGCCGAGGCCCATCGACAGCCCGATGAAGTCGCCGGCCGCCTCGACGGCCGCGAACACGAGCTGCATCGTGAAGCCCATCGCGACGCCGATCAGGAATTGCGTGACGAGGATCCAGATCCCCGGCGCGGAGAACACGGTGACGTCCGGCATCGCGCCGAGCGTCGGCGCGACGACCAGCGCCATGAACGCGGCCAGGCCGATCTTCGCGCGCACCGGCACCGCCGCGTGGCCGACGACGGGCGCCGTCGCGACGAGCGCGAGCATCCGCACGAACGGCCACAGGAACGCCGTGAGCCAGCCGTTGAGCTGCGCGTAGGTAACCGAGAACATCGCCGCCGGCGCTGTGCGCGGCTCAGCCGACGCCGAGCGTCGCGACGTGCAGCAGCGTCTGCCGCAGGTAGTCGAGCATCGTCGTCAGCATCCACGGGCCGGCGATCACGAGTGTCGCGGCGACCGCGAGCAGCTTCGGGATGAACGACAGCGTCGCTTCGTTGATCTGCGTCGCGGCCTGGAACAGGCTCACGACGAGGCCGACCGCGAGCGCGACCAGCAGCAGCGGGGCCGCGAGCAGCAGGCCGACCATCATCGCCTGATGCGCGAGCGTCATCACTTGTTCGGGCGTCATCGCGCGTGTTCCTCCGCTTACGTGAAGCTCTGCGCGAGCGAGCCGATCAGCAGTTGCCAGCCGTCGACCAGCACGAACAGCATCAGCTTGAACGGCAGCGACACGGTGGACGGCGACACCATCATCATCCCCATCGACATCAGCACGCTCGCGACGACCATGTCGATGATCAGGAACGGGATGAACACCGTGAAGCCGATCTGGAAGCCGGTCTTCAGCTCGCTCGTGACGAACGCGGGCACCAGCAGCGACAGCGGCACGTCCTCGGGGCCTTGCATCGGCGCGGCCTTCGAGATCTTCGCGAACAGCGCGAGATCGGTCTCGCGGGTCTGCTTGAGCATGAAGGTCTTGAACGGCGCGACGCCGCGCTGCACGGCCTGCTCCATCGGCATCGAGCCGTCGGAGAACGGCTTGTAGCCGTCGTTGTACGCCCGGTCGAGCACCGGCGACATCACGAAGAAGGTGAGGAACATTGCGAGGCCGACGAGCACCTGGTTCGGCGGCGTCGTCGCGGTGCCGAGCGCCTGGCGCAGCAGCGACAGCACGATGATGATGCGCGTGAAGCTCGTCATCATCAGCAGCATCGCCGGCAGGAACGACAGCATCGTGAGCAGCAGCATCGTCTGCACGCTCAGCGAATAGGTGGTGCCGCCGTGCGGGCCCGGGCTCGCGTTGAACGCGGGCAGGCCGTTCGCCTGCGCGCAGGCAAGCGCGGGCGCGAGACAGAGGATCAGCACGGGCGCGACGCGCGCCGCGCGCCGCAGGAATACGTGTTTCATCGGAATGCGAGGTCGGAAAGAGGGCGCGGCGCCATGTCAGCGGTCCTTGCCGCGACCGAGGCGTTTCGCGGCTTCGCCCGCGAGCGCGGCGCGAAACCGCGAGCCGAACGTGCCGGGCAGGCCGGCGTCGGACGCATGGCTGCCGGCAGCCGCGTCGGCCGGGGCCGAACCCGCGGTCGCGGCGGCCGCCGCCGAACCGGCCGGCAGCGTATGCAGCAAGCGCACGTTGCCCGGCGCGACGCCGAGCACGAGCCAGGTGTCGCCGATCTCGACGATCGTCGCGCTTTCCTTCGCGCCGAGCCCGACGCTCGACACGACCTTCAGCGGGCCGCCGCGCCGTGCGGGCTGGAAGCCGAAGCGGCGGGCGAGCCATGCGCACGCGAACACGAGGCCGATCACGACCGCGAGCCCGACGAGCGTCTGCAGCACCGCGCCGATGCCGAGCGACGGCGCGGCCGAACCGACCGTCACGCTCGCCGCGATCGAACCGGCATGGTTTACCGCGTTCATGTCGGCGGCGCCGGCCGGCGCGCACGAGAGCGCCGCGACGGCGGCCAGCGCCGTCGCCGCGATCGCGCCGCCTGCACGCTGGCCGGGCATCGCGACGTTCATCGATTGAGCTTCCGGATGCGTTCGGCCGGCGTGATGATGTCGGTCAGGCGGATGCCGAACTTGTCGTTGACGACCACGACCTCGCCCTGCGCGATCAGGCAGCCGTTCACGAGCACGTCCATCGGCTCGCCGGCCATGCCGTCGAGCTCGACGACCGAACCCTGCGCGAGCTGCAGCAGGTTGCGGATCGCGATCTTCGTGCGGCCGAGCTCCACGGTCATCTTGACCGGGATGTCGAGGATCATCTCGATGTCGTTGTGCGTCGAGTTCGCCGCGGCCTTCGACAGCGGCTGGAACACGCCGGCGCCCGTCGCCCCGGCCTGCACCGGCTGCTGGTTCTGCTCGGCGAGCGCGGCCGCCCAGTCGTCCATGCCCGGATCCTCGTCGGCCGCGGCCGGCGCCTGCGCGTCGGCGGCCGACGCCGCGAGGGCCGCATCGGCCATCGCCTGCATGTCGTCGTCGGGCGTCTGGTTCAGCTCACTCATATCCACCTTCCTTCATCGAATCGCTCGCGCCGATCATCTTCTGCACGCGCAACGCATATTGACCATTGAAAATTCCGTAGCCGCACTCCATCACCGGCACGCCGTCGACCTTCGCGGTGATCGTGTCCTCGATCTCCAGCGGCAGCACGTCGCCCGCGCGCAGGTTCAGGATCTTCTCGAACGTCGACGGGATCTCGGCCAGATTCGCGGTCAGCTCGACTTCGGCGGCCTGCACCTGCTGCGACAGCACGCGCACCCAGCGGCGGTCGACTTCGAGCGCCTCGCCCTGGATCGGCGAGCTGAGCACGTCGCGGATCGGCTCGATCATCGAGTACGGCATGCAGATGTGCAGCGTGCCGCCCGTCGGCCCGAATTCGATCGAGAACTGCGTGACGATCACGATCTCGTTCGGCGTCGCGACGTTCGCGAACTGCGTGTGCATTTCGGAGCGCACGAATTCGAACTGCAGCGGCCGCACGCTTTTCCATGCGGTCGTGTAGTGCTCGAACACGAGGTTCAGCAGCTTGCCGATGATCCGCTGCTCGGTGGCCGTGAAATCGCGGCCCTCGACGCGCGTGTGGAAGCGCCCGTCGCCGCCGAACAGGTTGTCGACGACGAAGAACACGAGGTTCGGGTCGAACACGAACAGCGACGTGCCGCGCAGCGGCTTCACGTGCACCAGGTTCAGGTTCGTCGGAATCGGCAGGTTGCGGGTGAATTCGCTGTACTTCTGCACCTTCACCTGGCTGACGGAGATTTCCGCCGTGCGCCGCATGAAGTTGAAGATGCCGATCCGCAACAGGCGCGCGAAGCGGTCGTTGATGATCTCGAGGCCGGGCATCCGCCCGCGGACGATGCGCTCCTGCGTCGCGATGTTGTAGGGGCGGACGCCCGACGTGTCGCGCTGCTCGTCGACCGCATCGGTTTCGCCCGTGACGCCCTTGAGGAGGGCATCGACCTCCTCCTGGGACATGAACTCCTGGTGACCCATACGCGCTCCTTTCGCGGCCGCGTTACTGGACGACGAACTCGGTGAACAGGACGTCGTCGACCTTCGCGCGCTGGTTGCCCGGCTGCGTCGGCTGCTCGATCAGGTCCCGCAGCTCGTTCGCGAGCGAACGTTTGCCGTCCGGCGTCGCGAGTTCCTCGGGATGCTTGTTCGACAGCGCGAGCAGGATCCGGCTGCGGATCTCCGGCATCCGCGCGGTCAGTTGCTCCTGCGCCTTCGGGTCGGTGAGCTTCAGCGACAGGCCGACGCGCAGGTAGTGCTGCGCGCCGTCGTCGGACTGCAGGTTCACGGTCAGCGGGTCGAGCGCGAAAAACGTCGGCGCGGCAAGCGGCGCCGGCTCGGCGGGCGCGCTCGCATGGCCGACGCCTGCCTTGCTCAGGAACACGTACATGCCGCCGGCGGCGGCGGCAGCCGCGCCCAGCGCGATGACGGCGATGAGCGCGATGCGCTTGAACTTGCCGGACGAAGCCGGCTTGTCGGCGGTCGGGGTTGCGGTCGTGGCCATGTGAATGCGTGCGTGATGTCTCGTAGCATGCATTGTTCGGCATCCGGGCCGACGCCGATGGGCGGAAAAGAGGGGGGAATTGCGGCTATCTCAGCCGATTGTCCCGACGGTCGACCGGGCGTCGGCTCGACGCCGGACGGCGACGGCGGGGAAAACGAACAGGGGGGCGAGGGTGGAGCGCGGCGGGCCGGAACCGGGCCGGCGGAGGAAGCGAGCGGGGCGCGACGGCGGGGCGGGCGGCTGCGCCCGCCCGTGCATCGTCAGATCGGCAGCAGCGTGAGCAGCGGCGCGATCAGCACCATCGCGACGCCCGCGATCATCATCGTCAGGCTCGACACGACGCCTTCCTCGCTGCCGATCTCGCGCGCCTTCGCGGTGCCCACGCCGTGGGCGGCCGCGCCGAACAGCGCGCCGCGTGCGAGCCGGGTGCGCATCGGCACGAGCGCCAGCACCAGTTCGCCGAGCAGCATCCCGCAGATGCCGGTCGCGATCACGAACAGGGCGGTGAGATCCTTCGGCGCGTGGATCTTGTCCGACACGGCGAGCGCGAACGGCGTCGACACCGAGCGCGTCATCAGCGAGCGCTGCAGTTCGGGCGACAGGTGCAGCAGCTTCGCGAGCAGCAGCGACCCGCATACGCCCGCGGCGATCCCGACCGCGACGCCGACCGACAGCGACAGCCAGTGGCGGCGGATCAGCTCGCGATATTCGTAGATCGGCACCGCGAACGCGATCGTCGCCGGGCCGAGCAGCCACATCAGCCAGCGCGTGTCGCGGAAATAGACCGAATACGGGATGCCGGTCAGCAGCACGAGCAGCACCAGCACGCCGGGCACGAACACGAGCGGCGAGAACAGCAGCGTCTTCTTGTACGCATAGAGCCGCTTCGACGCGAAATACAGCACGACCGTCAGCACGAAGCAGCCGACGGAGATCGCGGTATTCACGCGATCGGCGGGCAGGTTCGACAGCGCGGCGAGCATGGGCGGCTCCGGCTCAGTGAGCGACGGCGCTCAGGCGCGTACGGCGGCGCTCGGCGAATACGCGCTGCGCGGCGAGCCGACGTTCGAGCTTCGCGGCGAGATCGACCGCCACGGCCACCGCGACCATCACGAACGCGGTGCCGGCGAGCATCACCAGCGCGATGCGCCAGCCGTCCTCGCGGAACAGCCCGCCGTACTGCACGGCCGCGACGGCGGCCGGCACGAAGAACAGCAGCATGTCGGACAGCAGCCAGTTCGCGCCGTCCTTCACCCACGCCGGCGCGACGCGACCCGAGAACAGCAGCACGAGCAGCACCGCGAGGCCGATCACGCCGGACGGAATCGGCAGCCCGACCTTGCGCACGGCCCAGTCGACCGCCATCCACAGCACGCCGAGCGCGGTGGCCTGCAGCACGATCCGGCCCGTGTGCGCGAGGCTGCCCGACGCGGCAGGGCGGGCGGCGGCAGTGGCGGTCGGCTTGTTCATGACGGGCTCCATACGGATGTTTCTGTCGATGGCGTCAGTATAGGGTTTCCCCTAACCATAAATAAAATGACTTGTCTCTATCCTTATCATTCCAGTTCGGAATTCGTTTTGATGTTGCCGCACCAATCTGGGGAGTGATCGATGGAATTGCGCGCGCTGCGGTACTTCGTCGAGGTGGTTCGCCAGCAGAGCTTCACTGCGGCGGCCGACAAGCTGTTCGTCACGCAACCGACCATCAGCAAGATGGTGAAGGCGCTGGAAGACGAGATCGGTTCGCCGCTCCTGCTGCGCGACGGCCGGCAGATGGTGCTGACCGACGCCGGGCGGATCGTGTTCCAGCGCGGCCAGGACGTGCTCGCCGCGCAGGCGCAGCTGCAATCGGAGCTGAACGATCTCGGCACGCTCGGACGCGGCGAGCTGACCATCGGCATTCCGCCGCTCGGCGGTTCGCTGTTCACGCCGATCATCGCCGCATACAAGCAGCGCTATCCGAACATCGAGCTGAAGCTGTTCGAGCAAGGCGCGCGGATGATCGAGGCCGCGCTGACGTCGGGCGAGCTGGAACTCGGCGGGCTGCTCGAGCCCGTCGATCCGGGCACGTTCGAGCGGCTGCCGATGGTGCGCGCGCCGCTGTGGCTCGTCGCGCCGCGCGAGTCGCGCTGGGAGGAGCACGCGGCCGTGCCGCTCGCGGATCTCGCACGCGAATCGTTCGTGTTCTATGCGGAAAGCCTCGCGCTGCACGATGCGGTGCTCGATGCGTGCCGGCAGGCCGGCTTCACGCCGTCGATCGTGAGCCGCAGCGGCCACTGGGATTTCATGGCCGCGCTCGTGCATGCGGGCGTCGGCATCGCGCTGCTGCCCGAGCCGTATTGCCGGCGGCTCGACGCGGGCCAGTTCACGTGCCGGCCGATCGTCGAGCCGGAAATCACGTGGGCGATCGCGCTCGGCTGGCTGAAGAAAGGCTACTTGTCGCACGCGGCGCGGGCATGGCTCGACGTCGCGCGGGCGACGCTGCCGCTCGCGGCGGGCGACGATCTGGCGTTCGGGGGGTTGCGGGCGAGGGAGTGAGGGTCGCTCAGGCTCGGCGCGATCAGACGTGCCGAATCGGGCCCGGATACCGGGCCACCGTGTGGTCGTGCGTGAGCAACGTGACGCCTTCCGAAATCGCCTGGGCAATCAGGACCCGATCGAACGGATCACGATGCACTGCCGGCAGTTGTTCCACGGCGAGAACGTGCTCGCTCGTGATCGGCAATTCGACGTAGCCGGCGTCAAGCAGATTGCGACGCAGCACGTGCGGATCGACTTGAAAATCATTGCGGTCGAGCCCGCGCTTGATCACGATCTCCCACAGACTTGCAGCGCTGAACAACAGGGTATGGGCGGGATCCTCGATGAGCGTGCGAGCTTGATCCGGCAATTCGGTCGCGTCCGCCGCCGCCCAAAGGATCAGGTGCGTATCGAGCAGCAGTTTCACGCGTCGCCCTCGAACAGCTTCCGGATGGCCTCGTCGCCCATCGTGTCGAAGTCGGGCGGCACGACGATCTGCCCCTTCATGAAGCCGATCCGCGCCGGCCGGGGCACCTCGGGCGCATCGATCGGCACGACCTTGACGAGCGGCTTGCCGGCCTTCGCGATCACGAATGGTTCACCCGCGTGAACTGCCTCGTCAATCAGACGCGACAGGTTCGTCTTCGCGTCATGCATGTTGTAGGTCTGCATGGCATCCCTCAAATGAACTAAGTTTAGTCAATTTGTTAGCTTAGTTCACAGAGGGCATGTCCGCAAGGTCCGCGGTCGCCCGATACAAAGCCGTCCGGCGTGTCCTCAATGCCCCATCGCCGGCCCCGCGCCCTTCTTCGGCTTCGTGATCCACACGAGCGCCGCGAGCGCGATGAACACCACCGCCGACAAGTGGAAGAAGTCGTTGGTCGCCATCATGAAGCCCTGCTGCGTGACGAGCTGGTTGAGCTGCGCATTGGCCGTCTGGCCGACGATGCCGAGCTGCGCGAGCGCGCCCTGGTAGTCGGTCGTGTTCTGCGCGTAGACGCTCACCGATTCGGACAGCCGCGCATGATGGTAGATCGCGTCGTTCTCCCAGAACGTCGAGCTGGCCGCGGTGCCGATCGCGCCCGACAGCGTGCGCAGGAAGTTCGACAGCCCCGACGCGCTCGCGAGCCGTTCGTCGGAGATGCTCGACAGCGTGATCGTCGTCATCGGCACGAAGAAACACGCGACGCCGATGCCCTGCACGAGCCGCGGCAGGATCACGTGGTTGAACGGCACGTCGAGCGTGAACGTCGCGTTCCACATCGACACGCCCGCGAACACGATGAACGCGAAGCTCGCGACCATCCGCAGGTCGAGCCGGTGCATGTTGCGGCCGATCAGCGGCGACAGCACGAGCGCGAGCAGCCCGACCGGCGCGGTCGCGAGGCCGGCCTTGCCAGCCGTGTAGCCCATCACCGTCTGCAGCCACAGCGGAAAGATCACGACCGAGCCGAAGAACGCCATGAAGCCGAACGAGATGATCAGCGCGCCGAGCGCGAAGTTGCGGTCCTTGAAGAGCGTGAGGTCGACCACCGGCTCCTTCTCGGTCGCCTCCCACACCAGCATGAACGCGAGCGACACGACCGCGATCAGCGCGAGCGCGACGATGAACGACGAGTTGAACCAGTCGCGGTCCTTGCCGAGGTCGAGCATCATCTGCAGGCACGACACGCCGATCACGAGCAGCGCGAGGCCGATCGCGTCGATCCGCTGCTTCGACGTCTTCGTTTCGCGGCCGCGCAGCAGGAAGTACGCGCAGGTCGCCGAGAACACGCCGATCGGCAGGTTGATGTAGAAGATCCACGGCCACGTGTAGTTGTCGCTGATCCAGCCGCCCAGCAACGGGCCGAAGATCGGCGCGACGATCACCGTCATCGCCCATAGCCCGAGTGCGAGCCCGCGTTTCGCGGGCGGGTAGCTGCGCATCAGGATCGTCTGCGACAGCGGCACCATCGGCCCCGACACGAGGCCCTGCAGCAGCCGGAACGCGATCAGCGTCTCGAAGTTCGACGCGAGGCCGCACAGCGCCGACGCGATCGTGAACGCGAGCACCGACAGCGTGAACAGCCTCACTTCGCCGACCCGCCGCGCGAGCCAGCCGGTGAGCGGCACCGCGATCGCTGACGCGACCGAGTACGACGAAATCACCCACGTGCCCTCGCTCGTCGCGACGCCGAGGCTGCCCGAGATGGTCGGCACCGCGACGTTCGCGATCGACGTGTCGAGCACTTCCATGAAGGTGCCGAGCGCGAGCCCGACGGTCAGCAGTGCGAGCGCACCGCCGGTCAGCGGTGCCGGTTCGGCAGCGGGGGAGGGGGCGGATGCCGTGGTGGCGGACATCGGAATCTCCTAGACGCGGCGCGCGCGACGCGCCGGCACAACGTACGGACGCGCGACGCAGCGCGGCCCGGCCGGGTGGAATGAAAAAGGGGAAAGGTGGAGCGCGTGCCTCGTCATCTTCTGCCCAGACAGAGAAATAAGCGAACGTTTAACTGAGACATGAGGGGCTCCACGCGCATCAGCAGTCGGCTTCGTCAGGCTTCGGGCAGCCGGTCGAACCGGGCCCGTTGGCGATGAAGCGCTGCAGCAGGCCGGTGAGCGTCGCGAGTTCGTCGGCCGAGAAGCCTTCGAGCTGCGCGTTGAGCACGGTCGCGACCAGCGACGGCAGCGCGCGGGCGGCTTCGACGCCGCGCTCGGTGAGCGTCAGTTCGATCATCCGGCGGTCCTGCTCGCTGCGCGTGCGTGCGATCAGCCCCTTGCGTTCGAGCCGGTCGAGCATGCGCGTCATCGACCCGCTGTCGTACGACATCTTGCGCGACAGTTCGAACGGCGTGCGTGCGTAGCCGCGCGACAGCAGCAGGATCACGCCGATCTGCTGCGCGGTGAGGTCGAACGGCTCGAGCGCACGATCCATCCGCTCGACGAGCGCCTGCTTCGCCTTCGACAGGTAATAGCCGAGGCTCGTTTCCAGCGCGATGTTCTCGGGATCGTAGAGGCCGCCGGTCATACGATTGCGCGCGCAGCAATAGTGCGTTTCGGGTTAAAACGCGCCCAGTATCTTGAAAAATGATTGCTTAGTCAATATTATTTGAGTCAACCAGTTACGACGTGCATGTTGCACTGCCGGAGACTATGTTCTGACCGATCCGCCCGCACCGCCGGGCACCCGAGGATGTTCGCGATGCTGTTCCTGAAAAATGCCGCCGGCGCGTTGCGCCGCAATCTGACCGATACCGCTCATCATGTGTTTTCCGGGCCGCACCGCGGCTGGAAAATCGCGCTGTACGTGACGATGCTGGTCGTGCCTGGCGGCTCGCTCGCGGCGCTCGGGTTCGCATGGTTCGATCATCGTCGGCAGCGCAACGCGAAGGGCGGCGCGCGCCGCACGAGCCAGCCGGCCGCGACGGAGCCGTCGACATGGCGCGCCGCCGCCGAACCCGTCCCGGCGCCCGTGCGCTGCCACTGACGCCGCACCGCTTCCGCGCGCCACACTATCCCGGCCCGATTCCAGTCTGTCCGATCGCCCGCCGCGTCACGCGCGGCCGGCGTCGTATGCCCGTTCGCCCGCCTGCCGTCCCGCAAGCAAGCCGTAATGGCCGGTAACCCGGCCGGCCGCGCCGGTAACACATCCGGGCCGCCGCGCACCGTACCCTTAGGGCTGCGCAGCTTTCTCGCCGTCAGTTACCATTTGTCCGCCAGCGGCACGACGATCGCATCGCGCGGCGCCGCTCGCCGGCCGCCACGCCCAGACAGGAAAACCACCATGCCGTACGCCTCCCTCCCGCGCGCCGTTCGCCCGCTGAGCGCCGCCGTCGCCATTGCGACGGCCGTGCTGCTCGCCGGCTGCGCCGTCGGGCCCGACTATCACCGGCCCGACACGTCGATCCCCGCCGCCTTCAAGGAAGCGCCGGCCGGCTGGAAAGTCGCGCAGCCCGCCGATCGCGCCGACCGCGGCGCATGGTGGACGGTCTACAACGATCCGCAGCTCGATGCGCTGATCGGCAAGCTCAACGCGTCGAACCAGACCATCGCGCAATCGGCGGCCGCCTACCGGCAGGCGCGCGCGCTCGTCACCGAGGCGCGCGCCGCGTATTTCCCGACCGTCGGGCTGAGCGCATCGGGCTCGCGCGCGCGGACGCCGCGCACGTCGCTGTCGTCGAGCTCGTCGTCGAATTTCGGCAGCGGATCGACGGGGTCGATCAACAACAGCTACAGCGTCGGCCTCGACGCCAGTTGGGAACCCGATCTGTGGGGCAAGGTGAGCCGCACCGTCAGCGCGCAGCGCGCCGGCGAAGCGGCCGCCGCGGCCGATCTCGCGAACGCGCGGCTGTCGCAGCAGGCGCTGCTCGCGCAGACCTATTTCCAGTTGCGCACGTCCGACGCGCTGCAAAAGCTGCTCGACGACACCGTGAAGTCGTACGAACGGTCGCTGCAGCTCACGCAGAACCAGTACGCGCAAGGCGTCGCCGCGCGCGCAGACGTGATCCAGGCGCAGACGCAGTTGCAGAGCGCGCAGGCCGCGCAGATCGACAACGGCGTGGCTCGCGCGCAGTACGAGCATGCGATCGCGACGCTGATCGGCGAACCGGCGTCGACCTTCTCGCTGCCGCCGGCCCCGCTCGCGGCCGAGCCGCCGATCACGCCGGTCGACGTGCCGTCCGCGATCCTCGAGCGCCGGCCCGACGTCGCGGCGGCCGAGCGCCGTGCGGCGGCCGCGAACGAGCAGATCGGCGTCGCGATCGCCGCGTTCTTCCCCACCCTGACGCTGTCGGCGAGCGGCGGCTTCCAGAGCTCGGTGTGGTCGCAGCTGTTCACGCTGCCGGCGCGCTTCTGGACGGTCGGCCCGCAGCTCGCGGCCACGCTGTTCGACGCGGGGCTGCGCGCCGCGCAGACCGACGCCGCGCGCGCGACCTACGACCAGGACGTCGCCGCCTATCGCCTCGCGGTGCTCACCGCATTCCAGGACGTCGAGGACAACCTCGCGTCGCAGCGCATCCTCGCGCAGGAAATCGACGTGCAGCGGCAGGCCGTCGACAGCGCCGAGCACGCGCTCGCGATCGTCACGAACCAGTACAAGGCCGGCACGGTCGCGTACCTGAACGTGCTGACCGCGCAGACCACCGCGTTCACCGCGCAGCAAAAGCTCGCGACGATCGCCGGGCAGCGGATGGTGTCGTCGGTCGGGCTCGTGAAGGCCCTTGGCGGCGGCTGGAACGTATCGGAGATGGCGCGCGAGAACGGCGACATGGCGGCGCCGGCGCCTTTGCCGGCGTCCGGTGCGGCAGCGGCCACCGCACCGGCGGCCGCCGCGCCGCTCGCGCAGAAGTAGGAAGGGAAGCGGCCGACGCGCGCGTTCAGCGCTGCGCGTCGCCGAAGATCAGCGACACCTGGTTGTTGCCGATCGGATGCCCGAGCAGGTTCAGCAACCCCGCGAGGTTCGCCTGCTGCTCGGGCGCCGCATGCGCGGTCCCGCGGAACGAGCCCTGGCCGGGGCCGAAGCTGCCGTGCCCGTCGAGGAACAGCGGGCCCTGCGTCGTCGACAGATCGAGATCGGCGCCCGCGCCCTTCGCCTGCAATACCGCCCGGTACGAACCGAGCGGCTTCACGCGCGACACGCGCGAACTCATCGAATCGATCGTCACCGTCAACTGGCCGAACGCGTTGGTGCCGATGAGCCGCCAGTCGCTCCAGCCGAGCCGCACGTCGCCCTGCAGGTCGAGCGTGTTGAACGGCGTGCCGAGCCCCGCGAGCAGCGACGCGGGCACGGCCATCGTGCCCGCCGACAGCACCGCGCCGCGCCACGTCGCATCGAGCGTGACCGCATCGGGCATCGCTTCCGTCTGCCGCATGCGCATCTGCACGCGCCCGGTCAGCAGCGGCCAGAACCGCGTGGTCCATTCGACCCGGCCCGGCAGCAGCGTCGCCGCGCTCTGATCGGCGCCCGGCGCGAGCATCAGCGTGCCCGAGCCGTGCCACAGCGACCCGTCCGGATCGACGAGATTCACGTGGCCGCCGGTCGCACGCGCGAACTGCGGCGCGATCCACGCGGCCGGCGCGAGCGCGACGAGCGTCACCGCCGTCGCCAGGCCGCCCGCCAGCACCCACGGCAATACGGCGACGAGCCGCCTTGCCCACGGCCTCATCGGCCGCCCTTCGTTTGCGTCATCCACTGCCGTCATCTACTTCTGGACGGAAGGTTGCATCACGGCCGTCAGGTCCACCTGGCCGTCTTCCTTCAGCGCCGTGGCGTGCGCTTCGCCGACCTGCACCTTGAACTGCCGGCGCGCATCGTCGAGCCACTGGGTCCATGCCGGGAACGACACGTTCTTCATCTGGATCTGCACGCCGTTGCCGACGATCTGCACCTGCGCGCCCTGTAACCCGTGATCGGACAGCGACGCGGTCAGCGCGTCCTTCAGCGCGAGGCCGGTCGGCGCGACGCCCTGCGCGGCGGCCGTCAGCGACTTCGCCTCGTTCGCCTGCGCGGTCATCTGCGCGAGTTCGCGACGCATCGTCGGCAATTCGCGCTGGATCCGCGCGCGGCCTTCCTGCGCGGGCGACCACAGCACCGAATACGCGATCGCGACCGCCAGCACGGCGCCGCCCCAGCCGAGCAGCGTCTTCTCGCGCGGCGAGCGCTCGCCCCAGAACTGGGTCAGCGTCTGGTTCAGTTGTTCGGTTTTCATGAGCGGCTCCGGATCGTCCATTTGCCCGTGTTGCTGTCGACTTCGCCGGACAGTCCGTTACGCGCGAGGCGCTGCGTGAAATCGGGATCGACCTTGACCTCCGGCTTGAAGCCGACGTCGAGCCGACGGTCGTGATAGTCGAGCGACGCGATGCCGTTCAGCGGCAGCGCACCCATCGAGCGCGACAAGCCGCTCGACAGCGCGAGGAAATCGTTCGGCGACAGCTCGCCGGCCGCAAGGCGCAGCTGGTCGAGCTGACGCTGCATCTGCGCGGGCGGGTCGAGCACGGTGGTCGTCTTCGGGAACGCGGACAGCAGCGTCTCGGTGATCTGCGCGGACAGCGCATCGCGCTCGCGCGACAGCTTCCACCAGTGCAGGTTCATCCCGATCACCGCGACGCCGAGCGTCGCCGCAGCGAGCGCGATCGGCACGCGCAGGCGCTTGAGCGTCGCGCGGTCGAAGCGCCACGGCTGCGATTCGAATTCGAACTGGCACAGATCGAATGGCTCGGTCAGCGCCCGGCGCGCGAACGTGTCGAACGACAGCGGCGCGGCGCCCGGCAGCAGCGGGCCGTCGGTGCGGCCAACCGATGCGAGCCGCGGCTCCGCGCCCGGTTCGCCGAGTTCGTACAGTTCGATGTCGCCGCCGCCGGCGAGCGCGGCCAGCGTGCCGGCCGCGCGCGACGCGGGCGCCACGAAGCCTTCGCCGAGCGCGCCGCGCGCGACGGCCAGCTCGAGGCGCGGCGCACCGGCCGCCGCCGGCAGCGCGCCGGCTTCGACGAGCACCGGTTCGACCGCCGTCGCGAGCCCGAGCACCGCGGCGACCGTCGTCGGGCGGGCAGGCGGCTCGGCCGCGGCCGCGACGAGTGGGGCGGTGTCGATGGCCTCGTCGTCGGCCGCCGGCACGACGGATGCCGCTTCGGCCGGCGCGCGCGGCGCCGGCAGGCAGCGGGTCGCGGGCACCGCGCTCAGGTGCCGGTGGCCGGCCGCGGTGAACGCGTCGCAGATCGTGCGGAACCACGCGCGATCGACGACGGCCAGCACGCGGCGCCCGTCGGGCAGCGCGGCCGGGTCGAGCGCGATGTGGCAGCCGAGCGGATCCTGGATCAGCTGATCCTCGACGATGTTGGGCAGCGCCTGGCGCAGCTTCGGCCCCTTCAGCGGCGGCACGGTCGCGGCCAGCAGCAGCACGTCGCGCGCGGCGACGATCAGCACCGTCGCGTTCGCCCGCGGCAGCAGCGCCAGCGCGGCGCGGCCGGCGCGCTGCACCTGGCCGCCCTTGTCGACGAGCATGAACGGCAGCTCGGGCCACTGCCATTCCTGCAACGGCACGGCAGGCTCGCGCGGCGGCAAAGAAACAATCAACGTGCTCACAAGAGCTCCTCTCCCGATTGGCGTCGTTATAGCTGGTCGCGGATACGCACGACCCGCGTCGAGTGCGTGGTCGGATCACGATACACGAGCGAGGTGCGGTCGACCTCCGCGCGTTCGTGCTGGATCCGGCCATGCACGATGAAATAGCTCGAATTGACGTCGACGAGGCTCGAGTCGATCGTCACGTTCGGCGGCGCGCCGGCGCCGCGCAGCGCGAGCTGCACGTCGCCGACGTTCCGGAAGAACACGGTCTCGCGGCGCGACACCAGCGCCTGCGCGGACGACACGCTCATCCCCGGCACCAGCGCCGCGATCACTTCGGCCGGCGCGGTGTTCATGTTCACGGGGGTCGTGGTCGGCAGCACGGTGACGAACGGGCGCAGCCGCGCGACCATCTCGGGCGTCACGCTGTCGACGTCGAGCAGGCTGTCCACGCGCGTCATCATCAGCGGCGCGGGCCCGCGGTCCCCGCCGGCCATGCCGGGATCGTCGGTGAAGCCGCTGCCCTGCTGGTCGCCGCTCGTCACCGGTGCGGTCGCGGCGTTCGCGGCGGTCGCGCCGCCGCCGGGCAGGTTCGGCATCTGGAACCGCGTGGCCGAATGCAGCAGGCCCGCGCGCACCTGGAGCGCGATGCGCTTCGCGAACGCGCTGTCGTAGCCGAGCGTCGTCAGCAGGCGCTGAAATGCCTGCATCTGCGTGACGTTCAACTGCAGCACGCCGGGCGCCGGCGACGACACGAGGTTGCGCAGGTTGAACTTCGCCTGCGCGTCCTCGATCGAGCCGGAGATATAGGTGTCTTCGCCGCCGCCGTCGTTGGGCGAGCCGATCCGGCCGAGAAAATCCGACAGCTTCGTCTTCGCGATCGGCACGCCCCAGATCCCGCCGAGATAGGTGATGCCGGGCGCCGTGTCGCCTTCGGAGCGCAGGATCATCCGGGTCCAGTCGAGCGCGCCGCGCGCGACCCACTGCGCCTGCGCGATCGTGCGCTGGTTCTCGATGCGGCGGATCTGCACCTGCTGGCGCCACAGCATCCCCGACACGAGGATCG
The DNA here is from genome assembly GCF_001526325.1 of Burkholderia sp. MSMB1826. Taxonomy (NCBI): domain Bacteria; kingdom Pseudomonadati; phylum Pseudomonadota; class Betaproteobacteria; order Burkholderiales; family Burkholderiaceae; genus Burkholderia; species Burkholderia sp. MSMB1826. The sequence continues at coordinate 54,176 of NZ_LOYN01000047.1, forward strand.
CCGACAGCGCGACCACGAGCAGCGCGGTGATGATCGCGGCGCCGCGCTGGCGGCGGGCGGGCGTTCGGCGGGCAAGGCGCGCACGCATCGTCATTCTCCGACGAGGAAGATGCGCGTGACCGGCACGCGCAGCGACGTCGCGCCGATGCTGACCTGCAGCCCGGTCACCGCGCGCGCGGGCGGTGCGTTGCCGATCTGCGGCACCTTGAGCGCGTCGTTGTTCTGTGCGAGCGCTTCGTCGGCCGTCTGCAGGTTGGTGGTCCAGCCCACGCGCGGCACGTACAGCTTCGCGTCGATCGCGCCGACGCCGCCCATCAGCGCGACCCAGCTCCAGCCTTCGACGCTGCTGTCCTTCAGCAGGGTGCGCAGCCGGTTCGTGTCGTCGATCGGCGGCGATGCATAGCGCACGACCCGGCCGCCGGCGATCCGGTAGCGGACCACCTGCAGCCGCGGCGCGACGCCCGGCACGTCGAGTTCGCGCACGATCTGCAGCGTATTGCCGGCGACGCCGATCGCCGGCTGGCCGGCCTCGTCGTCGGTCGCGGCGAGCCGCGCGTCGATGCGCATCTGGTCGAACATCTGCGCGAACACGCGCTCGTCCTCCATCGCGGACGCGACCTTGTCGCGGCCGCGCATGATCTGGTCGAGCCCGCGCCACGCGAGGATCGCGACCACCGCGAGAATCGCGATCGCGATCATCAGCTCGATCAGCGTGAAGCCGCGGGCAGGGCGGCCCGAGGGAGCGGACAGGCGGCGCATCGGCGCGTCAGAGCGGACGGCTGGTTTCATTCGCGACCACCGTCACCATCTGCGCGAGCACGCCGGCGCGGCCGGGCATGCTCACCGAAATCCGCACGCGCCGGAATACCGGGTTCGGCGTGGTGCTCACGCGCTGCGTGCAGACGAGCTGCACGTTGCCTTGCGAGCAGTCGAAACTCTGTTCGCCGACCTCCGGCCACGCATGCGTGAGCCGCAACTGCGCAAGCGCGTTGTCGGCGCTCCAGCCGGCGAGCAGCCGGCGATGCAGGTCGGACGCGTTGGTCGCCATCGTGCCGACCGCGCGGATCGACGCGGCGAGCGCGACCGCGATGATCGCGAGCGCGACCAGCACCTCGATCATCGTGAAGCCGCGGGATGAAGCAACGGGGAAGGGCAGGCGACGACGCATCGTCATTGCACCTCGTAGCGGCCGTTGCCGGTGCCGACGATCGTCGCGCTGCCGGCGGCCGAATGCAGCGTCACGCGCACCGGCGTGTCGATGCTCTCGGTGCCGAACACGACGCGATTCGCGTGCGTGTCCGAGCCCGGGTAATCGATGTCGGCGCCGGTGACGCCGCCGTCCCAGTCGCGCGGGCGCAGCAGGTCGTCGCGCAGCGTGCGCCAGCCGTCGGGCGAGCTCACGTCGAAACGGAAACCGTGCGCGGTCGGCTGCCACGCGATCGGACGCGCGCGCACCTGCGCTTCGTCGCCGGCCGTCTCGAACAGCAGCGCGATGCGCTGCGCTTCCTCGCGCAGGTCGGTGCGCGGATTGCGCGTCAGCGACAGCGACGCGAGCGACACGAGCAGCCCCGCGATCACGAGCACGACCAGCATTTCGAGCAGCGTGAAGCCGCGCGCGCGACGCCGCGCCGCACGGCGCTTCGTCAAGCCGCCATCGGCGCCGGCCGGTACGGACGGCACCGCCCCGCGACGCACACGGCGATCGCGGCCGCAGCGGGAGGTCGTGCGAATGGCGAGCATGAAGAGCGGAAACGAAACGTCGGGTCGATCAGCGCCGGCTTATTGCCACGAGCCGATGTCGGAGTCGTTGCTCTCGCCGCCTTCCTTGCCGTCGGCGCCGTAGCTGAACACGTCGATCTCGCCGTGCACACCCGGGTTCAGGTACTTGTACCCGTTGCCCCACGGATCGTTCGGCAGGCGCTCGAGATAACCGCCGTCCTTCCAGTTGTTCGGGATCGGATCGGTGGTCGGCTTCTGGATCAGCGCGTTCAGGCCCTGCTCCTGGGTCGGATAGCGGCCGTTGTCCAGACGGTACAGCTTGAGCGCCTGCATGATCGTGCCGATGTCCTGCTTCGCGGCGATGCGGCGCGCCTCGTCCGGACGGCTCATGATCTTCGGCACGATCAGCGCCGCCAGGATCCCGAGGATCGCGACCACCACCATGATCTCGATCAGCGTGAAACCGCGCTGACGACGCACGGCCGCGTTGCGGCGAGTGATCCACGTTTGCATGACTGACTACCTCTTTCCAAAAAATGTCGTCGATTGAGTGACGCACCCGGCGCACCGGACGATTGCCTGACGGCAACCTTCCGGACCGGCGGGCGCGGAGCACGCATTGTAAGGCGCGCATCGCCGAGGGCTTTCACCCAACGCAAATTTCATATACATCCGTACAATAGCGCGCATGAACGCGCTCTCGATCCGGATCCTATCCCTCGCCCTCTTCGCGGGTTTGTGCGCGACGGCCACCTACTGGGTCGTCACGCTGTCGGCCCGCGAAGCGCCGCTGCCCGCCGCCGCCGCGCGGCTGCCGATCCGCACCGAGGACGCCGCCGCGCTCTTCGGCGGTCAGCTCGACAAGAATCCCGTCCAGGACATCCACCTGTTCGGCATTCTCGCGCTCGATCACGGCGGCGCGGCGATCGTCGGCATCGGCGGCGAACCGCCGCGCGCCGTGTCGCTCGGCGCGGAAGTCACGCCCGGCGCGAAGCTCGCCGAAGTGCGCCCGCGCTCGATCGTCGTCGACCGCAACGGCGCCCGCGCCGAAATCCAGCTCCCGGCCAACACGCCGTCCCCCGCGATCTACATGCGCTGAACGGCGGCGGCCCGGCAAGCGGGCCGCCGCGTCACTGCACCATGTTGTTCAGCTCGATGATCGGCAGCATCACGGCCAGCACGATCACGAGCACGATGCCGCCCATCGCGAGGATCAGCAGCGGCTCCAGCAGGCTCGTCAGGAACATCGTGCGGCGCTCCAGCTCGCGCGCTTCGCCTTCGGCCGCGCGATCCAGCATCGTCGTCACGTCGCCCGTCGCTTCGCCCGAACGAATCAGGTGCACGAGCACCGGCGGAAACGTCTTCACGTTGTTCAGCGCGCGCGACAGCGCGGAGCCTTCGCGCACGCGCACGATCGCGTCGTCGATGTTCGCGCGCATCGCGCGGTTCGACAGCGTCTCGCCGGCCGCCTGCAACGCGCGCAGGATCGGCACGCCGGCCGCGGTGAGAATGCCGAGCGTGCTCGCGAAGCGCACCGTGTTGTAGCCGCGCACGAGCTTGCCCGCGAGCGGCGCGGTCAGCACCCAACGATCGAATGCGAGCCGGGGCCCGGCGCGCGACAGCGTCGCCTTCACGAACCACACGACGAGCGCGACCGCGATCAGGATCGCCCACCACCAGTGCCGCACGAATTCCGACAGCGCCATCATCACGACCGTGAGGATCGGCAGTTGCTGCTTCGTGCTCGCGAACACGTTGACGACCTGCGGCACGACGTAGCTCAGCAGGAACGTGACGATGCCGAACGCGATCAGCGTGACGATGCCCGGATACGTGAACGCCAGCAGGATCTTCTGCTTCAGCGCATTGCTCTGCTCGATGTAGTCGGCCAGGCGCGACAGCACGATGCCGAGCTTGCCGGTGTGTTCGCCGGCCGCGACCAGCGCGCGATAGATTTCCGGAAAATCGCGCGGATGCTGACCCAGCGCATTCGCGAGCGAATGGCCGCCGAGCACTTCCGCGCGGATTGCGGCCATCAGTTCGCGGATGTAGTCGCGCTCGGCCTGCTCGGTCAGCACGCCGAGCGCCTCGTCGAGCGGCAGCCCCGCAATCAGCAGGCTCGCGAGCTGGCGCGTGAGGATCGCCTGTTCGCGCTGCGACAGCTTGCGGCCGAACGCGAGCCGCTGCGAGCGCGCGCCGCGCGTCGCGCTCGCGGCCGGCTCGACGACGAGCGGGGTGAGCCCCTGCGTGCGCAACTGGCCGCGCGCGCTGCGCGCACTGTCGGCATCGATGACGCCTTTCTGCGCGCGTCCCGCCGCATCGATCGCTTCGAAACGGAATGCCGGCATCGCGCTATGCGCCTCCCGTCACGCGCAGCACTTCCTCGAGCGACGTCGCGCCGGCCGCGAGCCAACGCTCCGCGTCGTCGCGCAGCGTGCGCATGCCTTGCGCGCGGCCGGCGGCCAGGATCTCGGCATCGGCCGCGTTGCGGTGAATCAGCGTGCGGATCGACTCGTCGACCAGCAGCAGTTCGTAGACCCCGCGCCGGCCCGCGTAGCCCGAATGCCCGCACTTGTCGCAACCGACCGGATGCCACACGGTGCGGCCGTCCTCGTGCCGCTCCTCCTTGCAGACCGGGCAGAGCTGGCGCACGAGGCGCTGCGCGAGCACGCCGAGCAGCGACGACGCGAGCAGGTACGGCTCGACGCCCATGTCGGTCAGGCGCGTGACGGCGGACGCCGCGTCGTTCGTGTGCAGCGTCGCGAGCACGAGGTGGCCCGTCAGCGACGCCTGCACCGCGATCTGCGCGGTTTCGAGGTCGCGGATTTCGCCGATCATGATCACGTCCGGGTCCTGGCGCAGGATCGAGCGCAGCGCGCGGGCAAAGGTCATCCCGATCCGCTCGTTCACCTGCGTCTGGCCGATGCCGGACAGGTCGTATTCGATCGGGTCCTCGACGGTCATGATGTTGGTCGTCGCGGTTTCGAGCCGCGACATCGACGCGTACAGCGTGGTCGTCTTGCCCGAACCGGTCGGGCCTGTGACGAGCACGATGCCGTGCGGGCGCGCGATCAGCTTGTCGAACTGCACGAGCGTGTCGCGGCCCATCCCGAGCGCTTCGAGGTTCAGGCGCTGCGCATCCTTTTCCAGCAGACGCAGCACCGCGCGCTCGCCGTGCCCGGTCGGCAGCGTCGACACGCGCACGTCGACCGGCCGGCCGCCGACGCGCAGCGTGATGCGGCCGTCCTGCGGCAGGCGCTTCTCCGCGATGTCGAGCTGCGCCATGATCTTGATCCGCGAGATCAGCGCGCCGTGCAGCGCCTTCTTCGGGCGCACGACGTCGCGCAGCGTGCCGTCGACGCGAAAGCGCACGACCGACGCATTCTCGAACGGCTCGATGTGAATGTCCGACGCCTGTTCGCGCGCCGCTTGCGTGAGCAGCGCGTTGATCATCCGGATGATCGGCGCGTCGTCTTCCGATTCGAGCAGATCCTCGACCTCGGGGATGTCCTGCATCAGCCGCGACAGGTCGACTTCGCCCTCGACCTCGCCGACCACCTGCGCGGCGCTGCCGTCCTGGCGCGCATAGGCCTGGTTGATCGCCTGCGCGAGCTCGTCGGCCGGCACGCGATGCACGGCGATCGAGCCGAAGTTGCGCGCGATTTCCGCGAGCGCGGCGTCGCTCGTGCGTTCGCTGATCCACACCTCGAGCGTGTCGTCGAGCTGATGCGCGATCAGCACCTGGCCGCTCTTCGCGAAGCCGTACGGCAGCAGGCGCGCGGCGAGCGGCGACGGCGGCTGGCGTTCGCCCGGCGCGCCGTCGTGCGTGGAAGACGCGAGCACGTCGCTCACTGCGAGGCTCCCGGCGCGGTGGTCAGCGGCTGTTGCGGCACCGCCTGCTGCGGCACGCTCTGCGGCTGCGCGGGCGTCGCCTCCGGCAACGGCTGGGCCGGCACCGGCGCCACCTGGCGCTGCAGCTGCTGGCGACGCATCTTGTCGAGATCGAACAGGTTGCCCGCGGCCGTGCCGCCCTGGCTCGGGCCGATCGGCATCGGCGGGACGACCGGGTCGTCCTTGTCGCGCATCACGTTGTTGTCCGACTTGTATGCGCCCGTCACGCCCTGGATGTAGTCGTAGCGGTTGGCCGTCACTTCCTGCGCGGTACTGCGATCGGAGATGATCACCGGGCGCAGGAATACCATCAGGTTGGTTTTCGCGCGCAGCTTCGTTTCGGAGCGGAACAACTGGCCGATCCACGGGATGTCGCCGAGCAGCGGCACCTTGCTGTTCGACACCTGGTAGTTGTCCTGCATCAGGCCGCCGAGCACGATGATCTCGCCGTTGTCGGCCAGGATCGTCGACTGGATCGAGCGCTTCGTGAAGGTCGGCCCGGTCTGCGCGTTCGTGGTGCCGCTGACGACCGCCGAATCCTCCGTGTAGAGCTGCAGCTTCAGGATCCCGCCGTCGGTGATCTGCGGCTTCACGTGCAGCGTCAGGCCGACGTCGCGACGGTCGTAGGTATTGAACGCATTGCTCGTCGTGCCGCTCGTCAGGTTCGAATACGAACCGGTCGCGATCGGCACGTTCTGGCCGACGACGATCTTCGCTTCCTCGTTGTCGAGCGTGATCAGGTTCGGCGTCGACAGCACGTTCGCGTCGCTCACGCCCGCAAAGTACTGCAACAGCGCGCCGAGCCCCTGCACGCCGAACATGTTGTGCAGCCAGCCGATGTTGAGCCCTTGCGACAATTGTCCGAGATTGGCGGCCAGCCCGCCGCCGGTGATCCCGCCGGCGGCATTGGTCAAGCCGCCGGCCGTCAGGTTGACGATGCTGTTGCCCAGACCGCCCGACGGATTCAGGTTCGTGCCGCCCAGGAACTGGCCGCTCGCCACCTGCCACTGGATGCCGAGGTTGCCGGACGTATTCGAATTGAGCTCGACGATCAGCGCTTCGATGTAGACCTGCGCACGTCGTGCGTCGAGCTGGTCGATCACCGAGCGCAGGTTCCGGTAAACCGGATCGGACGCGGTGATGATCAGCGAGTTGGTCGCCGAGTCGGCCTGGATCATCCCGCCCGGCTGGTTGTCGTCGCTCTTGTCCTTGTCGCCGCCGAGCAGGCCGCCCGTGCCGAGCCCGCCGCCGCCGGACGAGCCGCCGCCGTACGCCGACGAAGACGACGAGCCGCCGAGGCCGCCCGACGGCAGCGGCGGGGTGCCCGACGTGCCGGTCGAGAAGTTGCCGCTCGACGACGAGCCGCCGTTCTGGTTGAAGCTGTTCGCATCGTTGGACGATGCCGACGAGCCGCTGTCGTTGCCGCCCTTGCCGAGCATCCCGCGCAGCGTCTTCGCGAGCTTGACCGCATCGGCGTTGCGCAGCGGCACGACGTGCATGTTGCCGGGCACCGCGCTCGGCGCGTCGAGCTGCTGCACGAGGCGCTTCGCGGCCGCGAGGCGCGACGCGCTCGACGCACGCAGCATCAGCGAGTTGGTGCGCGGGTCGGCCGTGACCGATACCTTCAGCGTCGCGTCGCTGTTGCCGATCGCGCCCGGGTCGAGCATTTTCTGCAGCTGCGCGGCGAGGTCGATCGCGTTCGCGTTGCGCAGCGGCACGACCTGCACCTGCGCGCCCGCGGCGCTGTCGACGCCCGCGATGATCTGCGCGATGCGGCGCACGTTGTCCGCGTAGTCGGTCACGACGATCGTGTTGTTGGCCGGGTAGGCCGTCACCGTGTTGTTCGGCGAGATCAGCGGCCGCAGCACGGGCAGCAGGTTGTTCGCCGATTCGTTGTGCAGCTCGAACACCTGCGTGATCACCTGGTCGCCGCGCGCCTGCGGCGCATTGCCGACATAGGTCGGCACGCCCTGCAGCTTCGCGTCGGCTTCCGGCACGACCTTCAGCACGCCGTGATCCTGTACGAGCGCGAAGCCCTGCATGCGCAGCGCGGACTGCAGCGTCTTCAACGCCTGGTCTTCCGGCACCGGCCGTTCGGCCACGAGATTGAGCTGCCCCTTCACGCGGGGATCGACGATGATGGTCTTGCCGGTCGCGGCGCCGATCGCTTTCGCGACCTGGTCGATATCCGCATTCACGAAGTTGAGCGTGACCTGAGCATAGGCGGCCTGCGAGACGATGATGCCGGCCACGAGCAGGGTCGTGGCGATACGCCGCATAACGAAGCGATTTCTTGTCATGGATGAATGGGTCGATGCCGGCTCAGGCCACTTCCGGCGGTAGTGCTGGGATCCAGGTCCGAAAGAGGCGACATTAGCAGTTTTTCATGTCCGAAATATCACATTGATCCGAAGACTGTCTCACATACGACATGTATCCGGCATGTCGTATGCAAGATGTAAGGATCGATGTCACACTCCGCATGCCGGCCGTCGCCTCCGTCGTCGCACCCGTTTCGCGATGAACCGACACGGAAATGCGGTATAACCGGGGCTGTCGTATTCCTGCCTGTCGCACTCCGACGGTCTGCCGGTATGATACGGGCGGCGCGTTTCTCGTCGCACTAATAACGGGCACGGGTTTTCCCCGAGCCCCGCGCAATTCCTTTTCGTTTCCGCACGATGAACAGACGGTTCGCTTCGATCGCGTTGATCGCCGCCGGCGCGTGGTTCGCCAGCGGCAACGCACGCGCGGATTGTTTCGACGAAGCAGCCAAATACCAGCAGGTCAATCCGCTGATCCTGCGCGCGATCGCGTGGCAGGAGTCGCGCAACCGGCCCGATGCGCTGAACAAGAATACGAACGGCTCGGTCGACTACGGCCTGATGCAGATCAATTCGATCCACCTGCCGACGCTGTCGCGCTACGGGATCGGCCGCGACACGCTGATGGAACCGTGCAAGAACGTGTACATCGCCGCATGGCATCTCCGGCAGAAGATGAACCGCTACGGCAACACGTGGCAGGCGGTCGGCGCCTATCATTCGGAAACGCCGTCGCTGCGCGACAAGTACGCGCGGCAGATCGCCGGCATCCTGACGCAATGGAAGCTGCTGCCGCCCCAGCAGACCGCTCAGGCCGCCCAGGCTACTCCGGCCGCGCAGTGATGCCGCGCGGCGGCGCCGGCCGACGCCGCGCCGGCCGGCCGGCGCGCGTTTGATGCACAATGCGGGCTGACGCCGCCGTTTCGCCCGCGTGCGGGCCGGTCGCGCCCCCGCAGGGCGCCGCGGCCGCTTTTTCATCTTTTCCGTTGGTGCATATCATCATGAATCCGGCAATGAAACAGCCGTTGCCCGTCACCGTGCTGTCCGGCTTCCTCGGCGCCGGCAAGACCACGCTGCTCAACCACGTGCTCGCGAACCGCGCGGGCCTGAAAGTCGCGGTGATCGTCAACGATCTCGCGGCGGTCAACATCGACGCGTCGCTCGTGCGCGATGCGCAGGCGCTGTCGCACGTCGAGGAACGCCTCGTCGAGATGTCGAACGGCTGCATCTGCTGCACGCTGCGCGACGACCTGCTCGTCGAGATCCGCAACCTCGCGTCCGAAGGCCGCTTCGACGCGATCATGATCGAATCGACCGGTATCGCGGAGCCGATGCCGATCGCCGAAACGTTCACGTTCGTCGACGACGACGGCACGTCGCTGTCGGCCATCGCGCGGCTCGACACGCTCGTCACCGTGGTCGACGCATACAACTTCCTGCGCGACTACGGCTCCGACGACGCGCTCGCGACGCGCGGCATCGCCGCGTCGGAAGACGACGACCGCACGCTCGTCGAGCTGCTGATCGAGCAGATCGAATTCTGCGACGTGCTGGTGATCAACAAGGCCGACCTGGTCGGCGCGGACGATCTCGCGCGCCTGCAGCACATCCTCGCGCGCCTCAATCCGCGCGCGCACCAGGTCGTGTCGACGTTCGGCAACGTGCCGCTCGACGAAGTGCTGAACACCGGCCGTTTCGATTTCGACGAAGCCGCGAATGCGCCGGGCTGGCTCGCGTCGCTCGACCGCGCTCACACGCATTGCGACGACCCCGACTGCCAGGACGACCATCATGCGCACGTGCACGGCGAAGCCGACGAATTCGGGATCGGCAATTTCGTTTACCGCGCGCGCCGGCCGTTTCACCCGGCACGGCTCTGGGCGCTGCTGCATCAGGAGTGGCCGGGCGTGCTGCGCAGCAAGGGTTTCTTCTGGCTCGCGACGCGCAACGACATCGCGGGTTCGCTGTCGCAGGCGGGCGGCGTATGCCGGCACGGGCCGGCCGGTTCGTGGTGGGCCGCGCAGGATCGCGCGGAATGGCCGGACGACGACGAACTGCTCGCTGAAATCCGCGCCGAATGGCTGGGCGATCTCGACGATCGCACGGTCGGCGATCGCCGGCAGGAACTCGTGCTGATCGGCATCGCGCTCGACGCCGATGCGTGGCGCGCGAAACTCGACGCGTGCCTGCTGACCGATGCGGAGTTCGCACTCGGCGCGACGGGATGGGCGGTGTTCGACGATCCGTTTCCGGCGTGGGACGTCGATTCGCACGACGACGATCACGGCGACACGCAGATCGTGCACGCGTGAAGCGCGTGGTAACGGCTCGTAAAAATAACCGTTAATTTTTGCAAGAGCGGCGCGAACTGTGGCGAAAATGCCGCGCGCGCCCAACAAAAAACCCGCCGAGAGGCGGGTTTTTTTCTGGAACAGGCGCGGATTTAACGCTTGTTGACGGCGTCCTTGAACGCCTTGCCGGCCGTGAACTTGACCGTCTTGGCTGCCGGGATCTTGATGGTTTCGCCCGTCTTCGGGTTGCGGCCCGTACGTGCTGCGCGCTTGCCCGAACCGAAGCTGCCGAAGCCGATCAGCTGAACCGCATCACCCTTCGACACGGCCTTCTTGATGACTTCGAGCAGCGTGTCCAGCGTTTCGCCGGTTTGAGCCTTGCTGGCGCCCGTTTGGGCGGCGACGGCGTCGATCAGTTCCTGTTTGTTCATTAAGGTTCCTTTATCAGGTTAGGTTGACACGAACAGCGCGAACGCGCCGATTATACGTGCGCGAACCGTGCCGTCGAGAGTCAGACTCCGACGACACAGCGCCGAATCCTGGCCCGCGCGACGCGCCCTCCGGCTTGCCGGCGGCCACCCCGCGGTACGGCGTTGCTATGATAGCGCAGCGCAAACCCAATAACGACAAGGGTTTCAAAGATTTTCATCGGTATTTCGCCGAATGAATCGTCGATTGCCCGTTTTTTGACCTGCGCCAACCGGACAGGATACGCAGCGGGGTCCGCCCGTCCGTCGCCCCGTTGCCCTTTTCCAACGGCCGGTCGGACGGCCTCCCGCAATCCCTTGCCAGGCTTGGCTGCCACGTTTTTTGTTTCGCATGCCCGACCGACTTGTTTCCGCCACGCTCGCACTTCGCGACGACGGCACGCTCGTCTCGCCCGAGTTCGGCGAGCTTCATCGCGGCGCATCCGGCACGCTCGCGCATGCGCATCGCGCGTTCGTCGCGGGCAACGGGCTGCCCGCGCGCTGGCAGCGCCGTCGAACGTTCACGATCGTCACGACCCGATTCGGCGCGGGCGCCGGCTTCCTCGCAGCCTGGGCCGCGTGGCGCGACGATCCTGCGCGCTGCGAACGGCTGCATGTCGTCGCGCTAGAGCCGCACCCGTTCTCGCGCGACGACCTGCGCCGCGCGGTTTCGCATATGGTTGCAGACACAACCATATCGGCAGACGCCGATGCATTGATCGATGCATGGCCGATCCTCGTGCCGGGCCTGCACCGGCTCGAATTCGACGAAGGGCGCGTGGTGCTCACGCTCGCGTTCGGCGATGCGATCGAGCTGTCGAAGAAGCTCGTCGCGCGCGCCGACGCGTTTTTTCTCGATGGCGCCGCGGCCTCGGCCGACGGGATCCGCGCACTCGCGAAAATCGCCGGCGAACACGCGACGTTTGCGACCCATGCAAAGTCCGACGACGTGAAACACGCGCTCGGCGAAACGGGTTTCACGTTCCGCGAAGTCGACGATCGTCTCGTCGGCGAATATGCGCCGCGCTGGCGCGCGCGCCGGCACGAGCCACCGCGTGCGCTGCCCGTTGCAGCGCGCCGTGCAATCGTGATCGGTGCGGGCCTCGCCGGCTGCGCGGTGGTCGAACGCCTGGCTGCGCGCGGCTGGGACGTCACGCTGATCGAGCGGCACGAACGGATCGCCAGCGAAGCGTCGGGCAACCCGGCCGGCGTTTTCCATCCGTTGATGACGCGCGACGACAACGTCGCGAGCCGGCTCACGCGCGGCGGCTTCCTGCACGCACTGGCACGCTGGCACGCCCTCGAACGCGCCGGGCATGCGTTCGCCCACAGCACGCACGGGATGATCCATCTGGCCGAATCGGCCGACGATTTCGCGCGGATGCGCGATGCGTTCGATGGGTTCGGCGCGCCGTCCGACTACGTGACGCTGCTCGATGCCGATGCCGCGCGTGCGCACCTGAATCTGCCGGTCGCGCATGGCGGCCTGCTGTTTCCGCACGGCGGCGCCGTCTGGCCGGCCGGGCTGTGCGCCGCGCAATATGCGGCGGCCGGCGAGCGCGTGCACCTGCTTGCGTCCACCTGCGTCGCGCGGCTCGAACGACGGGGCGACACCTGGCATGCGCTCGACGATACCGGCGCCACGCTGGCCGAAGCGCCCGTCGTCGTGCTCGCGAACGCGGGCGACGCCGCGCGTCTTGCCGGGCTGCGGCATGTCGCGCTGCAACCGGTGCGCGGCCAGCTCACGCTGTTGCCGCCGGGCACGACGGCGCCGCTGCCGTGTCCGGCGATCGGTGACGGTTACGCGGTCCCGCTCGCCGACGGCACGCTGCTGATCGGCGCGACGTTCGAACCCGACGACACCGATCCCGCGATGCGTACGGCCGGCCACGTCGAGAACCTCGAACGCGTGCGGCACCTGCTGCCGGGCCTGATCGGCGATCTGCCGGACCCCGCCACGCTGCGCGGGCGCGTGGCGTTCCGCTGGGTCGTCGGCGACCGCCTGCCGCTCGTCGGCCCGCTCGCCGACGAAGCGCAGGCCACCGCGAACGCCCGCGCGCTCGGCGGTGCGCAGGCGCGCGACCTGCCGCGCCTGCCCGGCCTCTACGGCGCATTCGGCTTCGGTTCGCGCGGCCTCGTGTGGGCCGCGCTCGGCGCCGAGCTGATCGCCTCGCAACTCGAAGGCGAGCCGTGGCCGCTCGAGCGCGAACTCGCCGACGCGGTCGATCCCGCCCGCTTCCTGATCCGCGCGCTGCGCGCACGCCGCGTCGGTTCGACGGGCTGACCGGCCGCGTCTTCCTCACAGTTTCCCGATTTTCCCGCGCAAGGTTATCCACGCAATGCTGTGGATAACCGCGCGGAATCCGCGCGTACTTCGTGTGTAATCACAGTGGACGTAAACTGGGCAACTCCGCACAGCTGTGAAGCGGCCCAAAAGTTGCTCAACTCAAACGTCTGTGCACGAACAGCCTGTGCAACCGGTTATGGTTTCGCCAACGCATTGATCCAACAGCGTAAACCGGAGTTATCCACAGAACTGTGCGTCCTTTGTTAACTTCTACTACGTATATATACGAGTAAACCTTTGAAACCAAAGACCTGTGGTGCCGCACAGCGCCGCGAGTCGATTCGGTCGGTTCCGGAACGAAAAAGCTGTGGCACAATCGGTTTCCTTCGCGTTCGTTCGGCCAGGCGCCGGACATGCTTCAACGGAACGGTCGGCACGATTTCGAATCTGAATCTTCGAGTCCGCCAGTCCGTTCACACACCAGGCCGACAATCCAGATCGGCAACCTGAACGACGTTCCACCCTGTGGCGGAACAGGCGGACCCCATGTACCGCCGTCGTCGAGCACAACAATCACATTCGGGGCAATACCCAGCCGGCGCGTATCCATTCCTGTCGCTTGACCCCGCGTCGCTGGCGGTTGCTTCCAAAGGAGAAGTCACCACGATGAAGTCGGCGTTCTCATTCCTGCCCAACTGGCCGCTCGCGCCGGATGCCGTGTTCTGGGCCGGGCTCGCGCTGTTTGCAGCCGGCCTGTGCGGCGAGCTGTGCTATCGCGCGTGGCGTCTGCCGCGCATCACCGGCTATGCCGTGATCGGCCTGATCGCCGGTTCGTTCGGCTTCGGCGTGATCGACGCGAGCACCGACGAAACCTCGCGGCTGCTGATGGACGTCGCGCTCGGCCTGCTGCTGTTCGAACTCGGCAGCCGCCTCGACCTGCGCTGGATCCGGCGCAATCCGTGGCTCGTCGCGTCGAGCCTCGCGGAAGCCACGCTCACGTTCGTGCTCGTGCTGTTCGTGATGCTCGCGCTCGGCGTATCGGGGATGGTCGCGCTGGTGCTGTCGGCGATCGCGATCGCGACGTCGCCGTCGATGGTGATCCAGCTCAAGACCGAACTGCGCGCGGAAGGGCAGGTGTCGCAACGCCTCATCACGCTCACCGCGCTCAACAGCGTGTACGCGATCGTGCTGACCAAGCTCGTGACGAGCTGGCTGCACCAGGAAGCGTACGGCAACGTTTTCGCGACGATCCTGCAACCGCTTTACCTGCTCGCCGGTTCGTTCATCGTCGCGTATCTCGTCGCGCGTTCGTGCAATTACCTGTTCCGCCACATGACCGCGACGATGCGCGACGAGCATTCGTTCGTCGCGCTGTTCGGGCTCGTGATGCTCGCGATTGCCGTCGCGCAGGCGTTGAAGCTGTCGACGCTGCTCACGCTGCTGCTCGCCGGCATCATCGTGAAGAACCTCGAAGCGCGGCCGCAGCTGTGGCCCGAGCATTTCGGCACGGCCGGCTGGCTGCTGACGGTGGTGCTGTTCGTGCTGACGCTCACGTCGTTCACGTGGGGCGACATCGCGCTCGGCGGGTTGCTCGCGATCGTGCTGATCGTCACGCGGCTCGCCGCGAAACTGGCCGGCGTCGTCGCGTTCGCGAAGCCGAGCGGTCTCGGGATGAAGCAGGGCGTCGCGCTCGGCATCGCGCTCACGCCGATGTCCGCGCTGTCGTACCTGCTCGTCGACGACACCTACCAGCTCTATCCGAATTTCGACCCGCACCTGCGCGCGATCGTGATGTGCTCGATCGTGATCCTGCAGCTCGTCAGCCCGTTCGTCGTCTACCGCTGCCTGTCGGCGGTCGGCGAACGCAGCGACGGCAACTGATTCCGGAACCTGCCATGGCACTCGAAACCTTCGTCAATTCCGAACCGTTCACGTTCGGCGTCGAACTGGAGATCCAGGTCGTCAACACGCACAATTACGATCTGACCAAAGCGGCATCCGACCTGATGCGGCTGATCCAGGGCGAGACCTTTCCGGGCAACATCACGCCGGAAATCACCGAAAGCATGATCGAGCTGTCGACCGGCATCTGCCATTCGCACGAGCAGGCCGTCAGCGAGCTGCATGCGATCCGCGACGTGCTCGTGAAGGCGGCCGACCAGCTCAACGTCGGGCTGGCCGGCGGCGGCACGCATGCGTTCCAGCAATGGAGCGACCGGCAGATCTACGATGCGCCGCGCTTCCAGTACATCTCCGAGCTGTACGGCTATCTCGCGAAGCAGTTCACCGTGTTCGGCCAGCACGTGCACATCGGTTGCCCCGATCCCGACAGCGCGCTGTTCCTGCTGCACTCGATGTCGCGCTTCATTCCGCACTTCATCGCGCTGTCCGCGTCGTCGCCGTTCGTGCAGAACGTCGATACGGGCTTCCATTCGGCACGCCTGAATTCGGTGTTCGCGTTCCCGCTGTCGGGCCGCGCGCCGTTCGTGCTGACGTGGGACGGCTTCGAGGAGTACTTCACGAAGATGGTGAACACGGGCGTCGTCAACTCGATGAAGGACTTCTACTGGGATATCCGGCCGAAGCCCGGCTACGGCACGATCGAGGTGCGCGTGATGGACACGCCGCTGTCGGTCGATCGCGCGGCGGCGATCGCCTGCTACATCCAGACGCTCGCACGCTACCTGCTGACCGACCGACCGCTGAAGCTGTCGGAGGACGATTACCTCGTCTATACGTTCAACCGTTTCGAAGCGTGCCGCTTCGGGCTCGAGGGCACCTGCGTGAATCCTCAGACGGGCGAGCGCCGCACGATCGCGGAAGACATCCTCGACACGCTCGACCGGATCGCGCCGCATGCGGCCGCGCTCGGTTCGCGCGCGGCGCTCGACGAGATCGGCGCGCTCGCGAAGGCGCGCGTGAACGACGCATCGTGGTTGAGAACCGTTTTCAAACAGGAAAAATCGCTGAACGAGACGGTCCGGCAGCAGTGCTTACGTTGGCGCGAGTGAAAAAATGTTTTGCAGATTGCGGGATCGACCGCGGCGCGATTCGCTGAATGGCGCGCGCTGCCGTGTCCGGCCGAACGCGTCGCCAGTCGTCCTGAAAATCTGTGGATAACCCGATATTCCACTGCAAAGTCAATGCTCTGCGGGCGGGATAACCCGGTGGATCACCCGCGTGCGGCCGGGGGCCGATCCAAACGGGAAAATACCGGTGCACCCCGCTTCGCGGGGGCGCGACATTGCGCGCACAACGAAAAATTGCGGTTATCCAGTGATTTTCCACAGTGTGCAGGGGATAACTTAGCTGTGCGATTTTCCGCTCTCGCTTAGAATGACGGCTTTGCGGATGCCGGAAACGATGCGTGTCTCTCCGGTCGCCGCGAACGCGACCGCCGCGTGTGCCTCGCGACGGCCGTGCTGACGCATTCGAGAGCGTGCGTCTGTTTTGAGACGGGATTCGATCTCCACACTACGGCCGCTCGGCCAACCGGGCGGCGGAAAAGCGAAAAGACTATGAGCGAAGGCGTTTACGGGAACCAGGCTGCGGGACGTGTGACCCACAGCTTGCTGCGGTTGAGCACGGCCATGCGGAGCGAGGCATGGGATTGGGCGGAAGGCGCTGGCCTCACGCCGACGCAGGGCGAGATTCTCGTGCTGCTGTTGCAGCGCAAGGGCCCGATGCGGCTCGGCGAGATCGCGCGCGAGACGCAGCTCACTGCGGCCACGACGAGCGATGCGGTCAGCACGCTCGAGACGAAGGGGCTCGTCGAGAAGCGCCGTGCGCTGGACGACGGCCGGGCACTGGCCGTGCGCCTGTCGGCGCGTGGCCGCACGGCCGCGAAGAAGGCACTGCAATGGCCTGAATTCCTGACGAAAGCGGTCGGCAAGCTCGGCGCGGACGAGCAGGGCACGCTGTATCGCGCGCTGCTGAAGACGCTGCGCGAGCTGCAGGTGGCCGGCGCGACGCCGCCGCAACGCATGTGCCTCACGTGCACGCATTTCCAGCCGGGCAAGCTGTCGAAGAAGACCGTGCATCACTGCGCGGCGCTCGACATCTCGATGTCCGACAGCGATCTGCGTCTCGACTGCGCGGTGCAGGAAGAAGCCGACGCGGCGACGCAGAAGAAGACCTGGAAGATTTTCGCTGGCTGACGTCCGTCGATCGACCGGGAGGCCGATGATGAACGCTGAAGTCGTGGCGATCCGCCACGTGCATTTCGAGGATCTCGGGAGCTTCGAGCAGGTGCTCGGCGAACGCGGTCGACGGGTGCGCTATGTCGATGTCGGATCGTCGCGGGTCGAGGTGCTCGACGTGCTCGAGCCGTCGCTGCTCGTCGTGCTCGGCGGGCCGCTCAGCGTGTACGACGACGCGCAGTATCCGACGATCGCGCCGCTCCTGGCGCTCGTGCGCCAGCGCATCGACGCGGGGCTGCCGATCCTCGGCATCTGCCTCGGCGCGCAGTTCATCGCGCGGGCGCTCGGGGCGCACGTCTATCCGGCCGCCCGGCACGAACTCGGCTGGGCGCCGCTGACGCTCACCGACGCCGGCCGCGCGTCGCCGCTGCGCCATCTCGACGGCGCGACGACGTCGATGCTGCACTGGCATGGCGATACGTTCGACCTGCCGGGCGGTGCGATCCATCTCGCGTCGACGCCGGCCTGCCGCCACCAGGCATTCGCATGGGGGCAGCACGTGCTGGCGTTGCAATGTCATCCCGAGATCCGTACCGATCGCTTCGAACCGTGGCTGATCGCGAACGCCGGCGAAATCGCCGCGACGCCCGGCATCGACGCGCGCCAGCTGCGTGCCGATACCGCGCAGCACGGCCCCGCGCTCGAGACGGCCGCACGACGCATGTTCGCGGAGTGGCTCGACAGCGTCGGGCTCTGACGTCGCGGGCAGCCCCGCCCGCTGCAACGGTTGAGCCCAGCCTGCATCCGGTGTGGGCCGGCGCGTCGCCGGACACCGCACATTCCGCGCATCGCCGGCATCCGGCCGGCCGCACCTGACCATCCGCTTACTGTCGATCGCGCCGTCTGCACGCTTCGAGCGTGCGTGCTACGCTCGTCCGCTCTTTCCCTTTCCTGGCGAGCGGCTTCCATGACTGCGCTGTTTTCCCCGTTCACGCTGCGCGGCGTGACCCTTCCGAACCGGATCGTGATCTCCCCGATGTGCCAGTACTCGGCCGAACGCGGCGAAGCGACCGACTGGCACATGATTCATCTCGGCCATCTCGCGCTGTCGGGCGCGGGGCTGCTGTGCATCGAAGCGACCGCGGTGGAACCCGATGGGCGCATCACGCATGGCGACCTCGGCCTGTGGGACGACGTGACCGAAGCCGCGCTGAAGCCGGTGCTGGCCGCGATCCGCAAGCATTCGCCGGTCCGCGTCGCGATGCAGTTGTCGCATGCGGGGCGCAAGGCGTCGAGCGCGGCGCCGTGGGAAGGCGGCCAGCTCGTGCCGGTCGCCGAGGGCGGCTGGTTGCCGCACGGGCCGTCGGCCGTGCCGCACAAGGACGGCGAGACGCCGCCGCTCGCACTCGATGCCGCGGGTCTGAACCGCATCCGGGAAGCCTTCGCGGCGTCGGCCAGGCGGGCTGCGCGGCTCGGCATCGATGCGATCGAAGTGCATGCGGCGCACGGCTACTTGCTGCATCAGTTCCTGTCTCCGCTCGCGAACCGGCGCACCGACGAATACGGCGGCTCGCGCGAAAACCGGATGCGGTTTCCGCTCGAGATCTTCGAGATCGTGCGTGCCGCGTTTCCGGAAGACCGGCCGGTCGGCGTGCGCGTGTCCGCGACCGACTGGGTCGAAGGCGGCTGGGAGCTCGACGATACGATCGCGTTCGCGCACGAACTGAAGCGCCGCGGCTGCGACTGGATCGACGTGTCGTCCGGCGGCGTGTCGCCGCTGCAGAAGATTCCGCTGTCGCCCGGCTACCAGGTGCCGTTCGCGCAGGCCGTGAAGCGGGCGGTCGGCATGCCGACGATCGCGGTCGGCCTGATCAACGAACCCGAGCATGCGAACCGGCTGATCGAGGCCGGCGATGCCGATCTCGTCGCGATGGCGCGTGCGATGCTGTACGACCCGCGCTGGCCGTGGCACGCGGCGGCCGAACTCGGCGCGCAGGTGACGGCGCCGCCGCAATACTGGCGCTCGCAGCCGCGCGAGCACAAGGCGCTGTTCGGCGACGTCGCATTCGGCCAGCGCTGAGCGCATCGCGCAATATTGCGCGCGATGTTGAACGAAGCAATCGTGAACGTGTAGGATGCGGGTGATTCGCCGCATGCCCCGACGCGGCACCGACCGGTGCCGCGTTTTCGTTTGGCGCGGCGCCCGGCCGCGTTCGCGGTCGCTTCCATACAAGTCGTCTTCACAAGGATTCGTTCGATGAGTTCACGCAGGATCGCGGTGCGCCGCTCGGGAGTACACGGCAAGGGCGTGTTCGCCGTGGCGCCGATCAAGGCCGGCGAGCGCGTAGTGGAATACAAGGGCGAGCGAATCTCGTGGAAGGAAGCGCTGCGTCGTCATCCGCACGACCCGAGCGAGCCGAATCATACGTTCTACTTCGCACTCGACGAAGGCGGCGTGATCGACGGCAAGATCGACGGCAACAGCGCGCGCTGGATCAACCATTCGTGCGCGCCGAACTGCGAAGCCGAGGAAGTCAAGGGCCGCGTGTACATCCACGCGCTGCGCGACATCGCGCCGGAAGAGGAGCTGTTCTACGACTACGGCCTCGTGATCGACGCGAAGCTGACGAAGAAGCTCAAGCGCGAATACGCGTGCCACTGCGGGGCGGAGTCGTGCCGCGGCACGTTGCTCGCGACGTCCGACGAAGGCGGGAAGAAGAAAAAGAAGAAGGACAAGAAGGACGGCAAATCCGCGTCCGGTTCGAAGGACAAGAAGAACCGGAAGTGATGCAGGCGGCAGCGCATTTCGCGCTGCCGCTGTCTTTTCGGCCGACGGTTGGCGCGTCGTAGCGGGCCGTCGTTCGCTTTCGTTCTCCGGCGGGCCGCCCGGTCGACGGACCGACGGCCGCCCGCCGCGAATCGCTCAGTGCGTCGGCGCCGCAGCCGGCGTTTCGCCGGCCGGCTTCTCCGTGCGCGCGGCGAGCGGCACCCTCACCACGAAGCGCGAGCCGCCTTCCGGTGCATCCTCGTACGACACGGTGCCGCCGTGCATCGCGATGATGTCGTGCACGATCGCGAGCCCCAGCCCGGCGCCCGTTTCGACGCCGTTGCCGCTTTGCGCGTCGCCGCGGAAGAAGCGTTTGAACAGGTCGGCCTGCTGGTTCGCGGGCACGCCGGGGCCGTTGTCCTCGACGACGATCTCGGCGGCAGGCTGGCTGTCCTCGAGCGCGGCGCGCGCGACGTTCACCGTGATCCGCGCGCCGTCCGGCCGCGCGAGCGGCACGTACTTCAGCGCATTGTCGAGCAGGTTCGCGATCACCTCGCGCAGCAGCACGGGGTTGCCGCGCACGATCAGCGTCTCGTCGTCGCCCGCGTCGTCGCTGCGCTGGAAGCCGAGGTCGACATGCGACGCGAGCGCGCGCGGCACCCATTCGGCGCCCGTCTCGAACGCCATCGCCGCGAGATCGACGTCGACGAAGCGCGCGGCCTGTTCGCCCGGCTCGGCACGCGCGAGCGACAGCAACTGGTTGGACAGCCGCACCGCGCGGTCCGCGGCCGCGCGCAGCTCGCGCACCGCGGCGAAGGTCTGGTGCGGGTCGCGCGCGACCACCGCCTGCTCGGCATGCAGCTTCACCGCGGTGAGCGGCGTGCGCAACTGGTGGGCGGCATCGGCGATGAACTTGCGCTGCGCGTCGAGCGCGGTCTTCAGACGGCCGAGTAGCGCGTTCATCGCGCTCGTCAGCGGCCGGATCTCCAGCGGCACGTCGGTTTCGTCGACCGGTTCCAGCGACGTGTGGGTCTGCCGGTTCAGCGAATCGGCCAGATGCGTGAGCGGGCCCAGTTGCTGGTTCACGACGCGCCACACGATGCCCCAGCCCGCGAGCAGCAACAGCAGCAGCGGCATCATGATCGCGACGAGGAATTCGGCCGCGATCCGGTAGCGGTGCCGCACCGGCTGCGCGACTTCGACGACCATCGGCCGGCCGCCTTCGACGTTGTCGACGCGCACCTGCGCGACCCGCACCGCGCGGTTGTCGTATTCGGCCTCGAACACGTACGCATGATGCATGCGGCGCACGTTGATGCCCTGCAGCGGCAGCTTCGGATCGCCGGCGAGTTCCTGCTCGCCGTCGCTGATCCGGTAGATCAGCGCTTCGGCCGGATCGGAGAACATCGCCTGCGCGAGCGGCGGCACCGTGAACGGCGCGTCGGGGCCGGCGATCTGGATCTGTTTGGAGATGGCGGTCGCGAGATCGGCGAGCGAGCGGTCGATCACGTGCTGCGTGTATTGCCACGCGAGCCAGTAGGCGATCAGGCCGCTCATCAGCGCGAGCATCGACAGCGGCGCGGCGAGGCGCCGGAGCAGCGAGCGGCGCAGGCTGGTGGTCACAGCCGGATCAGGGGACATTTCGACGGGCAAATGGATAAGCGCCGCTCACGGGGAGCGGCGCGGTCGTGCGCCGGGCGCGGCGACGCGGAGCAGCGCATGCGCCGGCGGCACGCGGCCGACCGGCGCGCGCGTCGCTCAGACGCTCGCCGTTTGGCGGATTTCCTGCAGCAGGTAGCCGAAGCCGCGCACCGTGACGATTTCGACCCGGCACTGTTCGAGTTTCTTGCGTACGCGGTGCACGTAGACTTCGATCGCGGTGTCGCCGAGATCGCCGCCGAAGTGCGTGAGGTGATCCTGCAACTGGGCCTTGCTGACGACACGGCCGTGACGCAGCAGCAGCATCTCGAGCACCGCGAATTCGCGCGGCGACAGTTCGAGCGGCTTGTCGTCGTTGAAGATGCGGCGGTCGACGCCCGACAGGCGAACGCCGCCGAGCGACACTTCCGGACGCGGCATGTCGCTGTGCGGGCCGCTGCGGCGCATCACCGCGCGGATGCGGGCTTCGAGCTCGGCCGGCTCGAACGGCTTGAGCATGTAGTCGTCGGCGCCGGAGTTCAGGCCCTGGATCCGGTCGTTCAGCTCGTCGCGCGCGGTCAGCACGATCACGGGCGTGTGGCGGTTGGTCTGGCGAAAGCGCGTGAGCAGCGTCATCCCGTCGATGCCCGGCAGGCCGAGGTCGAGGATCACGAGTTCGTGGCGGTTCTGTGCCAGCGCCTGCTCGGCAAAAATGCCGTCATGCACCATGTCGACGGTGAAGCCAGCCTGCTCGAGGCTGCTCTGGATACCGCGTGCGATGGGGCGGTCGTCTTCGATCAGAAGGAGTCGCATGAAGTTCGCTCAAGTACAATGGGTTGGCGGTTCAGGCACGCGGACAGCACGAAGCCGTTTCCACAGGGACGCCGCATCGCCTGACATCAAGCATGGCGGCCAGCGAACGATTAGATCCAATCATGTCCGATATTTCGATCCACGACCTAGAAGCCGCGATCAATTTCTGGCGCGCCCGCTCGCCATCGAGCGGCGACGAACTCAAACTCTGCGAAGAGGCCAGCGCGCTCTCCAAGCCGTATGCGCTGCTGATTGTACAGCGCGAAAGCGCGCTGCAACTGGAAGGTTTGGACCCCAAGGCGCGGAAAGCGTACGAGACTTACGTGCGCCTTAAGGATGGCTTGGAAAGCTGAAGGCTTTCGCTGAGTACATCCTAGAAAACGTTTAGCGAAATGAAAAGTTGACGCGCCGCGCATCGAAAGGACGCGCGGCGGTAGAGGCGATACTCAGGCGCCCGGTTGCGCGTGCGCGGCGGCGCCGTCGATGAACCGCGCGAGTTCGATGTCGCGTTCGGTCAGCCCGTCGGCGTCGTGGGTCGACAGCGTGACGTCGACGCGGTTGTATACGTTGAACCATTCCGGATGGTGATTCATCTCCTGCGCCTTGATCGCGACACGCGTCATGAAGCCGAATGCCTCGTTGAAATCGGCGAAGCGCAGGCGGCGCTGGATCGCGTCGCGGCCCGGCACGGCCGTCCAGAGCGGCAGGCCTTCGAGCCGGGTCTTGCGTTCTTCGGATGTGAGCTTGTGAATCATCTTGCACCTCTCGTTCGGTAACGGCGTCCGCCCGCGGCTGCGCCGCGCGGCGAAGCCGGCGTCGTTCATTGTTTCATAGTTGCGGGAAGGGCGACGGGCGGCCGGCGACGGGCAACCGGCGGGCGCCGCGGCGCCCGGCGCATCACGCGTCGTCGTCGTCCGGCCAACCCTCGCCCGTGCCGCGATGCAGCACGCGGTCGGTCTCGAGCACCGCGCCGGCCGGAAATTCGGGCAGCGCCGTGAGCCGGCTGGCCAGGGCGCGGCCGTCGACGTCGGCGAGCGCGAACAGCTGCGTGAAATCGTCGATCACGAAGTAGGTCTTCTGGAACGTGTCGATCCGGTACTGCGTGCGCATCACGCGCTCGAGGTCGAACCCGAGCCGGTTCGGCGCCGCGCTTTCGAGGCTGTACAGGCTTTCGCCCTTGCTCGATACGATCCCGGCGCCGTAGATCGACAGCCCGTCGACCCCGCGCGGGTCGCGGATCAGCCCGAATTCCACCGTATACCAATAGAGGCGCGCGAGCCGCGCCAGCGCCGCTTCGTCGTCGGCGACCGCGAGCGCGGTGCGGCCATACGCCTGCATGTAGTCGGCGAACACCGGATCGATCAGCAACGGCACGTGGCCGAACAGGTCGTGGAAGCAGTCGGGTTCCTGCAGGTAGTCGAGCTGGTCGGGACGGCGCATCCACCAGGTGACGGGAAAACGCCGGTTCGCGAGGTGCTCGAAGAACACGCGGTCGGGCACGAGGCCCGGCACCGCCACGATTTCCCAGCCGGTCACGGGCTTCAACTGGCGGTTCACGTCGGCGAACGACGGCACGCGATCGGCCGGCAGCTCGATCTTGCCGAGCCCGGCGACGAATGCATCGCACGCGCGACCGCGCAGCAGGGTCGACTGGCGTGCATAGAGCTGCTTCCACACCGCGTGGTCGACCTGGCCGTAGCGCTGAAGCGGCTGGTCGATGGTGAAATCGGCGCGGGTTTCGAGGCCCGCGTCGAACTGCTCCTGCAGTTTCGCGGTGACGACGGTGGACATGATCAGGCTCTGCACGCTGGGGTTGAGATCATGCAAGTGTAGAGCGGGCTGCGCGCGGATTGGGCGCATGGTTGGCGTTGAATTGCTCGATAATGCGATAATCGTGCATTAAATCAAGGATCAATGCGGAGAATACTCATGCTGGAACTCGATCACTTCGATCTCGCGCTGCTGGACGTGCTGCAGCGCTTCGGTCGCGCGACCCATCAGCAGCTGGGCGAGGAGGTGCCGCTGTCGCCGTCGCAGATCGGCCGGCGGCTGCAGCGGCTCGAGGCGGCCGGCGTGATCGAAGGCTACCGCGTGATGCTGCGGCCCGAAAAGCTCGGGCTCGGCGTGACCGCGTTCACGAGCCTGAAACTCAAGCATCACGGCGATTCGATCATCGAGCAGTTCCAGCAGCAGATCGACGTGCTGCCGGAAGTGCTCGAATGCCATGCGGTGGTGGGCGATGCCGACTACCTGCTGCGGATCGTCGCGCCGGATCTCAACGCGCTGTCGCAGTTCGTGATGAAGAAGCTGATGCGTGTGCCGGGCGTCGACAGCGTGCGCTCGAATATCGTGCTGACGACCTTCAAGCGCAACGGCGCGCTGCCGCTCGCGCATCTGGCGCCCGGCGCCGCGTGACGGGAAGGGGCCGCGGCGCCGGCGCCGAGAGCGGCCCGCGCGGGGCGCCCTCGGCGGGGCTGGTTCAGGCCGTTTCGGGGTGGGCGTCGGCGTTCAGCAGATCGACGTACGCGACCGCGACGAGATCGTCCTGCGCCACGCCGAGCTTCGCGAACACCTCGTGCGCTTCGGCTTCGCCGCCGGCTTCGTCGTCATCCGGGCCGAGCACGACTTCGAGCTCGATGAAATCGCCGAGCCCGTCGACGCGGTCGAGGTGGATGCGCGTGCGGCCCGCGAGGTACACGTGCCGTTCCTTCGTCACGATCCCGCGCGTGGTCAGCGCGGTCGCGAGCAGCGAATGCATCGCATCGGGGTTCGTCACC
This sequence comes from Burkholderia sp. MSMB1826, assembly GCF_001526325.1. Classification (NCBI taxonomy): domain Bacteria; kingdom Pseudomonadati; phylum Pseudomonadota; class Betaproteobacteria; order Burkholderiales; family Burkholderiaceae; genus Burkholderia; species Burkholderia sp. MSMB1826. The sequence goes on from NZ_LOYN01000047.1 coordinate 79,289, forward strand.
GGGCTGCGCGTGTAGTACGACGCCTTCGGGCCGTCGCGATCGTCGCGCTGATAGAAGATCAGCTCGGCCGGCGTGCCGTCCTCGAAGCGGCGCAGCTTCAGCCGGCCGCGCGGCACGTCGTAGAAGAAATCCTGCTGGCGATAGAACAACGGCGCTTCGGTCGCGAGCTGAGCCGCCTGTTCGCGCAGCCGGTCGAATTCACGGGCGCGGGCTTTGATCTCGATGTTGCGGGCCATGCGGGTCTCCTTCAATCGGGGTCTCGCGGTGTGCGAACGCACAATCTAGCAAAAAGCCTGCGATGGTGGCGTGACGAGCGGACGGCACGCGGCGACACGACGCGGGGCGGGCGATCGATCCGCAACGGCGATCCGCGCAATGCGTCGGGCACCGAAACCCGCTGCGCGACCGGCCGCATCGACATCAGCCACGCTCATATCGCCCACTGCGCTTCGATCAGCCGCAGCGCGGCCGCGATCGCCGGTTCGTCGCGCCGCTCGGCGAGCGTCACGAACGTCAGTTCGGTCGGCACCGTCACGCGCTCGACGATCGTCAGCGCATGCGCGTGCGCTTCGGCCAGCGCGGTCGAATCGCGCGCGAGCGTCAACCCGATCCCCGATTTGACGAGGTCGAGCATCGATTGCTCCTGGTCGACCTCGGCGACCTTCACCGGCTGCGCGCCGGCGTCCGCAAAACGCCGCGACAGCAACCGATGGTGCGCGGACGCCGGCGGCGTCCAGATCCACGGCAGCGCGGCGAGCGCGCGCCAGTCGTGCGCGCGCTGCACGCGCTCCTTCCAGCCGGCCGGCGCGAGCACGCGGTACTCGAAATGCGTGAGCGCGAGGGTGTGGAACAGCGCGCCGTCGAGCGGATCGTCCTCGCCCGGCCGGCCGATGTAGTAGCCGACGTCGAGCGCCTGCGCGCGCACCTGTTCGATCACCCAGCCCGACATCCCGTGCCGCAGCGCGGTCTCGATCTGCGGATGGGTCTCGACCAGCGCGCGCAGGAAGCCGCCGAGCCGCAGGAACTCCGGGTCGAGAATCGTGCCGATCCGCAGCCGGCCGCGCACCTCGTGCCGCAGCGCGGCCGCGGCGCGCTGCACGTCGGCGGCGGCGGCGAGCGCGCGTTCCGCATGCGGCAGCAGCGTCTGGCCGTCGCGCGTGAGCGCGAGCCCGCGCGACGTGCGCGTGAACAGCGCGACGCCGAGCGTTTCCTGCAGATGCTTGATCTGGAGGCTGACGGCCGGTTGCGTCAGGTGCAGTTGCGCGGCCGCGCGCGTCAGGTTGCCTTCGCGGGCGACCGTCGCGAACGCGCGGAGCAGGGCGAGATCCATCGTCGTGATATGAGCGCGGCTTATAACGCAGTTCAGCATAACTCATTGGATCGGCGGCCGGGCGCGGGAGTACGCTTCATCGGGTCGTGGCGCGCGGGCCGCAGGCGCGGCGCGACGCACTATGCTGAAAATGCGCGCGGTATTGCGCCGCGCGGTGCACAACAAAGAGGTTTGCATGGAGCGCAGGAAGCGCTGAAGCGCTGACTTCGTCCAGCCACGTCATGGGGGCCGGGTAAGGGCTAAAGCGCTAACTCGGGTCGACCGCCGTGGGGATGGAGTAAGCGTTGGAGTGCTGACTCCGTCCAGCCACGCCATGGGGCCAGCGTAAGCGCTAAAGCGCTAACGCTGATCGACCGCCGTGGGGATGGAGTAGGCGCTGAAGCGCTGACTCCATCCAACCACGCCATGGGATCCGAGTAAGTGCTGAAGCACTTACTCGGATCGACAGGAGACAACCAGTGACTACTCAACGCACGCTCGAAGGCGAATTCGACTACGTGATCGTCGGCGCGGGCACCGCAGGCTGCGTGCTCGCGAACCGCCTGACCGAGGATCCCGATATCAGCGTGCTGCTCCTCGAAGCGGGCGGCAAGGACGACTATCACTGGATTCATATCCCGGTCGGCTATCTGTACTGCATCGGCAACCCGCGCACCGACTGGCTGTACAAGACGCAACCCGAAGCGGCGCTCAACGGCCGCGCACTGTCGTATCCGCGCGGCCGCGTGCTCGGCGGCTGCTCGTCGATCAACGGGATGATCTACATGCGCGGTCAGCGCGAGGACTACGACAACTGGGCACAGGAAACCGGCGACGCCGGCTGGTCGTGGGACAGCGTGCTGCCGATCTTCAAGCGCAGCGAGGATCACCATGCGGGCGCGAGCGACGCGCACGGCGCGGGCGGCTACTGGCGCGTCGAGAAGCAGCGGCTGCGCTGGGAGATCCTCGAATCGTTCGCGCAGGCCGCGCAGCAGACGGGCATCCCCGCCACAGACGATTTCAACCGCGGCGACAATGCCGGGGTCGGTTACTTCGAAGTGAACCAGAAGCGCGGCGTGCGCTGGAATACGTCGAAGGCGTTCCTGCGGCCCGCGATGGTGCGCCCGAACCTGACCGTGATCACCGGCGCGCACGCGCAGCGCGTGATCTTCGACGGGCGGCGCGCGGTCGGCGTCGAGTACCGCGGCGGCGGCGCCGATTACGTCGCGCGGGCGCGGGCGGAAGTGCTGCTGACGTCGGGCGCGGTGAATTCGCCGCAACTGCTCGAACTGTCGGGCATCGGCGACGGCCGGCGGCTGCAGGCGCTCGGCATCGACGTCGTGCAGGATCTGCCGGGCGTCGGCGAAAACCTGCAGGACCACCTGCAATTGCGGATGGCGTTTCGCGTCGACGGCGTGCGCACGCTCAACACGCTGTCCGCGCACTGGTGGGGCAAGCTGATGATCGGCGCCGAATATGCGCTGCTGCAGCGCGGGCCGATGTCGATGGCGCCGTCGCAACTGGGCGCATTCGCGAAATCGGACCCGGACGATCCCGCACTCACGCGCCCCGATCTCCAGTACCACGTGCAGCCGCTGTCGCTCGAACGCTTCGGCGAGCCGCTGCACGGCTTCAACGCCTTCACGGCGTCGGTCTGCCATTTGCGGCCGACGTCGCGCGGCAGCGTGCACGTCACGAGCGCCGATCCGGGCAGCGCACCGGCGATCGCGCCGAACTATCTGTCGACCGATCACGATCGGCACGTCGCCGCGAACGCGCTGCGCCTCACGCGCCGGATCGCGTCCGCGCCGGCGCTCGCGCGCTATCGTCCCGAGGAAGTCCTGCCGGGCCCGCAGTACCGGACGGAGGCCGAACTGATCGAGGCGGCCGGCGCCGTCGGCACGACGATCTTCCACCCGGTCGGTACCTGCCGGATGGGGCGCGCCGACGACGAGCGCGCGGTAGTCGACAGCCGGCTGCGGGTGCGCGGCATCGCCGGGTTGCGGATCGTCGATGCGTCGGTGATGCCGTTCATCACGTCGGGCAACACCAATTCGCCGACGCTGATGATCGCCGAGCGCGCGAGCGACATGATTCGTGCCGACCGCCGTGCGGCGCGCGAAACGACGCCGGTGCGCACCGAGGCCGCGGTGACGGCAGCATGACGGCCCGCTGACACGCGTGTCGGCAGGCCGTCATGCGACTGCCCGCTGATTCGATATGCGAAACAAGCTGCCGTCGCTTTCGAACGGCAAGATCCGTGCGAGCCGCGCCGTCGCGCGGCTTTTTTTCGGCATGTGCGTGCCACGTCCTGCAACCGGTCAACGCGTGATGATGCACGTATCAAAAAAACGCGGTGAAAACCGTGCACAGCCGCGTCCGACAAGGCGGCCATCCCTATAAGTGCAAATCCCGATGATTGCACTGCACCAACGGCGCGACAATGTTGCGCAATGTGCATACGCGTCGGCGCGGGAGACCACCCTCGAGGCGTACCACGGCGCCCGGGGGCAGCCCGCTGATCCGCTGACCCGTTCGCGGCCGCTTGCGCCAGGCTTCCCGGTGCTTCGCCTGACTTCGTACGGAAGGGAACATGATTCTCGGCGACACGATTCTGGAAACACGCGGACTGACGAAGGAATTCAGGGGCTTCACCGCCGTGAACGGCGTCAACCTGCGTGTGCGGCGCGGTGCGATCCACGCATTGATCGGGCCGAACGGCGCGGGCAAGACCACCTGTTTCAACCTCCTCACCAAATTTCTGACGCCGACGGCCGGCCAGATCGTCTTCAACGGCATCGACATCACCGACGAGCGGCCCGCGCAGGTCGCGCGGCGCGGCATCATCCGCTCGTTCCAGATCTCGGCCGTGTTCCCGCACCTGAGCGCGCTGCAGAACGTGCGCATCGGCCTGCAGCGGGCACTCGGCACCGAATTCCATTTCTGGCGCAGCGAACGCACGCTGAAGCGGCTCGACGACCGCGCGATGGATCTGCTCACGCAGGTCGGCCTCACCGATTTCGCGCACGTGCCGACCGTCGAGCTCGCCTACGGCCGCAAGCGCGCGCTCGAGATCGCGACGACGCTCGCGATGGAGCCCGAACTGATGCTTCTCGACGAGCCCACGCAGGGGATGGGCCACGAGGACGTCGACCGCGTGACCGCGCTGATCAAGAAGGTCGCGAGCGGCCGCACGATCCTGATGGTGGAACACAACATGAACGTGATCGCGGGGATCTCCGACACGATCACCGTCCTGCAACGCGGCGAGGTGCTGGCCGAAGGCTCGTATGCGGAAGTGTCGAAGAATCCGCTCGTCATCGAGGCCTACATGGGCAGCGCCGATGCCGCGCTCGCGGGGGCGCACGCATGAAGCACAGCGAACGGGAGGAACGCGAATTGAGCGGCGTCGAGAGCGGTACGCCTGCGCTGGAGATCACGGGCCTGGAGGCCTGGTACGGGGAATCCCACATCCTGCACGGCGTCGACCTGACCGTGCATCGCGGCGAGGTCGTCACGCTGCTCGGCCGCAACGGCGCGGGCCGCACGACGACGCTGCGCGCGATCATGGGCCTCACGGGCCGTCGCAGCGGGTCGATCAAGGTCGCGGGCCACGAGACGATCGGCCTCGCGACGCACCGCATCGCCTATTACGGCATCGGCTACTGCCCGGAGGAGCGCGGGATCTTCTCGAGCCTGTCGTGCGAGGAGAACCTGATGCTGCCGCCGCTGATCGGGCCGCACGAGCACGCGATGTCGCTCGACGAGATCTACGCGATGTTCCCGAACCTCGCGTCGCGCCGGCAGAGCCAGGGCACGCGGCTGTCGGGCGGCGAGCAGCAGATGCTCGCGGTCGCGCGGATCCTGCGCACCGGCGCGAACCTGCTGCTGCTCGACGAGATCTCCGAAGGCCTGGCGCCGGTGATCGTGCAGGCGCTCGCACGGATGATCGTCGCGTTGAAGGCGCGCGGCTACACGATCGTGATGGTCGAACAGAATTTCCGCTTCGCCGCGCCGCTCGCCGACCGCTTCTACGTGATGGAGCATGGCCGCATCGTCGAGCATTTCCGTGCATCCGAACTGGAAGGCAAGATGCCGATCCTGCACGACCTGCTCGGCGTGTGACGCCGCCCCGTTTCCGTTGCCGCTAGCCGTGGCGGCTCTCGAACAACCACAACGCATCAGAACAACAGGAGACGTCAATGAAAATGAAGACCCTCGCACAGGCCTGTCTCGCGCTCGCGGCCGCCGCGTTCACCGCCGGCGCCGCCCACGCGGCGGATACCGTGAAGATCGGCTTCATCACCGACATGTCGGGGCTTTACGCGGATATCGACGGGCAGGGCGGTCTCGAGGCGATCCGCATGGCGGTCGCGGACTTCGGCGGCAAGGTGCTCGGCAAGCCGATCGAGGTCGTCTACGCCGATCACCAGAACAAGGCCGACATCGCCGCGTCGAAGGCGCGCGAATGGATGGATCGCGGCGGGCTCGACCTGCTGGTCGGCGGCACGAACTCCGCGACCGCGCTGTCGATGAACCAGGTCGCGGCCGAGAAGAAGAAGGTCTACATCAACATCGGCGCGGGCGCCGACACGCTGACTAACGAGCAGTGCACGCCGTACACGGTCCACTACGCGTACGACACGATGGCGCTCGCGAAGGGCACCGGTTCGGCGGTGGTGAAGCAGGGCGGCAAGAGCTGGTTCTTCCTGACGGCCGACTACGCGTTCGGCAAGGCGCTCGAGAAGAACACGTCGGACGTCGTGAAGGCGAACGGCGGCCAGGTGCTCGGCGCGGTGCGTCACCCGCTGTCCGCGTCGGATTTCTCGTCGTTCCTGCTGCAGGCGCAATCGTCGAAGGCGCAGATCCTCGGCCTCGCGAACGCGGGCGGCGACACGATCAACTCGATCAAGGCCGCGAAGGAGTTCGGCATCACGAAGACGATGAAGCTCGCCGCGCTGCTGATGTTCATCGACGACGTGCACAGCCTCGGCCTCGAAACGACGCAGGGCCTCGTGCTGACCGACAGCTGGTACTGGAATCGCGACGCGGCGTCGCGCCAGTGGGCGCAGCGCTACTTCGGCAAGATGAAGAAGATGCCGTCGAGCCTGCAGGCGGCCGACTACTCGTCGGTGACGACGTACCTGAAGGCCGTGCAGGCCGCCGGTACGACCGACTCCGACAAGGTGATGGCCGAGCTGAAGAAGATCAAGATCAGCGACTTCTACGCGAAGGGCTATATCCGCCAGGACGGCAGCATGATCCACGACATGTACCTGATGGAAGTCAAGAAGCCGTCGGAATCGAAGGAGCCGTGGGACTACTACAAGGTGCTCGCGACGATTCCGGGCGAACAGGCGTTCGGCACCAAGCAGGAAACGCGCTGCGCGTTGTGGAAGTAAGCATCGCGTAGCGGCGCGCACGGGCGCGCCGCACGGTGGCGGCTGCGGCGACGTGCCCGCTGCGCCGCCCGCATGCGCGACGCATGAACGTTGCGCACGCAACGAAACTCATTCTGACGGCTAAGTCGATGGAAATCTTTGGCATTCCGTTGCCGGCGATGCTGAGCCAGTTGCTGCTCGGGCTCGTCAACGGCTCGTTCTACGCGATCCTGAGCCTCGGGCTCGCGGTGATCTTCGGGCTGCTCAACGTGATCAACTTCGCGCACGGCGCGCTGTTCATGCTGGGCGCGATGCTCGCGTGGATGGGCCTGTCGTATTTCGGGCTGCCGTACTGGGCGATGCTCGTGCTGGCGCCGGTGCTCGTGGGCGCGTTCGGGATCGCGATCGAACGCTCGATGCTGCGCTGGCTGTACAAGCTCGATCACCTGTACGGGCTGCTGCTCACGTTCGGCCTCACGCTGGTCGTCGAAGGCGTGTTCCGGTCGATCTACGGGTCGTCCGGCCAGCCGTACGACGTGCCGTCGCAGTTGTCCGGCGCGACCAACCTCGGTTTCATGTTCCTGCCGAACTATCGCGCGTGGGTCGTCGTCGCGTCGCTCGCGGTGTGCCTCGCGACGTGGTTCGTGATCGAGAAGACGCGGCTCGGCGCGTACCTGCGCGCGGGCACCGAGAACCCGAAGCTCGTCGAGGCGTTCGGCGTGAACGTGCCGATGATGATCACGCTCACCTACGGCTTCGGCGTCGCGCTCGCCGCGTTCGCGGGCGTGCTGGCCGCGCCCGTGATCCAGGTGTCGCCGCTGATGGGCCAGCCGATGATCATCACCGTGTTCGCGGTGGTCGTGATCGGCGGGATGGGCTCGATCCTCGGCTCGATCGTCACGGGCCTGCTGCTCGGCGTGATCGAGGGCTTCACGCGCGTGTTCTATCCCGAAGCGTCGGCCACCGTCGTGTTCGTGATCATGGCGATCGTGCTGCTGTTCCGTCCGGCGGGCCTCTTCGGCAAGGAAAAATGATGCAGAGAAAAGTGCTCTACGGCGTGCTGCTCGCCGCACTGCTCGCCGCGCCGTTCATCGGCGCGTATCCGGTGTTCGTGATGAAGGTGCTCGCCTTCGCGCTGTTCGCGGCCGCGTTCAACCTGCTGATCGGCTATACGGGGCTGCTGTCGTTCGGCCATGCGATGTTCCTCGCGACGGCCGGTTATGCGACCGGCTATTCGATGCAGACGCTCGGTTTCACGCCTGAGCTCGGCGTGCTGGCCGGCACCGTCGGCGCGACGCTGCTCGGGCTCGTCGTCGGGCTGTTCGCGATCCGCCGGCAGGGCATCTACTTCGCGATGATCACGCTCGCGTTCGCGCAGATGGTCTACTTCATCTATCTGCAGGCGCCGTTCACGCACGGCGAGGACGGCCTGCAGGGCGTGCCGCGCGGCCGCCTGTTCGGGCTGCTCGACCTGTCGAACGACGTCGCGCTGTACTACGTCGTGCTGGCGGTGGTCGTGGCCGCGTGCGCGTTCATCGTGCGGGTCGTCCATTCGCCGTTCGGCCAGGTGCTCGTCGCCATCAAGGAGAACGAAGCGCGCGCGATCTCGCTCGGCTACGACACCGACCGCTTCAAGCTGCTCGCGTTCATCCTGTCGGCCGCGCTCGCGGGGCTGGCCGGCTCGCTGAAGGTGCTCGTGCTCGGCTTCGAGACGCTGTCGGACGCGTACTGGACGATGTCGGGCCTCGTCGTGCTGATGACGCTCGTCGGCGGGATGGGCACGCTGTTCGGGCCGCTGCTGGGCGCCGCGCTGATCGTGGCGCTCGAAGACCGGCTCGGCGACATCGGCGAATGGCTCGCGTCGACGACGGGCGTCGCGTGGTTCCATTCGCTCGGCGAATCGGCGACGATCGTCACCGGGCTGATCTTCATCGCATGCGTGCTGGCCTTCCGGCGCGGCATCGTCGGCGAGATGGTCGCGCGGATCAAGCCGTTGAGAGCGTCGTCGTGAGCAGGCCGTGCGCGTCGCCGCGCGTTGATGCGAAGCACCATCCGGCACGCCCGGGAAGGGCGTCGCGGCGGGTTCGGGCCGGCGCCGCGCGGCAGACTGGTGCCCCATTTTCGTGCGGCGATGCACCATAGGGGTAAATGCTAAGTTGTCGTGGTGCTTAAGCCTCTTTAAGATTCACCTTAGTTCTGATGCACCGCGAAACGAATTTGCAGGTGGAGAACGAGGAGACAATCGAGGCACAAAGTGCCCGGACCCCAAAGCGCTGTTGGACGGAATCCAACAGCGCTTTTTCATTTGCGTGCACGGATTCCATCGATGGTGCATCGGCCCGCGTGACGGCCGTCTCTCGCGTTTGCATTCGCACCGCGTCTTTTCCGCGCTTCGCCGCGTCCCCCGTTTTCCCTTTCCGCGATCGTCCATGGACGATGCGCAGTCCTGCACAGGCGCTTCGGGCTTACCCGGTTGGCGTGCGCGAAAGGCGTCCGTTACACTCGGCTTTCGCCGACCGTGCGGTCGGGAAAATCGGTCGGCAGTTCTCCTACAAGCACAATGCAGAAGAGGGAGTACGGTTGGATGAGCAGCGCAGCGCGGTGGATCGGGGCAGGAGAGGCGGCGGGCGCCGCTCGTTCGTCATCGGGTGCGCGACGGGTCGTCGCGGCAGTCCCGAGCCGTCCTGCGGCCTGTATGCACGCCCCGGCGATCGTTGTGCTCGCACTCGTATCCGCATCGTCATGAGCCGCCGGCTTTCCGACGTTTCGTCGCGCGCGTACCGGGCCGCATCGGGCCGGTATGGCGGCCGTTTCCGCCATCGTTGCGCACGCACCGATTTTCCGCGCGATCCCGCCTTTATTCGCCTTCTTCATCCTGACGACATTGCTGCTGCGCATCGTGATGGCCGAATGACCGTTTCGGCCGGCATGCGGCGCATGGATGCGGCGTCACGGGAAAACGAGCATGGGCGCGGGTGGATCGGATAATTAAGATATTAACTGTTTCTGGGGACCGGGAGCCGCCCGAGCGACCCGTGGTTTTTTCGAGCAGCGTTTGGAGACAACGTAAATGAAGATGAATCGATGGATGGAGGCCATGCTTGCCGCGGGCCTCGTGTGTGCGGCGGCCACGGCGTCGGCGCAGGTCAAGATCGGCGTGACGCTGTCGGCGACGGGCCCGGCCGCCTCGCTCGGGATTCCGGAAAAGAACACGATCGCGCTGCTGCCGAAGGAAATCGCGGGCAAGAGCGTGCAGTACATCGTGCTCGACGACGCCTCCGACACGAGCCGCGCGGTGCAGAACGTGCGCAAGCTGATCGACGAGGACCACGTCGACGCGATCATCGGCTCCTCCGTCACGCCGAACTCGCTCGCGATGCTCGATCCCGTGTCGCAGGGCAAGACGCCGGCGATTTCGCTTGCCGCGAGCGCGCAGATCATCGCGCCGATGGACGCGAAGCGCGCGTGGATGTTCAAGGTGCCGCAGAACGATCAGCTGATGGCCGACGCGATCGCCGGCTACATGGCGAAGCACGGCGTGAAGACGGTCGGTTTCATCGGCTTCGCCGATGCGTACGGCGACAGCTGGTACAAGACGTTCGACGCGGCGGCCGCGAAGAACGGGCTGAAGCTGGTGTCGAACGAGCGCTACAACCGGACCGACGCGTCGGTGATGGGGCAGGTGCTGAAGCTGCTGGGCTCGAACCCGGATGCGGTGCTGATCGCGGGCTCGGGCACGCCGGCGGCGCTGCCGGCCAAGACGCTGAAGGAGCGCGGCTACAAGGGTAAGGTGTATCAGACGCACGGCGTCGCGAACAACGATTTCCTGCGCGTGTGCGGCAAGGATTGCGAAGGCGAGATCCTGCCGGCCGGCCCCGTACTCGTGACCGACCAGTTGCCCGATTCGAATCCGGTGAAGAAGCCGGCGCTCGGCTACAAGGCCGCGTACGAGAAGGCCTACGGCGCGGGCTCGCTGTCGACGTTCGGCGGCCATGCGTGGGATGCGGGCTTGCTGCTGCAGCGGGCGATCCCGGAAGCGCTGAAGAAGGGCCAGCCGGGCACCGAGGCGTTCCGCGAAGCGCTGCGCGCGTCGCTCGAAAGCGTGAAGGACCTGCCCGTCTCGCACGGCGTGATCAACATGACGGCGACCGATCACAACGGCTTCGACACGCGTGCGCGCGTGATGGTGCAGATCGTCGACGGCAAGTGGAAGTTGCAGGCCGAGTAAGCATCACGTGAAACCGGCACACGCGGCGCGAACGGCGCCGCGTGTGCCGTCGGCGGGGTCGCGCGCCTGACGGCCGCACCCATGCCGCCTGGAATCGCCGGGGCCCGCCGCATGACGCGCGACGTGCCGATCGCTTCGCGCGCGTCCCGAGCGTTTTCCGCCTTTCGTTTCTCCGCAGCATTCTCTCGATACACGAAACGTATGGATCTCTCGATTGCGGCGATCCTCGCGCAAGACGGCATCACGACCGGCGCCATTTATGCATTGTTGTCGCTGGCGCTCGTGCTGGTGTTTTCCGTCACGCGGGTGATCTTCATTCCCCAGGGCGAATTCGTCGCCTATGGTGCGCTGACGCTGGCCGCGTTGCAGGCGCAGAAATTCCCCGCCACCTGCTGGCTGCTGTTCGTGATGGGCATCGCGTGCTTTCTGCTGGAAGTCGGCGGCCTGATCCGCCATCGCGAACGCCGTCACCCGCTCGGCCGCACGCTCGCGACGCTGGCGAGCCGCTACGTGCTGCTGCCGCTCGCGGTGTTCGCGATCACGCGCAGCTTTGCCGCGCAGCCGTTGCCGATGCTCGCGCAGATCGCGCTGACGCTCGCGATCGTCGTGCCGATGGGGCCGTTCGTCTACCGGCTCGTGTACCAGCCGATCGCCGAAGGCACGACGCTGCTGCTGCTGATCGTGTCGGTCGCCGTCCACTTCGCGATGGTCGGCCTCGGCCTCGTGATGTTCGGTGCGGAAGGCTCGCGCACCGCCGGATTCTCGGACGCGTCGCTCGCGATCGGCAGCATGACGGTATCGATGCAGAGCATCCTGGTCGTCGTCACGGCGCTCGTGCTGATCGGCGCGCTCTATGTGTACTTCGGCCGCACGATCGCCGGCAAGGCGCTGCGCGCGACGTCGGTGAACCGGCTCGGTGCGCGGCTCGTCGGCATCGGCACGACCGAAGCCGGGCGGCTCGCGTTCACGTTCGCGGCAGGGCTCGGCGTGCTGTCGGGGATCCTCGTCGGCCCGCTGACGACGATCTACTACGACTCGGGCTTCCTGATCGGCCTGAAGGGCTTCGTCGGCGCGATCATCGGCGGGCTCGTCAGCTATCCGCTCGCGGCCGCCGGCTCGCTGCTCGTCGGCGTGCTCGAATCGTATTCGTCGTTCTGGGCGAGCGCATACAAGGAGGTGATCGTGTTCACGCTGATCATTCCGGTGCTGCTGTGGCGGAGCTTCGCGACGCCGCATGCGGAAGAGGAAGAGGAGTGATGCGATGAAGACGATGGTACGCAACAAGACCTTCTGGCTGTTTCTCGTCGTGCTGTTCGCGCTGCCGGTGCTGCCCGGCGCGCTACAGGTACCCGAGTACTGGATCACGCTGCTGAACTACATCGGCCTGTATGCGATCGTCGCGATCGGGCTCGTGCTGCTGACGGGCGTCGGCGGGATGACGAGCTTCGGGCAGGCCGCGTTCGTCGGCATCGGCGCGTATGCGACCGCGTTCCTGACGACGCGGTACGGCGTGTCGCCGTGGCTCGCGCTGATCGTCGGCGTCGTGCTGACGGCGCTCGTCGCGCTCATGCTCGGCGCGGTGACGATGCGGCTGTCCGGGCACTTCCTGCCGCTCGGTACGATCGCGTGGGGCCTCGCGCTGTTCTATCTGTTCGGCAACCTTGAACTGCTCGGCAAGTACGACGGGATCAACGGGATTCCGGCGCTGAACCTGTTCGGCATCCGGCTGGAAAGCGGCCGCAGCCTGTATTTCCTGATCTGGGCCGTGGTGCTGACCGCGATCGTGTCGGTGCAGAACCTGCTCAACAGCCGGCCCGGCCGCGCGATCCGCGCGCTGCGCGGCGGCGGCGTGATGGCCGAGGCGATGGGCGTGAACACCGCGTGGATGCGCGTGGTGATCTTCGTCTACGCGGCCGTGCTCGCGGCGGTATCGGGCTTCCTGTACGCGCACCTGCAGCGCGCGGTGAACCCGACACCGTTCGGCCTGAACCACGGGATCGAATTCCTGTTCATGGCGGTGGTGGGCGGCGTGTCGCACGTATGGGGCGCGGTGCTTGGCGCGGCGATCCTCACCGTGCTGCAGGACTACCTGCAGACGCTGCTGCCGAAGCTGCTCGGTTCGGAAGGCAACTTCGAGATCATCGTGTTCGGCGTGCTGATGGTGCTGCTGCTGCAGTACGCGCGCCAGGGCGTATGGCCGTTCGTCGCGAGACTGTTCCCGCGCGGGCCGCGTGCGCATGTGCCGGAGCAGGCCGACCCGCTGCCGCAGCGCGCGAAACCCGTGCCCGGCGAGCCGCTGCTCGTCGTCGACGGCGCGCGCAAGCAGTTCGGCGGGCTCGTGGCCGTCAACGATGTCAGCTTCGACGTGAAAGCGGGGCAGATCGTCGGGCTGATCGGCCCGAACGGCGCGGGCAAGTCGACCACGTTCAACCTCGTGACCGGCGTGCTGAAGCCGACCGGCGGTGCGATCACGTTTCGTGGCGAGCGCATCGACGGGTTGACGTCGCGTCAGGTCGTCCGCCGCGGCATCGGTCGCACGTTCCAGCACGTGAAGCTGTTGCCGGCGATGACGGTGCTCGAGAACGTCGCGATCGGCGCCCATCTGCGCGGCCATACGGGCGTGTGGCGCAGCATCGCGCGGCTCAATGCGCGCGAGGAAGCGCAGTTGCTGGCCGAAGCCGCGCGCCAGATCCGCCGCGTCGGGCTCGAGAAGCACATGTACGACGAAGCGGGCAGCTTGGCACTCGGCCAGCAGCGGATTCTCGAAATCGCACGGGCGCTGTGCTGCGATCCGACGTTGCTGCTGCTCGACGAGCCGGCTGCCGGCCTGCGTTACCAGGAGAAGCAGCAACTCGCCGACCTGCTGCGGCGGCTGAAGGCCGAAGGCATGAGCGTGTTGCTCGTGGAACACGACATGGATTTCGTGATGAACCTCACCGACCGGCTGGTGGTGATGGAGTTCGGTACGCGGATCGCGGAAGGGCTGCCGCAGGATGTGCAGCAGGACCCGGCCGTGCTCGAAGCGTACCTGGGCGGGGTGGAGTGATGACGGATACGACGATGCCGATTCTCGAAGTACGCGGCCTGGCGGTGCGGTACGGGAAGGTGGAGGCGCTGCACGGTGCTGCCATCAAGGTCGGAGCGGGGCAGATCGTCAGCGTGATCGGCCCGAACGGGGCCGGTAAATCGACGCTGCTGAACGCGATCATGGGCGCGCTGCCGATAACGGGGCACGCGTCGGGCGCGGTCGTGTATCGCGGCAACGATGTCGGTGCGCTGCCGGTCGAGCAGCGCGTCGCGCGCGGAATGTGTCTCGTACCGGAGAAGCGCGAGCTGTTCAGCACGATGACGGTCGAGGACAACCTCGTATTGGGCGCATATCGGCGCAAGCAGGCGGGGGAAGCGAACTTCCTCGATCAACTCGATCACGTGTTCGCGCTGTTTCCGCGGCTGAAGGAACGCCGCAGGCAGGCGGCCGGTACGCTGTCGGGCGGCGAGCGGCAAATGTTGGCGGTCGGACGTGCGCTGATGGGCAAGCCCGACCTGCTGATGCTCGACGAGCCGAGCCTGGGGCTGGCGCCGCTGATCGTGAAGGAGATCTTTCATATCATCAGCGCGTTGCGCGGTACCGGCGTGGCGACGCTGCTGATCGAGCAGAACGCACGGGCGGCGCTGCAAATTTCCGACTACGGCTATGTGCTGGAGACGGGCGAGTTTGCGCTGGAAGGGCCTGCGGCCGAACTCGCCCGGAATCCGCGGGTGATCGAGACATATCTCGGCCTGGCGAAAAAGACGGCTTGATTATTTGAGGTGGTGGGGGGGACGAGCGGCGTGTTTCACGTGAAACACGCCGTTTTTGTTTGGCGAGATCGCAAGGTGTCGAAGTATCGCCGGTTCGGGACCGGGGATAAGTCGCGCAGGAATAGTCGGAGGCGCTGTGCGACGCCGCACAGGCTTGTTCCACAGGTCGCCGATGCGTTGGGCTTCAGTGGACAAGTCTCCGGACAACCATCGGAAACGCTGTGTGGAGGAGGGCACCGGGCGTCGCGGCCGGTGGATTGCGGGGGCACAGACATCGGTCAGGTCAGCGGTTCCGCGCATGCTGGCGTGGTGATTAACCGGGTTTGGCACAGGCACGATGATGTGTGCTTGACCGGTCGTGAGCACCGCCGAAGCCGCCCGGCACGCCAAATTCGCGCGCCCACAGCAAAAAATCGCCGAAATGCACAGACCCTACCATTCGGACGGCCTTCGGGCGAAAAGCGAACCCGCTATAATTCGGCCCATACATTTCTCAGATAGGTTCGTGCGCTGCTCTGCGTACGGAATCCACCATGCTTTTTCCCACAGAATTTGACGTCATCGTCGTCGGTGGCGGTCATGCCGGCACGGAAGCCGCGCTGGCGTCCGCCCGTATGGGCGCAAAGACACTGCTGCTGACCCACAACATCGAAACGCTTGGGCAGATGAGCTGCAATCCGTCGATCGGCGGCATTGGCAAGGGCCATCTGGTCAAGGAAGTCGACGCGTTGGGCGGCGCAATGGCCGCCGCGACGGATGAAAGCGGTATTCAGTTCCGGATCCTCAATTCGTCGAAGGGTCCGGCCGTGCGCGCGACACGTGCGCAGGCCGATCGTATCCTGTACAAGGCCGCGATCCGCCGCCGGCTCGAAAATCAGCCGAACCTGTGGCTGTTCCAGCAGGCCGTCGACGACCTGATGGTCGAGGGCGACCGCGTGGTGGGCGCCGTCACGCAGATCGGCATCCGCTTCCGCGCTCGCGCAGTCGTGCTGACGGCCGGTACATTCCTCGACGGCAAGATTCACGTCGGCCTGAACAACTACACGGGCGGCCGCGCGGGCGATCCGGCGGCCGTGTCGCTGTCGTCGCGCCTGAAGGAGCTGAAGCTGCCGCAGGGCCGGCTGAAGACCGGTACGCCGCCGCGTATCGACGGTCGCACGATCGACTTTTCGAAGCTCGACGAGCAGCCGGGCGACCTCGATCCGATCCCCGTATTCTCGTTCCTGGGCCGCGCGGAGCAGCATCCGCAACAGCTGCCGTGCTGGGTGACGCATACGAACGAACGCACGCACGACATCATTCGCGGCGGTCTCGATCGTTCGCCCATGTATACAGGCGTGATCGAAGGGGTCGGGCCGCGCTATTGCCCGTCGATCGAGGACAAGATCCACCGGTTCGCGTCGAAGGAATCGCACCAGATCTTTCTCGAGCCGGAAGGGCTGACGACCAACGAGTTCTACCCCAACGGGATCTCGACCAGCCTGCCGTTCGACGTCCAGCTCGAGCTCGTGCATTCGATGCGCGGCCTCGAGAACGCGCATATCCTGCGCCCCGGTTACGCGATCGAATACGACTATTTCGACCCGCGCGCGCTGAAGGCGTCGCTCGAGACGAAGGCGATCAATGGGCTATTCTTTGCGGGCCAGATCAACGGTACGACCGGCTACGAGGAAGCGGCAGCACAGGGGCTGCTGGCCGGCCTCAATGCGGGCCGCTACGTGCAGGAAAAGGATGCGTGGTGCCCGCGTCGCGATCAAGCCTATCTGGGCGTGCTGGTCGACGATCTCGTCACGCGCGGCGTGGCCGAGCCGTACCGGATGTTCACAAGCCGGGCCGAGTATCGTCTGAGCCTGCGCGAAGACAACGCCGACATGCGCCTGACCGAGATCGGCCGCGAGCTTGGACTGGTCGACGACGCACGCTGGGATGCCTTCAGCCGGAAGCGCGACGCTGTTTCACGTGAAACCGAACGCCTGAAGTCGACGTGGGTGACGCCGAAGACGCTGCCTGCGGAAGAGGCGACCGCGCTGCTCGGCAAGGCGATCGATCACGAATACAGCCTCGCCGAGCTGCTGCGCCGCCCGGGCGTTGGCTACGATGGCGTGTGCGGGCTGAAGGGCGGCGAGTGCGGCCCTGCGGAGCCGTTGACCGACGATCCGGTGCTGCTCGAGCAGATCAAGGAGCAGGTCGAAATCGGGATCAAGTATCAGGGCTATATCGAGCGCCAGGCATCCGAGATCGAGCGCAACGACGCGAACGAGAACACGCGCCTGCCGGACGGTATCGATTACCGCGACGTTCGAGGCCTGTCGTTCGAGGTAAGCCAGAAGCTCAACGAGTTCCGTCCGGAAACGATCGGGCAGGCGTCGCGCATTTCCGGCGTCACGCCGGCGGCAATCTCGCTGCTGATGGTGCATCTGAAGCGTCGCGGCCTGGGCCGCCGTAACGGCACGGTCGCGGAAGCCGCGGAGCAGGGGGACGGCAGCGTCCCGACGCAACAATGACGGCGCGTCGCGCGCCGGCGGTGAATCGGGACGTACTGGAACAGATGCTCGTCGAAGGCACGGCGGCACTCGACCTGACGCTGACGGATACACAACGCAACCAGCTGCTCGACTATGTCGCGCTGCTCGGCAAGTGGAACGCGGTCTACAACCTGACCGCGATCCGCGACCCGAAGCAGATGCTGATTCAGCACATCCTCGATTCGCTTTCCATCGTCCCGCATCTGCGCGGCCGGACGTCGGCACGCGTACTCGACGTCGGCTCGGGCGGCGGGCTGCCCGGTATCGTGCTGGCGATCGTCGAGCCGGGCTGGCAGGTCACGCTGAACGATATCGTGCAGAAGAAGTCTGCCTTCCAGACGCAGATGCGCGCGGAGCTGAAGCTCGCGAACCTGTCGGTCGTCACCGGGCGGGTCGAATCGCTGCAGCCGGGTGTCGAAGTGCCGGAAAAATTCGACATGATCGTATCCCGCGCCTTCGCGGACCTGTCCGACTTCGTTAAACTTGCTCGACATCTGGTCGCGCCGGGCGGGTCGATCTGGGCGATGAAGGGCGTTCACCCGGATGACGAGATTGCGCGGTTGCCGGAAGGCAGCCGCGTGAAGCAGACGATCCGGCTGGCGGTGCCGATGCTCGATGCAGAGCGGCATCTGTTCGAAGTGGCCGTCGACGAGGCGAATTGAAGGCGCGCGGTAGCGCGCCGTTTGTTTGAAGGTAAAGGGAACACACCAACGATGGCAAAGATCTTCTGCGTTGCGAACCAGAAGGGGGGCGTCGGCAAGACGACGACATCGGTCAATCTCGCCGCAAGCCTTGCAGCGCAGGAGCAACGAGTCCTGTTGATCGATCTCGACCCGCAGGGCAACGCGACGATGGGCAGCGGGATCGACAAGGCCGCCTGCGAAGCGACCGTGTACGAAGTGCTGGTCGACGGCGTGTCGGTGGCCGACGCACGTGTGCGTCCGGAGGGCGTCACTTACGACGTGCTTCCCGCAAACCGCGAGCTGTCCGGCGCCGAGATCGAGCTGATCAGCATCGACAACCGCGAGCGCCGCCTGAAGGCCGCGCTCGAGCGCGTGGCCGACGACTACGATTTCGTGCTGATCGATTGCCCGCCGACGCTGTCGCTGCTGACGCTGAACGGGCTGTGCGCGGCGCATGGCGTCGTGATCCCGATGCAGTGCGAGTACTTCGCACTGGAAGGGCTGTCGGACCTCGTCAACACGATCAAGCAGGTTCACGCGAACATGAACCGCGACCTGAAGATCATCGGCTTGCTGCGCGTGATGTTCGATCCGCGCATCACACTGCAGCAGCAAGTCTCCGATCAACTGAAGGCGCACTTCGGCGACAAGGTGTTCGACGCGGTGATTCCGCGCAACGTGCGCCTGGCCGAAGCGCCGAGCTACGGGTTGCCGGGCGTCGTGTTCGACCGCAGTTCGCGCGGCGCGCAGGCGTATATCCAGTTCGGTGCCGAGATGATCGAGCGCGTGCGCGCGTTCGAGGTGTCGTGATCCGGACATGAGCGAAGCGAGGAAGAAAGACATGAACGCGGTACCAAAGAAGAAGGGCTTGGGACGTGGCCTCGAAGCGCTGCTCGGCGGCAGCGCCGATATCACCGAAGCGGTGAAGATCGAAGGGGCGCCGAACACGCTCGCGCTCGGCAAGCTGCAAGCCGGCAAGTACCAGCCGCGCACGCGGATGGACGAGGGCAGCCTGCAGGAGCTCGCGGCAAGCATTCGCGCGCAGGGCGTGATGCAGCCGATCCTGGTACGGCCTATTTCGTCAGACAAATACGAGATCATCGCGGGCGAGCGGCGTTTCCGTGCCGCACGTCTGGCCGGCCTCGAGGAAGTGCCGGTGCTCGTGAAGGACGTATCCGATCAGGCTGCCGCCGCGATGGCGCTGATCGAGAACATCCAGCGCGAGGATCTGAATCCGCTTGAAGAGGCGCACGGTATTCAGCGCCTGCTCGACGAGTTCGGTTTCACGCACGAACAGGCTGCCGAATCGGTCGGCCGTTCGCGCAGTGCGGTGTCGAACCTGCTGCGCCTGCTGAACCTCGCGTCGCCGGTGCAGACGATGCTGCTGGCCGGCGATCTCGACATGGGACACGCACGCGCACTGCTCGCCGTCGATGCGGCCACGCAGATCACGCTCGCGCATCAGGTGGTCAACAAGCGCATGTCGGTGCGCGAGACCGAGAAGCTCGTCGCGCACACGACGAAGGAAGCGCCGGCCGTGAAGGCGCGTGCGAAGGACGACGGCGGCCGCGATACGCGTCGCCTCGAAGAGGAGTTGTCCGATCTGCTCGCGTCGACGGTGAAGATCAAGCTCGGCCGCCGCGGGCGAGGGCAGGTGCTGATCGACTTCGGCAACCTCGATGCGCTCGAAGGCATTCTCGCGCGACTGCGCGGCAACGTCGCGACCGAAGAGTAACGGGCAATCCATGGAACAGATGGGCACACCGGCGCCGCGCCGGTGGCTCGGCTGGCTTGCGCAGGAACCGGTGCTGTCGGTGCTCGCGCTTGGCCTGATCGTGCTGCAATGGGTGCGTCCGCAACCATTTTCGGTGCTCGCCGAGCGCGTCGACTGGCAGACGGTCGCGACGCTCGCGGGCCTGCTGATGCTGACCAAGGCGCTCGAGCTGTCCGGCTGCCTGATGTGGCTCGCGCATCGCATCGTGCATCACGTGCACTCCGAGCGCGGGCTTGCGATGCTGCTCGTCGGCTTCGCCGCGGTGTTGTCGATGTGGCTCACCAACGACGTCGCGCTGTTCGTCGTCGTGCCGTTGATGGTGTCGCTGCGCGCGCTGACACCGCTGCCGTTCCGGCGGCTCGTGATCGTCGTCGCGCTGGCCGTCAATGCGGGGTCCGTTGCGACACCGCTCGGCAATCCGCAGAATCTTTTCCTGTGGCAATTGAGCGGCGTGTCGTTCGGCCGCTTCGTGGTCACGCTGGGGCCGCTCGCCGTCGCGACGATGGCGCTGCTGCTCGTGCTGACTGCACTGATGTTTCGCGCGAAGCCGCTCGACCTGTCCGGCGACGCTGCCGGCTTTCCCGTACAACGCATGCACGCGCTGATCGCGGCGGTCCTGTTCGCCGCGTTCGTGCTGCTCGCCGATGCGCACCATCCGCTGCCGGGCCTCGTCGGCGTCGCGATCGTGCTGCTCGCCGTCAAACGCGATGCAGTCCTGAAGATCGACTGGCTGCTGCTGTTGATCTTCGTGCTGATGTTCGTCGTGTTGCGCAGTGCGGCTGCGCTGCCTGTCGTGCACGACGCGATTGCGCACGCGCAGCTCGATTCGCCGCTGCGCGTCTATGCCGCCGGCGCCGTGCTGTCACAGGCGATCAGCAACGTGCCGGCCGCGATCCTGCTGTCGGAATTCACGCACGACTGGCGCGCGCTTGCATTCGGCGTATCGGTCGGCGGCTTCGGTTTCGCGATCGGCTCGCTCGCGAACCTGATCGCGGTACGTCTCGCGAAGGAGCCGCGCATGTGGCTGCCGTTCCACCTCGTTTCGATTCCGTTCGCGCTGGCGAGCGCGGCGCTCGGCGCGTGGCTGCTCATGCACGGTTGAGCGAGGCCGGTGGGTGCGGCACTGGCGTATCGTTCGGGCAGTGGCGGGGCGCACAGCGTTCGAGGTGATCGACGGCTGTTGATAAGTGCTGCAATCTACAATCGAACCTCTGTGGCGGCGCGACAACTGATTGGATGAATCGATGCGCGAACAACCGGTCGAATTTCGCGCGTCGCGTGCGGCGGTTCGGTCACGATGTCGTGCTCCTTCCGCAGCGTCGCACCGAGCCGTTCCCGACGGCTGCATTGCAGCGAATTCGCGGCGGCGATCGCACCGCTTCCTCCCGATCCGCATCGGGCATCGTTTCCCGCGATTTCCCCTCGTCGCCGGACTTTTTCGCGCAAGAAATACCGGTGCAAAAAATTGACCTTACAACTGTCATCGTACGTCGTCGAATCGGGTGTTTTTTCACATCATGAGGCGTCGTTTTATGCAGGTTTTTGTCGCGTCTAAAGCCTTGAATCACTTGCAACTATCGCTTACAATCGCCCGGATTTGTTAGCTAGGCACCCCTGAAAGCTTTCAGAAAGCTTGGGGTCGGGTTCAAGGATTCTGCGGAAGATTGCGATGGCGGGTCAGGCGCCGGACGACAGGCACGATGATCAGCGCACGCAACGCACCGCTTCGGCGGCCGGCGAGCGGCGTGAATCCGACGACTGGGATGTCGAGCAGCAAGATAACAACATCGTTCCGCTGACGCGGGCAGAGGCCGAAAGGCTGTTCGGCCCGAACGTGAGCAAGCCCTCGCGCGTGACCCCCTACAAGGTGGTGTTCGCGCAAGTGGTCCTGTCCCTGGTTGCAACGCTGGCGTGGTGGCTGTTTTCGAAGTCGCCGGGCGCCGCTGCGCAATCCGCGTTTCTGGGCGGAGCGATCGGCTGGGTGCCAAGTGCGGTATTCGTGGCGCGACTGAAGGCCGGTGGCTCGGCCACCGTGATGAGCTGGGTGATGGGCGAAGCCCTGAAACTGGCTCTGACGATCGGAATGTTCACCGCAGTGGCGTTCGGCTGGGCCGGCGTGCACTGGGTGCCGTTCCTCGTCACGTACCTCGTCGTGCTGAAGACGTACTGGATCGCGCTGGCCTGGCGGTAAGGAACAAGCAGCGTGCGGGTTCGACAACGAACCGCACCGGCTCGTTCCCGCAATAGCGTGTTGCGGAACGGGCAAAACGATTTTCGACAATTTGGGTGGCATTAACGATATGGCAGCTAGCGAAGGCACGCGCGGTCCGGATCCGTCCGAGTACATTGCGCACCACTTGCAGAATTTCTCCACCTCGCATCAGACGTCGATTTTCGACATCCACGTCTGGAATCTCGACACGCTGTTCTGGTCGATCGTTTGCGGCATCGTGACGATCATCCTGCTGCGTCTGGCCGCCCGCAAGGCGACGTCGGGCGTGCCGGGCCGTTTCCAGTGCGCGATCGAGATGCTCGTCGAAATGGTCGAAGACCAGTCGAAGGCCATCGTCCACGGCAATCGTACCTTCATCGCGCCGCTCGCCCTCACGGTGTTCGTGTGGGTTGCGCTGATGAACTCCCTCGACTTCCTCCCGGTCGACCTGCCGGGCCGCGTGATCGGCCTGCTCGGTCTGTCGGACGTGATTTCCCACCATCGCATCGTCCCGACGGCCGACCTGAACGGCACGCTCGGCATCGCGCTCGGCGTGTTCGTCCTGATGATCTACTACAGCATCAAGATCAAGGGCGCGGGCGGCTTTGCGCATGAGCTGCTGTCGGCCCCGTTCGGCGGTCACCCGCTGCTGTGGATCCCGAACCTCGCGCTCAACATCGTCGAATACGTTGCAAAGACCGTTTCGCTCGGCATGCGGCTGTTCGGCAACATGTACGCGGGTGAGCTGTTGTTCCTGTTGATCGCCCTGCTCGGCAGCATGTGGAGCTTCGGTGGCGACGCAACGTTCCTCGGCTTCGTTGGTCATGTGATCGCGGGTAGCGTCTGGGCAATCTTCCACATTCTGATTGTTCTGTTGCAGGCATTCATTTTCATGATGCTGACGCTGGTGTATCTCGGCCAGGCGCACGACAAGCACTAAGCGCGGCGTGCAAGAAAGAGTCTTCGTTTTAGTTTTTTAAATCTCAGTTCCAAGTCTTTTCACAAAGGAGTGATCATGCAAGCTTACATCGCCAACATCCAGGGTCTGACCGCCATCGGTATCGGCATCATCATCGGCCTGGGTGCAATCGGCGCCTGTATCGGTATCGCGCTGATGGGTGGCAAGTACATCGAAGCCTGCGCACGTCAGCCGGAACTCATCAACCCGCTGCAAACGAAGATGTTCCTGCTGGCTGGTCTGATCGACGCTGCATTCCTGATCGGCGTTGGTGTCGCAATGCTGTTCGCGTTCGCGAACCCGCTCCTGTCGAAGCTCGCAGGCTAAGGTTCCTCGGAAATATGCGTCCGGCGTGAGCCGGCGCAGGGCGGAACGGAGACTTGGGGCGCTGATCGAATGCAACTCGATGAGCGCCTTACCGTTTCATTTTTCCGGAATAGCAGATAAGGAAACACCGTGAATCTCAACGCAACTCTGTTTGCGCAAATGGTCGTGTTCCTGGTCCTCGCGTGGTTCACGATGAAATTCGTGTGGCCGCCGTTGATCAACGCCCTCGACGAACGTTCGAAGAAGATCGCCGACGGCCTCGCCGCCGCCGAGAAGGGCAAGGCGGAACTCGACGCAGCGCACAAGCGCGTGGACCAGGAACTCGCGCAGGCCCGCAACGACGGCCAGCAGCGCATCGCCGACGCCGAAAAGCGTGCACAGGCGGTCGCCGAGGAAATCAAGGCCAACGCCCAGGCTGAAGCCGCCCGCATCGTCGCCCAGGCGAAGGCGGAAGCAGAACAGCAAATCGTGAAGGCGCGCGAAGCGCTGCGTGGCGAAGTCGCCGCGCTGGCCGTGAAGGGCGCCGAGCAGATCCTGAAGCGCGAAGTCGATCAAACGGCCCACGCCCAACTGCTGAATCAACTGAAAGCCGAGCTCTGATCATGGCCGAACTTGCAACCATCGCCCGCCCTTACGCAGAAGCGCTGTTCCGCGTGGCCGAGGGCGGTGACATCGCCGCCTGGTCCACGCTCGTGCAAGAGCTGGCCCAGGTTGCGCGTCTGCCGGAAGTGCTGTCGGTCGCGTCGAGCCCGAAGGTGACGCGCACGCAAGTAGCCGAGTTGCTGCTTGCTGCGGTGAAGTCGCCGCTCGCGGCCGGCGCCGAAGCGAAGAACTTCGTGCAGATGCTGGTCGACAATCATCGCATCGCGCTGCTGCCGGAAATCGCCGAGCAGTTCGAGGCGCTCAAGAACGAACGTGAAGGCGCAGCCGACGCCGAGATCGTGAGCGCGTTTCCGCTGAACGGCGCGGATCTCGACAGTCTCGTCTCGGGCCTCGAACGCAAGTTCAAGCGCAAGCTGAAACCGACGGTCGAAGTCGATTCGTCGCTGATCGGCGGCGTGCGCGTGACGGTCGGCGACGAAGTGCTCGACACCTCGGTTCGCGCGCGCCTCGCATCGATGCAGGCTGCCTTGACCGCCTGAGCGCCACGCCGGCACGCAACAGAATTGACTATCAGGAGCGAATAATGCAACTCAATCCCTCTGAGATCAGCGAGCTGATCAAGAGCCGGATCCAGGGCCTTGAAGCGAGCGCAGACGTTCGCAACCAGGGCACCGTGATCTCCGTGACCGACGGTATCGTGCGTATCCACGGCCTGTCGGACGTGATGCAGGGCGAAATGCTCGAGTTTCCGGGCAACACGTTCGGTCTCGCGCTGAACCTCGAGCGCGACTCGGTCGGCGCGGTGATTCTCGGCGAATACGAACACATTTCGGAAGGCGACGTCGTCAAGACGACGGGCCGCATTCTCGAAGTCCCGGTTGGCCCGGAACTCGTCGGCCGCGTGGTCGACGCGCTCGGCAACCCGATCGACGGCAAGGGCCCGGTCAACGCGAAGCTGACCGACGCGATCGAAAAGATCGCCCCGGGCGTGATCTGGCGTAAGTCGGTGTCGCAGCCGGTGCAGACGGGCATCAAGTCGATCGACGCGATGGTGCCGATCGGCCGTGGCCAGCGTGAGCTGATCATCGGCGACCGTCAGTGCGGCAAGACCGCGGTGGCGCTCGACGCGATCATCAACCAGAAGGGCAAGGACCTGATCTGTATCTACGTCGCGATCGGCCAGAAGGCTTCGTCGATCATGAACGTGGTGCGCAAGCTCGAAGAAACGGGCGCGCTCGAATACACGATCGTCGTCGCCGCTTCGGCATCGGATTCGGCTGCGATGCAGTACCTGGCACCGTACGCCGGCTGCACGATGGGCGAATACTTCCGCGACCGCGGCCAAGACGCGCTGATCATCTATGACGACTTGACCAAGCAGGCTTGGGCATACCGTCAGATCTCGCTGCTGCTGCGCCGCCCGCCGGGCCGTGAAGCGTACCCGGGTGACGTGTTCTATCTGCACTCGCGTCTGCTCGAGCGTGCGGCTCGCGTGTCGGAAGAGTACGTCGAGAAGTTCACGAACGGGGAAGTGAAGGGCAAGAGCGGCTCGCTGACGGCACTGCCGGTCATCGAAACGCAAGCCGGCGACGTGACCGCGTTCGTTCCGACGAACGTGATCTCGATTACCGACGGCCAGATCTTCTTGGAAACCGACCTGTTCAACGCAGGCATCCGCCCGGCAATCAACGCCGGCGTGTCGGTGTCGCGCGTCGGTGGCGCCGCTCAGACGAAGGTCGTGAAGAAGCTGTCGGGCGGTATCCGTACCGACCTCGCGCAGTACCGTGAACTCGCGGCATTCGCGCAGTTCGCATCGGATCTCGACGAAGCGACCCGCAAGCAGCTCGAGCGCGGCCGCCGCGTGACGGAACTGCTGAAGCAGCCGCAGTACCAGCCGCTGCAGGTGTGGGAACTGGCCGTGTCGCTGTACGCCGCGAACAACGGCTACCTCGACGATCTCGACGTCAAGCAAGTGCTGCCGTTCGAGAAGGGCCTGCGCGACAACCTGAAGACCAGCCACGCTGACCTCATCAAGCGCATCGAAGACACCAAGGATCTCTCGAAGGACGACGAAGGCGCGCTGCGCGCGGCGATCGAATCCTTCAAGAAGTCCGGTGCCTATTGATCCGCGAGTGACACACCGAGGCCGCGCGGGGGCTGATGCGCCCGCGCCGCTTCGGTGAGCGATGCATGAGCCCCGAGTGAGCGCTGAAGCGCTAACACGGGGCGCAAAGGAGCAAGCTATGGCTGGAATGAAGGAAATTCGCGGCAAGATCAAGAGCGTGCAGAACACGCGCAAGATCACGAAGGCGATGGAGATGGTGGCTGCATCGAAGATGCGTCGCGCGCAGGAACGCATGCGCGCCGCTCGTCCGTATGCGGACAAGGTCCGTGCCATCGCCGCGCACATGAGCCGTGCGAACCCGGAGTACCGCCACCCGTTCATGGTGGCGAACGACGGCGCGCAGACGGCCGGCATCATCCTCGTCACGACCGACAAGGGGCTGTGCGGCGGTCTGAACACCAACGTGCTGCGTGCGACGGTGCAGAAGTTCAAGGAGCTGGAAGAGAAGGGCCAGAAGGTCGAAGCCACCGCGATCGGCGGCAAGGGCCTCGGGTTCCTGAACCGCTTCGGCGCGAAGGTGATGTCGCAGGTCGTGCACCTCGGCGACACCCCGCACCTGGACAAGCTGATCGGCGCCGTGAAGACGCAGCTCGATCTGTACTCGGAAGGCAAGCTGTCGGCGGTTTATATCGCTTACACGCGCTTCGTCAACACGATGAAGCAGGAAGCCGTGATCGAGCAGTTGCTGCCGCTGTCGTCGGAACACTTCGAAGCCGATGACGGTACGCCGGCGACGTCGTGGGACTACATCTACGAGCCGGACGCGCAGGCCGTCGTCGACGAACTGCTCGTGCGTTACGTCGAGGCGCTGGTGTACCAGGCCGTCGCGGAAAACATGGCGTCCGAGCAATCGGCGCGCATGGTCGCGATGAAGGCCGCGTCCGACAACGCGAAGACGGTGATCAGCGAACTGCAGCTCGTCTACAACAAGAGCCGTCAGGCCGCGATCACGAAAGAACTGTCGGAGATCGTCGGCGGCGCAGCCGCTGTTTAAGCGCGCGCCCGGGACGACAACTGCGCCTTTGCGCGAGTAAAGAATCAGGTATTTAAAGGAAAAGCGATGAGTACTGCTGCTTTGGTAGAAGGCAAGATCGTACAGTGCATCGGCGCCGTTATCGACGTGGAATTCCCGCGCGACAGCATGCCGAAGATCTACGACGCGCTCATTCTCGATGGCTCGGAACTGACGCTCGAAGTCCAGCAGCAGCTGGGCGACGGCGTGGTCCGTACCATCTGTCTGGGTGCATCCGACGGCCTGCGCCGCGGCCTGACCGTGAAGAACACGGCGAAGCCGATCTCGGTGCCGGTCGGCAAGCCGACCCTCGGCCGAATCATGGACGTGCTCGGCCGTCCGATCGACGAAGCCGGCCCGATCGAAAGCGAACATACGCGTTCGATCCACCAGAAGGCGCCGGCGTTCGACGAACTGTCGCCGTCGACCGAACTGCTCGAAACGGGTATCAAGGTCATCGACCTGATCTGCCCGTTCGCGAAGGGCGGCAAGGTGGGCCTGTTCGGCGGTGCTGGCGTGGGCAAGACCGTCAACATGATGGAGCTCATCAACAACATCGCGAAGGAACACGGCGGTTACTCCGTGTTCGCGGGCGTGGGCGAGCGTACCCGTGAAGGGAACGACTTCTACCACGAAATGAAGGACTCGAACGTTCTCGACAAGGTCGCGCTGGTGTACGGCCAGATGAACGAGCCGCCGGGCAACCGTCTGCGCGTCGCGCTGACCGGCCTGACGATGGCCGAGCACTTCCGTGACGAAGGCCTCGACGTGCTGTTCTTCGTCGACAACATCTACCGTTTCACGCTGGCCGGTACCGAAGTGTCGGCACTGCTCGGCCGTATGCCGTCGGCAGTGGGCTATCAGCCGACGCTGGCTGAAGAAATGGGCAAGCTGCAAGAGCGCATCACGTCGACGAAGAAGGGCTCGATCACGTCGGTTCAGGCCGTGTACGTCCCTGCGGACGACTTGACCGACCCGTCGCCGGCGACCACCTTCGGCCACCTGGACGCAACCGTCGTTCTGTCGCGTGACATCGCTTCGCTGGGTATCTACCCGGCGGTCGACCCGCTCGACTCGACGTCGCGCCAGATCGACCCGAACGTGATCGGCGAAGAGCACTACACGATCACCCGTCGCGTTCAGCAGACGCTGCAGCGCTACAAGGAACTGCGCGACATCATCGCGATTCTGGGCATGGACGAACTGTCGCCGGAAGACAAGCTGTCGGTCGCACGTGCGCGTAAGATCCAGCGTTTCCTGTCGCAGCCGTTCCACGTCGCTGAAGTGTTCACGGGCTCGCCGGGCAAGTACGTGCCGCTGAAGGAAACGATCCGCGGCTTCAAGATGATCGTCGACGGCGAGTGCGACCACCTGCCGGAACAGGCGTTCTACATGGTCGGCACGATCGACGAAGCCTTCGAAAAGGCCAAGAAGATCCAGTAAGGGCTTGAGTGAGTCGCAAGCCGGCGTGTGCCGGCCGGAGCAATGAGTCAGCGATGACTCGTATTCCGGCCGCCCGCGCCGGTCGCAATACGCTCAACCCGTGGATGAGATTGGAGTCGATATGGCAACCATCAAAGTAGACGTCGTCAGCGCGGAAGAGCAGATCTTCTCGGGCGAGGCGAAATTCGTCGCGCTGCCGGGCGAAACGGGTGAGCTGGGCATTCTGCCGGGCCACACGCCGCTCATCACCCGGATTCGTCCGGGTGCGGTGCGCATCGAGGTCGAGGGCGGCAACGACGAATTCGTGTTCGTCGCGGGCGGCATTCTCGAAGTGCAGCCGGGCGCCGTGACGGTGCTCGCCGATACCGCGATCCGCGGCAAGGACCTCGACGCGGCGAAAGCCGAGGAAGCGCGCAAGCGTGCCGAGGAAACGCTGCAGAACGCGAAGTCGGATCTCGACCTCGCGAAAGCGCAATCCGAGCTCGCGACCGCGATGGCGCAGCTCGAGGCGATCCAGCGTCTGGCGAAGATCCGCAGCCGGCACTGAGCCGCGACGCGTATCTCGCGAAAGAAAGCAGCCTTCGGGCTGCTTTTTTTCGTCCGTCGTTTTCGTCCGTTTTTTGCGGGCAGGATCGTATCGTCCGGTCGTGCTATTTCACCCGTCCGCCGCGATTCGATGTCAGAGTATCGTCAGCGAAGCGCGGCATCATCCGCGGTGAGGCCGGCCGTCGCGATCGTTGCGGCGGCGGCGGGCGCGGTGCGCGCGCGGGCCGATCAGACAAAAACGGACGGAGACATCGATGGCAGCAGACCTTGGCAAGGGGGCGCTGATCGCGCCCGAAAACGGACTGTCCTACGTGCGCGGCGCAACCGACGTGCCGCTATCCGAAGCGACGATCAGCCGGTTCCTGCTCGACACGGCCGGCCGCTTTCCCGACCGTCCGGCCGTCGTGTTCCGCGAGCAGCAGGTGCGCTGGACCTGGCGCGAGTTCGCGAACGAGGTCGACGTGCTGGCCGCCGGGCTCGCGGCGCTCGGGATCGTGAAGGGCGACTGCGTCGGCATCTGGTCGCCGAACCGCAGCGAATGGCTGCTCACGCAGTTCGCGACCGCGCGGATCGGCGCCGTGCTCGTCAACATCAATCCGGCTTACCGGCTGTCGGAACTCGAATACGCGCTGAACAAGGTCGGCTGCAAGGCCGTGATCTCGGCCCAGCGCTTCAAGACGTCCGCGTACGTCGAGATGCTGCAGACGATCGCGCCGGAGCTCGCGACCGCGACGCCGGGCGACCTGCACGCGGCGCGCGTGCCGAGCCTGCGCACGATCGTGTCGATGGGCGAGGTGGCGCCCGCCGGCATGTTCCGCTTCGCGGACGTGATGGCGCGCGGCCGCCAGGCCGTCGATCCGGCGCTGCTCGATGCGATCGGCGCGACGCTCGCGGCCAACGATCCGATCAATATCCAGTTCACGAGCGGCACGACCGGCAGCCCGAAGGGCGCGACGCTCACGCACCGCAACGTCGTCAACAACGCGCGCTCGATCGCGATGGCGATGCGTTTCACCGAGCAGGATTCGCTCTGCATCCCGGTGCCGCTCTATCACTGCTTCGGGATGGTGCTGGCCGTGCTCGCGTGCGTGTCGAAGGGCGCCGCGATGGTGTTCCCCGGCGAAGCGTTCGACCCGGTCGCGACGCTCGCGGCGGTGGCCGAGGAACGGTGCACCGCACTGCACGGCGTGCCGACGATGTTCATCGCGGAGCTCGACCATCCGGAATTCGCGAAATTCGACCTGTCGACGCTGCGTACCGGGATCATGGCCGGCTCGCCGTGCCCGATCGAGACGATGAAGCGCGTCGTGTCGCAGATGCATCTTTCCGAAATCACGATCGCGTACGGGATGACGGAGACGAGCCCCGTGTCGTTCCAGAGCTCGACCGACGATCCGCTGGAAAAGCGCACGACGACGGTCGGCCGCATCCAGCCGCATCTCGAAGTGAAGATCGTCGATCCGGCCGGCGAGATCGTGCCGGTCGGCGCGACGGGCGAGCTGTGCACGAAAGGCTATTCGGTGATGCTCGGCTACTGGGACGACGATGCGAAGACGCGCGAGGTGCTGGTCGACGGCTGGATGCATACGGGCGACCTCGCGACGCTCGACGAGGACGGCTACTGCAACATCGTCGGCCGCCTGAAGGACATGGTGATTCGCGGCGGCGAGAACGTCTATCCGCGGGAGATCGAGGAATTCCTGTTCCGGCATCCGAAGATCCAGAGCGCGCAGGTGTTCGGCGTGCCCGATCCGAAGTACGGCGAGGAGCTGTGCGCGTGGATCGTGCTGCGCGCGGACGAGCGGATGACCGAGGACGACGTGCGTGCGTTCTGCAACGGGCAGATCGCGCACTACAAGATTCCGCGCTATATCCGCTTCGTCGACGAACTGCCGATGACGGTGACGGGCAAGGTGCAGAAGTTCGTGATGCGCGAGCGGATGATCGAGGAGCTGAAGCTCGACGTGCAGAAGACCGCGTGAAGCGCGACGATGCGCGAACGTGCGGAACAAACAGGGTGGCCTGCGGGCCGCTCTGTGCGGGTCGCGACGTTTTCGATGGACGAAAAAAAGCGGGCTTATTAGCCCGCTAAAAACCACACGCTACGGGGTTAGCGCGAGGAGACCAAAGATGAAACCGGATCCGGCGGGGGGCCGGAAACGACTCCAACAGGGATGCCCCTCGGAAGGGCTTCGGTACGTGACCGACTGGCTCGCAGCGCTTCGCGTCCGCTCACACTTGGCACACGAGACCGCATCCGTGTTGAAACCGTTGAGGCCATTGTGGGCGAATTAATGACCCGTCGCGGTAACAAAGTGTTTCAGGTTGTAACGCCCGCCAGATAAGGCTTTCCGGGATTTTTTGCTGTTTTCGGGGTCCTGAAAAAGGTCATTTTTACCCATATTTTCCGTCGCGTTTTCAAGGTATGCGCGCGATGCGTTTTTCACGCGTATCGGGCGCGATGAATTGCCGATTTGCACGCGAGAAAGTGCACGGCGTGATCGATACCGCGCACGACGATTCATTCGTCGGAAAGATTTTGAAACGTGATCGGAATGCGCGAAAGTCGGCCGTTCGGCCAATCCCGCGCATCTTGCGCCGAGGGCGGGTGCCGCAGCGCGAAGGGAAAGTGTAACGACGGCACGCCGGCTGCCGGGCCTCGCGAGATGTCGGCGCCCGGCGGCCGCGGGGTCGGTGCCCGTGTCCGGCCGCCGCGGCGCGGGCGCGCCTACTTCAGCCACTTGTCCGAAATCGCCTGATATTCGCCGGTGGACAGCGCAAGATGCAGCCACTGGTCGACGTACTGCTGGAACACGACGTCGCCGCGCGGCACCATGTACGCCTTCTCGCCGAACTGGAACGGCTTGTCCGGATGCACCGAGCAGAGGCCCGGATTCAGCTTTTGCTGCAACAGCGTCTCCGATGCATCCGTCACCATCACGTCGGCCTTGCCCGCGAGGATCTGCTTGAAGATCGTCACGTTGTCCGGATAGACGGCGAGGTTCGCGTGCGTGAAGAACTGCTTCGCGAAGCGCTCGTTGGTGCCGCCCGGATTCACGATCACGCGCGTCTCGGGCCGGTCGATCTGCGCGACGGTCTGGTACTTGTCGGCATCCGCGCAGCGCACGATCGGCGTCTTGCCGTCGACCACGTACGGCTGCGTGAAGAACACGCGCTTCTGGCGCTCGAGCGTCGTCGACACGCCGCCCACCGCGATGTCGCACTTCGCGACGAAGTCGTTGGTGAGGTTCGACCAACTCGTCTTCACATAGTCGGCCTTCACGCCGAGCGATTTCGCGAGCGATTCCGCCATGTCGATGTCGATGCCCTCGAAGCGGCCGTCCGCGCGGTAGTACGAATACGGCTTGTAGTCGCCCGTCGTGCACACGCGCAGCGCGCCGCGCGCGAGCACGTCGTCGAGCCGCGTGCCGGCGGCCGGCGCGGCGGGGGCGGCGCCGGCCGCGGTCTGCGCGTGCGCGGCGGGGCAGCACAGCCATGCGGCTGCGGCGAGCGTGGCGAATCTCTTCATCGGTCTCCTCCTCGGTTGGGTTCGATATGAGCGTCCGATCATAACGGAGCCATCGCGCGCGTCATATGGCCGCCATCGCTCCGGCATGCGCAGCCCGATCGCGGCTGTCCGGTAAAATGCCGCTTTGCCTTCGCATCGTCGCTCCTACCGTGGCCCATACCCTGCTCAACGACACCTTCCTGCGTGCGCTTCTGCGCGAGCCGACCGACTACACGCCGATCTGGCTGATGCGCCAGGCCGGCCGCTACCTGCCCGAATACAACGCGACGCGTGCGCGCGCCGGCAGCTTCCTCGGCCTCGCGAAAAATCCCGACTACGCGACCGAAGTGACGTTGCAGCCGCTCGAGCGCTTTCCGCTCGACGCCGCGATCCTGTTCTCGGACATCCTGACGATTCCCGACGCGATGGGGCTCGGTCTCGACTTCCAGGCCGGCGAAGGGCCGAAGTTCGCGCATCCGGTGCGCACCGAGGCCGACGTCGCGAAGCTCGCGGTGCCGGACATCGAGGAGACGCTCGGCTACGTGACGGGCGCCGTGCGCGAGATCCGCCGCGCGCTCACCGACGGCCAGGGCCGTCAGCGCGTGCCGCTGATCGGTTTCTCGGGCAGCCCGTGGACGCTCGCGTGCTACATGGTCGAAGGCGGCGGCTCGGACGATTTCCGCACGGTGAAGTCGATGGCGTATTCGCGCCCCGACCTGATGCACCGGATCCTCGACGTGAACGCGCAGGCGGTGGCCGCGTATCTGAACGCGCAGATCGACGCGGGCGCGCAGGCCGTGATGATCTTCGATACGTGGGGCGGCGCGCTGGCCGACGGCGCGTACCAGCGCTTCTCGCTCGATTACATCCGCCGCGTGGTGTCGCAGCTCAAGCGCGAGCACGACGGCGCGCGCGTGCCGGTGATCACGTTCACGAAGGGCGGCGGGCTGTGGCTCGAGGAGATCGCGGCGACCGGCGTCGACGCGGTCGGGCTCGACTGGACGGTCAACCTCGGCGCCGCGCGCGAGCGCGTCGCGGGGCGCGTGGCGCTGCAGGGCAACCTCGACCCGACGATCCTGTTCGCGCCGCCGGCCACGGTGCGCGAGCAGGCGCGCGCGGTGCTCGACAGCTACGGCAACCATCCGGGTCACGTGTTCAATCTCGGGCACGGTATTTCGCAATTCACGTCGCCCGATCACGTCGCCGAACTCGTCGACGAAGTGCATACCCACAGCCGCGCGATCCGTAGCGGAGCGGCGCGCTGAATGCAAGCGCCGCCATGCTGCGCTGCGGAATGACGGCGTTTCGTCGTTGAAACTAAACAGGACGCAACCCCGCTCCGGTCGCCGATTCGATGCTTGTCAAGACTTGACTTATACACATTTTCCACGTTGCAGCGCGGTAGAGCCCCGTATCCGTCAATTTGTCTCGCTATTGTTCGGTCATTTGAATAGCAGCCTTATGGAATAAGGCTTCGCGGGGGCCGGCGACAAACGGTGAAAAACAGCGGAAAGCACGGCCCCGCGCGCGTTGCGGCCGTTGAGCG
Organism: Burkholderia sp. MSMB1826; assembly: GCF_001526325.1. Classification (NCBI taxonomy): domain Bacteria; kingdom Pseudomonadati; phylum Pseudomonadota; class Betaproteobacteria; order Burkholderiales; family Burkholderiaceae; genus Burkholderia; species Burkholderia sp. MSMB1826. The sequence continues at coordinate 113,270 of NZ_LOYN01000047.1, forward strand.
GCGAGTTCTCAACAAAGTTATCCACAGGCTGGGCAGGGTATACGGCGATTCCTAATGCGAATCCAAAACTTAGCGCCGAATCTGAAGTTTTACTTTAAGTTCGCCGTCGCCATGCGGGCGCGGGTGCAAGCCGTCCGTGCGCTGCGTGCCGCCGCTGCCGGAGCGTGTCGATGAGCGGCGTCTACCTGCGCGTGGCGCTCGACCATCCGCTCGCGACCCTGTTCGACTACCGCTGCGACGTGCAGCCGCCGCCCGTGCCCGGCACGCTCGTGCAGGTGCCGTTCGGCAAGCGGCAGGCGGTCGGGCTCGTCTGCGAAGTCACCACTCACACCGATGTGCCGCCGTCGCGGCTGCGCGCGGTCGAGGCGATCTGTACCGACCTGCCGCCGTTGTCGGCGGACTGGCTCGCGCTCGTGTCGTTCGCCGCCGACTACTATCAGCGCGGGCGCGGCGAAGTCGCGTTGCCGGCGCTGCCGCAGGCGCTGCGCGACGCGGGGCGCTGGGGGCGGCTGCTCGCGCCGGAGGTGCGCTACCGACCGACCGAAGCCGGCCGCGCGGCGCTGCCCGACGCGTTGCCGGCGCGCGGCGCCGCGCTGCGCCGGCTCGCGCAGGCGTTGGTCGATACCGGCTCGCTGACGCTGCCCGATGCGCGCGTGCTGCATCCGAAGGCGGTCGCGACGCTCGACGACTGGGCGGCGCGCGGCTGGGTGGCCGTCGAGGAGATCGGTTGGGCCGATGCGCCTGTGATCAACCCTGTGGATAACCTGTCGACAAGCGGTGGACGCGCTGTGCCGCCGGCGTTGACGGACCAGCAGGCGGAGGCGTTCGACACGATCCGCGCCGCGCAGGGCTTCGCGCCGTTCCTGCTGCACGGCGTGACGGGCAGCGGCAAGACCGAGGTCTATCTGCACGCGCTCGCGTCGCTGCTCGATGCGCGCCCGGACGCACAGGCGCTCGTCCTCGTGCCCGAAATCAACCTGACGCCGCAGTTCGAGGCCGCGTTTCGCGCGCGCTTCGCGGGCGCGCTCGCCGACGACGCGATCGTCACGCTGCACAGCGGGCTCGCCGAAGGCGAGCGGGCGCGCAACTGGCTCGCCGCCCACACGGGCCGCGCGCGGATCGTGCTCGGCACGCGCCTCGCGGTGCTCGCGTCGATGCCGACGCTCGCGCTGATCGTCGTCGACGAGGAGCACGAGCCCGCATACAAGCAGCAGGAAGGGCTGCGCTATTCGGCGCGCGATCTGGCCGTGTGGCGCGCGAAACAGCTCGGCATCACGGTCGTGCTCGGCTCGGCCACGCCGTCGCTCGAAAGCTGGTGGCTGGCCGAGCAGGGGCGCTACACGCGGCTCACGCTGTCGCGTCGCGCGGTGGCCGACGCGACGCTGCCGACCGTGCGGCTGATCGATCTCGAAGAAGAGCGGCGGCGCGGGCGCGCGTCGATGGGCGGGCTGTCGGGGCCGCTCGTCGCGGCGCTGAAGGCGCGGCTCGAACGCGGCGAACAGAGCCTCGTGTTCCTGAACCGGCGCGGTTACGCGCCGCAGCTCGCGTGCGACGCATGCGGCTGGGTGGCCGGCTGCCCGCGCTGCAGCGCGTACGTCGTGCTGCACAAGCCCGAGCACGCGCTGCGCTGCCATCACTGCGGCTGGGAAGCGCGGATTCCGCGGTCGTGCCCCGAGTGCGGGAACGTCGACATCGCGCCGCTCGGTCGCGGCACGCAGCGCATCGAGGAGGCGCTTGCCGAGGCCGTGCCGGGCGCGCGGATTCTGCGCATCGACGCGGACAGCACACGCCGCAAGGGCAGCGCGCAGGCGCTTTTTTCCGACGTGCACGCGGGCGAGGTCGATATCCTGGTCGGCACGCAGATGATCGCGAAGGGGCACGATTTCCGGCGCGTGTCGCTCGTCGGCGTGCTCAATGCCGATACCGCGCTGTTTTCGCACGACTTCCGCGCGAGCGAGCGGCTGTTCGCGCAGCTGATGCAGGTGAGCGGCCGCGCGGGGCGCGCCGGGCTGCCGGGCGAGGTGCTGGTGCAGACGCGCTATCCGCGTCACGCGCTGTACCACGCGCTCGGGCGGCAGGACTACGTGGGCTTCGCGAATTCGACGCTGGGCGAGCGTCGCGACGCGCACCTGCCGCCGTTCGTCTACCAGGCGCTGCTGCGCGCCGAAGGGCGCACGCTCGACGCGGCGCTCGCGTTCCTGCTGCAGGCCGCGGCTGCGTTGCCGGGGTTGCCGGGCGCCGATCGCGTGACCGTGTACGACGCGGTGCCGATGACGATCGTGAAGGTCGCGAACGTCCACCGCGCGCAGTTGCTGCTCGAAAGCGCGTCGCGGGCGGCGCTGCAGCATGCGCTGCGCGCGTGGCAGCCGGAACTGCGCGCGCTGAAGGGCGTGCTGCGGTGGAGCGTCGAGGTCGATCCGCTCGATATCTGAGCGGCCTCCGCGCGGCCGTCGCGCGGGCCGCCGCCGAATGCCGGTAACCCGTGCCGCCGGGCGCCCCGAATCGTCGTTTCCCGTCGCTTGCCCCGATGCCGGGTCGGCACCGCATCCTGTCACCCCAGTGCAACCCGTTTTCGGCCGCGCTCGCGCAGGCCGACGGTTGCACACGCTCGCCGAACCGGCCCGATCAGGGAAAATACCGATCCCGGGACCACGGGCAACCCCTAGGTTGCAACCGCATAAGTGTCTGATTATATTGACTAACTTGCGGGTGCAACCTATCTCTCAATTTGGTTGCACCTTTTTATTGCGTGCCGTAGGATTTCGCGCATCCTCTTACACCACACAGCCGGCCTCGCACCGGCGCACGAACCCACCATGGCAAGCACGACTCTCGGCGTCAAAGTCGACGATCTTCTCCGCTCGCGCCTGAAGGACGCCGCCGCGCGTCTCGAGCGCACTCCCCACTGGCTGATCAAGCAGGCGATCTTCGCGTATCTCGAGCGGATCGAGCACGGCCAGTTGCCGCCCGAGCTGTCGGGCCACAGCGGCGTGACGGAGCTCGCCGACGGGCAGGCCGCGGACGGCGACGACGACAACTCGCCGCATCCGTTCCTCGAGTTCGCGCAGAACGTGCAGCCGCAATCGGTGCTGCGCGCGGCGATCACGGCCGCGTACCGCCGTCCGGAACCGGAATGCGTGCCGTTCCTGCTCGGCCAGGCGCGTCTGCCCGCGAACCTGCAGGCGGACGTGCAGGCGCTCGCGACGAAGCTGGTCGAGGCGCTGCGCGAGAAGAGCTCGGGCGGCGGCGTCGAAGGGCTGATCCACGAGTTCTCGCTGTCGAGCCAGGAAGGCGTCGCGCTGATGTGCCTCGCCGAAGCGCTGCTGCGCATTCCCGATCGCGCGACGCGCGATGCGCTGATCCGCGACAAGATCAGCAAGGGCGACTGGCGTTCGCACGTCGGCCACGCGCCGTCGCTGTTCGTGAACGCGGCGACCTGGGGGCTGATGATCACCGGCAAGCTCGTGACGACCAACAGCGAAGCGGGCCTGTCGTCGGCGCTCACGCGCCTGATCGGCCGCGGCGGCGAGCCGCTGATCCGCAAGGGCGTCGACATGGCGATGCGTCTGATGGGCGAGCAGTTCGTCACCGGCGAAACGATTTCCGAGGCGCTCGCGAACAGCCGCAAGTACGAAGCGCGCGGCTTCCGCTATTCGTACGACATGCTCGGCGAAGCGGCGACGACCGAAGAGGATGCGCAGCGCTACTACGCGTCGTACGAACAGGCGATCCACGCGATCGGCAAGGCGGCCGGCGGGCGCGGCATCTACGAAGGCCCGGGCATCTCGATCAAGCTGTCGGCGCTGCACGCGCGCTACTCGCGCTCGCAGCAGGACCGCACGATGAGCGAGCTGCTGCCGCGCGTGCGCGCGCTCGCGCTGCTCGCGCGCCGCTACGACATCGGCCTGAACATCGACGCGGAAGAGGCCGACCGCCTCGAACTGTCGCTCGACCTGCTCGAGGCGCTGTGCTTCGATCCGGACCTCGCGGGCTGGAACGGCATCGGCTTCGTCGTGCAGGGCTACCAGAAGCGCTGCCCGTTCGTGATCGACTACCTGATCGATCTCGCGCGCCGCAGCCGTCACCGCCTGATGATCCGCCTCGTGAAGGGTGCGTACTGGGATACCGAAATCAAGCGGGCGCAGGTCGACGGCCTCGAAGGCTATCCGGTCTACACGCGCAAGATCTACACCGACGTGTCGTACCTCGCGTGCGCGAAGAAGCTGCTCGCGGCGCCCGACGCCGTGTACCCGCAGTTCGCGACGCACAACGCGTACACGCTCGCCGCGATCTATCACCTCGCCGGCCACAACTACTACCCGGGCCAGTACGAGTTCCAGTGCCTGCACGGGATGGGCGAGCCGCTGTACGAGGAAGTCACGGGCCGCGACAAGCTGAACCGTCCGTGCCGCGTGTATGCGCCGGTCGGCACGCACGAGACGCTGCTCGCGTATCTCGTGCGCCGTCTGCTGGAAAACGGCGCGAACACGTCGTTCGTGAACCGCATCGCCGACAAGACGGTATCGGTGAAGGAACTGGTCGCCGATCCGGTCGACGAGGCATCGAAGGTCGTGCCGCTCGGCGCGCCGCACGCGAAGATCCCGCTGCCGCGCAACCTGTATGGCGACGAGCGTCCCAACTCGATGGGCCTCGACCTGTCGAACGAACACCGTCTCGCGTCGCTGTCGTCCGCGCTGCTCGCGAGCGCGCACCATCCGTGGCGCGCGGCGCCGATGCTCGCCGACGACGCGCTCGCCGACGCACCGGCGCGCGACGTGCGCAACCCGGCCGACCTGCGCGACGTGGTCGGCACGGTCAGCGAAGCGACGGCCGAACACGTGAGCGCGGCGCTCGCGCACGCGGTGACCGCCGCGCCGATCTGGCAGGCGACGCCGGTCGACGCGCGCGCCGATTGCCTGGTGCGCGCGGCCGATCTGCTCGAAGCGCAGATGCACACGCTGATGGGCCTGATCGTGCGCGAAGCCGGCAAGTCGCTGCCGAACGCGATCGCCGAGATCCGCGAAGCGGTCGACTTCCTGCGCTACTACGCGGCGCAGATCCGCGGCGAATTCTCGAACGACACGCACCGTCCGCTCGGCCCCGTGGTCTGCATCAGCCCGTGGAACTTCCCGCTGGCGATCTTCATGGGCCAGGTGGCCGCGGCGCTCGCCGCCGGCAATACGGTGCTCGCGAAGCCGGCCGAGCAGACGCCGCTGATCGCCGCGCAAGCCGTGCGGCTGCTGCGCGAGGCCGGCGTGCCGGCCGGCGCGGTGCAACTGCTGCCGGGCACGGGCGAAACCGTCGGCGCGGCGCTGGTCGCCGACCCGCGCACGCGTGCGGTGATGTTCACGGGTTCGACCGAAGTCGCGCGCCTGATCAACAAGACGCTCGCCGCGCGCCTCGATCCGGACGGCAAGCCGATCCCGCTGATCGCGGAAACGGGCGGCCAGAACGCGATGATCGTCGATTCGTCGGCGCTCGCGGAGCAGGTCGTCGCGGACGTGATGCAGTCGTCGTTCGACTCGGCCGGTCAACGGTGTTCGGCGCTGCGCGTTCTGTGTCTGCAGGACGACGTCGCGGACCGCACGCTGACGATGCTCAAGGGCGCGATGCACGAGCTGGCGCTCGGCAACCCCGACCGGCTGTCGACCGACGTCGGCCCGGTGATCGACGCCGAAGCGAAGCAGACGATCGACGCACACGTCGCGGCGATGAAGGACAAGGGGCACGCGGTCACGCAACTGCCGATGCCCGATGCCTGCGCGCACGGCACGTTCGTGCCGCCGACGCTGATCGAGATCGGCAGCATCGACGAGTTGAAGCGTGAAGTGTTCGGCCCCGTGCTGCACGTGGTGCGCTACCGCCGCAACCAGCTCGACAAGCTGCTCGAGCAGATCCGCGCGACCGGCTACGGGCTCACGCTCGGTATCCACACGCGGATCGACGAGACGATCGCGCACGTGATCTCGAATGCGCACGTGGGCAACATCTACGTGAACCGCAACGTGATCGGCGCGGTGGTCGGCGTGCAGCCGTTCGGCGGCGAGGGGCTGTCGGGCACGGGCCCGAAGGCCGGCGGCGCGCTGTACCTGCAGCGCTTGCTCGCGACGCGTCCGTCGGGCCTGCCGCGCGCGCTCGCGCAGTCGCTGGTGGCGGACGGCGCGACCGAAAGCGATGCGCGCGGCAATCCGGCGGCGGCGCTCACGACGCTGCGCGACTGGCTGATCGAGCAGCGCGAGCCGGCGCTGGCCGCGCGTTGCGACGGCTATCTCGCGCAGGTGCCGGCCGGCGCGACCGCCGTGCTGACCGGCCCGACGGGCGAGCGAAACACGTATACACTCGGCCCGCGCGGCACGGTGCTGTGTGTCGCGGCCACGCCGGGCGGCGCGCGTGCGCAGTTCGCGGCGGTGCTGGCGACGGGCAACCGTGCGCTGTTCGCCGGCGCGGCGGGCGAGGCGCTGGTCGCCGCGCTGCCGGCGTCGCTGAAGGCGCACGCGGCCGTGCGCAAGCAGGCCGACGCGCCGTTCGACGCGGTGCTGTTCGAAGGCGACAGCGACGAGCTGCAGACGCTCGTGAAGGACGTCGCGCAGCGGCCGGGCCCGATCGTGTCGGTGCAGGGCGTGTCGGTGGGCGCGTTCGAGAACGGCGACGCGGAGGACTACGCGCTCGAACGGCTCCTGACGGAGCGTTCGGTGAGCGTGAACACGGCCGCGGCGGGCGGCAATGCGAATTTGATGACGATCGGCTGATCATCCTTGCCGTTCGGATCAAACAAAGGAAGCGGCAAGGCGATCCCGAAGCCGCTCCATTTACCCTGGTACCAAGGAGATGCTATGCAACACACGATGAAAAAGGTGGCAGGCGCGACGTTCGTCGCGGTCATGTCGCTGGCGGGGACGGCCCATGCGGATGACGTGAAGATCGGTTACGCAGGGCCGATGACGGGCGCGCAGGCGCACTACGGCAAGGATATGCAGAACGGGATCGTGCTCGCGCTGGAAGACTTCAACGCGACGAACCCGAAGATCGGCGGCAAGGCCGTGAAGTTCGTGCTCGACACGCAGGACGACCAGGCCGACCCGCGTACGGGTACGACGGTCGCCCAGAAGCTGGTCGACGACGGCATCAAGGGCATGCTCGGCCACTTCAACTCGGGCACGACGATTCCCGCGTCGCGCATCTACGCGAACGCGGGCATTCCGGAAATCGCGATGGCGACGGCGCCGGAATACACGCAGCAGGGCTACAAGACGACCTTCCGCATGATGACGTCCGACACGCAGCAGGGCTCGGTGGCCGGCACGTTCGCGTCGAAGGATCTCGGCATGAAGAAGATCGCGATCGTCGACGACCGCACGGCCTACGGCCAGGGTCTCGCCGACCAGTTCGAGAAGGCCGCGAAGGCCGGCGGCGCGACGATCGTCGACCGTGAATTCACGAACGACAAGGCAGTCGACTTCAAGGCGATTCTGACGAAGCTGAAGGCGGCGAAGCCGGACCTCGTCTACTACGGCGGCGCGGATTCGCAGGCGGCGCCGATGGTCAAGCAGATGAAGGCGCTCGGCATCACCGCACCGCTGATGAGCGGCGAAATGGTGAAGACGCCGACGTTCCTGAAGATCGCGGGCAACGCGGCCGAAGGCACGATCGCGTCGCTGGCCGGCCTGCCGCTGGAAGAAATGCCGGGCGGCAAGGCTTACGCCGACAAGTACAAGAAGCGCTTCGGCGAAGACGTGCAGACGTACTCGCCGTACGCGTACGACGGCGCGATGGCGATGCTGAACGCGATGAAGAAGGCCGATTCGACCGATCCGGCGAAGTACCTGCCGGTGCTCGCGAAGACCGACATGGCCGGCGTCACGTCGACGCACGTCGCGTATGACGCGAAGGGCGACCTGAAGAACGGCGGCATCACGATGTACAAGGTCGAGAAGGGCGACTGGAAGCCGCTGAAGAGCATCGGCGGGAAGTAAGCAGCCTGTCGCGATGTTCCGACGTGCGGGCGGCGGCGAAGGTCGCTGCCCGGCCGCTCGGGCATGTGAATAAGCCGCCGGGTCGTTGCGCGATCCGGCGGCTTTTTTTATCGGCGCGAGCGCGGCTACTCGCCGCGCACGCGGAGCAGGAACTTCTGCAGCTTGCCGGTCGGCGTGCGCGGCAGCGCCTGCACGAACGTGAACTCGCGCGGGACCTTGTACGCGGCGAGCCGCTCGCCGCAGAACGTGCGCAGCGCATCCGCATCGGGCGCCGCGTTCGCCCGCATCACGACGTGCGCGACGACCGTCTCGCCCCAGTCCGGATGCGGGACACCGACGACGGCCGCCTCGGCGATGTCCGGGTGCGCGCCGAGCACGTCCTCCACTTCCTTCGAATAGACGTTCTCGCCGCCGGTGACGATCATGTCCTTCAGCCGGTCGACGATGAACAGATAGCCATCCTGATCGATCCGTGCGATGTCGCCGGTGCGATACCAGCCGTCCGGCGTGAACGCGGCGCGCGTCGCGGCCGCGTCGTCGAGATAGCCGAGCATCGTGCTGGCGGCCTTGAGCCAGATCTCGCCGGTTTCGCCCGGCCGCGCATCGACGCCGTCCATCCGCACGACCCGCAGGTCGACGCCCGGGCCGCCCTCGCGGCCGATCGAGCCGGCCTTCGCGATCTGCTCGTCCGGATACAGCGTCGTGCCGGCCGGCCCGGTTTCCGTCATCCCGTACACGTGGAAGAACGCGTGGCTGCGGTACGCATGGGCGAGCCGTTCGGCCTGCGCGGCGCCGATCGGGCCGCCGCCGTACAGCCACGCGCGCACGCTCGACAGGTCGAATGCCGCGAAGCCGTCGATCGTGTCGAGCGGCAGCGTATACGACACCGGCGCGCCGAAATACAGCGTCACGCGCTCGCGCTCGACGGTCTGCAGGAAGCGCAGCGGATGGTATTCGCGCAGCAGCACGACGGTGCCGCCCGCGTACAGCGTGCCGCCGAACCAGTTGTTCAGCGGCGACGAATGCCAGATCGGCATCGCCATCAGCGTGCGCTCGTGACGGCCGATGCCGGTCGCGAGCGCCGCCTGCATCGCCGCCAGCGTCACCGTGCGATGACTGTGCACGCACCCCTTCGGGCGGCCGGTCGTGCCGGACGTGTAGAGGATCTGCGCGATGTCGTCGTCGGCCGGCTCGATGCCCGCGAGGCCGTCCATCGTCGCGCACATCGTGTCGAAGTTCGGCACGCCGTCGAGTTCGCCCTCGGTCACGAGGCGCCGCGCCGGATGCACGATGCGCTCGACCACCGGCGCGAGCGCCACGTCGAACAGCAGGGCCTTGCTGCCGCTGTGTTCGAGCACGTAGTCGACTTCCGGCGCCTGCAGCTTGTGGTTGATCGGCACGAATGCCGCGCCGAGGCGCCATGCGCCGAACATCAGGTCGACGAAGGCCGGCGTGTTGAAGCACATCGCGGCGACGCGATCGCCGGCCGCGACGCCGAGCGCGCTCAGCACGGCCGCCGCGCGGTGCGAACGCTCGCGTGCGGCCGCATACGTGATCGTCGCGGATTCGTTGACGAGGAAGGGCTTGTCGGGCGTCGCGCGGGCGGCGCGGTCGAGGGCGGCGACGAGGTTCATCGAGGCTCCGGGGCGGACGAACGACTGCGGATTCGGGGGAGCGGGCCGGCGTCAGGCCGGGTACGCGCGTTGCAGCAGCGCGGCGACGTCGATCGCGTGCGGGTCGAAGCCGCCGGCGATGCGGCCCCAGTCGGGGGCGGCGAGCCGCGTCGCGACGAACGCGTCGGCGACGGCCGCCGGCGCATCGCGGCGCAGCAGGCACGCCTGCGCGACGGTCGCGAGCCGCTGCGCGAACACGCGGCCCGACGCTTCGAGCGTGTCGGCCGGGGCGGCGAGCATCGCGCGCAACGCGTCGAGCGCCGCGCGAATGCGCGGTTCGCCCGCGCCGAGGCCGGCGAGTTCGTCGAACAGCGCGGCGGCCGCGTCGGGCTCGCGCGACACCGCGCGCAGCACGTCGAGGCACATCACGTTGCCCGAGCCTTCCCAGATCGAGTTGACGGGCGCCTCGCGGAAGAGGCGCGCGATCGGGCCGTCGTCGACGTAGCCGTTGCCGCCGAACACTTCCATCACCTCGCCGGTCAGCTCGACCGCGCGCTTGCAGACCCAGAATTTCGCGGCGGGCGTGACGATCCGCTTCCACGCGTGTTCGCGCGGCGAGTCGTCGCGTTCGAACGCGTCGGCGAGGCGCATCGCGAGCGACAGCGCCGCTTCGCTCTCCAGCGCGAGATCGGCGAGCACGGTACGCATCAGCGGCTGCTCGGCGAGCGCGCGGCCGAATGCATGGCGCTGGCGCGTGTACGCAATCGCCTGCACGACGCCCTGGCGCAGCATCGCCGCGCTGCCGAGCACGCAGTTCAGCCGCGTGTAGGTGGCCATCTCGATGATGGTCGGAATGCCGCGGCCTTCGTCGCCGAGCATGATTCCCCACGCGTCGTTCAGCTCGATCTCGCTGCTCGAGTTGCTGCGGTTGCCGACCTTGTTCTTCAGCCGCTGGATCTCGACCGCGTTCTTCGTGCCGTCCGGCCGCCAGCGCGGCACGTAGAAGCACGACGGGCCGCCGGCTTCGGTGCGCGCGACGACGAGGTGCGCGTCGCACATCGGCGCGGAGAAGAACCACTTGTGGCCGCGCAGCCGGTATTCGCCGCCGCGCCCGCCCGCGCCGATCGGCGTGGCGAGCGTCGTGTTCGCGCGCACGTCGGAGCCGCCCTGTTTCTCGGTCATGCCCATGCCGAACCAGATCGCGCGCTTGTCGGCGACCGGCACGTCGCGCGGATCGTAGTCGTCGCTGTAGAGCTTGTCGCGCAGCAGGTCCCACAGCGCCGGCTCCTTCTGCAGCACGGGGATCGCGGCCTGCGTCATCGTCGCGGGGCACAGCGTGCCGGCCTCGATCTGGCCGTGCAGGTAGAAGCCCGCGGCGGTCGCGGCCCAGCGGCCGCGGCGCGCGTCGCGGAATGCGAGCGACACGAAGCCTTCGCGACGATACCGGCCGAGCAGCGCGTGCCATGCGGGATGGAAATCGACGCGGTCGATGCGCCGGCCGCGCCGGTCGAACGCGTTCAGTTCCGGTGCATGGCGGTTCGCTTCGTCGGCGAGCCGCGCGGTGTCGGCGCTGCCGAGCCACGCGCCGTACGCGTCGAGCTGCGGCACGGCCCAGTCGGCGCCCGCCCGGGCGAGCGCGTCGCGCAGCGCGAGATCCGTCGCGAAGAGGTTATAGTCGACGAGTTCGTCGAACTGGTTCGTGACGGCGTGAGTCGAGTCGGTCATCGCGATGGTCTCCGGTCTCATGCTTCGCGGTCGGCCGGCGTCGCGCCGCACGGAGGGCGCGTCGGCGCGGGTTCCGGCTTCCGGTGAAACGTCTTCCCTGCTGAATTCAGAGTAGCAAATATGCCGCCGCGACATGTTCAGGTTCCGGCGCCGCCCGGCTCGCCGGCGGCGCAACCCGCGCCCGCGTTGCGCCGCCGGCCGCGCCAGTCGCGCGCGCAGGCGAGCTCCGACGCGCTGCAACAGGCGTTCGTTCAGCTTTTGCTCGAACGCGGCTACGCGAAGGCGACGATCCGCGAGATCGCGGCCGTCGCGGGCGTCAGCATCGGCACCTTCTACGAGTATTTCGGCGACAAGCAGAGCCTCGCGGCGCTCTGCATCCACCGCCGCGTGCTGGCGCTGGCCGACCGGCTGCGCGACACGGTGCAGCGGTTGCGCGGCGCGCCGCGGGCCGAGCTCGCCGCCGCGCTCGTCGACCTTCAGGTCGATACGATCGCCGCCGACGCGGCGCTGTGGAGCGCGCTGTTCGTGCTGGAGCGGCAGGTGTCGCCGCTGGCCGCCTATCGCCGGCATTACGACGCCTATGTCGCGCTGTGGCGCGACGCGCTCGCCCACGCGGCCGACCCGCCGCCGGCCGAACGGCTCGACGGGCTCGCGCGGATGGCCCATACGATCTGCTACGGCGGGCTGTCGCAGGCGTTGCTGACGCTCGGGCCGGCGCTCGATTTCGCCGCGCAACGCCGCGAACTGCGGGCCGTGCTGCTCGCTTACCTCGCGGCGGCGCACGCGTAGCGTTTCCTAGGGGAAATGCCCGATTCGCATATCGGGCGTCCGGGCGGGCCTTGCCGCCGAGGGCTTATCGCCGCGGGCCATGAGAAAAACGCATGGCCGCCATGACGAACTTTCGATTGTCCATCGATATTGGCTGGGGCTAAATCATGCGGCGGATGTCGGGCCGCACATGGCGCGGCCCGCCCGAAGGACATCAGGAGGAGGAGTCATGCGAAGCGCGACCGCGCCCCGTTCGAAACTGCCCGACGTCGGGACGACGATCTTCACGGTGATCGGCCAACTGGCTGCTCGACACGACGCGTTGAACCTGTCGCAGGGCGCCCCCAATTTCGCGCCCGATCCGGCGCTCGTCGAAGGCGTCGCGCTCGCGATGCGCGACGGGCACAACCAGTACGCGCCGATGGCCGGCGTGATCGCGCTGCGCGAGCGGCTCGCCGAGAAGACCGAGGCGCTGTACGGCGCGCGCTACGACCCGGCCACCGAGATCACGGTGATCGCGAGCGCGAGCGAAGGGCTTTATGCGGCGATCAGCGCGCTCGTGCATCCCGGCGACGAGGTCATTTATTTCGAGCCGTCGTTCGACAGCTATGCGCCCATTGTGCGGTTGCAGGGGGCGACGCCGGTCGCGATCAAGCTGTCGCCCGCGCATTTTCGCGTGAACTGGGACGAGGTGGCCGCGGCCGTCACGCCGCGCACGCGGATGATCATCGTCAACACGCCGCACAACCCGACCGCGACGGTGTTCTCCGCCGACGATCTCGAGCGGCTCGCGCAGATCACGCGCGACACGGGCATCGTGGTGCTGTCCGACGAAGTCTACGAGCACGTCGTGTTCGACGGCGCGCGGCACCAGAGCGTCGCGCGGCACCGCGAGCTGGCCGAGCGCAGCGTGATCGTGTCGTCGTTCGGCAAGTCGTTCCACGTGACCGGCTGGCGCGTCGGCCATTGCCTCGCGCCGGCCGAGCTGATGGACGAGATCCGCAAGGTGCACCAGTTCATGGTGTTCTCGGCCGACACGCCGATGCAGGTCGCGTTCGCGGAGATCCTCGCGCGGCCGGACAGCTATCTCGGCCTGTCGGCGTTCTACCAGGCCAAGCGCGACCTGCTCGCGCGCGAGCTGGCCGATTCGCGTTTCGAGCTGCTGCCGAGCGAAGGCTCGTTCTTCATGCTCGCGCGCTTTCGCCACTTCTCGGATGAAAGCGACAGCGATTTCGTGCTGCGCCTGATCCGCGACGCGCGTGTCGCGACGATTCCGCTGTCGGCGTTCTATACCGACGGCACCGACGCCGGCGTGATCCGGCTCAGTTTTTCGAAGGACGACGCGACGCTGGTCGAAGGCGCGCGGCGGCTGCGTTCGCTGTAAAGAGTGGCGACGGGCACCTCGCCTCGACCAGACACAGGAGATCACGATGAAGCACACGACCACCCTGAAACTCGCATTCGCACTCGCGTGCGCAATCGGCTCCGGCGCGGCGCTCGCCGATGCGCCGACGTTGCGTTTCGGCCTCGAAGCGCAATACCCGCCGTTCGAATCGAAGGCGCCGAACGGCGACCTGCAGGGCTTCGACATCGACGTCGGCAATGCCGTCTGCCAGACGGCGAAGCTGTCGTGCAAATGGGTCGAGACCTCGTTCGACGGGCTGATCCCGGCGCTGAAGGGCCGCAAGTTCGACGCGATCAACTCGGCGATGAACGCCACCGAGCAACGGCGCCAGGCGATCGACTTCACGACGATCATCTATCGCGTGCCGACCCAGCTGATCGCGCGCACCGGCAGCGGCCTGCTGCCGACGCCGGAGTCGCTGAAGGGCAAGCGCGTGGGCGTGCTGCAGGCGTCGATCCAGGAAACCTTCGCGAAGGCGCACTGGGAGCCGGCCGGCGTCGCGGTCGTCGCGTACCAGGACCAGAACCAGGCGTATGCGGATCTGGTCGCGGGCCGCCTCGACGCGACGCTCGTGCTCGCGCCGTCCGGCCAGCGCGGCTTCCTGTCGCGCCCGGACGGCAAGGGCTTCTCGTTCGTCGGGCAGCCGGTGCACGACGACAAGATTCTCGGCAGCGGCATCGCGTTCGGCCTGCGCAAGGGCGACGATGCGCTGAAGGCGAAGCTCGACGCGGCGATCGACAAGCTGAAGGCGGACGGCACGGTGAAGTCGCTGGGCCTGAAGTATTTCGGCGATATCGACATTTCGACGAAGTAATCGGGGGCCGCGCACGATGCCGACCCCGAACCCGAGCGCCGCGGGCCGCGAACCGGACGGCATGCCGCGGCCGGACGATGCCGTCGATGCCGTGCTCGCCGCCGAACTGGGCGACGCGCTCGTCACGCGCGCAGCCGATATCGATCCGCGTTACTTCACCGCGTACAACGAGCCGCCCGGCGTGCGGCCGCGTGCGCTGGTGCGCCCGCGCAGCGTCGACGACGTGTCGCGCACGCTCGCGGCGTGCACGCGGCTCGGCCAGCCGGTCGTGCCGCAAGGCGGGCTGACGGGGCTCGCGCGCGGCGCGGTCCCGCTGGGCGGCGAGGTCGTGCTGTCGATGGAGCGCTTCGCCGGCATCGAAGCGCTCGACGCGGCGGCCGGCACGATCACCGTGCGCGCGGGCACGCCGCTGCAGACGGTGCAGGACGCCGCGCAAGCGGCGGGCTTCACGTTCGGCGTCGATCTCGGCGCGCGCGGCTCGTGCCAGATCGGCGGCATGCTCGCGACCAATGCGGGCGGCACGCGCGCGATCCGCTACGGGACGATGCGCGAGCAGGTGCTCGGGCTCGAGGTCGTGCTCGCGGACGGCACGGTCGTGTCGTCGATGAACCGGATGCTGAAGAACAACGCGGGCTACGACCTGAAGCAGCTGTTCGTCGGCAGCGAAGGGACGCTCGGCGTCGTCACGCGCGCGGTGCTGCGGCTGCACCCGTTGCTCGCGGCGCCGGCCACGGCGCTCTGCCGTGTGCGCGACTACGATGCGGTGGTCGGGCTGTGGAACCGCGTGCGCGCGCTGCCGGAGGTCGTCAGTTTCGAGGCGATGTGGCCGTCGTTCTACGACTACGTCGCGCGTCATACGCCGGGCGTGTCGGCGCCGTTCGTCGGCGACGGCGGATTCGCAGTGCTGATCGAATGCGCGACGAGCGCGCCGGGCGGCGATGCGCGCCATGCGCTCGAAACGGCGCTGGCCGAGGGGTTCGATGCCGCGCTCGTCGACGATGCGGTACTTGCGAGCTCCGAGCGGCAGGCGCGCGATCTGTGGACGCTGCGCGAAGGCCTGGCGATCGATGCGCTGCCCCATCTCGTCAACTTCGACGTGAGTCTGCCGACCGGCGAACTCGGCGCGTTCGCCGAACGCTGCGAGGCGGCGTTGCGGGCGCGCTGGCCCGCGCTCACGTGCCTGTTCTTCGGTCATGTCGGCGACGGCAACGTGCATATCGGCGTGTCGCCGGCCGGGATGACCGACGCGCACGCCGATGCGATCGACGACTGCGTGTATGCGGTGGTGCGCGACATGGGCGGCTCGGTGTCGGCCGAGCACGGGATCGGCGTGCTCAAGCGGCCTTATCTCGCGCACACGCGCAGCGACGCGGAAATCGGGCTGATGCGGCGCCTGAAGGCCGCGCTGGACCCGCGCGGGATCCTGAATCCCGGCAAGGTGCTTTGACGGGGGCGATTCCCGTTGCCGACGGGAAGCGGCCGGCGCGACGCGTCAGCCGTCCACCCAGCGCAGCGCGCCGATCTTCAGGTGTTCGACCACGCTGCGCGCCCAGTCGAGCTCCGCATTGAGCAGCACGAGCGCATGCTCGTTTTGCAGCAGGAACAGGCGCGGCACCTGGTCGGCCTGCGCGGTGGCGCGCAGCGCTTCCAGCCGCTCGCGCTCGGCGTCGAGCCGTGCAATTCGCAGTTCGAGCTGATGGCGCGCATCTTCCGCGTCGAGCAGCGGCAGGAACGCGAGGCCGGCGCCGAACGCCGGGAATTCACGCGCGGGCTCCGCGAGCAGCGCATGCAACCACGCCTGCCCGGCCGTGTGCCCGGCTTCGGTCAGCGCATACAGCGTGCGCTCCGGAAACGCGCCGTCGCGCTCGGTGTCGTGCACGGCGATCAGCCCGTCGCGCAGCAGCCGGTCGATCGTCTGGTACAGGCTCGTACGCTGCCGCACGTTGACGACTTCGTCGTATCCGCGGGCCTTCAGTTGCTGCAGCATCCCGTACGGATGCATCGGCGTTTCGGTGAGCGTCGCAAGGATGGCCAGCGCGAGCGGGGACGGGCGACTCGTAGACATGAATAGTCAAAATATATCTAGTAAGAATATAACTATTCTCGACTGGACTATCTTGTTTGGCAAGGGTTTCAGCCGAGGTGCGAGCGCTTCGCGGCGGGCGCGACGGTTTCCATCGTCGCGAGGCCGTGCACGATTCCGCAATCCTCGACCGAATGCTCGCCGACGCAACGGCGGCGCAATTCGGTGAGCTGCTCGCGCAGATGCGTCAATTCCGCGAGGCGCGCATCGACGTGCCCGATGTGATCGTCGAGCAGCGAATTGATCGAATCGCAGCGATCGGCCGGCGTGTCGGTGAGTTGCAGCAGTGCACGGATTTCGTCGTGCGCCATGTCGAGCGCGCGACAGTTGCGGATGAAGCGCAGCCGTTCGACGTGCACGTCGGTGTAGTTGCGGTAGTTCGAATCGGTGCGCTCCGCGTCCGGCATCAGCCCCTCTTTCTCGTAGAAACGGATCGTCTCGGGGGTGCAGCGGGCCGCTTTGGCCAGTTCGCCAATCTTCATGCCTTTCTCCCGTGTAAGGGTTGACCTTGTAGTGGCTTCAGGGTGTTAACTCTACACCGTCAAGCCACGAAGGAGGTTGTCATGACCGACGCCCAGCGTCCCCACGACCCACGACACCGTCAGGCCGACGGCGCCGATGCCTGCTGCGCAGAATCGTGCGACACGCAGACGGCGACCGTTGCCGACCCGGCGCCGGCGGCCGGCGAGCGCGCGCACGGCCATGACCACGATCGCGTCCACGGGCACGCTCACGTGGCACATGGCGAGGCGGGTGACGACCATGGTCCCGGCCACGCCGGCGACGACGAGCACGTGCACGGCGCCACGTGCTCGCACGGCCACGCCGCGCACGACCACGACCACGACCACGACCACGACCACGACCACGCGGCCGGCGCATGCTGCGCGCCGGCCGCGCTGACGCTCGCGCCGCTGCCGGTCGCGCAGGCGACTGCGTCGGGCCACGTGCGCTCAGCATTCCGGATCATGCAGATGGACTGCCCGACCGAGGAAACGCTGATCCGCAAGAAGCTCGGCGGGATGCCCGAAGTGTCGGCGCTCGAATTCAACCTGATGCAGCGGATGCTGACCGTCGAGCACGTGCCCGGCGCGCAGCCGGCGATCGAAAGCGCGATCCGCACGCTCGGCATGACGCCGGAGGCCGCCACGGCCGGCGCGCCGGCGGCGCGCGCCGCCGCCGCGCCCGCGAAGCCGTGGTGGCCGCTGGCGCTCGCCGGCGTCGCCGCGCTCGCGTCCGAAGGCGCGACCTGGGCCGGGCTGCCGGTGTGGCTGTCGGCGGCGCTCGCGCTCGCCGCGGTGCTCGCGTGCGGGCTCACCACGTACAAGAAGGGCTGGATCGCGATCCGCAACGGCAACCTGAACATCAACGCGCTGATGAGCATCGCGGTGACGGGCGCGATGGCGATCGGCCAGTGGCCGGAAGCCGCGATGGTGATGGTGCTGTTCACGATCGCCGAGCTGATCGAGGCGAAGTCGCTCGACCGTGCGCGCAATGCGATCCAGGGCTTGATGCGGCTCGCGCCGGATACCGCGACCGTGCGGCAGGCCGACGGCGCGTGGCGCACGGTCGAGGCCGCGCAGGTCGCGCTCGGCGCGGTCGTGCGCGTGAAGCCGGGCGAGCGGATCGGACTGGACGGCGAAGTCGTCGCGGGCCGCTCGACCGTCAACCAGGCGCCGATCACCGGCGAGAGCCTGCCCGTCGAAAAGACGACCGGCGACGCGGTGTACGCGGGCACGATCAACGAATCGGGTTCGTTCGAATACCGCGTGACGGCCGTCGCGGCCAACTCGACGCTCGCGCGGATCATCCATGCGGTCGAGGAAGCGCAGGGCGCGAAGGCGCCGACGCAGCGCTTCGTCGACCAGTTCGCACGCGTCTACACGCCGATCGTGTTCGCGGTCGCGCTGCTGGTCGCGGTGGTGCCGCCGCTCGCGATGGGCGGCGCGTGGCACGACTGGGTCTACCGCGCGCTCGTGCTGCTCGTGATCGCGTGCCCGTGCGCGCTGGTGATCTCGACGCCGGTGACGATCGTGTCGGGCCTCGCGGCGGCCGCGCGGCGCGGGATTCTCGTGAAGGGCGGCGTCTATCTGGAAGAAGGGCGCAAGCTCGCGTGGCTCGCGCTCGACAAGACCGGTACGATCACGCACGGCAAGCCGGTGCAGACCGACTTCGACGTGCATGCGGACGGCGCCGATGCGGCGCGCGTGCGGCACCTCGGCGCGAGCCTCGCCGCGCGCTCCGATCACCCGGTGTCGCAGGCGCTCGCCGCCGCGGCCCGCGACGCCGGCACGACGGCATTCGCCGACGTGCAGGACTTCGAAGCGATCGTCGGGCGCGGCGTGCGCGGCACGATCGACGGCACGCGCTACTGGCTCGGCAATCACCGGCTCGTCGAGGAGCTCGGGCGCTGCTCGGCGGCGCTGGAGGCGAAGCTCGACGCGCTGGAGCGGCAGGGCAAGAGCGTCGTCGTGCTGGTCGACGACACGCGCGTGCTCGGCATCTTCGCGGTGGCCGACACGATCAAGGACACGAGCCGCGACGCGATCGCCGATCTGCATGCGCTCGGCATCCGCACCGCGATGCTGACGGGCGACAACCCGCATACCGCGCAGGCGATCGCGCGGCAGGCCGGCATCGACGACGCGCGCGGCAACCAGTTGCCGGAAGACAAGCTCGCGGCGGTCGAGGAACTGTCGGCGGGCGGCGCGGGCGCGGTCGGGATGGTCGGCGACGGGATCAACGATGCGCCGGCGCTCGCACGCGCCGACATCGGCTTCGCGATGGGCGCGATGGGCACCGACACGGCGATCGAGACGGCCGACGTCGCGCTGATGGACGACGACCTGCGCAAGATTCCCGCGTTCGTGCGGCTGTCGCGCGCGACGCACCGCGTGCTGGTGCAGAACATCGGCTTCGCGCTCGGCGTGAAGGTCGTGTTCCTCGGCCTGACGGTCGCGGGGCTCGGCACGATGTGGATGGCGGTCTTCGCCGACGCGGGCGCGAGCCTGCTCGTCGTGGCCAACGGCTTGCGGCTGCTGTCGTCCTCCGGGGCGTTCGGCGGCGCCCGGGCCGAACGTTGAGGAGCGGGCGATGGGCTTTCTGAAACGGATTCTCGGTGGGCACGGCAGCGGCGGAAACCGGGGTGAGCGCAGCCCCGGCGGCCCCGGAAGCGGGCATCACGGCGGATATCACGGCGGGACACGTCAGGGCGGCCATGGCGGCCACGATGCGCGCGGCCGCGATCGCCACGGCTGGGGCTGGCAGGCGCCGGCCGATGCCAGTGGAGGGCGAGGCGGCCAGGGTGGCAACGTGCCGCTGAGCCAGCTCGCGTGCGCGGGCTGCGGCGCACTCAACGCAGCCGATGCACGCTTCTGCGCACAGTGCGGCGCGGCGCAACGCAGCAAGGCCTGCAGCCGCTGCCATGCGGCGTTGGCGACCGACGCGCGGTTCTGTCCCGGTTGCGGGACGCAGGCGGCTTGAGCCTCTCCGCGAGTTCGCGCCTGCCAGGCATACGCACCGGCCGGCGCGCTTCGTTCGACTGCCGCCGCACCGGCCCGTCGCTCAGCGCAGCGGCAGGTGAATTTCGGTGAGCAGGTCGGCCGGCTCCGTGTCCATCGGCGTATTGAGGTACAGCTCGAACGGCGGCACATCGGCGGCTTCGCGGCCCGAGTGGCGCAGCCAGTCGCCGTAGAGCCACTGGTAGGCCGTCTTCAGGTCCGCATACGGCCCGGTATGCAGCAGCACCGCGTATTCGCCGCCGGCGATCGTCACGCGCTCGACCGGCGGCGCGGGCGCCACGTCCGGCGCGCCGTCGGCCGGCATCCAGCACGCTTTCGCGCGCAACTGCGCTTCGGGCGTCGTGTCCGGATCGTCGTAGAAAATCCCGATCACCTTCGCGCCCGGGCCGATCAGCCCGTGCTGCCCGGCCCACGCGCCGATCTGCCCGAACGCGTCGCCTACCTTCATGTACGCGCCGGTGTGCGTCACCGCGTAGCCGCGCAGTGCCGGCAGGCGCCGGATCTCGACCTCGTGCTTGAACATGTCTTCCTCTCCTCGCTGTAACGGATAAATCGGCCGGTGGCGGCCGGTGCGCCGGTGCTGCGCGGGCAGCACGCCGTACGCGTCGCGAAACGCCCGCGCGAACGCGTGCGTCGAACCGTAGCCTGCGCGCCGCGCGATCTCGTCGAGCGGCCGCGCGGTGCAGACCAGATCCTCGGACGCCCGCACGATCCGCATCCGCCGCACCGTCGACACGATCGACTCGCCGTACAGCGCGCGATAGACGCGCTGCCAGTGATACGGCGACAGGCAAGCGATTTCCGCAAGCCTGTTCAGGTCGAGCGGGCCGTCGAGATGCGCGCCGATGTACGCGTGAACGCGCGCCACGCTCGCTGCGTAGCGGACCCACGCGGGCGGCTCGATCTTCGTTTCGGATGCAGGCATCGGCGTGTCCGGGGCAAGAATCGACGCCACGGTAGCACGGCCCGAATGGACAAATCTTGCGGAAATGCGTAGTGGTCCGAAATCTGCCCCTTTTTATTTCATCGAAATGGGGTCTTGCCCCGCCGCAATCTAGAACTAAAGTTAAAGACGGTGAAATCGGGTGATTGCGTCATTTTTCTCGGGTAAGTTGCTCGGACGGGGCAGCACGCTTTTTCGAAGTACGCAGGTCGTTCGTCGATGTTCAATCGCACCACCACGTTTTCGGGAGAAGAAGAAATGGATGCTTCCAGCTTCATCACGTCGCTGCAGACCACGCTGGGCGGATACCTGCCCAAGATCGCCGGCGCGATCGGCATCCTGGTGATCGGCTGGCTGATCGCCGTGGCGGTGCGGGCCGGCGCACTGCGCCTGCTCAACGCACTGAAGGTCGATCAGCGGATCAACGAAAGTACCGGCCAGGGCGCGTGCGTCGAACGCATCATCGCCGGCGGCCTGTTCTGGCTCGTGCTGCTCGTCACCGCGGTGGGCATTTTCAACGTGCTCAACCTGTACGCGGTCTCCAATCCGTTCTCGCTGCTCGTCACGCACATCGTCAACTACCTGCCGAACCTGATCGGCGGCGCGGCGCTGACGCTGATCGCGTGGCTGATCGCGTCGCTGCTGCGCAGCCTCGCGAACCGCGCGCTGAAGGCGAGCAAGATCGACGACAAGCTGTCCGAAGGCGCCGGCATGCAGCCGATGAGCGGCTATCTCGGCGACGTGCTGTTCTGGCTCGTGATCCTGATGTTCCTGCCGGCGATCCTCGCGTCGTTCGCGCTGTCGGGCCTGCTCTCGCCGGTGCAGGGGATGGTCGACAAGCTGCTCGCGATCGTGCCGAACATTTTCGCGGCCGCGGTGATCGGCTTCGTCGGCTGGGTCGTCGCGCGCGTGCTGCGCGGCCTCGTGACGAACCTGCTGGTCGCCGCCGGCGCCGACCGCCTCACGCAAGGAATCGACAGCCCGACGCCCGTGCGCGTGTCGAGCCTGATCGGCACGATCGTCTATGTGTTCGTGTTCGTGCCGACGCTGATCTCCGCGCTCGACGCGCTGAAGATCGACGCGATCTCGATCCCCGCGACCAACATGCTGAACCAGTTCCTCGGCGCGGTGCCGGACATCGTCGCGGCGATCGTGATCGTGCTCGTCACGTTCTACTTCGCGCGCTTCGTCGCGTCGCTCGCGCAGAAGCTGCTGGAAGCCGCCGGCGCGGATGGGCTGCCGGCCGTGCTCGGCGTCGAGCGCGTGTTCTCGGGCATTTTGCAGCCGTCGGTGCTGGTCGCGCGGCTGATCGTGTTCTTCGCGATGCTGTTCGCGGCGGTCGAGGCCGCGAACCGGCTCGGCTTCTCGCAGGTGCGCGACGTCGTCACGCTGTTCATCGAGTTCGGCGGCCACGTGCTGATGGGCGGCGTGATCCTCGTGATCGGCGTGTGGCTCGCGGGCCTCGCGCGCCGCGTGATCGAGCAGGCCGACCGCGAGCACAGCGTGCTGTTCGCGCGCATCGCGCAATTCGCGATCCTCGGCCTCGTGTTCGCGATGGGGCTGCGCGCGATGGGCATCGCGAACGAAATCGTCCAGCTCGCGTTCGGGCTCGTGCTCGGCGCGATCGCGGTGGCCGTCGCGCTGTCGTTCGGCCTCGGCGGCCGCGAGGCGGCCGGCAAGCTGCTCGACCGCTGGTTCAACCAGCGCGGCGGCGGCCAGTAAGCACGGCCGATCCGGCCCGCGCTGCGCGGCCGGATCGGCGCGGCCACATGCGCGGCCGGCGTTTTCGCAAGCGAAACGTCAGCCGCGATCTTTGCCGAATTTCGATAACACGTCGTTTAATGACTCTCTAGCATCGATTCTCAGTCGCGCGGGCGTGCAGGCCCGGCGCCTTTGAGGAGAGAGTCCGATGAAAGCAGAGTCGAATGGCCGGCCCGCCGCCGGCGCCAGGTCGCCCGGCCAGCCCGCGCTGCAGCAGACGCTCGGGACCTGGCAACTGTGGGGCATCGCGGTCGGCCTCGTGATTTCCGGCGAATACTTCGGCTGGAGCTACGGCTGGGCGAGCGCCGGCACGCTGGGTTTCGTGATCACCGCGCTGTTCGTCGCGGCGATGTACACCACCTTCATCTTCAGTTTCACCGAGCTGACGACGTCGATCCCGCACGCGGGCGGCCCGTTCGCGTATGCGCGCCGCGCGTTCGGCCCGACCGGCGGCTATCTGGCAGGAGCTGCGACGCTGGTCGAGTTCGTGTTCGCGCCGCCCGCGATCGCGCTCGCGATCGGTGCGTACCTGCACGTCCAGTTTCCGGGGCTCGAACCGAAACACGCGGCGATGGGCGCGTATCTCGTGTTCATGGCGCTGAACATCGTCGGCGTGCAGATCGCCGCGACCTTCGAGCTCGTCGTCACGCTGCTCGCGATCTTCGAGCTGCTGGTGTTCATGGGCGTCGTGTCGCCGGGCTTCGCGTGGAGCAATTTCACGAAGGGCGGCTGGTCGGGCGCCGATCACTTCAGCGTGGGCGCGTTCCACGGGATGTTCGCGGCGATTCCGTTCGCGATCTGGTTCTTCCTCGCGATCGAAGGCGTCGCGATGGCCGCCGAGGAAGCGAAGAACCCGAAGCGCTCGATTCCGATCGCGTACGTGGCCGGGATCCTGACCCTCGTGGCGCTCGCGATCGGCGTGATGGTGTTCGCCGGCGGCGCGGGCGACTGGACCAAGCTCGCGAACATCAACGACCCGCTGCCGCAGGCGATGAAGTACATCGTCGGCGCGAACAGCGGCTGGATGCACATGCTCGTGTGGCTCGGGCTGTTCGGGCTCGTCGCGTCGTTCCACGGGATCATCCTCGGCTATTCGCGCCAGATCTTCGCGCTGGCGCGCGAAGGCTATCTGCCGGAGTGGCTCGGGAAGGTGCATCCGCGCTTCAAGACCCCGCATCGCGCGATCCTCGCGGGCGGCGTGGTCGGCATCGCCGCGATCTACAGCGACGAGCTGATCCAGTTCGGCGGGCAGACGCTCACCGCGAACATCGTGACGATGTCGGTATTCGGTGCGATCGTGATGTATATCGTCAGCATGGCGGCGCTGTTCAAGCTGCGCCGCTCGCAGCCGAACCTGGAGCGGCCGTTCCGCGCGCCGCTGTATCCGATCTTCCCGGCATTCGCGATCCTCGCGGCGCTGGTCTGCCTCGGTACGATGGTGTATTTCAACGGGCTGGTCGCGCTGGTGTTCGTCGGCTTCCTCGCGGTCGGTTACGCGTACTTCCTCGCGACCCGCGCGCAGCGCGCGAGCGCGCCCGGCGACGCGCTGCTGGAGGAGTGAGCGATGCCGACGGTGCAGGCGAAGGTGAAAGTGAAAGGCCGTTCCTGACGGCATCCGGCGCGCCCCGTCGAACGGGCGCGCCGTCGGCTTTTGGCAAGGAGATTCGAACGATGTCCTATACGGAGACGATCGGTCCGCGCACGTACCGCTTCGCGGACCTGAAGACGCTGCTCGCGAAGGCGAGCCCGCTGCGTTCCGGCGATCAGCTCGCCGGCGTCGCGGCGGCGAGCGAGGAGGAGCGCGTCGCCGCGAAGATCGCGCTCGCGGGCGTGCCGCTGAAGGCGTTCCTGAACGAAGCCGTGATCCCGTATGAACACGACGAGGTCACGCGCCTCATCGTCGACGATCACGACGCGCAGGCGTTCGCGGACATCTCGCATCTCACCGTCGGCGATTTCCGCAACTGGCTGCTGTCGCCCGCCGCCGACGGCGCCGCGCTCGAACGGATCGCGCCGGGCCTCACGCCCGAGATGGTCGCGGCCGTGTCGAAGCTGATGCGCAACCAGGACCTGATCGCGGCCGCGCGCAAGCGCCGCGTGGTCACGCGCTTTCGCAACACGGTCGGGCTGGCCGGCCGGATGTCGGTGCGGCTGCAGCCGAACCACCCGACCGACGACGTGAAGGGCATCGCCGCATCGATGCTCGACGGGCTGATGTACGGCTGCGGCGACGCGATGATCGGCATCAACCCGGCCACCGACAGCCTCGCGGCGATCGTGAAGCTGCTCGCGATGATCGACGGTTTCCGCGAACGCTACGGCGTGCCGACCCAGTCGTGCGTACTCACGCACGTGACCAACACGATCGCGGCGATCGAGAAGGGCGCGCCGGTCGATCTCGTGTTCCAGTCGATCGCGGGCACCGAGAAGGCGAACGCGAGCTTCGGGATCTCGCTCGCGCTGCTCGGCGAGGCGCGCGAAGCCGCGCTGTCGCTCAAGCGCGGCACGGTCGGCAACAATCTCATGTACTTCGAGACCGGCCAGGGCAGCGCGCTGTCGGCGAACGCGCACCACGGCGTCGACCAGCAGACCTGCGAGGTGCGGGCGTATGCGGTCGCGCGCAAGTTCGAGCCGTTCCTCGTGAACACGGTGGTCGGCTTCATCGGGCCCGAATACCTGTACGACGGCAAGCAGATCATCCGCGCGGGGCTCGAGGATCACTTCTGCGGCAAGCTGCTCGGCGTGCCGATGGGCTGCGACATCTGCTACACGAACCACGCGGAAGCCGACCAGGACGACATGGACACGCTGCTGACGCTGCTGGGCGCGGCCGGCATCAACTTCATCATGGGGATTCCGGGCGCGGACGACGTGATGCTGAACTACCAGAGCACGTCGTTCCACGACCAGCTCTACGTGCGCGAGGTGCTCGGCCTGCGCCGCGCGCCCGAGTTCGAGGAATGGCTGGAGACGATGGAGATCGCCGACGCGCACGGCGCGCTGCGCGCGGCGACGGCACGCGTGCCGCTGCTCGCGGGCGCGAACGACTGGATGGGGGTGTCCGCATGAGCGACGCCGTCGAGAAGAACCCGTGGGCGCAGCTGAAGTCGTTCACGAACGCGCGGATCGCGCTCGGTCGCGCGGGCAACAGCCTGCCGACCGCGCCGCTGCTGGCCTTCAACCTGTCGCATGCGCAGGCGCGCGACGCGGTGCACCAGCCGCTCGACGCGGACGCGCTGCGGCGCGAGATCGAGGCGGCCGGCCTGCTGCCGACGCTCGGCGTGCAGAGCGCCGCGCCGGACCGCGATCATTACCTGCGCCGGCCCGATCTCGGCCGCAAGCTGTCCGACGACAGCCGCGGGCTGCTGGCCGGCTACGGGGCGGCGCTCGACGAGGCGCCCGATGTCGTGTTCGTGGTCGGCGACGGGCTGTCGGCGTTCGCGGCCGCGAAGCAGGCGCTGCCGCTGTTGCAGGCCGTGCGGCCGCGGCTCGATGCGGACGGCTGGCGGATCGGCCCGGTGGTGGTCGCGACGCAGGCGCGCGTCGCGCTCGGCGACGAGATCGGCGAGCTGCTGCGCGCGAAGGTGGTCGCGATGCTGATCGGCGAGCGGCCCGGGCTCAGCTCGCCGGACAGCCTCGGCGTGTATCTGACGTGGGCGCCGAAGGTCGGCTGTCACGACGCGCTGCGCAACTGCATTTCGAACGTGCGGCCCGAAGGGCTGCCGCACGCGGCCGCCGCGCACAAGCTGCATTACCTGATGACGCATGCGCGCCGCCTCGGGCTGACGGGCGTCGGGCTGAAGGACGACAGCGACGCGCTGCCGCCGCCGGTCGAAGCGGAGCGGATCGGCGCGACTACCTGAACAGCCGCTCGCACAGGAAATCGACGAACACGCGCAGCTTCGGCGACAACTGCCGGCTCGACGGCCACACGATCGAGAACTGCCCCGGCGCGATCCGGTAGTCGTCGAGCACGGTGACGAGCGCGCCGTGCTCGAGCGCGTCGCGCGCGAGGAAGTCGGGCATGTAGCCGATGCCGAGCCCTGCGAGCACGGCGCCGCGCAGCGCCTCCATGTTGTTGCAGGTCATCGCGGTGCGCAGCGCGAGCGGCGTGCCGTCGTCGGCCGCGAGCGCCCAGTCCTGCAGCTTGCCGGTGGTCGGGAAGCAATAGCGCACGCAGTCGTGCGCGTCGAGGTCGCGTGGCGTGCGCGGCGTGCCGGCCTGCGCGAGATACGCGGGCGTCGCGCACAGCACGAACGCGAACGGACCGAGCCGCCGCGACATCAGGCTCGAATCGGACAGCGGGCCGCTGCGGATTACCGCGTCGAAGCCGCCTTCGACCACGTCGACCATCCGGTCGTTGAAATCGAGATCGAGTTCGACGTCCGGATAGCGCTGCCGGAATTCGGGCAGCACCGGCAGCAGGAAGCGGTAGCCGATCACCGGCAGGCTCACGCGCAGCTTGCCGCGCGGGCGCTGCGCGGACGCCGTCACGGTCGCCTCCGCGTCGCGGAAATCCTCGAGAATGCGCTGGCAGCGCTCGTAGAAATGCCGCCCCTCTTCGGTGAGCGTCACGCGCCGCGTCGTGCGGTTGAACAGCCGTACGCCGAGCGACTGCTCCATTTTCGCGATGGTCTTGCCGACCGCCGACGCCGAGATGCCGAGCGCGCGGCCGGCCGCGACGAAGCTCAGCGCTTCGGCGGTGCGGACGAACGCGACGATGCCGGTGAGGTTTTCCATCTTTCCATTGAATCGAAGGGACGTGCGGCGACGCACGCTGGCAGAGGTATTGCGGAATTTTAGTCCGTTATATGCGGACCTTCGCGTGGTTTTTCGCGGATTGAATCCGATTTATCGTCTGTCGCTCCAATGGCGCATCCGCGCCGGCTTTTCGAGGAGCGATGATGGATCACCCTGTTTCGGCCAATTCGGCGCTGGCGGCGCGCCGGCGCGCGTGGGTGCTGGCCGCCGTCTGCATGGCCGCCGTCGCGTTGCCGCTGTCGTTTTCGGGCGGCGCGGTCGCGACGCCGGCGATCGGCCGCGACCTGCACGGCAGCCCGGTCGCGATGAACTGGATCACCAACGCGTTCATGCTCGCGTTCGGCAGCTTCCTGATGGCGTCGGGCGCGCTCGCCGACCAGTTCGGCCGCAAGCGCCTGTTTGCCATCGGGGTCGGCGGCTTCACGCTGATGTCGGTCGCGCTTGCGTTCGCGCCGTCGATGCTCGCGGTCGATCTGCTGCGCGCCGCCCAAGGGCTCGCGGCGGCCGCGGCGCTGGCCGGCGGCACGGCCGCGCTCGCGCAGGAGTTCGACGGCGCGGCGCGCACGCGCGCATTCAGCCTGCTCGGCACGACGTTCGGGGTCGGGCTCGCGTTCGGGCCCGTGCTCGCCGGCGGCCTGATCGGGCATTACGGCTGGCGCGCGATCTTCGTGACGAGCGCGGTGGCCGGCGTGCTGTCGCTCGCGTTCGGGCTGCCGCGCATGCACGAGTCGCGCGATCCGCACGCGACGGGGCTCGATTGGCCCGGCACGGCCGCGTTCACGGCCGCGCTGACGCTGTTCACGTTCGGCGTGATCGAGGCGCCCGCGCGCGGCTGGTCGAGTCCGCTCGTGATCGCGCTGCTGGCCGGCGCGGCGCTCGGCGCGTGCGCGTTCGTGACGATCGAGACGCGCGTCGCGCGGCCGATGCTCGACCTGTCGCTGTTCCGCATCGCGCGCTTCGTCGGCGTGCAGGTGCTGCCGGTGTCGACCTGCTGCTGCTACATCGTGCTGCTCGTCGTGCTGCCGCTGCGCTTCATCGGTATCGACGGCTTCAGCGAGATCGACGCGGGCTGGCTGATGCTCGCGATCTCCGCGCCGATGCTGGTGGTGCCGCTCGGCGCGGCGACGCTCACGCGCTGGCTGTCGGCCGGCGTGATTTCCGGGCTCGGGCTGCTGATCGCGGCGGCCGGGCTCGTCTGGCTCGGCATCGCGCTGCGCGGCGGCGCGGGGCCGGCGGCGATCGCGCCGATGCTCGCGATCGGCGTCGGCGCCGGCATGCCGTGGGGGCTGATGGACGGGCTGTCGGTGAGCGTCGTGCCGAAAGCGCGCGCGGGGATGGCGACGGGCATTTTCAGCACGACGCGCGTGGCCGGCGAGGGGATCGCGCTGGCGATCGTCGGCGCGGTGCTGGCCGCGCTCGCGCAAGCGGGGCTGGCGCACGCGGCAGGGGCGGCCGGCACGCCGGACGCGACGCTGCGGGCCGCCGCGCGGCTTGCGACCGGCGATCTCGCGGGCGCGGCTGCCGCGTTGCCGGCCGTCGGTCGCGCGGCGTTGATCGCGAGCTACACGCACGCGTTCGATCGGCTGCTGGCCGGGCTGGCCGTCGTCACGGTGCTGTGCGCGGCGGTGGTGTTCGGGTTTCTCGGCGGGCGGGCGGCCGCCGACGGAGACGAGGCGGGCGATGAAACGGACGACGAGGCGGGAGGCCGCGCGTTCACCGATGCGTCGGCGCGCAGCAGCCGGATCGAACCGGCCTGTGCGGAGACGCACGGGCGGTGAGCGTTGCATCGTGGCGCTTCGGCACTTCGGCACTTCGGTGCATCGTGCATCGGTGCTTCGGGCCATCGGCGCGTCGGCACGTCGGCACGTCGGCGCTTCGATGCCTCGGGTCATCGGCGCTTCGGCACCTCGACAATCCAGTAGGCGCAGCCGCCCGCATGGTCCGTCGGTCAGCGCGTCACGCCAGCACGAGCGGCGGCAGGGCCGCATCCGCGCGCGCCTGCGCGCACGCCACATCGATCACCAGATAGCGCAACGCATCCGGCCACAGGCGCGCGTGCCGTTGCGCATCCTCGTCAAGCGTCGCGCGGCCCTGCACGAGCCAGGTCGTCCGACGCACGAAATCGACGAACAGCAGCGCGATGGCCGGATTCACGAGCAGGTTGCCGATCGTGTTGAGCAGGTTGTTGCCTGCGAAGTCGGGCAGCACCAGCGTGCGGCGGTCCGGGATATCGACGAGCGGCGCGAACGAACCGTCGGCGCGCGGCTGGCGGCCGCGGTAAGAACAGTCGGCGTTGCCGGCCGCGTCGGCGGTCGCGACGATCAGGAAAGCCTGCTCGCGGATGAAGGCGATGGCATCGTCGGTCAGGGGGCCGCGATCGGTCATGGTGTCGGTCGGCGTGTGCGCCGTGCGTGAGGATCCGCGATTCCCACGCAAGCGACATGCCACGCGGCGCGGCGCGCATTCGCGGCAACGCACCGCCGCCCACTGTGGAAATTCCGAACACCGGCCACCTCGCTGCGCAACCGCGGTGTTCAGAATCGGTACACCTGCCGTGTTGCGTGCGTGAACACCGCACGGAGCGAACGCGCGCCGGCCGCGATCGACGTGCGCCCGTTCCGTTTGGCACGCATGTTGCGTAAACGGGACCAGCGCATTCCAACCGGCGCTGTACTCACACAAGCACGATGAAC
The DNA here is from genome assembly GCF_001526325.1 of Burkholderia sp. MSMB1826. Classification (NCBI taxonomy): domain Bacteria; kingdom Pseudomonadati; phylum Pseudomonadota; class Betaproteobacteria; order Burkholderiales; family Burkholderiaceae; genus Burkholderia; species Burkholderia sp. MSMB1826. The sequence goes on from NZ_LOYN01000047.1 coordinate 143,330, forward strand.
AGGAGACATGTATGAACCCGTTTGACCTGAAGCAACTGGGCCTCGACGTCGAATACCCGTACCGCCAGCAATACGACAACTACATCGGCGGCAAGTGGGTGGCGCCCGTGAAGGGCGAGTATTTCGAGAACGTGTCGCCGATCAACGGCCAGCCGTTCTGCCGCGTGCCGCGCTCCGGCGCCGACGACATCGAGCTGGCGCTCGACGCCGCGCATGCGGCGCGCCGCAAGTGGGGCAAGACGTCGGTCGCCGAGCGCGCGAACCTGTTGCTCGCCGCCGCCGACCGGATGGAAAAGAACCTGAAGCTGCTGGCCGTGGCCGAGACGATCGACAACGGCAAGCCGCTGCGCGAGACGATGGCGGCCGACCTGCCGCTCGCGATCGACCACTTCCGCTACTTCGCGGGCTGCATTCGCGCGCAGGAAGGCGGCATCTCCGAAATCGACGACAACACCGTCGCGTACCACTTCCACGAGCCGCTCGGCGTGGTCGGCCAGATCATCCCGTGGAACTTCCCGCTGCTGATGGCCGCGTGGAAGCTCGCGCCGGCGCTCGCGGCCGGCTGCTGCGTCGTGATGAAGCCGGCCGAGCAGACGCCCGCGTCGGTGCTCGTGCTGATGGAACTGATCGGCGACCTGTTCCCGGCCGGCGCGATCAACATCGTGAACGGCTTCGGCAAGGAAGCGGGCGAAGCGCTCGCGACCAGCAAGCGGATCGCGAAGATCGCGTTCACCGGCTCGACGCCGGTCGGCAAGCACATCCTGCGCGCGGCGGCCGACAGCCTGATTCCGTCGACGGTCGAACTGGGCGGCAAGAGCCCGAACATCTTCTTCGCCGACGTGCTCGACCAGGACGACGCGTTCCTCGACAAGGCGCTCGAAGGGCTCGCGATGTTCGCGCTGAACCAGGGCGAAGTGTGCACGTGCCCGTCGCGGATCCTGATCCAGGAATCGATCTACGAACGCTTCATCGAGAAGGCCGTCGCACGCGTCGAGCGCATCAAGTCCGGCCACCCGCTCGACCTGCAGACGATGATCGGCGCGCAGGCGTCGCAGCAGCAGCTCGACAAGATCCTGTCGTACATCGACATCGGCCGCGGCGAGGGCGCGCAATGCCTGACCGGCGGCGAGCGCACGGCGCCGGCCGCCGAACTCGGCACCGGCTACTACGTGAAACCGACGATGCTGCTCGGCAACAACAAGATGCGCGTGTTCCAGGAAGAAATCTTCGGGCCGGTCGCGTCGGTGATGACGTTCAAGGACGAGCAGGAAGCGATCGAACTCGCGAACGACACGTTCTACGGGCTCGGCGCCGGCGTATGGACGCGCAACGGCACGCGTGCGTACCGGATGGGCCGCGAGGTCGAGGCCGGCCGCGTGTGGACCAACTGCTACCACCTGTACCCCGCGCATGCGGCGTTCGGCGGCTACAAGCAGTCGGGCATCGGTCGCGAGACGCACAAGATGGCGCTGTCGAACTATCAGCAGACGAAGTGCCTGCTGGTCAGCTACCAGGCCGAGGCGCTCGGGTTCTTCTGATCGCCGCTGCCGCGGCAGCGTGCCGGAGCCGGTCGGCCCGGCACGCCGCCCGGTTCGATTTCCCTGTTCGACGGCCGGCGCCGGTCGCGTTTCCGGCGGCCGGCGCCGGCCACGCTGCCGGCCGTCGCGCATGCGCGACGGCACGGTGCACCGATGCATGTGACGACTCCCGGCATGGCAGAACCGCCCCGATCCTTTCCGCGTCACCCGGTATTCCATCCGGGCGAACTCGACGCGCAACACCGCTTCGGCGTCGCCGACGAAGCCGAGCGAATGAGCGACGCCGTGACCACGCGGCTGAGCATCGGCGTACGGCAGTTCGTCGAATCGCAACCGTTCATGTTCGTCGGCACGGCGTCCGGCGCCGGTGCGTCGATGACCTGCGACATCGTGCAGAGCCGGCGCAGCGAGCACGGCGATCTGCTGCCGGTGGTGCGCGTGATCGATACGAAGACGCTGCGGTTCGCGTTGCCCGCCGCGCATGACGGCGACGGCGGCTGGATCGACGCGGCCGCCTGCGACGGCAGCGGGGTCGGGTTGCTGTTCGTCGATTTCGTGCGCGGCCTGCGCTACCGGATCAACGGCCGCGCCACGCTGCGCGCCGATTTGCCGGAAGCGGACGCGGCGCCGTGGGCGGCGGGCAGCGCGATCGTCGAACTGGCGATCGCGCAGGCATACGGCAATTGCGGCACACGGGTCGTGCGGCTGAAGCCGGCCCGGTAGCCGGCGTCCGGGCGTCGGCATCCGGGCGCGGGCATCCGGGCGCCGGCATCCGGCGCGCGCGGCGGCACGCATGCGCGGTCGCCGCGCGGATCGCACCGGCGGCGTGCGCGACGTGCCGCCTTCGGGTGCGCCCGCATGGCGCGCATTGGCCGGACAGCGTGGAATGGCGGGGGCGCGCCGGGCCGTGCGGTTCGGCACGGGACTTGCGTGATACGCAGGGTTCCGCGCAGGTGAGGGAGGACACGATGGATCAACACGTGGCGTGTACGGAAGAACCGACCGCCGAAGACACGCGGCGCAGCGCGCAGGGCGACGACGCGTTCGCCGGGCAGGCCGTCGTCAGCGTCGCGCACGATGCGGACGAGCAGGCGCGCAACCTGATCGGCTGGCGGCAGACCTACGACCAGCTCGCGGCCGGCCGCTTCGTCGGCACGCTGACCGAGCTGCCGCTCGACACGATGAAGCTGTTTCGCGAATCGACCAGCCACCTGCTGCGCCAGGCGTGCGAAGTGCGCGGCGACGCGTACTGGTTCGGCATCCCGCTCGTGTGCGACGGCTCGGCGCGCGTCGATGCGTGCCGCATCGGCCCCGGCGCACTCGCATTCCGGCCCGGCAACGTCGAATTCGAACTCGTGACGCCCGCGCAGTTCTCGATCTACGGCGTCGTCGTGCGCGGCGACGTGCTGCGTCGCTATGCGGAGGAAGTGGAGCGTCGCGCGCTCGACGAGCGGCTGTTCACGCAGCGCGTGATGCAGGTCGGCGACGCGCGGCTCGCGCGCCTGTGCGCGCTGCTCGGCCGCCGGCTCGACGGTGCGGTGGCGATGGCCGGCCCGCTGCCCGATGCGCAGCGCGACGACCTGCAGGCCGAAGTGCTGGCCGCGCTGTTCGACGCGTGCGCGCAGCCGGCCGACGACGGCAGCGGCAGTGCGCCGTCGACGCGCCGCTGGCTCGTCGACCAGGCGCGCGACTACGTGCTCGCGCACCGCACGCGCCCGGTCGGCGTGCCCGAGCTGTGCGAGCAGTTGCACGTGAGCCGGCGCACGCTGCAGTACTGCTTCCAGGACGTACTCGGGATGGCGCCCGCGACCTACCTGCGCACGCTGCGGCTGAACGGCGCGCGGCGCGACCTGTGCGGGCGCGCGGCCGGCTCGGTGCAGGACGTCGCGGAGGCATGGGGCTTCTGGCATCTCAGCCAGTTCGCGACCGATTACCGGCGCCTGTTCGGCAAGCGGCCGTCGGAGACGCTGCGCGATCGCGCGTGAGACGCTCGGCACGGGGTGCCGGGCGGCCGGGGCGGCGGGCGCAGCGGGCGCTGGCGCCGGGCGCGCGCTGCCGATTCGATCGTGTTCCGCTCGCCGCCGCGCCGGCTTCGCTCAGATGGCCGTCGCCGCCGCGCCGCGCGGCGCGGGCCACGCCAGCGCGTCCCAGTCGACTGCGCGGTAAGCGGCTTCGACCGCCGCCAGATCGTCCGGCCGCTCGCTGCGGTGCAGCCCGTGCAATTCGGCCGGCACGTCGAGCGTGACCGGCACGCAGTGCGGATAGTCGCGCACGCGCCATGCCGGCCCGATCGTCGTGAAGCACGCGAGCGTCGGCACGTCGAAACCGTCGGCGAGATGCACGGCCGCCGTGTCCGGCGCGAACAGCAGGCTCGCGCCCTTGATCCAGGCGATGAAGCGCGCGGTGTCGGTCGCGTCGCGGCTCACGTCCACGTAGGCGGGATGCGCGAGCGGGCCGAAGCCGACCACCGGCAGCCCGTAACGCTGCGCGAGCCGCTCCACGAACCCGATGCACAGCGCGGGCGGCACGCTGCGCACCGCGGTGCTCGCATTCGGGCAGAACAGCACGTACGGCCGCTGCCACGCGGCCGGCAGCGCGGGCAGCGGCAGCCGCGCGAGCCAGCGGTTGCGCTTCGCGGCGGCGGGCACCGCGGCCGGATCGACGCCGAGCGCGTCGAGGAAGAAATCGATCATGGGCAGCCGCGCGAATGCGGGCCAGTACAGGTGATTGCCGACGTCGATGCAATGCGCGTCGGCGGGCAGCGCGTCGGCCGCGCACGGCAGCGTGCGTGACGGCGCGACGACGTCGGCCGCGAGCGCGTACAGCGCATCGACATAGCGCGGCGCGCGCGCCGGCCGGTACAGCGTGAAGCGCAGGCCCGCATGGGCCGCGCGCAGCGCGGCGAGGGCCGTCAGCCCGATTACCGAATCGCCGAGCGTGACGCCCATCCCGTTGATCACGTGCACGTGCCGCGCGTCGCCGTAATCGACGCGGAACGGCCGGTGAGCGGCGTGCAGCAGGCCGAGCGCCGGCGCGGCCGGCACGTGGCCTTCGGCGCGCGTGTCGCCATGCTCGAGGTCGTACGGCGCGACGAGCATGCCGTCGGGCGCGAGCAGCGTGCCGGGGCAGGTCAGCGCGTCGTCGGGCGACAGCGCGGCGACGGGCGGCGCGGTGCGCATGTCCATCGTCATGCGCTACGCGCGCGGCGGCCCTGCTCGCGGATCTGCTCGAGCGTCGCGGCGGGCGTGCTGGCGTCCTGCGGGATGCGGATCTCGATCACCGCGGGCAACCCGCAGGTCAGCGCGCGCTCGAGCGCGGGCGCGAAATCGGCGGTGCGCTCGACCGTCTCGCCATGCGCGCCGAACGCACGTGCATACGCGGCGAAATCCGGGTTCGTGAGTCCCGTGCCGTGCACGCGCCCCGGGTAGTTGCGCTCCTGATGCATGCGGATCGTGCCGAAATGGCCGTTGTTGACGACGATCGCCACGATGTTCAGCCCGTATTGCATCGCGGTCGCGAGCTCGTTGCCGGCCATCATGAAGCAGCCGTCGCCGGCGAGCGCGACGACGGCGCGCTGCGGATACAGCGACTTCGCGGCGAGCGCGGCCGGCAGTCCGTAGCCCATCGCGCCGCTCGTCGGCGCGAGCTGCGAACGGAAGTGCCGGTACGCGAAGTGGCGATGCAGCCAGATCGCATAGTTGCCCGCGCCGTTGGTCAGGATCGCGTCGTGCGGCAGGCGCTCGCGCAACTGCACCATCACGTCGCCGAGTTGCACGTCGCCAGGCATCGGCAGCGGCGCATGCCATTCGCGGTACGCGCGGTGCGCGTCGGCGGCCGCGCCGGCCCACGCGGGCCGCTCGGGCGGCTCGAGCGCGGCCAGCGGCGCGGCGATCTCGGGCATGCCGGAGACGATCGGCAGGTCGGCGGCGTACACGCGGCCGAGTTCGTCCGCGCCCTGATGCACGTGGATCAGCGTCTGGCGCGTCTTCGGGATGTCGAGCAGCGTGTAGCCGCCGGTCGTCGCTTCGCCGAGGCGCGGCCCGATCACGAGCAGCAAGTCGGCATCGCGGATGCGTTTCGCGAGCGCGGGGTTGATCCCGAGCCCGACGTCGCCCGCGTAGTTCGGGTGTGCGTTGTCGATCGTGTCCTGGTAGCGGAACGCGCACGCGACCGGCAATTGCCAGCGTTCGACGAAGGTGCGCAGGTTCGCGCAGGCGTCGGGCGTCCAGCCGCTGCCGCCGACGATCGCGAACGGCCGTTCCGCGCGCGCGAGCCGTTCGCGCAGCTCGTCGATCTGCGCGGCCGACGGCGCCGCCGCGATGCGTTTCGCGGCCGGCACGACGGGCTGCGGTGCGCACGCGTCGGACAGCACGTCCTCCGGCAACGCGAGCACGACCGGGCCGGGCCGGCCGGACGTCGCGACGTGGAACGCGTGGCTCAGGTATTCGGGGATGCGGCGCGGATCGTCGATCTGCGCGACCCATTTCGCCATCTGGCCGAACATCCGGCGGTAGTCGATTTCCTGGAAGGCTTCGCGGTCGAGGTGCTCGCGTGCGCACTGACCGACGAACAGGATCATCGGCGTCGAATCCTGGAACGCGGTGTGCACGCCGATCGACGCATGCGTCGCGCCCGGCCCGCGCGTGACGAACGCGATGCCGGGGCGGCCGGTCAGCTTGCCGACCGCTTCGGCCATGTTCGCGGCGGCCGCCTCGTGGCGGCAGACGACCGTCTGGATGCGGGCGGTGTCGTCCGCCAGCGCATCGAGCACGGCGAGGAAGCTCTCGCCCGGCACGCAGAACACGCGTTCGACGTGATTGGCGAGCAACGCATCGACGAGCAGCCGCGCACCGGTGGTGGCGCGCGGCTCGAGATCCTTGGAATGCGACATGGGCAGCCGTCTCCCTTGGGTAGCGGGACGTACAGCTTACGCCGGTTGGCCGAGCGCCGGTACGCCGGCCGTTGAAAAGTGTCGGAACGCTGGGCGGGGCGGCCCGTGCGCGCCGGCTTCGATTGGCCTTCCGGCCAGCTTGTGCGCGTTCGTGCGACGGCGGAAAGTGAGTGCCATGGATGTTGAGCCCGACGCCGAATCGGCATGTCGGCGTTCAGCGGGGGCGTTGACGCTCACGTATCGAGCGGAACGCCATCGGGAGGCTTATGTACACACATGGATTTACATCTTCGCCCGCATCGGATAATGTACATACAATGTACATCCGAGCGGAGATCGACATGCATACCACGAGGGTATTCAGGAACGGCAACTCGCAGGCCGTGCGAATTCCGGCGGGCCTCGCCTATGAACGCAGCGACATCGAACTGGAAATCGAGCGCGTCGGTGACGAAATCCGGATTCGGCCGATGCGGCGGCCGCTGACGCAGGTACTGCAGAAATTCGCGAAATTCGGGCCGGACTTCATGGCCGAAGGGCGCGGCGATCAGGAGCAGGCCGAACGCGAGGGATTGTGATGCCGCGCTTCATGCTCGACACCAACATGTGCATCTATCTGATGAAGCATCAGCCGGAGCAGGTCGCGAAACGATTCGCGCAGTGCTACACGGGCGACGTCGTCATGTCGGCGATCACCTATGCGGAGCTCGAGTACGGCGTGACCGCATGTGCGAGTCCGGCCCGGGAGCGCCGCCATCTCGCCGCATTGATCGAGGATATTCCCGTCGCGCCGTTCGACGCCGCGGCCGCGCAAGCGTATGGCCCGATCCGCGACGCCACCCGCGAGCGGAAGAAGGATCACCTCGACAAACTGATCGCCGCGCATGCGGTGTCGCTCGATGTCGTCCTCGTGACCAACAACGAGCGGGATTTCGTCAGCTATCCGGGGCTGCGACTGGAGAACTGGCTGAACGACTAGCGCCGGGCGCCGTGCCGGCGGCAATGCGGGATATCGGTCCATCCCGCGTCGTCGCCGGGTCCGGCATCAGCATTCGACGATATTCACCGCGAGCCCGCCGCGCGACGTTTCCTTGTACTTCGTCTTCATGTCGGCGCCCGTCTCGCGCATCGTCTTGATCACCGAGTCGAGCGACACGTAATGCGAGCCGTCGCCGCGCAGCGCCATGCGCGCCGCGTTGACGGCCTTCACCGACGCCATCGCGTTGCGCTCGATGCACGGAATCTGCACCATCCCGCCCACCGGGTCGCAGGTCAGGCCCAGGTTGTGTTCCATCCCGATCTCGGCCGCGTTCTCGACCTGCTGCGGCGTGCCGCCGAGCACGGCCGCGAGCGCGCCGGCGGCCATCGAGCACGCGACACCCACTTCACCCTGGCACCCGACTTCCGCGCCCGAGATCGACGCGTTGAGCTTGTAGAGGATGCCGATCGCGGCGGCCGTCAGCAGGAAGTCGATCACGCCCTGTTCGTTCGCGCCGGGCGTGAAACGCGTGTAGTAATGCAGCACGGCCGGGATGATGCCGGCCGCGCCGTTGGTCGGCGCGGTGACGACGCGGCCGCCGGCCGCGTTCTCCTCGTTGACCGCGATCGCGTACAGGTTGATCCAGTCGATCATCGACAGCGGGTCCTGCAGCGCGCGCTCCGGGCTGCCGGTCAGCGTGCGGTACAGCTGCGGCGCGCGGCGCTTGACCTGGAACGGGCCGGGCAGGTTGCCGTCGGCATCGGGATGGCCGATCCCGCAGCCGCGCGACACGCACGACTGCATCACGGCCCAGATCTTCAGCAGCCCGTCGCGCGTTTCTTCCTCGGTGTGCCATGCGCGCTCGTTTTCCCACATCAGTTGCGCGATCGACTTGCCGGTCGATGCGGTCAGCGCGAGCAGCTCCGCGCCGGTGCGAAACGGGTGCGTCATCTGCTCGGCCGCGCTCAGTACCTTGGTGTTCGGCGCGCCGGCCGTCACGACGAAGCCGCCGCCGACCGACAGGTAAGTGCGCTCGACCAGCACCGCGCCGTTCGCGTCGCTCGCGCGCAGCTTCATCCCGTTCGGATGTTCGGGCAGCGCCTGGCGGTAGAACGCGATGTTGTCCTTCAGCACGAACGGCACCGGATGCGTGCCGAGCAGCGCGAGCCGCTTCGTTTTGCGGACGTCTTCCAGCCGCGCGTCGATCGTGTCGGGATCCACGGTGTCGGGCGCGTCGCCGAGCAGGCCGAGCATCACGCCGCGGTCGGTGCCGTGGCCCTTGCCGGTGGCGCCGAGCGAGCCGTACAACTCGACCTTCACGTGGGCCGTCGCGTCGAGCAGCCCGTCGCGCTCGAGGCCCTGGACGAACATCAGCGCCGCGCGCATCGGTCCGACCGTGTGCGAACTGGACGGACCGATGCCGATCTTGAAGAGGTCAAACACGCTGACTGCCATTTCGATACCTGCCTTGCGATAAGAATGAAGCTAGCGCGCCTGCAATGGCAGGCACGCGGCGAGCCATGCGGGCGGCGTTGGGGAAAGCTGCTGCGCGACGCGGGCATAGCGCCCGTCGAGCCGCGCGGCCAGATGAAAGAGTTCGGTGGCGTTTTTCGGGTCCCACTGCCCCGTGTAACCCGGCAGGCCGGCCTCGCGGCGCTTCGCGTCGAACGGCACCGGCGAATTCACGAATTCCTCGTGCGTTTTCTCGCCGAGCGCATACGGCACGAGCCAGTCGAGCGCGGCCGCGAGCGTCGCGCCGTTCGCGCCGCGCTCGCGCAGCCAGTTGCGGTTGAAGCGGCGCGCGGCGAGCGCGGCCGTCACCAGCGGCTGCAAATCGTAGACCGCGTAATGCAGCGCATCGCGTTCCTCGAAATCCCAGGTCTTGCCATCCGGGCCGATGTTGTCGGCGAGATGTTCGACGAACAGCCGCTGCGCGGCGTTCATCATCTTGCGGTCGCCGAGCGTGAACGCGGACAGCGCGATCAGCTTGATCCGGTGGCTCTGCCAGTTGTTGCGCCAGGTGCCGGTGAGCGGGCGCTTCTGCGCGTCGACCTGCGCGACATAGCCGGCGCCGAGCTTGGCGATGAACGCGGCCGCCGCGTTGCGCGTCTTCACCGGCAGCGCGCTCGCGGTCATGTCGTACGCGACGATCAGGCTCTCGAAGCGCGTCTCGTCGATCGGGTTGAAGCTCGGCTGATAGGTCGAGACCCACGCGGACAGGAAGCGGTCGACGAGTTGCAGGTAGCGCGGCGCGTTCGTCACGCGCCACGCGAGCGCCGCATCGCGCATCAGGTCCATGTCCTTGAGCGCGGCGGCGCTCTGGTCGTAGATGCCTTCGTGCGGCAGCGTGCCTTCGGTGTGCACGCGCGCCATCGCCTTCGGCTGCTCGCCGATGCGTGCGTCGACGCTGCGGATCAGCGCCTGCACGCCTGGCTCGGCCTGCGTCGTCTCGCTCGCCTGCAGCGCCGGCGCCGCGCAGAAATTCATCGCCGCGTGCGCACGGCCGGACATGCCGAGGCCGGCGGCGGCCAGCGACAGCGACGCGACGAGCATCGGCACGGAACGGCCTACGCGCGTGCGCGGCCGCCGCTCTGTTGCACCATGGCCCGGAAACATCGGACGCACCATGCGGAACTCCTTCATTGGCTGGATCGCGTGTGATGTTAGCCGGATTGGCGGATGAACGTGAACCGGTCGGCCCGACGAACGCAAAAACCGCACGCAACCGGGGTTGCGTGCGGTGCGGTCACCGTCGGTCGGCTCCGGGCGTGACGCGCGTTATGCGTAGTCCGACACCGGCACGCACGAGCAGAACAGGTTGCGGTCGCCGTACGCGTTGTCCGCGCGGCCGACCGGCGGCCAGTACTTGTTCGTGCCGAGCGATGCGACCGGGTACGCGGCCTGCTCGCGCGAATACGCATGCGGCCATTCGTTCGCGGTGACGACGGCGGCCGTGTGCGGCGCGTGACGCAGCGGGTTGTCCTCGCGATCGGCGCGGCCTTCCTCGACCGCGCGGATTTCCTCGCGGATCGCGATCATCGCGGCGATGAAGCGGTCGAGTTCTTCCTGCGATTCCGATTCGGTCGGCTCGACCATCAGCGTGCCCGGCACCGGGAAGCTCATCGTCGGCGCGTGGAAGCCGTAGTCCATCAGGCGCTTCGCGACGTCGTCGACGCTGATGCCGCTCGTTTCCTTGATCGGCCGCAGGTCGAGAATGCACTCGTGCGCGACCAGCCCGCCCGGGCCCGAATACAGCACCGGGTAGTGCGGCGCGAGGCGCTTCGCGATGTAGTTCGCGTTGAGGATTGCGGTTTCGGTCGCGGCGGTCAGGTTCTTCGCGCCCATCATCGCGATGTACATCCACGAGATCGGCAGGATCGACGCCGAGCCGTACGGCGCGGCCGACACCGCACCGATGCCTTCCTCGCCGCGTGCGTAGCCTGTCGAGCGCTGGTTCGGCAGGAACTTCGCGAGGTGCGCGCCGACCGCGACCGGGCCGACGCCCGGGCCGCCGCCGCCGTGCGGGATGCAGAAGGTCTTGTGCAGGTTCAGGTGCGACACGTCGCCGCCGAACTGGCCCGGCGCGGTCAGGCCGACCATCGCGTTCATGTTCGCGCCGTCGACGTACACCTGGCCGCCGTGCGCGTGGACGATCTCGCAGATCTCGCGGACGTTCTGCTCGAACACGCCGTGCGTCGACGGATACGTGATCATGATCGCCGCGAGGTTCTTCGAGTGCTGCTCGGCCTTCGCCTTCAGGTCGGCGATGTCGACGTTGCCCTGCGCGTCGCACGCGACGACCACGACCTTCATGCCGGCCATGTGCGCGGACGCCGGGTTCGTGCCGTGCGCGGACGCCGGGATCAGGCACACGTCGCGATGGCCTTCGCCGCGCGATGCGTGGTACGCGTGGATGATCAGCAGGCCCGCGTACTCGCCCTGCGAGCCCGCATTCGGTTGCAGCGACACGGCCGCGTAGCCGGTGGCCGCGACGAGCATCTGTTCGAGCTGGTCGATCATCTCGCGGTAGCCGACGGTCTGCTCGGCCGGCGCGAACGGGTGGATGCGGCCGAACTCGGGCCACGTGACGGGCAGCATTTCCGACGTTGCGTTCAGCTTCATCGTGCACGAGCCGAGCGGGATCATCGAGCGGTCGAGCGCGAGATCCTTGTCCGACAGGCTGCGCAGGTAGCGCAGCATTTCGGTTTCGGAATGGTGGCGGTTGAACACATGGTGCGTCAGGTACGCGCTCGTGCGCTCGAGGCCGGCCGGCAGCGCGGCGACGCCGTCGAGACCCGCGTCCAGCGCATCGACGGCCGGCGCGGTGCCGCCCGCGGCCTGCGCGAACACGTCGAGGAGATCGGCGAGGTCGTCGCGCGTCGTCGTTTCGTCGACCGACACGCCGACTTGCGTGTCGCTCACGCGGCGCAGGTTGATGCGCTTGGCCTTCGCGAGTTCGTGGACCTGCGCGGTGCGCGCGCCGGTATCGATCGTCAGCGTGTCGAAGAACGTGTCGTTGACGGTCGCGAAGCCGAGCTGTTTCACGCCGGCGGCCAGCAGCGCCGCGATGCGGTTCACGCGCAGCGCGATCGTCTTCAGGCCGTGCGGGCCGTGGTAGACCGCGTACATGCTCGCCATGATCGCGAGCAGCGCCTGCGCGGTACACACGTTCGACGTGGCCTTCTCGCGGCGGATGTGCTGTTCGCGCGTCTGCAGCGCGAGGCGCAGCGCGGGCTTGCCCTGCGCGTCGACGGTCACGCCGACGAGGCGGCCCGGCATCTGGCGCTTGAATTCGTCGCGCACCGCGAGATACGCGGCGTGCGGGCCGCCGAAGCCCATCGGCACGCCGAAGCGCTGCGTGTTGCCGACCGCGACGTCCGCACCCCATTCGCCGGGCGGCGTCAGCACGGTGAGCGCGAGCAGGTCGGCCGCGACGACCACGTGGCCGCCGGCCGCGTGGATCGCTTCGGTGAGCGCGCGGTAGTCGCGCACGTCGCCGTTCACGCCCGGGTACTGCAGCAGCACGCCGAACGCGTTTGCCTGCGCCGCGTCGGCGGCCGGGCCCGTCTTGACCTCGATGCCGACCGGCAGCGCGCGCGTGCGGATCACTTCAAGGGTTTGCGGCAGCACGTCGTCGGCGACGTAGAACACGTTCGACTTCGGCTTGCCGGTGCGCTGCAGCAGCGTCATCGCTTCGGCCGCGGCGGTGGCTTCATCCAGCAGCGAGGCATTCGAAATTGCGAGACCCGTGAGGTCGGCCACCATCTGCTGGAAGTTCAGGAGCGCTTCGAGGCGGCCCTGGGAAATTTCGGGCTGGTACGGCGTGTAGGCCGTGTACCACGCCGGATTTTCGAGCACGTTGCGCAGGATCACGGCCGGCGTGTGCGTGTCGTGGTAGCCCTGGCCGATATACGAGCGGAACACCTGGTTCTTGTCCGCGAGCGCACGCAGCGCGGCGAGGGCTTCGGCCTCGCTCTTCGGCTGCGCGAAGGGCCCGAGCGGCAGCGTTTCGGCGCGGCGGATCGACGCCGGGATCACGGCGTCGATCAGGGCGGCGCGCGACGCGAAGCCGAGCGTGTCGAGCATGGCCTGCTGGCTGGCGGCGTCGGGGCCGATGTGGCGTTCGGCGAACGCGTCGTGCGTTTCGAGCGCGGCGAGCGAGAGGGGCGTGCGGTTCATCAGGCGGTCCGGGTGTTCGAGCTTCATGGCGTGACTCTGGTCCCGCGCGGGCCGGCTGCGCGGCCGCGCGCGGTTCGGGTAAGGAAAATTAGTCGATCAGCTTGCTGTACGCGTCGGCGTCGATCAGCTTGTCGGTCGATGCGCCGTCCGCGAGCTTGATCTTGAAGAGCCAGCTTGCGTACGCGTCGCTGTTGACCTGATCCGGCGCGTCGACGATCGCGCCATTGACTTCGACGATTTCGCCGGACACCGGCGAGTAGATGTCGGATGCCGCCTTCACCGATTCGACGACGCCGACGGCGTCGCCCGCCGTCACCGACTTGCCGACTTCGGGCAGCTCGAGGAAGACGATGTCGCCGAGCGTGCTCTGCGCGTGATCGGTGATGCCGACCGTCAGCGTGCCGTCGGCTTCGGTGCGGATCCACTCGTGTTCGTCGGTGTACTTCAGATCGGCCGGGACGTTGCTCATCGGATGCTCCTGGATAAAAAGGTGTGTTCGTTCTGCTGGCGCGCCGCCATGGTGCGCCGGATGGGGTTGCGCCGGGCGCCATCTCCCGGCTTGCCGGGAGGCGGCCCCGGCCGCTTCTCGGTCGTTACGCAGCGAGGACCTTGCCGTTGCGCACGAACGGCAGTTTTACCACGCGCGCGGGAAGATTCTTGTCTCGAATTTGCACCTGGACGGTGTCGCCGATCTGGACGGCCGTCGGCACGCGCGCGAACGCGATCGATTCCTGCATCGACGGCGAGAACGTGCCGCTCGTGATCTCGCCTTCGCCGTGCGGCGTGACGACCTTCTGGTGCGCGCGCAGCACGCCGCCCGCCTTGCCGTTTTCCTTCTGCAGGATCAGGCCGACGAACGCGGCGCGCGTGCCGTTGGCTTCCAGTGCGGCGCGGCCGACGAAGTCGCGCGGCGCGCTGAGGTCGACCGTCCAGGCGAGGCCCGCGTCGAGCGGGGAGACGGTGTCGTCCATGTCCTGGCCGTACAGGTTCATGCCGGCCTCGAGGCGCAGCGTGTCGCGCGCACCGAGCCCGCACGGGCGCACGCCGTTTTGCTGCAGCGCATTCCACAGCGCTACGACGTGCACGGCCGGGACGATCACTTCGAAGCCGTCTTCGCCGGTGTAGCCGGTGCGCGCGACGGTGAGATCGCCGAACGGCGTGCCGGCGACCTGCGCGGCGTTGAACGGCTTGAGCTCGCCGGTGGCCGCGCGTGCGGACGGCACCGTCGCCCAGACCTTTTCGCGGGCGTTCGGGCCCTGAACGGCGACGATCGCGAAATCGCGGCGCGGCGCGATGGTCAGGCCGTAACCGCCTTGCTCGTTGAGCTGGTTGAACCACGCGATGTCCTTCTCGGCCGTGCCGGCGTTGACCACCACGCGGAAGAATTCTTCGGTGAAGTAATAGACGATCAGATCGTCGATGACGCCGCCCTGCGGGTTGAGCAGGCACGAGTAGAGCGCCTTGCCGGGCGTCTTGAGCTTGCCGACGTGGTTCGCGATCGCATGCTCGAAGAACGCGCGCACGCGGCTGCCGGTGAAATCGACGACGCACATGTGCGACACGTCGAACATGCCGGCGTCGGTGCGCACGGCAGCGTGCTCTTCGATCTGCGAGCCGTAGTTGACGGGCATGTCCCAGCCGCCGAAGTCGACCATGCGGGCATTGAGCGCGCGGTGCGCGGCGTTGAGCGGGGTGTGATTCAGTGCAGTCATCGAGGCCTCAGGCAAGGCGCTTGCGCGCGGATCAGAACGGCCATGTGCCGACCGCCGCGGCCGATGGCCTCGAGCAATCCGGTACATGCCCCTCTGTCCTCGATACCTGAGAGATTGCGCTCGGGCCAAGCCCGGCGAGCGCGCGCCCCTTCGGTGGGCAGCTTGCCCGCGCAGCCAATGCGCTGCGGGCTACTGCCGCTCTCCAGAGTGCGGGGAACGTATTGCGCGCGCAGTGCGCGGACGCGGTTCCCCGACGCGGTCGGTCCTTTTGCCTGAGAGTTTGCGGGTGTGCCCCTTCGGCGGCGCAACCGGTGTCGGAACACCCGGTCGCACGCTCTCCCGACGCGTGCGGGCGACTGTACGCGAGCGGGTGGGCATTGTCAATTTGGGCAAAAGAATGTCGCTTCGCGACAAGCGGCGGCCCTGGGCGCCGCCGCGTCATCCGCTCCGGCAGGCGCCGGCGCGTTACTCGCCGATCGCGCGGGCGGCCGTGTCGAGTTCCTGATTCAGCACCCGCTGCTCGTCGCCGGACAGGCCGCCGTTGTGCTGGGCCGCCATGTCGCTCGCTTCCTGGCGGATCACGTCGAGGCGGTGGTGCAACTGCGCGCCATACGGCGGCGGGTAGTAGCCGCCGTTCACGCGCGCGTCGATCCGGCGGTGCAGGTTGTCGATCCGGCCCTGGACCTCCTGCATGCGGTCGTTCGCGACGACCTGCGGATTCGGTCGGGGCGGGGGCGCCTGCCGGGCCGGCCGCTGCGGCTGCACGATGCAGGCCGCGAGCGAGGAAACCAGGACGCAGCATGCCGCTGCGCGAATCAACCGTTGCATCAAATTCTCCTGACGGATGGGTGTCGGTTCGATTTTCGAGAAACGCGTCAGACCGGGCGACCGCTGACTTTCGTTCCCGCACCATTTGTAACGGAATGTTGAGGCGCCATGCCGCCGTGCCGCCGTGCCGCCGTGCCGCCGTGCCGCCGAGCCACGGAGCCACGGAGTCACCGAGCCGACCTAGCCGACCTAGCCGACCTAGCCGACCGAGCTGACCGAGCTGACCGAGCTGACCGAGCTGACCGAGCTGACCGAGCCGACCGAGCCGACCGAGCTGACCGAGCTGACCGAGCTGACCGAGCCGACCGAGCCGACCGAGCCGACCGAGCCGACCGAGCCGACGGGGCCGACGGGGCCGACGGGGCCGCGGGCGGCAAACGCTACGGTGCGCGTGGCGCGTGGCGCGTGGCGCGTGGCGCGTGGCGTGGGATGCCGGCCGCGGCGGCGCCGCCCCGGCCGGCAACGATTAGACGATACGACGCACGAACGGCAGCCGGCGGCCGTCGTGCTCGCTCTGCGCGGCGAGCTCGATGATCGTCATCACGTCGACCGCGTCCTGCGCGGTGACGGGGAACGGCGCGCCGTCGCGGATCGATGCGGCGAGCGCGCGGTAGAACTCCGCGTACTGGCCGTCGAGCGTCGGCACCGGACGTTCGACCTCGACGTCGCCGTCGAGCACGCGCAGCAGGCCGGGCGGATTGCCGCCGCCGAATTCGACGTCGTCGGCGGTGAGGCCGGCCTTGAGCTGGTCTTCCTGCGTGTCGAGCCCGAACTTCTGGTAGCTGCCGCGCGTGCCGTGCAGCGTGAAGCGCGCGGGCTCGATCGCCGACAGCGCGCTCGCATGCAGCGCGACGTCCTTGTCCGGATAGCCGAGCAGCAGGTGCACGAAATCGGGCGCCGTGCCGTTGTCGCGGCGCGTCTTGACGGTGGCGCTCACGGTGTCCGGCGTGCCGAACAGCACGAGCGCCTGATCGATCAGGTGCGGGCCGAGGTCGAGCAGCAGGCCGCCGCCGCGGGCCGGCTCCTCGCGCCAGCGCGTGCGCGGCGTCGGCCGGAAGCGGTCGAAGTGCGACGCGAAGCAGGTGACGCGGCCGAGCTCGCCCGAGTCGACGATCCGGCGCACGGTGAGGAAATCGCCGTCCCAGCGGCGGTTGTGGAACGGCGCGAACAACCGGCTGCGTGCGTTCGCGAGCCGCGCGAGCGCGAGCGCCTCGTCGGCGGTGAGCGTGACCGGCTTGTCGACGACCACGTGGCGGCCGGCTTCGAGCACCTGGCGCGCGAGCGTGAAGTGCGTGTCGTTCGGCGTGGCGATCACCACGCATTCGATGTCGTCGAGGCCGAGCAGCGCGTCGAGGTCGGGGACGATGCGCGCCCCCGGATAGGCGGCGTGCGCGCGATCGGACTGACCCGTCGCGATCGCGGCGACTTCAGTGCGGCCGCTCGTGGCGATCACGGGCGCGTGGAACGTCGCGCCGGCGAAACCGAAACCCATCAAACCAATCCTGAGCAATGACGACATGGCAATTCCTGGCTGCGAAGGAAATTAAAGGATGGCGCGCCGAAGCGGCACGGAGACGACCGGCTATTTTGGCATGGCGCCGCCGCTTGCACAGACGCGTCGGGCGAAACGCGCGAAGCGATGCGGCGTTTGCACGAGGCATGCCGGCATTTTGCGCGGGATGGGCGCCGTACGGCGTGACCAACTGACGCGCGGCGAGCCGTGGCGGCCAGCCTGCCTGGGAGCTGGCCGTCGCCGGCCACGCCGTCGCGCGGGCCGGCCGCCTCGGGCTGCCGCGGCGCGACGCGGCGCCGGCGCATGTAACGCCCCCGCACGGACGGCAGGGGCCGACGGCGGCGGCGGCGAGCAGGTATTCCATGAGATCGATCCGGTGACGGCTCAGGAGAATTTGAAGCGGGCCGGCGGGTGGCGCCGGGGGAGTGCGTATTGTGTCCGATCGCAGCGCGGACGGGGCCGGATTGGCCGAACGGACAGGGGGCGCCCGCCCGGCAAGCCTGCGCGCCCCTGCCCTGCGGCGCGTCCGAAATGCACGCCGCCGACGTGTTAACATGCGCGTCCTGCCTGCGTGTGCGCCTGCTTTGCCGGTTTGCCGCGCACGGCATCCTCCCGGCGTTCCGCCGTCAATCAGCAACACCATCCGCCATCATGTCCGCAGGCCTCAATCCCGCTCAGAATGAAGCGGTGCGCTACCTCGACGGTCCCTGCCTCGTGCTCGCCGGCGCGGGCAGCGGCAAGACCCGCGTGATCACGCAGAAGATCGCGCACCTGATCGAAGCGAAAGGCTTCGAGCCGCGCCATATCGCCGCCGTCACGTTCACGAACAAGGCCGCCGCCGAAATGCGCGAGCGTGTGTCCAAGCTGCTGGAAGGCAAGACGCTCACCACGCCCGGCAAGGAAGGCCGCAAGGTGCCCGTCAATCAACTCACCGTCTGCACGTTCCACTCGCTCGGCGTGCAGATCCTGCGCCAGGAGGCCGAGCACGTCGGCCTGAAGCCGCAATTCTCGATCATGGATTCGGACGACTGCTTCGGGATGATCCAGGAGCAGCTCGGCACGACCGACAAGGGCCTGATCCGCAAGATCCAGAGCATCATCTCGCTGTGGAAGAACGGCCTGATCATGCCTGACGAGGCGATGGCGATCGCGGCCAACGAGGACGAGCACCAGGCCGCGCTGGTCTACCGCAACTACGTGGCGACGCTGCACGCGTACCAGGCGGTCGATTTCGACGACCTGATCCGCCTGCCGGCCGAGCTGTTCGCGAAGAACGAGCAGGTGCGCGACCGCTGGCAGAACAAGCTGCGCTACCTGCTGATCGACGAGTACCAGGACACCAATGCGTGCCAGTACGAGCTGCTCAAGCAGCTCGCGGGCCCGCGCGCCGCGTTCACGGCGGTCGGCGACGACGACCAGGCGATCTACGGCTGGCGCGGCGCGACGCTGGAGAACCTCGCGCAGCTCGGCAAGGATTTCCCGAAGCTGCACGTGATCAAGCTCGAGCAGAACTACCGGTCGACGGTGCGGATCCTGACCGCCGCGAACAACGTGATCGCGAACAACCCGAAGCTGTTCGAGAAGAAGCTGTGGTCCGAGCACGGGATGGGCGATTCGATCACCGTCACGGCATGCAACGACGAGGAACACGAGGCCGAATCGGTCGTGTTCCGGCTGTCCGCGCACAAGTTCGAGCGGCGCGCGCAGTTCCGCGACTACGCGATCCTGTACCGCGGCAACTTCCAGGCGCGGATTTTCGAGCAGGTGCTGCGGCGCGAGCGGATTCCGTACGTGCTGTCGGGCGGCCAGTCGTTCTTCGACAAGGCCGAGATCAAGGACCTGTGCGCGTACCTGCGGCTGATCGCGAACGCCGACGACGATCCCGCGTTCATCCGCGCGGTCACGACGCCGCGCCGCGGGATCGGCAACACGACGCTCGAGGCGCTCGGGTCGTTCGCGGGGCAGGCGAAGGTGTCGCTGTTCGAGGCCGTGTACATGGGCGGGATCGAGGCACGGCTGTCGGCGCGCCAGGTCGAGCCGCTGCGGATGTTCTGCGACTTCATCCAGCGCCTGACCGAGCGCGCGGACAAGGAGCCCGCGACCGTCGTGCTCGACGACATGATGGAGGCGATCCACTACGAGGCGTACCTGTACGACGCGTTCGACGAGCGGCAGGCGCAGTCGAAGTGGCAGAACGTGCTCGAATTTCTCGAATGGCTGAAGCGCAAGGGCACGAAGCCCGAGACGGACGCCGTCGACGGCGACGCCGACGGTTTCCACAACGCGGACGGGCTCGCCGATACGGGCAAGAACCTGCTCGGCCTGATTCAGACCGTCGCGCTGATGTCGATGCTCGAAGGCAAGGACGAGGATCCGGACGCCGTGCGGCTGTCGACCGTCCACGCGTCGAAGGGCCTCGAGTATCCGCACGTGTTCCTGGTCGGCGTCGAGGAAGGCATCATGCCGCACCGCGGCGGCAGCGAGGACGACGGCCCGATCGACAACGAACGGATCGAGGAGGAGCGCCGGCTGATGTACGTCGCGATCACCCGCGCGCAGCGCAGCCTGCACCTGAACTGGTGCAAGAAGCGCAAGCGGGCGCGCGAGACGGTCGTGTGCGAACCGTCGCGGTTCATTCCCGAGATGGGACTCGACGAAGCGCCGCCGCCGACGCCGGAAGAGGCGCCGATGTCGCCGAAGGACCGGCTCGCGAGCCTGAAGGCGTTGCTGCAGAAGTGACGCGGCGCCGCCGCCGCGCGTACGTCGGCGCGACGAACCGGCCGCACGAAAACGAAACCCCCGCGATGCGCGTGCGTCGCGGGGGTTTTTTACGGATGGCCGAGCGGGACCGTTACTTCGCCGCGTTGACCATGTAGTCGACGGCCGCCTTCACGTCGGCATCCGACGCGTTCGATCCGCCCTTCGGCGGCATCGCGCCCTTGCCGTGCAGCGCGTAGTTGTAGACCGTGTCCATCGAATCCTTCAGGCGCGGCGCCCAGTCTTCCTTGCTGCCGAACTTCGGCGCGCCGAGCACGCCGGCCGCGTGGCAGGCCTGGCAGGTCGACGTGTACAGCGCCTTGCCGGCCGTTGCCGCATCGGCGGCGGCCGGGGCGGCCGCGGGTTTTTCGCCGGCCTTCGGGATCGCGGCGATCGCAGCCATGGCGGCGGCGGCCTGCGCGTTCGACGCGTCGGCGCCCGACGCGGGTGCGCCGCTGGCGGCCTGTGCCGCGTTGGCGGCCGGCGCGGCCGGTTCGGGGAAGTTCGCGCCGTCGTTGTTCGCCATGTAGACGATCGCGCGCGCGATTTCATAGTCGCTGACGTCGTCGGGGCTCGTGCCGCCGCGCGCCGGCATCGCGCCCTTGCCCGCGAGGGCCGTCTTCAGCAGCGTGTCGAAGCCTTGCGAGATGCGCGGCGCCCAGTCGTCCTTGTTGCCGAACTTCGGCGCGCCGGCGGCGCCGGTGCCGTGGCAGGTCACGCAGACGGCCTTGTAGACTTCCTCGCCCGTCTTGTACGTGCGGGGCGCGTTGGCGTCCTTCACGTCGACCTTCGCGATCGGGGCGATACGTGCGGCGACCTGCTCGTCGGACAGCGCGTCCGTGCCGGCACCGGAACGGAACGCATGGTTCGCGTAATTGGCGAACAGGACGATCAGGACGATCGGAATCGCGAACGACGCGATGATGACGGCAATCAGCTGCCCGGGGGTTTTGACGGGAGATTCGTGGGGTGCTTCGCTCATGCTTGCCTCGTCTCCGTGAATAGGAATTGTGAGCGCGGTGCAACGGCAAAATGGCAGTCCAATGAAGCACGGACGATTATAGACGGAACGTTTACATCACGGCGAGCGGTGCGATGGCGCGTGTTTACCCGCACGCAGGCTCACCCGACGGCGATTCGGCGGGCGAGGTGGACGCGTCATGGGAAACCGGGTATCCTTGCCGTCTTGCCAATCGTGGGCGGCCTGTATATGGGGTCGCTTCACTGTCTCACGCGCCCGTAGCTCAATGGATAGAGTACTGCCCTCCGAAGGCAGGGGTTGCTGGTTCGATCCCAGCCGGGCGCGCCAAATAGCCTGATTCCAAGTGTCGAATTTCCCGATCCGTTGTTCCGAAGTCGCTCGAGCGTAGCCTCACCGCACGTCCGTCTCGCCATCGCGTCGTCATTTCCCGCGCTATTGCGCCGCCTTTCCGTTGTGCGAGAATCGCCCGCAACGACAACTCCAAGCGTCGATCGCGGCGGCCGTCCGCGCATCGCGCCGACTCCCGATGGCTGCCATCCCGTCTACCTCGACCGCAGTCGCCGCGTGCGCGCCGACCGAGGCACAGCAGGCGCTGCTTGCGCGTCTGCACGCGTATTCCCCCGATGATCCTCACGCGCCGCTGCCGTACAGCCGGCGCCTCGCCGAAGCCGAAGGCTGGTCGCACGACCACGCGCTGGCCGTGATCGACGAATACAAGCGCTTCGCGTTCCTCGCACAGGCGGCCGGGCATCCGGTCACGCCGTCGGTCGCGGTCGATGCCGCGTGGCATTTCCATCTGCAATACACGCTCGAATACTGGGACGTGTTCTGCGCCGGCGTGTTGCGCGCGCCGCTGCACCACCTGCCCGGCACCGGCGCGCAGGACGAGGCCGCCGTGTACGCGCAGCGCTATCGCGACACGCTCGACAGCTATCGCCGGCTGTTCGGCTGCGAGCCGCCGGCATCGATCTGGCCGCGTCCCGTCGACCGGCCGGCCGATGCGAAGGCGGACGCGCAGCAGCCTGACGGCACGGCCTCCGCGCCGCCGCGCCGCACATGGCGCAACCGTCTGCCGAAACTCGCGTGGTCGGCGGCGGCCGCGAGCGTCGCCGCTACCTGCGCATCGGCGCAGGACTTCAACGTGCTGAATTACACGGGGCCGCAGTTTCTCGCGTTCTACGTGCCGGCCTGTGTCGTTGCGCTGCTGCTGATCGTCGCGCTCCAGGCTCTCGAATTTCGCGTCCGTCGCTGGGGTCGGCGTACGCGCAAGGCTTCGTCCGGATTGAGCGCCGACGAAGTCGCCTATCTCACCGGCGGCGAAGCGCGGGTCGCGCAAGTCGTGACGATGTGGCTCGCGCATGCGGGCGCGGTCGTTCTGTGGACCCTTCCCCGGCACGGCGGTTACGTGAAGATCGCGGATCCGGAACGCGCGGGCCGGTACGACGATCACTGCGTGTGGCTCAAGGAGCAACCGTCCGGCACCGTGCGCTACGGTGTGTTTCGCGAGCGGCTTGCCGGGTATGCGCAGGAGGTGGTCGACGGGATGCGGGCGCAGGGCTGGTTCTGGGCAGCCGGCGAGCTGCGCGCATCGCGCCTGGCCGCGCGCGCGATCGTGCTGCTCGTGCTCGGCACCGGCGCAGCGAAGCTCGCGGTCGGGATGAGTCGCGGGCGGCCCGTGCTGCTGCTCGGCATCTGCATGGCGGTGTTCGCGATCGCGTACCGGATCGTCGCGCGGCGGCTGACCGGCTTCGGGCGTGGCGGCGCCACGGCGGCCGGGCGCGCCGCGCTGCTCGAGCGCCGGGCGGCGCACGATCCGCGGGCTGCGCGCGAGGCGTCGCATGCGCGCAACGCGCAGGAAACGCGCGAGACACGCGACGCCGAACGCGACGATCCGGACCCGTTGTTGTGGACCGCCGCGCTGTTCGGCGCAGGCGCGCTGGCCGGTACCGCGTGGTCGGCGTATTCGGGCACGGTGCTGGCCGCCTCGCCGGTGCCGCCGGTTGCCGCGGCGAAAGCGGGCGGCGGCACGTCGTACGATTCGTCCGACAGCAGTTGCTCGTCGTCGAGCTGCAGTTCGTCGAGTTCGTGCAGTTCGAGCAGTTGCGGCGGGTGTTCGTCGAGCTGAGCGAGAGCGGTGCGTCAAAGTAGCAACGACAACGTTCCGCCGTGCCTGTTTCCGCGCCTGCGATGCCGCGTCGCCGGCTCGCGACCACGCCGACTCGATCGACGGAACAGAAGTCAGAACGCCACTCTTATTCGTCGTCAATCGATTCCGCATGCTTTCTATACTGCATCGTCCATGATCGCGGCCGATGTGCCGCGCGGCTACCCCATCCTGTTCCCGGCGGCCCCGGCATCGAGCCGCTGCGCCGGCAAACCTGCGACCGCGTATGAACGTTACGACCTCCGACGATTGCATTGGTGTACTGTCCGACCATCCGTGGGCGAAGCATTTCATCGTACTGGGCTACCGCGATGGTGCCTTTTCGACCATTCCGAACAATTTCTTCCGCGACTGGCTTGATGAAGAGGCCCAGGTCGGCACCTTTCAAATCGGCCGGTGCTCAGGACTCGGTGTGGGGTCGATCGCTAAGTATGACCAAGGGCATCAGAAACTTGTGATCGGCAAGAACGTTGCCGGCGGAATGCGTCTGCGATTCCTGTTGAATGGCCAGCACGAAATGCGAACCATCTCCACGAGTCTGTTCAGCATCTACGGTAATGGCCTTGAAAATGTGCCGATGCCGCAATACCAGGACACGGTGATCCAAAACGACGTCTGGATTGGCGACGAAGCGTTGTTTCTTGGTGGCAGTCGAATCGAAAGCGGCTGCGTGATCGGTGCACGAGCCGTGATTCCGCCCAATTTCCGTACCGAGGCATATGGAATCTACGCGGGATCGCCCGCGCGCCTGATTCGCTTCCGTTTCTCGGAGAAAGTGCGCGAACAACTGCTGCAACTCGCGTGGTGGGATATGCCACTCGGCTGGATCAAAGAGAACAACGATGCGTTTCTTATCGACCTGACTGCCGACGAAGGGCGGGCGCTCGACACGCTCGCAGCGCTACAGGAGGCGAAGGATCGTGCAATGAGTGCGTCCCGCGACCCGAGCGCTACGACGCCCGCCTGAGCATCGGATCATCCGGACTCACGGCGCGCCTCGCGTGTCCGGCAGCGGCGCCGCAATGCGATGGCCGGTGTTGCACGACGTGGTCAATCGGTTGAACAACCGCCTGCAACGAGCTCAAATCGCGGCACCGTAGCCGCATCTGCTTCGGTAGCCTGTGATGCGAAGCCGTCCGTGCCAAAACGGCGAACCGCGCGTCGCACTCCCGCGCACGGCGTACCGCCGCGATGCCGCCGGACGCGACGAACCGCCCCAGCCTCCGCTCATGACGAAGCCAGCCCCCGACGAATCTGCGCTCGCCCAGCAAGCCGCGACCTTGTGCCAGAACGGACGGTTCGCCGACGCGCTGTCGCGCGTCGCGCCGCTGCTCGATGCGCCCGCGCCGGCCATTGCGGCGCTGCACGTCGCGGCCGTGTGCGCGCTTGGCCTGAACCGGATGGCCGACGCGGAAGCCTGGTGGCGACGCGCGATCGATGCCATGCCGGCGTTCGATCCGCCGTACGAAGGACTTGGCGCGCTATTGATGTCGCAGGGGCGGCTACCCGAGGCGGAGGTGATCGCCCGCCGGCAATTGGCGTCGGTCACGCCGTTGCGCGCGTCGCACCATCACCGGCTCGGCAAGGTACTCGAAGCGCTCGGTCGGCTCGACGAGGCCGAACAGGCATTCGGGCAGGCACTGTCGATCGAGCCGCGGTCGCCCGACGTGCTGACCGATCTCGGCAACCTGCTTCGCGTCCTGGCCCGGCCGGCGGAGGCGGAGCTCGCGTACCGGCTCGCGATCGCCGTTCGCGCCGACCACGTACTCGCGCACGCGAATCTCGGCGCGATCCTCGTCGACATGCAGCGGCTGCCGGAAGCGGAGGCGGCCAGCCGGCAGACCATAGCGCTGTGTCCGGATCATCCGGAAGCGCATTACAACCTCGGTATCGCGCTGCAGAACCTCGATCGTTTGCCCGAAGCGGAAGCGGCCTATCGCGACGCCATCCGCTGCCGACCCGACCTGCCGCAGGCGCACAACAATCTCGGCTGCGTCCTGCGTGCGCAGGGCCGCCACGACGAAGCGGCCATCGCGTTCGCCGACGCGCTGGCGCTCGCGCCACAGATGGCCGAGGCGCACTACAACCTCGGCACGACGTTCGCGCATGCGGGCCGCCTCGACGAAGCCGAACGCGCATACCGTCGCGCGCTCGCGCTGCGCGCCGACTACGACGACGCGCGCTTCGGGCTGGCGACGCTGCTGCTCAGCCGCGGACGGTTCGAGGAAGGGTGGCGCCGCTACGAATCCCGTTACGAGCAGTCGACGTTCGTGCATCGCCGGACCCGTGAGGTGCTGCGGTGCGCGCAATGGCACGGCGAGCCGCTGGCCGGCAAGACGTTGCTGGTCTGGCAGGAGGACGGCCTCGGCGACATGCTGCAGTTCAGCCGTTATTTCGCGGAGTTTCGCGCACGGCAGGCGGTGCGTGTGGTGTTCGCGTGCCAGCCGGCGCTGCATCGGCTGATGGCGACGGTCGACGGCGTCGACGCGGTGCTCGATCACGAAACGGCTACCGCGCAGGCCGCGCAATTCGATTACTGGACGAGCCTGTTGAGCGCGCCGATGCACGCCGGCACGACGCTCGACACGATCCCGCCGCCGATGCGGTTCGTCCCCGAGCCGGCGCGCGTCGCGCACTGGGGGGCGCGCCTCGACGCGCTGCCGGTCGGCCCGCGTGTCGGCCTCGTGTGGAAAGGCAATCCGAAGCATCACAACGACGCGCACCGCTCGCTGCCGTCGCTGGCATTGCTGACGCCGCTGTGGAGCGTGCCGGGCGTGAATTTCGTGAGCCTGCAGAAGGGGCAGGGCGAGGACGAGGCGCGGCATCCGCCGGGCGGCTTGCCGTTGCTGCACCTGGGCTCGCAGATCGACGATTTCGCCGATACGGCCGCGATCGTCGCGCAACTCGATCTCGTGGTGTGCGTCGACACGTCGACCGTGCATCTGGCCGCATCGCTCGGCAAGCCTTGCTGGGTGCTGCTGCCGAATCAGGACGTGGACTGGCGGTGGATGCACGACCGTGAGGATTCGCCGTGGTATCCGGGCACGGTGCGGCTGTTCCGGCGCGGGCGTGGCGACAGCTGGATTCAGATGGCTGAGCGCTTGCGGGAGACGTTTGCCGCATATATCGCGGCCGGGCGCGTGATCGCGGATGCGACACTGCGTACCACTTGACCTGATGACCGAAATGGTCGCGCGCTTGTCCGACTATCGTCACGTACAAGCCACCCACGTGCCCTTCGATGCACGACGCCCGACGTGATGAGCCGAGCGCAATGGTGATCGACAACGGTGCGAATCATGCACGGCTCGACGGGTCGGGTCATCTCGTATCGCGGTGATGCCAGGCAGGCTGCCCGGCCGCCGGAGCCGTGCGAGGGTTGCTTAGTTTGCGGGTTGAATCAGCAACGTTGCCTGTCCCGAGTTGTCGCCGCAGTAATCGTCACTCACATAAACGTAGACGTTCGAGAGGCTCGAGGGCATCTCGATGACGGTGGGGCGTGCCGTGGCCGTACCGCCCCACCGAATGTTGCCGAAGCCACCTTGCATGAACGCCGTGTCGATGTTGCAGCCGTTCGCCAGCGCGCCGCCGCTGCAACTCATCGAGTTCGACGTGAGCGAAACTGCATACCGGCCGCCAGCGAGCGTGAGTTTGACCGGTGTGCCGCCAGATACGGTCCCGACGTAGCTGGAAAGGCAATTGGCCTTCGCGTCAATCACGACGCTCGTCGCTGCGTCGCACATCAGGGGAACCATGGCCGCAAGTGTGATCAGTTTGTTACGCATGAATTGAGTTCTCTCAGTGTTTGTTGATTGATATTTGCCCGGTACGTGGGAGACGCACCGGGGCGCCGGTTTCGCCCGCGTCGGGCACGCTGTAATGAACCCTTGACGGGGCAAGGCGGACACCCGGCATGCGTTCCGGTGGCCGTGCGGGTACGGCATGAAACCGTTTCATGCCAAGCGTTGCCCCCCGTTCCACCGTGCAGGATCCGGCGTATGCGCAAGCGGTCGTAATTGACGAATGCCTGTCTCTTGCATGACGTCTTCCTTGCTTTAGCTATAACGGCAGGTCTGACACCGAATTTAGGCCGGGCACGCATCTTGACGATGTCTGAACACGCCGGCATTGGGTGCGCAGCGATGGTCTCGGTCTGCGAGTTCACGGCCCGTCGGTACGATCCGCCGCGATCCGAACGCATGGCTCGAATCCGCGGCATGTCGTAACCCAGCAGCGATCGTTGCACGCCGCGGGTCGTGCTCGCCGTCCCGCACTGGCTGGCTCTTCGCGCGAACGACGCGAATTGCCCCGGGTTTGCTGAATCGATTCAACGCTTCGAATCGATCGCGCATCGCTAGAATCAACGCGTTCTCGGGGGAGGTCCGATCGGGAGCAGCGGACACGCGTTCCCGCCATGCATGAAATCGAACAAGGCCGTCATGAATGGCTGGAAGTTTGTCGCTGTTGAAAGTCTCGTGAGCGAGGAAGCGTTGACTCGCGCGCAAGCGTTCGGTTTCGATCGGCACGTCATCGAGACGACGGTGCGCGAACTCATGTTGCGCTGGCTCGCGCCGAGCAAGCGATTGCTCGGATGGCGGCGGGGTTCGAGTACGTCACGATCGACGTCGACGGGCATGAGGTCCCGCTCATCGATGATGCGACG
The DNA here is from genome assembly GCF_001526325.1 of Burkholderia sp. MSMB1826. Taxonomy (NCBI): domain Bacteria; kingdom Pseudomonadati; phylum Pseudomonadota; class Betaproteobacteria; order Burkholderiales; family Burkholderiaceae; genus Burkholderia; species Burkholderia sp. MSMB1826. The sequence continues at coordinate 171,036 of NZ_LOYN01000047.1, forward strand.
CAGGGCCTGGGTGCGTGCAGGCAACTGCGGATCGAGATCGAGGACGCGAAGATGGATCTGCTTACGCGCCGTCTCGGCGAGTTCGGTCTGACCATCGCGAGCAAGCACCCGGTGCAGAACTACGCGGGATTATGGAACTGTATCTTCGTACGCCGATCGCCACGGCCCGCGGCACCGCGTGCCGTGCTCAGAACCCCGACAGATAGGCTTGCCGGTCGACAGCGGTGCGGTAAGCGCTCACGAACCCGCGGTGACTCCATTGATCGCACGCGAAATCGTCGAAGCGGCACGACAGCGACAGTTTCCAGTCGACCGCGTCGCTGGTGAGTGTCCGATGCACGAGATAGGGCGACATGAAGAGCACGTGGCCAGCGTCGATCTCCAGGTCGCAGGCGCCATCGATCTCCTGATCGTGGAGTACATAGCCGCGGTCGGTCTGTTCTCCCGCCCACAGTCCGCGCCGATGGCTGCCCGGGACGATGCGTAGTCCGGGCGCTCCGGGGCGGATGTCCGTGAGCGACGTCCACGCGATCACGCCGCGAGAGGATGTCCCCATGCTCGGCCAGTCCTGGTGATACGGCAGCCCGTAGTTGTTGCCGATGCGATCGTTCGCCGTGTAGTGCGTGACGATCGGGCCCGTCTGCACCGGCATGACGATGCCGACGTGACGGTCGAGCGCGGCAGCCAGCTCCGGCGAGCAGAAGAAGCGCTTCACATCGATATCTTCAGCGAGCAGCTTGATGATGTTGCGGTTGCGCGTCGTGTCGTCGCCGAATCTCGGGATGAAGTGCTGCTCGAATTTCGTCCGCACGGCGCTCATCGCCGACTGCAGCGTGCTGTGTGCAACGACCGCATAACCTAGTTCGCGAAAGTTACCTGCGATCACGTCCATGTTGTCTCGCCCTGAATTCCGCTACCGATCCGCGCTTGCGCGTAACCGAACCCGCTCGCACCGAAACCGTCGCCGTTGTAGAACATGTACAGGCGCTCGCCGACCTGCACGACTTCGGGATAGGCGACCATGAACGCATCCCACCCGCTCGGTGATACGTCGAGTCCCGCCTCCTCGTCGCGACGATGCCAGGTGATACCGTCCGTGGATTCGGCATAGCCGATCCGGTAGCTGACCGACGAACGCTCGCGGTACCCGTCGTGGCTGCGCTTGCAGAACCACATCCGGTAACGGGTGCCGTCGAAATGAACCGACGCGCGAGCCAAGCCGCCTTCGTGATCGTCCAGGTAGTCGATCGCGACGCGGCCGCCGCGCGACCAGTGAATGCCGTCACGGGATTCCGCGTATTTCAGGTGATAGCGCGCTTCGGGCTTGCCGTCGACCAGGGTCCAGCCGGTGCACGACAGGTACCAGTTGCGCCAGATGCCGTTTTCGATCCGGACGCAGGTGGTGCCACAGAAGTGCGGTTCGTCGGCCGTGCGATCCATCACCGGCCCCTCGAACAGTCTCCGATAATGATGACCGCCGTCCTCACTGATCGCGAGGCCCACCGCGTTGTGGTACGGAATCGTATTGCGCACGTTCCAGCCGATGTAATACAGATAGCGGACGCCTTCGTGCTCCACGACCGACGACGGCATCGTGCCGCAGTCGTCGAACGCGCCGAGCGCACCCGGCGGCAGTACCGGATCGGGGCCGATCGACACGATCTCGGCGGGTGCGTTTGTACGCACGGCCATGCTGGCGATCGCGCTGCGATTGTCCGCGTCGCGACTGCTGAACAGCAGTTGCAGCGTATCGCCGTCGCCCCCTGCTACCGTCGGAATTTGTGCGTGCGATTTCGCCCAGGGCAGCCGTGCATCGGGCTTATAGATCAGCCCCTGCTTTTCCCATCGTATGCCTGCCATGGGTTTTCCTAGAGCTTCAGATCAGTGCTGGCCATTGCCAGTTTGACCGCGGGATTGCCTTTGTACACTGACCAGGGTTCCGTTGACTTCGTGATCGCGGCAGCCATCGCGATGAATGTGCCTTCACCGATCGTCACGCCGTCGCGCAGCGTGGCGTTCACGCCCACGAAGCTGTACGCACCGATATCGCAATGGCCGGACATGACGACATGCGAGGTCATCGTCACGTGATCGGCGATGCACCCGTGATGGCCGATATGGTTGCCACTCCACAGCACGACGTTGTTGCCGATGGTCGTGAACGGCTGCAGGGTATTGTCTTCGAGGATGAAGCAGTTCTCGCCGATCGTATTGTGGCAGACAGTGGCGCGCGAACTCACGTAGCTGATCAGCGGATAGCCGCGTGTCTTGATGTCGTTGAAGATCTTCTCGCGTTCGCGGTTCATCCGCTTCGGCGACATCGGCGCGAAGAAACTGAAGTCGCCCGGAGGATGGGAATCGACGACGTCCTCGAATGCGATCACGGGGAGGCCCCTGAACATTCGGCTTTCGGGCAGATATTGCCGGTTGACGCAGAACGCGGCCACCGTATGCGGAGAATCGTGCTCGAGGTAGTAGTGTGCGAGTTCTGCATAGTCCTGCAGACCGAACAGAATGACGTTTGTCATCAGTTGTGCTCCCTGTACACGTACGTCGTGTACTCGTAAAGCCCGTAGTCGTGGCGCAGCACGTAGTGACGCGACAGCTCGCGCGACAGGAAGTGCGTCAACTGCGTAACCGGCACGTGGAACAGGTCGTCGCGCTCCCAGTCGACCTCCTTCGACATCACGTTGAACGCGATGCCTTTGCGCGCCTTCGGGAACACGACGCGCAACACGCGCGTGAAATACTCGAACATCTCGTCGTAGCCGAGCTCGCGTTTCTCGGTGAAGACGCCGTTCATCACGATGTAGTCGTATTCGCCTAGCCGGTCGGGTTCTGCGAGCACATCGACGCATTGGTAGTCGTTGTGCGGATACTTGCGCCGGGACAGGTCGCAGAATGCCGGAGACGCATCGAGCCCGGCATAGCTCAGCCCGTCGATGCCGTGGTCCAGCATGTACTGGTACAGATGCGACGCCCCGCATCCGAAATCGAGCAGTGCGGCTGGCGTCGAACCGGGCCGCACCAGCTCGAGCATCACGCGATAGCGTGTGTCGGCATCCTCGGCGTTGGGCCAGTCCACGCCGCGATGCGTATCGCCGTGGCGTTCGAGACACGACTCGTAGTGACGGATGAGGGTGGTGTGGAGATCGTCTTTCATGACAAGGTGGCGCCCGTCAGCAATTGGTCGATCGCTGAATCGTCGTTGCACATCAACACGTCGATGATCGACAGAGCGGGAATGAACGGGCCGCGGACGGAGGTGTATGGCGCGAGGTCAGGTGTCAGGAACTTCAGTTGCAGGCCGGCGGCGGCGAACGCATCCGGGTCGTACAGATCCTGCCCGCCGACCGGATTCACGTAGACAGCCGCGCGCTCCTGCCGACCGATGTCGATGATGCGCGCCTGTGCCTTCAACGATGCGTTCTCGTAGCGTCGCGACGTCGCGACGATGTGTGTGTCGAGCCGCAGGTGGTCGCGCAGCGCGATGAGGCCATGCACGAGGAAATCGGCCAGGTTGCGTGCGTCGTGCATCAGAATGCGCTCGATGATCGGGAACACCCGCGAGAAATGCGGCGAGCGTGCATAGCTTTGATGGATCGTGCGCAGGATCCGGGGCCGCCAGTTTGCGTCGTCTGCCACGTCGATATCGCAGATAAGCCGGTTCTGGCTGGCCTGCCGCAACGGCATGGTGATCATGTGTGCCGCACCGTTGACGTTGATGCGATTGCGATTGATCCAGCCGCGATTGATGAAGCTCACGTCGTCGAACACGACGAACGTGTCGACACTGGCCATCAATTGGAAATAGCCGATGTACGGGAAGAAGTACGGCTGCATGACGGCCAGCCGGCGTTCAGCTTGCATGTTGCGTCAGACCTGCCTCGGCCAGCACGATGTTGATGATGCGATCCTGATCGCGCGCGGTGAGCGCCGGATAGATCGGCAGGCACAGCACTTGGTGCGAGAGGTCGCTGGCGACGGGCAGATTCGAGCGCACCGCCGACGGCAGGCCGCGATAGGTCGGGAATTCGCTGATCAGTGGATAGAAATACCGGCGCGCCGCGACGTTGTTCGCGCGCAGCGCATCGTAGAGCGCATTGCGCGTCACCGGGAAGTCGCGGGTGATGCGCACCGGAAAGTACGAGTGGTTGCGCGTGCAGTGCTCTGGAATCGGTGGCAATAGAAGGCCCGGCACGTTTTTAAATGCAGTCCGATAGCGCTCGTCTACGCGCGCGCGACCGTCCGCGATTCGGTCCATGTGTTCGAGTTGCAGCAGGCCGAAGGCCGCCTGTACCTCGTTCATCTTGCCGTTGATGCCGGGGCCGATCACCGTTACTTCGTCGACGAAGCCGAAGTTCTTCAGATGATCGATGCGTCGCTTCGTCTTCGCATCGCGGCAGATGAGTGCGCCGCCCTCGAACGTATTGAAGATCTTGGTGCCGTGAAAACTGAGTACGGACATGTCGCCGAATTCGAGTACCGAGCGGCCGTGGCGCCGCACGCCGAACGCATGAGCGGCATCGTAGAGCACGCGCAAGCCGTAGGTGTCGGCGATCCGCTCGATTGCCTCGACGTCGCACGGATAGCCGTAGACATGTACGGGCAGGATCGCGGTGGTCTGCGGCGTGATCGCCGCTTCGATGCGCCCGGGATCGAGGTTCATTGACACCGGATCGATGTCGGCGAACACGGGGCGAATGCCGTTCCAGTGCAGCGCATGCGTCGTGGCGACGAAGCTGAACGGCGTCGTGATGACTTCGCCGGTGATTTTCATCGCCTGGAGCGCCGTGATCAGCGCGAGCGTCGCGTTGGAAAACAGCGAAATGTGCTCGACACCGAGGAATTCGCACAGCGCTCGCTCGAGCTCCGCATGGAAGCGCCCGCCATTGGTGACGATCTTGCTCTCCCAGATCTGGTTCAGATACGGGAGAAACTCGTCCAGTGGGGGCATGTAGGGCTGTGTAACGGGTATGAGCTTGTCCATGATGCGTTCCCGAAGTCGTACGTCTCGAGCGCAAATTCGCACACCGTTGATCGTGAGTGCACTCTAGCGCGCGTGTTGCCCGGGCGATCGACCGAGCAGGGGGCGGTTTGCGAGCCAATTCACGGGAATGCCATGGTCCGCCCCGGGCCGGCCGGTCGAGCATCGTGGGCTGTCAGGCCGTTCAGCCGGTCGCTTGTTCGATGTGCGCCGATAGTGGCTGGTCGGGCAGGACGGCATCGAACGAGACCGGTGCTTCGCCCGCGCACCATCGCCGCCACATCATTCGCAACGCGACCGACAGCCCCTGCGCGACGACGTCCGGATGAAACGGCGCCGATGCAAGGCAGCGATCGCGGAGGCTGCTGCGCAGCGCCTGCAGCGTGTCGAGGTCGCCGGCCAGCGCGACGGCCTTGCGGACGAATTCGTCTTTGTCGTATGCGACGAAGGCATCGAGATCGACCCGCTTGAGCCAGCTCGATGAGCCTCGGGTCGGGATCGATCGTCCGGCGATCGTCACGGTCGGTACCCCCATCCACAGCGCGTTGAGCGTCGTCGTCGAGCCGGCATACGGGAACGTGTCAAGGCAGATGTCGACATGGTGATGCTGCTGCAGATAGACGGCGATGGTCGCGCGCGACTGGAAGGTCAGGCGTGCCGGATCGATGCCTTCGGCTGCGAACCAACCGGCGATCATCTCGCGATCGAGATCCTGCTCGATCGCGCCGATCACCATCCGCGCGTCAGGCTTCGCGCGCAGCACTGCGGCCCACAGTGCAACCACGTCTTGGCGCAACTTGTTGAGCCGGTTGAAGCTGCCGAAGGTGACGTAGCCATTGTGGAGCGCTGGCAAGCCGTTGACGGGCGGGCAGTTCGCGGGTGGCGCGTATGGCGCCAGTGCGGGCATGCGCACGATCTTCTCGACGAACTGTTCGTCCAGTTCGCCGGCCGGCGTGACGACGCCGTCGCTCAGGTAGTAGTCGATCGTGCGCATGCCCGTCGTGCCCGGGTAGCCGATCCACGATGCCTGCAACGGTGCGGGTTTGCGCGCAAGCGCAACCAGGCGGTTGCGACCAGTGTGACCGGAGAGATCGATTACGATATCGATACGATCGTCGCGGATCTGTTCCGCGAGCGCGGCATCGCTCAGCGCTGTTACGGTTCGCCACGTGGTGGAGTACGCGCGCAGTTTCGCCGTGACGTGATCGTCGATCACGAAGTTGTAGTAGAAGTGCAGCGACAGGTGCGGGTCGCGGCTCAGGTGTTCGACGACGGGCAGCAGATAATGCGCGACCGCATGGTTCAGCAAGTCGCCGGACACGAAGCCGATCCGCAACGGGCGTTCGGGGTCGCGGGAATTGGCGTATTTTTTCGGCAACGCATGTCTTTCATGCTGCTTGCCGAACGCGCGATGCGCGTCGAGCAGCATTTCGGGCGTGTTGGCGTCGTCGTGAATCAGGCTGAACAGCAGCGAACTGTGCGACACGCTGTCGTTCGGATCGATTTCGATGGTGCGTCGCAGCCAGGGGACCGCCTCCCGCGCAGCGCCCTGATCGAGCAGCACGAAGCCGAGTGCGCCGTTTGGTGGTGCCATGTGCGGCGCCAGTTCCACGGCGCGTCGACATGCCGCGACGGCTTCCTGCTGGCGTCGCAGCCCGTGCAGCGCGATGCCGAGAATGCGGTGCGCCTCCATGTGCGTCGGCTGCGCCGCAATGATCGCGCGGCACTGGACTTCCGCTTCCTGGTGCCGCGTCATGAGGCGCAGCGTGTCGGCGAGCAGCGTGCGTAACAGGAGGTCGCCAGGCAGGGTTTCGAGTGCGCGATAGGCGACGTCCGCCATCTCCACGTATTGCCGTTCCTTGTACAGCGAGACCGCCAGCGTGCGCCAGCACGCGCCGTCATCGGGATAGTCCGCGACGAGCCGCCGTGCAAGCGCGAGCGCCTCCGCCGAGCGCCGCTTGTCGAAGAGGGCGGCGTGCTTGCGCAGGCTGGACAGCGGTGCCTTGCGCACGTGCTCGGCGGGCACGTCCTCCTTCTTGCTTTCGTCGAGTTGCCGCATTGACGAAATGGTCAGCGTGATGCTGGCCGGAGCGGCCGGACCTGCGGCGGCTGCCGTCGGGAACGTCACGGTGGGCGTGGCCATTTGCGAGATCAGGCCGTCCAGGGCGGGGCCGTGCACGCCGCGCTGCTGTGCCATTTCGACGGCGACCCATGCCGCCGGCGTCTGGTTTGCCCGGAACAACGCGTTGATGTAGCTGACCCAGCATTGGCCGTTGCCCGGGTTCGCTCCCAGTGCGATTTCGAAGTGCGGAATCGCGTCGGCGGGCCGATCGGTGTCGACCAGCAGTACTGCGAGGTTGTGGTTCGCGTCTGCATGTTCCGGCATGGCGTCGAGGATCGCGCCATACAAGGCTTCCGCATCGCTCAATGCGCCGTCGTGATGGTGCTTGATGGCGTTCTGCATGACGAGCGCGATATCTTGCTCGAACTGCTGCTCCGGGCTGAGTGTGGCGCGGTCGGATGAGTCGAGTGGGAGCATGGCAAGGGGCGCGGTTGTTCGGTGTTTGCCATTATCTGTAACGAGTGGCCGCACCGAACCGGCGAGATGGTGTCAAAAGCGCGGCCAATTCCGCCGATTGGGTCGCGTAGACGCAGGCGTGACGGCCTGACGGCACCCCAAAAAAAACGCCCGCACGAGGCGGGCGGGGAGGCGAACGAGCACGCCCTCACATCAGCGCGTAGTTCTTGTTGTCGGGTGGGCGGCGCGCATGTCGAGCACGCCGCGCGGCGCGTCTTAACGGCTCGCGATGCTCTGGTACTGGCCGACGGCCTGCACGCGGCTCATCGCCGCCTGGTATTCGTCGGTCAGCTCCTGCTGCGCGCGTTGCGCGTCGGCGAAGATGCGGTCGTTGCTGACCTGCATGCGGCGGATCGCGGCGATGCCGACGGGCGGCTGATCGGTCGAGAGCAGCGCGACGAGCTGCCAGCGCGCATCGGCGAGGCGCACGGCCTCGGCCCAGTCGGCCATCGTGGCCGCGTGTTCGATCGAGTCGGTCAGCGCGTCGATCCGGGCGATCAGTTCGGTCTGTTCCATCGGGGCTCCCCTGTCCGGCTAGCGGTCAGCTCTTGTTGGTCGCCAGCGCGCCGCCGCTGTTCGCGCCGCCGAACAGCTGGGTCAGGTATTGCGAGTTGGTGTTCATCGTCGCCATCAGCGTGTTGAGCGCGGTGAACTGCGCCTGGTACTGGGTGGTCAGCTGTGCCGCGTAGTTCGTCAGCGTCGTCTGCTGCTGGGCGACGTTCTTCAGATCGTTGCTGAGTGCGGTCGTGCGCGCGGCGATCAACCCGTTCGTCTTCGTGTAGTTCGTGATGTTGGTCGTCAACTGCTCGCCGATCCCGTTCGTCGAGTTGAACAGCGACGCGACGCCCGTCGGATTGTTCTGCAGCGCGCCGTTGAGCGCGGTGCTGTCGACCTTCAGCGTGCCGTCGGCCTGCAGCGTGACGCCGATCGACGCGAGGTTGACCGTCGAGCCGTTGCCGCTCACGCCGCTCGCGACGATCGACGCGAGCGCGTTCTTGATCGTGTTGAGCGTCGAGTCGCCGAGCAGCGGGCCTTGCGACGACGCGCCGGACGTGAAGCTCGACAGCGAGCCCATCGTCGTGACGAGCGTGTTGTAGAGCGTCGCGAAGTTGTTGATCGCGGCGGCTTGGGATTTCGTGTCGGTCGCGACCGTCAACGTTTGCGGCTGCGTGGCGCTGACGGCGGCGCTGGTCAGGTTCAGCGTGACGCCGGTGATCGCGCTCGTCACGGTGTTGGTCGCGCTCGTGCCGGCGATCCCGTTGATCGTGAACGCGGCGTCCTGCGCGGCCGTGCTCTGCTTCCACGCGGCGCTGCCGTTCGCGGACGTGATCGTCGACTGGCCGCCCGTCGTGCTGGCCGTCGACGTGACGCCGAGGCTGGACAGGCCGTTGTCGCCCGCGACGTTGCTGAGGGCGACGCCGATCGTGCTCGCCGCGCCGGTCGGCGTCGAGCTGAGCACGAGGTGCGCGCCGTCGCTGCCGTTGACGACCGACGCGACGATGCCCGGGTTGCCGGTCGCGGAGTTGATCGCGGCGGCGATGCCGGACAGCGTGTTGTTGGTGCCGTTGACGTCGACGGTGAACGACTGGCTGCCGAGCGACAGCGTCATCGTGCCGGTGCCGAGCGCGGTCGACGCGCCGAACGCGGCCGACGACAGCGACTGCGACGTCGCGATCTGCGTGACGCCGACCGAGTAGCTGCCGGCCACCGCGCCGGCGCCCGCGGTCGCGGTGAGGCCGGTGCCGCTCGCGGTCGCGGTGAAGGTGTTCTGCAGCGAGCCGTTCGACAGCGTCGTGAGGCTGGCCTGCAGGGCGCTCAGCGCGGCCGACAGCGCGCCGTACGCGGAAATCTGGGTGTTGTCGCTGCTTTGCTGCGCGTTGAGCGCGGCGGCCTGACCCGCGGTCTTCGCATTGACGAGTGCCGTCACGAGCGAGTTGACGTCCATCGACGAGTTGCCGGTCGAACCGCTGATGATCGATTGGGCGGCTTGCTGCAGCGCGCTGTTGGCCGAGTTGTTGGCGGCGGTGACGGCGGGATTGATCGTCGACATCGTGTTGCTCCGTGCGGCGGGTGATCCGGGAAGTTCTGGATGAAGACCTGGCGGCGGAGCAACGCCCCGCGCGCCAAGTGACTGCGGCCGGGCCGCGCGTTACGCGGGGCCCGGCCGTCGGTTGCTACGCGATTACTGCAGGAGCTTCAGGACCTGCTGCGGCAGCGAGTTCGCCTGTGCGAGCACCGAGATGCCTGCTTGCTGCAGCACCTGGTTCTTCGACATGTTCGCGGTTTCCTGCGCGAAGTTCGCGTCGGTGATCTGCGACTGTGCCGACGACAGGTCGGTCGATTCAGCCTGCTGCGCCGTGGCGATTGCCGTGAAACGGTTTTGTGCCGCGCCCAGTGCCGCCTGCACGTTGTTCACCGTCTGCAGCGCGTTGTCGATCGACACCATCGCGACGTTCGCACCGCTGACCGTGCTGATGTCGAGGTTCGACACGGTCTTCGGCGTGTTGACGGCGTTGATCTGGGCGATGGCGTTGTTGATTGCCGTCAGTTGTGCAGCCGTGGTGCCCGCACCCGTTGCGCCCGATTGCAGCGACAGTGCGCCGACTGCCGTGCCCGTGCCGGCCGTTGCGTTCGAACCGAAGACGGCCGTTGCGGCGCCCGACGTGATGCCTTGGCCGTTCTGGTCCGTAAACGAGTAGCCGCCCTGGCCGTCCGAAATCACGTTGATCGCGGTAATCGTCGCGCCCGAAGCGGTGTATGCGCCGGCGCTCGTGAGCGACAGGCCCGTCACCGTACCCACCGTCTGGCCCTTCTGCACCAGGCCGCCGCCGATCTTCGCAGCCGACATGCTTTGGCTCAGATCGAGCGAAATCGTCTGGCCGACGTTCGCGCCGACCTGGAACGACACGATGCCTGCCGAGCCGTCGAGAATGTTCGTGCCGTTGTACGTCGTTTGCGACGCGATACGGTTCACTTCCTGGATCTGCTGCGCAACTTCCTGCTGCAGTGCTGCCTGGTCGGTCGTGGACATCGTGCCCGTCGACGCCTGGACGGCCAGCTGGCGGATACGCTGCAGGCTGTTCGTCAGCGACGACAGTGCGCTCGATGCCGTCTGGATCATCGACACGCCGTCATTGGCGTTCGACACACCCTGGTTCAGACCGTTGATCTGGGTCTGCATCCGGGTCGAGATCGCGAGGCCTGCCGCGTCGTCCGCTGCGCTGTTGATGCGCTTGCCCGACGACAGGCGCGTGATGGCCTGGGACAGGGCGTTTTGCGAGCCGTTGAGGTTCTGCTGTGCAACCAGCGAGTTGATGTTGCTGTTAATTCCGAGCATGGAAAAATCTCCTGTGTAAGCCGAAAGCCCTGGAAAGCCGTTTTGGCGTCGGCGGAAGCACTCGTTCATTGCTGGCCGCCTCAGAGCAGGATTTCGGCGCACCAAAACAAAACTTGAGGGGCGCTTGCAGATTCGGCCCGATTTTTTATCCTTCTTTGTCAATTCGGACCGGCGCAGCGTGGCGCCGGGTTAAACGGGGCAGAAACCGGCGCAGAGACGCAGTCGCGATGCTGTGCGCACACGACCGACAAAAGGGTGGTTTTGTCTGTGATTCCCTGCTATCATGGCGGGCTGAATTGAGATTTTCTGTCACGCCTTTGCCGGTTTCGGCATGTCTGCTGGCAGTCAAACGCGGCGCTGCACGCGGTTGTGAAGCGTACTCGCGGTGCTTTCCGCCTCTCTTTTCCGGCCTCCGAGGCCGTATTTCCGCTCGTTTCGCCTGTTGTGGGGACGCTCGGATGGCCGGTGCGTGGCGCTTGGCCGCTACGTTTTTGACCGTTTAAGCAATTTAGGAACGACATGACGACGATTCTTCTGAAAGAAAACGAGCCGTTCGAAGTGGCGATTCGCCGCTTTCGTCGCGCTATCGAAAAAAATGGCCTGATCGCTGAACTGCGTGAGCGCCAGTCTTACGAAAAGCCGACCGCAGTCCGCAAGCGCAAGAAGGCAGCAGCCGTCAAGCGCCTGCACAAGCGTCTGCGCAGCCAGATGCTGCCGAAGAAGCTCCACTAAGAGCGTCTGCCGGTTCGCCGCAAAACGGCGGAGTGTGCCTCGAAAGAGGCCGCTCCGCCGTTTTGCTTTTGCGGGCCGGGAAAATCCCGGGGCCATTGCGGCGCGGGTGTTCCCGCCGGCTGGCGAGACCCTGCGGCCAGCGGGTTGCGGCCGCCGGCCGCGGCGTTCAGAAATCGATCTTCGCGCTCAGGCTCACCGTGCGCGGGTCGCCCGGCTTCACGTAGTCCGCGTACTGGTATTCCCAGTAACGGCGGTTCAACACGTTGTCGATCGATGCGCGCAGCGTCACGTCGTGCCGTCCGACCCGCGTCAGGTAACGGGCGCCCGCGTTGACGACGAGAAAGCCCGGTGCGTCGAGGCCGCCGGCCGCGCGCAGCGGCGTCGCGCCGGTGAATTTCGCGTCGACGCCGAGCGTCAGCCCCGGCACGCCCGGCACCGCATAGCCGAGGTCGCCGGCGAGCACGAAGCGCGGCGCGCCGGCCACGCGGTTGCCATTGTTGCCGATCCCGTTCGCGTACCACGCGTCGAGCAGCATCGCGTCGACGCCCGCGTTCCAGTGCGCGCCGAATTTCGCGCGCGCGCCGACCTCGATCCCCTGAATGATTGATTCGCCGTCCTGCACGTAGACGTTCGCGGCGTTCGCGTATTCGGCGCTGCGCTCGATGCGGAACAGCGCGGCCGTCGCGCTCCAGCGCGCGTGCTCGCTCTTGATCCCCAGCTCGTACTGCTTGCTGCGCAACGGCTTGAGCACCTGGCCCGCGTTCGCGTAGACGTCGTTCACGCGGCTGCCGGGCTCGAGCGACTCGGCGTAGCTCGCGTACGCGGTGGTCGTCGGCGCGAGCTTGAACATCACCGCGAAGGTCGGCGTCACTACGCCGTTCTGGCGATAGCCGGGGTCCTCGACGCCGCTCGCCTGGAACGCGCGCTGCGTGTAGTTCATGTAGCGCACGCCGGCCAGCACCGACCAGCGCTCGGTCAACTGCACGGTGTCGCTCGCGAACAGCGATTTCTGCACGATCTCGCTCGTGCGGTACTGGATGAAACCGTGCGGACTCTCGTAGCGGTACGGATTCGGCGCATAGAGGTTGCCGGCGCCGAGCGGCACGAACACGCTGTTCGCCGAATAGTCGTTCGCCTGCTTCTGCCACGATGCGCCGAGCACGATCTGGTGGCTGAACGGGCCCGTGCGTACCTTGCCCTCGACCATCGCGCGCCACTGGCTGAAGCGGTGATCCTCCATGCCGACGTAGCGGCTGTCGGTGTAGTAGCCGGCCGCGTCCTGCAGGTAGAGCGTGCTTTCGTTACGCCGGCGCGTCGCCTTGCTGTAGCTGTACGTGACGTCGAGCTGCCAGTCGGGCGCGAGCTGGTATTGCAGCCCGGTCGTATAGAGCTGCAGGTTCGTGTTCAGGTACTGGTCCTTGCCGCCCAGGTTCGTCGATCCGCCGCTGATCGTCGCGGGCAGCGCGCCGCCCGGATAGCTGCCGGTGAAGATCGACGGCGTCTGGCCCGTCGTGCGGCGGTCCTGGTACAGCGCGCCGAACGACACGGACAGGTCGCGCGTCAGGTTCGCCTGCAGCGCGAGCGACACGCTGTCGCGGCGGATGTTGCCGTCGTTGTAGGTCTTGCCTTCCTCGTGGGTCGCATTCAGCCGCGCGCCGAACATGTGGTCGGGCCCGAAGCGCTGGCCGAGATCGACATGCTCGGTCCACACGTTGGTGCTCCGGTAACCGATGTCGACACTGCGCACCGGTTCGGCGCCCGGCTGCTTCGTCACGTAGTTGACGACGCCGCCCGGCGTCACGAAGCCATACAGGAAGCCGCCGAGCCCCTTCAGCAGTTCGACGCGATCGAGCTGCTCGTACGGCATCGTGATGCCGTACGTGACGAACGGCAGTCCGTCGATCTTGTAGCCGTTCTGCCAGTCGAGCTGCATGCCGCGCACCGTCATGTAGCTGGCCCAGGCGCTGTAGGCGCCGCTGTTGTCCGACACCGACGCGTCGTTCGCGAACACGTCGCCGAGCTTGTACGGCTGGCGGGCCTCGAGCTCTTCCGACGTGACGATGGTCGTCGAGAACGGCGTGTCGAGCTGGCGGCGGGTGCCGAGCGCACCCGTCGAGATCGTGTCGGTCAAGTGTTGCGGCGAATCATGCGCGGCCGTGATGTTGAGGGCGGGCAGTACCGCGGCGTCGCCGGGCGAATCGTCCGCGTGCGCGAGCGACGCGGCAAGGCAGGCGAGAGCGGCGGCCACGCGGCGTGGACGGACAGGCGGGCGGGCGAGGCAGACGGTCATGGCGAGCGAGTAAAAATGCGAGTAAGAATCATTCGCATTGCGTTAAAATGTCGCGCATCGTATCAAAACCCGCCAACCGCGCAACAATTCCATGCCGCGTACAAGGGCATCCGGCCTCGCCCGACCCGGCCGGACGATCGTTGCGCGGCGCCCGACATCAAATGAACTGCATTTCGTGGAATCGGGGCCGCCGCTCGTGCCGGCCCGCTTTTCTTTCGCCGCGCACGCGATGAACGCGTTCCTGCGACCGTTTCTTGTGCGCCTGCACCGCTGGTTCGGGCTCGCCATCGCGCTGTTCCTGTTCGTCGCGGGGCTCACCGGCGCGCTGATCGCGTGGGACCACGAACTCGACGCGGCGCTGAACCCGGATTTCTATATCGCGCGCAGCGGCGCGGCGCCGCTTGCGCCGCTTGCGCCGCTCGAGCTCGCGGCGCGCATCGAGGCCGCCGATCCGCGCGTGCAGGTGACCTATCTGCCGCTCGCGATCGAACCGGGGCACACGCTGCAGGCGGGCGTGATGCCGCGTACCGATCCGGCAACCGGCCAGCCGTACGCACTCGGTTTCAGCCAGATCGCCGTCGATCCCGCGACCGGCACGGTGCAGGGCCGCCGCGAATGGGGCGCGCCGTCGCTCGCGCGGCTCGACCTGATGCCGTTCATCTACCGGCTGCACTACTCGCTGTTCCTGCCCGTGTACGGCGGGATCAATTTCGGGTTCTGGGTGATGGGCGTCGTCGGCATCGTGTGGGCGATCGACAGCCTGATCGCGCTCGTGCTCGCGTTTCCGAACCTGAAAAGCTGGCGCAAGTCGTTCGCGTTCCGCGTGCGGCGCGGCGGCTATCCGCTCGTGTTCGACCTGCACCGCTCGGGTGGCGTGTGGGTGTGGGGGCTGCTGCTCATCGTCGCGGTCACGTCGATTTCGATGAACCTTGCCGTGCCCGTCGTGCGCCCGCTGGTCTCGCTGGTGTCGCCGCTCGCCGAAACGCCGTACACGAATCCCGAACATTTCCCGCCGGCCCCGCCGGGCAGCCCGGTATTGCCGCGCGAGCGAATCGTCGAGATCGCGCGCTCGGCCGGCCGCGACGCGGGAATCGCCGCGCCGCCGGGTGCGCTGCTGTTCGCCCCGGCGATGAATGCCTATGCGGTCGGGTTCTTCATGCCCGGCAACGACCATGGCGACGTCGGGCTCGGCAACGCGTGGCTGTACTGGAATGCGGTGACCGGCAAGCCCGTCGCCGCGCAGGTGCCGGGCCGCGGTTCGGCCGGCGACCTGTTCATGCAGGCGCAGTTTCCGCTGCACTCGGGGCGGATCGCCGGTGTCGCCGGACGTGTCGCCGTGAGCGTGCTCGGCATCGTGATCGCGATGCTGAGCGTGACGGGCATCTGCATCTGGGTGAAGAAGCGCAGCGCACGCGTGCGAGCTGCGCGGAGCGCGCGGGCGGTCGTATCGGCGTCGTCGCGCGCGGCGCGGTAAAGGCCGAACGGCAAATAACAAGCGTCAAGTAACAAGCGGCAAGCGGACGGTGCCACCGCCGCAGGGCAGCGGCGCGGCGTCCGTAGCGAGTTTGCCCCTGCGCCGTCAGCCCGCCTTGCGCCGGCGTGCCGGCTGCTTGCCGCCGAGCGCCGCGCATCGTGCGTGGCAAGGACAGCCGGCTTCGTGATCGTTGACCATGCCGGTCGCCTGCATCAGCGCATAGCAGATCGTCGAGCCCACGAACTTGCAGCCGTACGCCTTCAGCGCCTTGCTGAGCGCGTCGGACTGCTCGGTGGACGCGGGCGCGTCGCGGTACGACTGCCACGCATTCTGAACCGGCGTGTCGCCGACGAACGACCACAGGAACGCGGCGAGCGACCCGTGCTCTTCCCGGATGCGCTGCACCGCGCGCGCGTTGGTCACCGCCGCTTCGACCTTCGCGCGGTTGCGCACGATGCCCGGGTTCTCCAGCAACTTCTCGATGCGCTTGGGCGTGAAGCGCGCGACGGCGTCGACGTCGAAATCGGCGAATGCTTCGCGATAGCCCGCGCGCTTGTTCAGGATCGTCGACCACGACAGCCCGGCCTGCGCGCCTTCCAGGATCAGCATTTCGAACAGGTGGCGGTCGTCGTGCGACGGCACGCCCCACTCGGTATCGTGATAGTGAGCGTCCGCTTCCGTCTTCACCCAGTTGCACCGCTGCGACATCGTCTGCCTCGTTTTCAGTGTCGATTCGATCGCGCCAGCATAGCGGAAGCCCTTTTGGCGGGATAGCCGGCCGAACGGCAGATGGGCGCGCGGCGCCGATCCGGTTAAGCTTGGCGCCTGTTCGAATCAGCGGGATGAAGGCATGGCGGCATTACTTTTTGCGATCGGCATCGACGGCGGCGGCACGGGCACGCGCGCGGTGCTGGCGGACCGGCACGGGCGCGAGCTGGCGCAGGGGCGCGGCGGTCCGTCGGGGCTCGGCCTCGGTATCGAGCGCGCCTGGGCGTCGATCGGCGCGGCCTGCGCGGACGCGTTCTCGCAGGCCGGTCTCGTGTTCGAGTGGTCGCAGTGCGCGCTCGGCTGCGGGCTCGCCGGCGTCAACAACGCGGCGTGGCTCGCCGCGTTCCGCGCCAAGGCGCCGCTCGGCGCGCTCGCGATCGAGAGCGATGCGTACACGACCGTCGTCGGCGCGCACGGCGGCGCGCCGGGGCTCATCGTCGCGCTCGGCACCGGCAGCATCGCGGCGGCGCTCGATGCGGCCGGCGCGTGCCGGATCGCGGGCGGCTTCGGCTTTCCGTCCGGGGACGAAGCGAGTGGCGCGTGGCTCGGCGTGCGCGCGCTCGCCTATGCGCAACAGGCGCTCGACGGCCGCGTGCCGCGCGACGTGTTCGCCACGGCTCTCCTTGCGGAAACGGGCGCGCAGAACCGCGACGCGCTCGTCGAGTGGTCGTGCGACGCGAACCAGACGGCCTACGCGCGTCTTGCGCCGATCGTGTTCGCGCACCGCGCGCATCCGGTCGCGAGCGCGCTGATCGCGCAAGCCGGCGACGAGATCGGCAAGATGATCGACGCGCTCGATCCGCAGCAGGCGCTGCCGGTCGCGCTGTGCGGTGGGCTGGCGGACGCGCTCGCGCCGGCCGTGCCGGCGCGGCACGCCGCACGGCTGCGCGCGCCGTTCGACGATTCGGCGCATGGTGCGCTGCGGCTCGCGCTGCAGGCGTTGCGGGCGGCGGAGGGCGGCTAGTTCGGCCAGATCGGCCAGATCGGCCAAGTCGGCCAAGTCGGCCAAGTCGGCCAGGGCCGCGGCGGGCGGTTAAGGCGAGCGGCGCGTGCAGCAGATGCCGCGCCGCAGCAGCGCGTCAGGCGGCGCGGTGCCGGCAACCGCCCGGCGCGCTGTCGGGCACGACGTTAAAATGACGCTTCCTCCGTGCCGCGAGCGCCACTCTCCCGTCCCATGTACAAAGTCATCGCCACCGATCTCGACGGTACGCTGCTGAACAGCGACCACCAGCTCGACCCGTACACGATCGACACCGTTCGTCGGCTCGACCGCGACGGCGTGCAGTTCGTGATCGCCACGGGGCGCCATTATGCGGACGTCGCCGGCATTCGCGATGTCCTCGGCATTCGGCCGTACCTGATCACGTCGAACGGCGCGCGCGTGCATGCGCCGGACGACACGACGATCCACGCGCAGGACATCGACGCAGCGGTCGTGCGCAGCCTGGTGCAGCCGGAAGTCGTCGGCGCGCATGGCCGCGTGATCGTCAACCTGTTCACCAACGACGGCTGGCTGATCGACCGCGAAGCGCCGCACCTGCTCGAATTCCACCAGGATTCGGGCTTCCGGTACGAAGTGATCGACATGGCCGCGCACGACGGCGCGGCGATCGCGAAGGTGCTGTATATCGGCGAACCGGCCGATCTGGCGGTCGTCGCCGAGCAGATGCGCGTGCAGTTCGGCGATACGCTGTACGTCACGTACTCGCTGCCCGACTGCCTCGAAGTGATGACCGCGAACGTGTCGAAGGGGCGCGCGCTGCGCACGGTGCTCGCGCGGCTCGGCATCGACGCCGGCCACTGCATCGCGTTCGGCGACAACATGAACGACATCGACCTGCTCGAAACCGCCGGTCACGCATTCATGATGAACAACGCGAACCCCGACCTGGTGGCGCGGCTGCCGCACATCCCGCGGATCGGCAACAACTTCGACGCGGGCGTCGCCCGCCACCTGCGCACGCTGTTCTCGCTCGAGGACGACGTCGTCGCGTCCTGAGCTCCCGCGCCGGCGGCGTTTTCCGTGCAGCAATGAAAAACGGGCGCCAGGGGCGCCCGTCGAAATTGCCTGCCTCGATGTTCTTCGACAGCGTGAGGCTCGCTGCTCTGCTCGCTTGACCCCGTAACGTTTTATTCGCTTGTGCGAGCTGATGCGGGCAGCAGGTCGATGGCGTCGTCACGCCCGGCGACCAGCGGGTAGATGATCCCTGCGAGTACCGCGCCGATCAGCGGCGCGACCCAGAACAGCCAGAGCTGGCCGATCGCGTCGCCGCCCACGAACAGCGCCGGGCCGGTCGAGCGCGCCGGGTTCACCGACGTATTGGTGACCGGGATCGAGATCAGGTGAATCAGCGTCAGGCACAGCCCGATCGCGATCGGCGCGAAGCCTGCCGGCGCGCGCTTGTCGGTCGCGCCGAGGATCACGAACAGGAAGAAGCCCGTCATCACGACTTCGCAGATGAACGATGCGGCGAGCGAGTAATGGCCGGGCGAGCGATCGCCGAAGCCGTTCGTCGCAAAGCCGCTGCCGACGACGTCGAAACCCGGCTTGCCGGTTGCGATCAGGTACAGCACGAACGCGCCGAGCGTGGCGCCGACGACTTGCGCGACGATGTACGGCACGAGATCGCGCGCCGGGAAGCGGCCGGCGACCGTCAGGCCGACGCTTACCGCCGGGTTCAGGTGGCAGCCCGAGATGTGGCCGATTGCGAATGCCATCGTCAGTACGGTCAGGCCGAAGGCGAGTGCGACGCCGGCAAAGCCGATGCCGAGGCCCGGAAAGGCGGCGGCCAGCACGGCGCTTCCGCACCCGCCGAGCACCAGCCAGAACGTGCCGAATACCTCTGCAGCGAGACGCTGAGAAAGATTCATCTAAGGACCTCGTTCAAGTGGGTTGAAGACCCCGAACGACGCAACGAATTTATTCCGTCGTCCGGAATTGGTCTGGATTATAGGAAATGAATCGGGCGCAGGAGGGTAAACGATTGTTAAATTTGAATGGCTGACGAATGCCTTTTATTAGAATAAGTCCGCATTCTCGATATAGGCGATTCGGTTAAAGATGGCAGCATTAATTTCGAAGGGCAGGGCGGCAGTGCGGACGACGTAACGGATGTTGGTGTCCCGGCCGGATTCGCCGGGGCCGCATCATCGAAAAGGGGAGTCGAAAAATGTCTCAATACGCGAAACTCAAGGCGCAGATCGCCGATCTGCAGGCCCAGGCGGACGACGTGCGCCGCCAGGAAGTGGCAGCGGTGATTGCCGATGTCCAGCGAATGATTGCCGAGTATGGCCTGACGGCCCAGGACCTGGGCTTCGCGGAGCGGGCGCGGCGCGGGCGTCCGCCGAAGAAGGCGCCGCTGCCGCCGAAATACCGCGATCCGAAGTCGGGTGCAACCTGGAGCGGGCGCGGCAAGCCGCCGAATTGGATCGCCGGCAAAAACCGCGATCGTTTCCTGATCGAGTGAGCGCAAGCCGAATAGAAAGAGCCGCATCGACGATGCGGCTCTTTTGTTTTGCGCGCCGATTTCGGCGCGGATTTACCGGAATATTTTCCGTGCGGATTTCCGTGTCAGGCGCCCGCGACCCGGCGCAATGCCGGTTGCTTGGTTGCCGCGCAAAGCGATTCGTAAGTTTCGACGTAACGCTGCGCCATGGCCTTCGCGCTGAAACGCGTGTCGAAACGCGCGCGGATCGCGCTGCGCGACAGGCTGTCGATCCGGTGCAGCGCGCCGACCGCGCCCTGCACGTCTTCGACGATGAAGCCGGTCACGCCGTCCTCGATCACTTCCGGCACCGAGCCGCGGTTGAACGCGACGACCGGCGTGCCGCAGGCCATCGCCTCGATCATCACCAGGCCGAACGGCTCCGGCCAGTCGATCGGGAACAGCAGCGCCTTCGCGCCGGACAGGAACGCCGGCTTTTGCGCTTCGTTGATCTCGCCGATGAATTCGACATGCGCCTGGTCGAGCAGCGGCTCGATCACTTCCTTGAAGTAGTCCGCGTCGGCCTTGTCGACCTTCGCGGCAATCTTCAGCGGCAGCCCGCTTTGCGCGGCGATCCGGATCGCGGTGTCGACACGCTTTTCGGGGCAGATCCGGCCGAGGAACGCGAGATATTCGGGCTTCACGTCCTGCGGGGTGAGCAGCGTGTCGGGCAGCCCGTGGTACACGGTGCCGGCCCACGCGGCCTGCGGCAGCGGCTTGCGCTGGTTGTTCGAGATCGACACGACCGGCGAATCCGGGAACGCGTCGAACACCGGCTGCAGCTCCGGCAGGTCGAGGCGGCCGTGCAGCGTCGTCACGTACGGCGTGTCGAGGCGCGACATCAGCGGGAACGGCAGGTAGTCGAGGTGGAAGTGCAGCACGTCGAATTCGTGCGCGACCCGGGCGACCTGCTCGAGGAGCCGCATATGGGGCGCCATCGAATCGCGGACCGACGGGTCGAGCCGCAGCGCGCGCGGCCACGCCGCCTCGAGGCGGGCCGACGTGACGGAGTCGCCGCTGGCGAACAGCGTCACGTCGTGGCCGAGTTCGACGAGCGCCTCGGTGAGGTAGGACACGACGCGCTCGGTGCCGCCGTAGAGTTTCGGCGGGACGGCTTCGTAAAGCGGCGCGATCTGGGCAATTCGCATGGGTGTTCTCCTGTGTCGATCCGACGGCGCGACGGCGCCGATGCGGATCCGTACAAGGTGGCGGAACTTGCCGACGCACGCGGTTCGCGGTACGTGGCCGGGCCGTGGGCGGGGTGCGCGGGGCGCCGGTCGGCAAGCTGCGGGGCGGGCCGGCACGGCTCGCGCCGCCGCCCATTGGAGTTCATTATCGATATCGCCCTGCGGGGTTCGAGTGTTTTTTCAAACACTTAAGGCTTGTTACACGATGAAATACGCGAAAACCCCGAGAAAAAGGGCATGGAATCGGGAATCGCGACAGCCATAACTATTGTTGCGCTATCGTGAAAAAGCACTATAATTTTTACCGATCCGTTTGTCGGCAGCCTCGCCGGCAAGCCTTGCGCCACGCGCGCCGCGGCCATCCACCCCGTGCAACCGAATTCGCGTTGCAACCCGCTTTTCCGCCCTTCCCTTTCAATTCGCCTTGTCGGAAAAATTCCTACACGGTTTACAGACAAATCCTGCATGGCATACGCCACTTCGCTGATACCGACATAAATCCCGTTTGGCCAAAATTCGCCCTGTAAGACTATAAACGAGCCGATTGAGCGCCCGCTGCGCATCGATCGAGCAAACGTTTTCATAACATGAATGGCCAAAGCAAAGCTTTTTAACGGGGGAATCATGAGCGCTACCAGCGAAATGCTCAGTGAGATCAAAGAGGTCAACCTGTCGTACCTCCTCCTCGCGCAGCGCCTGCTGCGGGAAGACAAGGCGATGGGCATGTTCCGCATGGGCATTTCCCAGGAACTCGCCGACGTGCTCGCCAACCTCACGCTCGCCCAGACCGTGAAGCTGGCCGCGTCGAACCAGATGCTGTGCCGCTTCCGCTTCGATGATCACGCGCTGCTGTCGTCGCTCGCCGACAAGGGCCGCAGCGACGTCGTCACGCACGCCCACTCGGCCATCCTGATGGCCGGGCAGCAGGTCGAAGGCGTCCGCTGATCCATCCCGCCCTTGCGTCTGTCCCGGCGTGCCGCGCCGGCCGGCAGCGTATCGGCCATTCATTCGAACAACGTCAAGCGGACGGTTATCACCATGGCAAGCAAAAGCGTCGTGATCGAGGTGAAGGAAATCACCCTCGCCATCGAACTGATCGAACTGGGCGCCCGGCTGCAGCTGCTGGAGGCGGAGACGAGCCTGTCGCGGGACCGTCTGATCAAGCTGTACAAGGAACTGAAGGGCGTGTCGCCGCCGAAGGGGATGCTGCCGTTTTCGACCGACTGGTTCATGACGTGGCAGCCGAACATCCACTCGTCGCTGTTCTACAACATCTACCGGTTCATGCAGGACCACGGCCGCTGCGAGCCGATCCAGTCGATCGTGAAGGCGTACCGGCTCTATCTGGAGCACGTGAACCTGTCCGGCGACGAGGCCGCGCTGAGCCTCACGCGGGCATGGACGTTGGTGCGCTTCTTCGATTCGGGGATGCTTCAGATGACCCCGTGCACGCGCTGCGGCGGCCACTTCGTCGCGCATGCGCATGATCCGCATCAAGGTTTCGTGTGCGGCCTGTGCCAGCCGCCGTCGCGCGCCGGCAAGACCCGCAAGGCCGCCGCCGCGCGCGCCGAACTGGCCGCCGCCGCGGCCTGAGCGCCGGGCCGGGCAAGGCGGGACGGGGCGCGAGCGGCGCACGGGCGACGCCCGCGGGCCGCGCGAATCGTCCGCGCATTGCTCTGGTAAACACCGTCGGGCCGCCGCCGGGCGGCCGCGAAAGTTTTCCTGCCGACTGCCGTAAACCTGTTTAACGGCGGTCTCCCCGCCGGTCTTTCGTGAGGGACAGGCAGTGCTGATTATCGTGGGAACACTCGTGACGCTGTTGTCCGTCTTCGGCGGTTATGCGCTGGCAGGCGGGCATCTGGGCGCCTTGATCCAGCCGGTCGAGATCCTGATGATCGTGGGCGCCGGCGTCGGTGCGTTCATCCTCGGCAACGGCGGCAAGACCATCAAGGCCACGCTGCGCGTGCTGCCGACGCTCTTCAAGGGCTCGAAATACACGAAGGACGTCTATATGGAGCTGATGGCGCTTCTTTACGTGCTGCTCGCGAAGGCACGCAAGGAAGGCACGCTGACGCTCGAGGCCGACATCGACGATCCGCAAAAGAGCCCGATCTTCACGCAATACCCGAAGATCCTCGCCGATCACCACATCGTCGAATTCCTGACCGACTACCTGCGCCTGATGGTGGGCGGCAACATGAACGCGTTCGAGATCGAAAGCCTGATGGACGAGGAGATCGAGACGCACCACGCGGAAGGCGAAGGCCCGGCGCACGCGCTGATGCGCGTCGGCGACGCGATGCCGGCGTTCGGCATCGTCGCGGCCGTGATGGGCGTCGTGCACACGATGGCGTCGGCCGACAAGCCGCCCGCGGTGCTGGGCGCGATGATCGCGCAGGCGCTGGTCGGCACGTTCCTCGGGATCCTGCTGTCGTACGGGCTGATCGGGCCGCTCGCGAGCCTCGCGGAGCAGCGCGTCGCCGAGTCGACCAAGATGTTCCAGTGCATCAAGGTGACGATCCTCGCGACGCTGAACGGCTATGCGCCGGCGATCGCGGTCGAGTTCGGCCGCAAGGTGCTGTTCTCCACCGAGCGCCCGTCGTTCTCCGAGCTCGAAGAACATGTGCGCCGCGTGAAGGCGAAGTGACGCGGAGCGACCGATGAGCAAGAGCAAGGATCGCGCGATCGTCGTCAAGCGGGTGGCCCCGGCGAAGAAGGGCCACCACGGCGGCGCATGGAAGCTCGCGTACGCGGACTTCATGACCGCGATGATGGCGTTCTTCCTGCTGATGTGGCTGCTGAGTTCGGTCACGCCGGTGCAGCTGAAGGGGATCGCCGAATACTTCAACATGCCGCTGAAGGCCGCGATTCTCGGCAGCGGCGACCGCAGCTCGCAGGACGCGAGCATCATCAACGGCGGCGGCCGCGACCTGTCGAGCGTCGACGCCGGCACGCTGCGCCGCACCGACGGCACGACGTCGCTCGCCGAGCGCGTCGCGAAGCCGGTCGACGAGCATGCGCAAGCACAGGCGCAGGGCGCGCTCGAACGGCTCGAGCAGGCGCGCCTGCACGACCTGCAGATCAAGCTGATGGCCGCGATCGAGGCCAATCCGACGCTGCGCCAGTTCAAGCAGCAGATTCGCATCGATTCGACGCTGATGGGGCTGCGCATCGAGATCGTCGATACGCAGAAGCGGCCGATGTTCGCGATGTCGAGCGACCACGTCGAGCCGTACATGCGCGACATCCTGCGCGAGATCGGCAAGACGCTGAACGACGTGCCGAACCGGATCATCGTCCAGGGCCATACCGACGCCGTGCCGTACGCGGGCGGCGAGGGCGGCTACAGCAACTGGGAGCTGTCGGCCGATCGCGCGAACGCGTCGCGCCGCGAGCTGATCTCCGGCGGCATGGACGAGGCGAAAGTGCTGCGCGTGCTGGGTCTCGCATCGACGCAGAACCTGAACAAGGCCGATCCGCTCGATCCGGAAAACCGCCGGATCAGCGTGATCGTGCTGAATCGCAAATCCGAAGAAGCGCTGATGCGCGACGACGCGACGACGACGACGCTGTCCGCCGACGCGGCCGGCTCGAAGCTGCTCGCGCAGCAGCTCGGCGGCCCGGCGCCGGCGGTGCGTCCGGTCGTGGCGAGCGCCGTCGCCGTGGCGCCGAAACCCTGACGTTTCCGAGACAGACATGATCCGAACCATTCTCGCCATCGACGACTCCGCGACCATGCGTGCGCTGCTGCAGGCCACGCTTGCGCAGGCCGGCTACGACGTGACGGTGGCGCCGGACGGCGAAGCCGGCTTCGACATGGCGGCGACGGCGCCGTACGACCTGGTCCTGACCGACCAGAACATGCCGCGCAAGAGCGGGCTCGAGGTGATCGCCGCGCTGCGCAAGCTGAGCGCGTACGCGGACACGCCGATCCTCGTGCTGACGACCGAGGGCAGCGACGCGTTCAAGGACGCCGCACGCGACGCGGGCGCGACCGGCTGGATCGAAAAGCCGATCGACCCGGGCGTGCTGGTCGACCTGGTCGCCACGCTGTCCGAGCCGGCTGCCTCCTGACATGAACGCGACGAATTCAACCGGTGACCGGGCATGACTCTCGACATCACTCAGTTCTACCAGACCTTTTTCGACGAAGCGGACGAGCTGCTCGCGCAGATGGAGCAGCTGCTGCTGAATCTCGACGTCGATTCGCCCGATCCCGAGGATCTGGCGGCGATCTTCCGCGCCGCGCATTCGATCAAGGGCGGCGCGGCGACGTTCGGCTTTTCCGCGCTGACCGATACGACGCACATCCTCGAATCGCTGCTCGACCGCGCACGCAACCATGAGCTGACGCTGACCAAGGACATGGTCGACGCGTTCCTCGAGACCAAGGACGTGCTGTCCGACCAGCTCGTCGACTACCGCGCGAGCGCCGAACCGGACGCGGCGGCCGCCGCGGCGATCTGCGCGAAGCTCGAGCGGCTGCAGGCCGAAAGCGGGGCGGGTGCGCCCGCTGCCGCAGCCGAGCCCGCGCCGGTCGCCCCGGTTGCCGCAGCCGTGGCTCCGGCGGCCGCACCCGCCGCAGCGCCGGCCGCCGGCGGCGACCGCGCGCCCGACCATGTGGTCGAGCAGGCCGTCGCGGCCGCGCATCCGGCGGCCGACGCCGGCGCCGGCGGCCCGCACCTGAAGATCACGCTGGTCGGCGTCGACGCGAAGGACCAGGCGCTGCTCACCGAAGAACTCGGCAACCTCGGCCGGATCGTCGGTCGCGAGGAAGCGGGCGCCGACCTGTCGCTGTGGGTCGAATCGGACGTGCCGTCCGACGATATCGTCGCGGTGTGCTGTTTCGTGATCGACGAAAGCCAGATCCGCGTCGCGCACGGCACGGCGCCGGCCGCGCAGCCGGCACCGGCCGTCGCGCAGAACGCCGCCGAAGCGGTCGAAGCGGCTCCCGCCGCGCAGCCCGCGCGCGTCGAGGTATTCGCGCCGCAGGCTGCCGCACCGCAGCCGGCCGCGCCGGCGCCGGCCGAGCCGCCCGCGGTCGCAGCGCAGCCGCAGCCGCAACAGCACGCTCAACCGCAACCGGCCGACCACGCGGCGCCGGCCGCCGCGCACCACGACGACAAGCGCGCCCGCCCGGCCGCCGCGGCCGCGGCCGGCGCCGAAGGCAGCTCGATTCGCGTCGGCGTCGAGAAGGTCGATCAACTGATCAACCTCGTCGGCGAACTGGTGATCACGCAGGCGATGCTGGCCGAGACGGCGAGCGCGTTCGATCCGGCGCTGCACGACCGCCTGTTCAACGGGATGGCGCAGCTCGAGCGCAACGCGCGCGACCTGCAGGAAGCGGTGATGTCGATCCGCATGATGCCGATGGACTACGTGTTCAGTCGCTTCCCGCGGCTCGTGCGCGACCTCGCCGGCAAGCTCGGCAAGCAGGTCGAACTGGTCACGTTCGGCCAGGCGACCGAGCTCGACAAGAGCCTGATCGAACGGATCATCGACCCGCTCACGCACCTGGTGCGCAACAGCCTCGACCACGGCATCGAAACCGTCGACAGGCGCGTCGCCGCCGGCAAGGACGCGGTCGGCCAGCTCGTGCTGTCGGCCGCGCATCACGGCGGCAACATCGTGATCGAGGTGAGCGACGACGGCGCGGGCCTGAACCGCGAGCGGATCCTCGCGAAGGCCGCGAAGCAGGGCATGCAGATCTCCGAGAACATCAGCGACGACGAAGTGTGGCAACTGATCTTCGCGCCGGGCTTCTCGACCGCCGAGACGGTGACCGACGTGTCGGGCCGCGGCGTCGGGATGGACGTGGTGAAGCGCAACATCCAGTCGATGGGCGGCCACGTCGAGATCTCGTCGCAGGCCGGCCGCGGCACGACCACGCGGATCGTGCTGCCGCTCACGCTCGCGATCCTCGACGGGATGTCGGTGAAGGTCGGCAGCGAGATCTTCATCCTGCCGCTGAACTTCGTGATGGAGTCGCTGCAGCCGTCGAACGACGACATCTACACGGTCGGCAACGGCGAGCGCGTGGTGCGCGTGCGCGGCGAATACCTGCCGCTGGTCGCGCTGCACGAGGTGTTCTCGGTCGACGACGCGCGCACCGACCCGACGCAGGGGATCGTCACGATCATGGAAACCGAGGGGCGTCGCTTCGCGATGCTGATCGACGAGCTGGTCGGCCAGCAGCAGGTGGTCGTGAAGAACCTCGAAACCAACTACCGCAAGGTGCACGGCATCTCGGCGGCGACCATCCTCGGCGACGGCAGCGTCGCACTGATCGTCGACGTCGCGGCGCTGAACCGCGAAACCCGTGCGACGCACGGCGCCCGTGCCGGCGCCGAGCTCGCGATGTTCTGATTCTCGCCATCAACCGATTGGGGGCAAACGTGTCTGCTGAAGTCCAAATGATCAATCCGGCCGCGGCGAACGCGGCAACCAATCGCCGCGACGCGGAACACGGCGACGCGACGGGCCAGGAATTCCTCGTGTTCACGCTCGGTGACGAGGAATACGGGATCGACATCCTGAAAGTGCAGGAAATCCGCGGCTACGACAGCGTCACGCGCATCGCGAACGCGCCCGAGTTCATCAAGGGCGTGATCAACCTGCGCGGGATCATCGTGCCGATCGTCGACATGCGGATCAAGTTCCACCTGGGCCGCGTCGAGTACGACCACCAGACCGTCGTGATCATCCTGAACGTGTCGAACCGCGTGGTCGGGATGGTCGTCGACGGCGTGTCGGACGTGCTGACGCTGCAGACCGACCAGATCATGCCGGCGCCGGAGTTCGGCGCGACGCTGACGACCGAGTACCTGACGGGCCTCGGCACGGTCGACGGCCGGATGCTGATCCTGATGGACATCGAGAAGCTGATGTCGAGCCGGGAAATGGCGTTGATCGAGACGCTCGGCGGGTAAGCGCGCCGCGCGCGCAGCAATTTCGGGAGAATCTGCAATGTTGCATAACTGGTCGATCCGCACGACGCTCACGGCGGTCGGACTCATCCTCGTGTGCCTGACCGCCGCGGTCGGCGGGCTCGGCCTCTACGCGCTGAATCACGCGAGCCGCTCGCTCGACGAGATCGCGCACGTCGACCTGCCGGCGATCCACACGCTCGACGACACGGCCGCGCACCTGCTGCGCTCGCGCGTGGCGCTCGACCGCTTCCGTACGCTGACCGAAGCCGGCAATGCGGCCGAGGCCGCGAAGGTGCTCGAGCGCGCGCAGGCGCTGTATGCGAAGTCGAACCAGAACTGGCAGGCATTCCAGTCGACGCCGAAGCCCGGTATCGAGCAGGCGCTCGTCGACGAGCTCACCGCACGGTATACGACGATCGTGAAGGAAGGCGTCGAGCCCGAATTCGCCGCGGCGCGCGCGGGCGACATGGCGGCGTATCACGCGATCGCCGACACGAAGATCAGCCCGATGTTCGTCGCGTTCGACCAGACGGCGGCGGCCGTGATCGCGGCGCTGCAGAAGCGCGCGGAAGAACGTCAGGCCGAGACGCAGTCGCAGATCTCGATGATGATCGCGCTGATCGCGGCCGGCATCGCGATCGCGTTCGTCGTCGTGATCGCGATCCGCTTCGCGCTGCGCGGGCTGATCGTCAAGCCGCTGGAAGACGCGATCGCGCACTTCGAGCGCATCGCCGGCGGCGATCTCACGCAGCCGGTGAGCGTGTTCAGCACCAACGAGATCGGCCGCCTGTTCGGCGGCATCAAGCGGATGCAGGACGCCGTCACGACGATGGTGCAGGCCGTGCATCGCGGCACCGAGTCGATCGACGTCGGCGCGCGCGAGATCGCGACCGGCAACATCGACCTGTCGCAGCGCACCGAGGAGCAGGCCGCATCGCTGCAGGAAACCGCGTCGAGCATGGAGCAACTGACGGGCACCGTGCGACAGAACGCGGAAAACGCGCGGCAGGCGAGCCAGCTCGCGGTGAATGCGTCGGACATCGCGATGCAGGGCGGCGAGGTGGTCGGCCAGGTCGTGTCGACGATGCAGGACATCGCGGCGAGCTCGGGCAAGGTCGTCGACATCATCGGCACGATCGAAGGCATCGCGTTCCAGACCAACATCCTCGCGCTGAACGCGGCCGTCGAAGCGGCGCGCGCGGGCGAACAGGGCCGCGGCTTCGCGGTGGTCGCGGGCGAGGTGCGCTCGCTCGCGCAGCGCAGCGCGAGCGCCGCGAAGGAAATCAAGCAGTTGATCGGCGATTCGGCCGAGAAGGTCGACAGCGGCTCGGCGCTCGTCGCGCGCGCCGGTTCGACGATGGACGAGATCGTGCAGGCCGTGCGCCGCGTGACCGACATCATGGGCGAGATCAGCGCCGCGTCCGACGAGCAGTCGACCGGCATCGAGCAGGTCAATCGCGCGGTCGGCCAGATGGATGCGGTCACGCAGCAGAACGCGGCGCTCGTCGAGCAGGCGGCCGCCGCGGCCGCGTCGCTCGAGGAGCAGACGCGCCAGATGAAGGCGATCGTGTCGGGCTGGCGCGTCGCGGGCGGCATCGCGCTCGCGCCGGCGCGCGGCGTCGCGCGGCCGGTCGCGCACGAACCGGCCGCGCTGCCGTCGGAATCGCGCGGCCACGCACCGGTCGCCGCGCTGCCGGCGCCGCAGGCGGCGACCCAGCCGGCGGCGCGCCGCGCCGCGCCGGCGTCGCGTGCGGCTGCCGCAGTCGCCGCCCCCGAACCGAAGCGCGAGGCCGATGCCGCCGCGCGTACGCAGAAGGACGCAGCGGCTTCCCGCGGCGCCGCCGCGGCGGGCGGTTACGGCCCGCGTCTCGCGAAGACGGCTGCACCGGCGGACAAGCCGGCCGCGAAACCCGCGCTCGTGCGCCCGGCGCTGAACGGCGAGAAGCCGGCGCTGGCGGCCGCCGGCGCGTCCGACGACGACTGGGAGACCTTCTAAACCATGTCGCACGCGCGCGCGCCGTTTCGACCCGATGCACCGGATGCCTCGCCTCGCGCGGGCGAGCCGGGGCGCGACTTCGCGTTCACCGGCGCGGATTTCGCCCGCATCCGCGCGCTGATCCACCAACGCGCGGGCATCTCGCTGTCCGAGCACAAGCGCGACATGGCCTACAGCCGTCTCGCGCGACGGCTGCGGGCGCGCGGCCTCGACACGTTTCGCGACTACCTCGACCTGCTCGAGCAGGAAGACGATCCGCTCGAGTGGGAAGCGTTCACCAACGCGCTGACGACCAACCTGACCGCGTTTTTCCGCGAGGCGCACCATTTCCCGATCCTGTCCGAGTTCGTGAAAGCGCGGCCGGCGCCGGTATCGGTCTGGTGCTCGGCGGCGTCGACCGGCGAGGAGCCGTACTCGATCGCGATCACGCTGATCGAGGCGCTCGGCGAAACGGCTGCGCGCAGCGCGTCGATCCTCGCGACCGATCTCGACACGCAGGTGCTCGCGAAGGCCGAAGCCGGCATCTACACGTACGACCAGGTCAAGCACCTGTCGCCGGAGCGGCTGAAGCGCTTCTTCCTGAAGGGCACGGGCGCGCAGGCCGGCCGCGTGAAGGTGCGCCCCGAGCTGCGCGCGATGATCCGCTTCGAACAGTTGAACCTGACCGATGCGGACTACGGGATCGCGAAGCCGTTCGACGCGATCTTCTGCCGCAACGTGATGATCTATTTCGACAAGCCGACGCAGGGGCAGGTGCTGTCGCGCTTCGAGCCGCTCGTGAAGCCCGGCGGGTTGCTGTTCGCCGGCCATTCGGAGAACTTCACGTACGTGACGCAGGCGTTCCGGCTGCGCGGGCAGACGGTGTACGAACTGACGCGCGACGCCGCGCAGGGCGCACGGCCGCGCGGCGCGCCGGCGAGCGCGGCGAGCGCGATGCCGTCGCGCGCGCGGGCCGCGGGCGGTGCGCTCGCCTATGGAGAGCGCGGATGAGCGCACTGCCGATCGCGACCAATCGCTACTTCGACAACCACTTCGAGCGCCCCGGCGTGAAGCTGTTGCCGAACGAGTTCTACACGACGGCCGAGGACATGGTGCTGATGACCGTGCTCGGCTCGTGCGTCGCCGCGTGCCTGCACGACCCGTACGCGGGTATCGGCGGGATGAACCACTTCATGCTGCCGGACGACGGCGCCGATCCGGGCGCGGCCGCGTCGGAATCGATGCGCTACGGCGCGTATGCGATGGAAGTGCTGATCAACGAGCTGATCAAGGCCGGCGGGCGCCGTGAGCGCATCGAGGCGAAGGTGTTCGGCGGCGCGGCCGTACTGGCCGGGATGACGACGATCAACATCGGCGATCGCAACGCGGATTTCGTGCGCCGCTACCTCGCGCTCGAGCGCATCCGCATCACCGCGGAAGACCTGCAGGGCGTGCATCCGCGCAAGGTCGCGTTCATGCCGCACAGCGGGCGCGCGATGGTGAAGAAGCTGCGGCTGCAGGTGCCGGGCGTGACCGAGCGCGAAGCCGCGCTCGCGCGCGAGGCCGATCGCGCCCGCGCCGCGCGCACGCGTGCGCACGTCGAGCTGTTCGCCGCGAAGCGGCCTGCGCCGCCGCAACCGGCGCGCCCGCGCATCGAGCTGTTCGGCGCGCGCGGCGCCGCACCGGCCGGCAGCGGCGGCGGCGCGCGGACGGCGAACCCGCATGCCGGGAGCCCGGGCGCCCAGTACGCGGCGACCCAATCAAGAAAGCAGGAGGCATGACCGCAGTGCAGAAGATCAAAGTGTTGTGCGTCGACGATTCGGCGCTGATCCGCAGCCTGATGACCGAGATCATCAATAGCCAGCCCGACATGACGGTGTGCGCGACCGCGCCCGATCCGCTCGTCGCGCGCGAGCTCATCAAGCAGCACAACCCGGATGTGCTCACGCTCGACGTCGAAATGCCGCGCATGGACGGGCTCGACTTCCTCGAGAAGCTGATGCGCCTGCGGCCGATGCCGGTCGTGATGGTGTCGTCGCTGACCGAGCGCGGCTCGGAAATCACGCTGCGCGCGCTCGAACTCGGCGCGGTGGATTTCGTCACGAAGCCGCGCGTCGGGATTCGCGACGGGATGCTCGACTACGCGGAAAAGCTCGCCGACAAGATCCGCGCGGCGTCGCGCGCGCGCGTGCGCCAGGCGCCGCAGCCGCAGGCCGCCGCCCGCACGGCGGACAGCGCCGCGGCCGCGCCGATGATCAACAACCCGCTCGTCAGTACCGAGAAGCTGATCATCATCGGCGCGTC
The DNA here is from genome assembly GCF_001526325.1 of Burkholderia sp. MSMB1826. Taxonomy (NCBI): domain Bacteria; kingdom Pseudomonadati; phylum Pseudomonadota; class Betaproteobacteria; order Burkholderiales; family Burkholderiaceae; genus Burkholderia; species Burkholderia sp. MSMB1826. Next base: position 203,082 of record NZ_LOYN01000047.1, read on the forward strand.
GACGGGCGGCACCGAGGCGATCCGCGAAGTGCTGACGCCGCTGCCGCCCGACGCACCGGCCGTGCTGATCGCGCAGCACATGCCGCCGGGCTTCACGAAGTCGTTCGCGCAGCGGCTGAACGGCCTGTGCCGGATCGCGGTGAAGGAAGCCGAGCACGGCGAGCGCGTGCTGCCGGGCCATGCGTACATCGCGCCGGGCCACGCGCACCTGTTGCTCGCGAGAAGCGGCGCGAACTATATTGCGCAGCTGTCGGACGAGCCGCCGGTGAACCGGCACCGCCCGTCGGTCGACGTGCTGTTCCGCTCGGCGGCGACGCACGCGGGCAAGAACGCGATCGGCGTGATCCTCACCGGGATGGGCCGCGACGGCGCGGCCGGCCTGCTGGAAATGAAACGCGCGGGCGCTCACACGTTCGCGCAGGACGAAGCGAGCTGCATCGTGTTCGGGATGCCGCGCGAGGCGATCGCGCTCGGCGGCGCGGACGAGGTCGCGCCGCTCGCCGACATGAGCCGCCGCGTGATGGCGCGCCTGGCGACGATGGGCGACCGCGTGCAGCGCGTGTGAAGGGAATGCCACGGGGCGCGTGCCACGATACGCGTCCCGACGGAAACGAATCTGGAAAGGAACGACGATGGACAAGAGCATGAAAATCCTGGTGGTGGACGATTTCCCGACGATGCGCCGGATCGTCCGCAACCTGCTCAAGGAACTGGGCTACACGAACGTCGACGAAGCCGAGGACGGCGCGGCCGGCCTCGCGCGGCTGCGCGGCGGCGGCTTCGACTTCGTGATCTCCGACTGGAACATGCCGAACCTCGACGGCCTCGCGATGCTGAAGGAAATCCGCGCGGACGCGACGCTCACGCACCTGCCGGTGCTGATGGTCACGGCCGAGTCGAAGAAGGAGAACATCATCGCGGCCGCGCAGGCCGGCGCGAGCGGCTACGTCGTGAAACCGTTCACGGCCGCGACGCTCGACGAGAAGCTGAACAAGATCATCGACAAGATGGCGAAAGCCGGGAGCTGACGTGAACGAGCCGATCCATGCGGCGCTCGCCGGCGCGGGGTTCAGCGCCGACAGCCATCCAGAAGGCGCCGACTTCCCGAGCGACCGCATTCTCGCGCGCATCGGCCAGGTCACGCGCACGCTGCGCGATTCGATGCGCGAGCTCGGGCTCGACAAGCACGTCGAGCGCGCGGCGGAAGCCGTGCCCGACGCGCGCGATCGGCTGCGCTACGTCGCGACGATGACCGAGCAGGCCGCGGTGCGCGTGCTGAATGCGATCGAGATCGCGAAGCCGATGCAGGAGCGCGTGCAGAACGAGGCCGAGGCGCTTGACGCACGCTGGGCGCAGTGGTACGCCGCGCCGATCGAGCACGCGGAAGTGCGCGAGCTGATGGACGATACGCGCGCGTTCCTGCGCGCGTTGCCCGAGTCGACGTCGGCGACCCGCGCGCAACTGCTCGAGATCATGCTCGCGCAGGATTTCCAGGATCTGACCGGGCAGGTGATCAAGAAGATCATGGACATGGTCTACCTGATCGAGCAGCAGCTCCTCACCGTGCTCGTCGAGAACATCGCGCCGGAGCGGCGCGAGCAGTTCGCGGCCACCGCGGCCGCGCTCGCGGCCGAGCAGATGAGCGCGACCGGCAGCCCCGAATCGCTGCTGAACGGCCCGCAGATCGCGCCGGAAGGCAAATCCGACGTCGTCCAGGACCAGGGGCAGGTCGACGACCTGCTCGCGAGCCTCGGCTTCTGATCCTGCCGCGGCGCATCCGCGCGCCCCGTTCCGCGGGCCGCCCGATGCGTGCATTCCCCGTCCCCGCCTCGTTTTTCCGTGCGCGCCGCCCCTGCGCGGCGCGGCGTGATCCTGCGTCGAATTGACACTTGGCCACACTCCGCAGGCATACTACGCGTCAGTAGCAACGTAGCGTCATCCGTAAGATTCATAAGTTGGCAGGCGGCGTGGGCCGATGGCGGCGCCGTCGGCAACGAAGCCAGTCCCGTGGGGGGGAACGTGAAGCTGAAACGCTTGGGCTGGACCGTCGCGCATGCGACGGCTGCAATGGGTGTGCTGTGGGCCGTCCACGCACACGCGGAACTGGGCGGCGCGCCGATGTCGCCGCCGGCGGACGATCAGGCCGCCACCGTGCGTGCGCTGCAGCGCGCGATGCGCTCGGCGGACGGCGTGCAGACGAGCACGGCCGCTTATACCGTCCGTGAGATCACGCTCGGATCGGGCACCGTCATTCACGAATACACGTCGGCCGCCGGCAGCGTGTTCGGCCTCGCGTGGCGCGGGCCGACGATGCCGGATCTCGCGTCGCTGCTCGGCAGCTATTTCCCGCAGTACACCGCCGGCGTCGAGGCCGCGCATCGGGCGCGCGGCTGGCGCGCGCCGGTGGCCGTCGAGACGAGCGGCCTCGTGATCCGGACGGGCGGCCACATGGGCGCCTTCTCCGGCCAGGCATGGCTGCCGTCGGCGCTGCCGGCCGGCGTGGCCGGCACCGATATCCAGTGACAGCGGGAGAGCGATCTTGAGCATTCCTCGTACATTCAAGCGCTGGCTCGGCATGCTGGGCCTCCTCGCCGCAACGGCCGCGCTCGTGACGGCATGCGGCGGCGGCGATGGCGGCGGCGGTTCGGCCAACAACGGCAACACCGGCGGCAATGGCTCGGGCGGGTCCGACGGCAACAGCGGCAACACGGCCGTCATCACGGTCGGCGCGGGCGCCGCGAACGTGATCAACATCCCGACCATCAGCGTGAAGGTCTGCGTGCCGGGCACGTCGAACTGCCAGATCGTCAACAACGTGCTCGTCGATACCGCGTCCTACGGGCTGCGGCTCGTCGGCAGCGCGGTGGCGGGCGTGCACGACAGCCTGCCGCAGGTGACGAGCGGCGGCGCGCCGGTCGCCGAATGCGGCAAGTTCGTGTCGAGCTACACGTGGGGGTCGGTGCGCACCGTCGACCTGTCGATCGGCGCCGAGCAGGCGAGCGCGCTGCCCGTGCAGATCATCGGCGACCTCGGCACGACGAACGTGCCGAGCTCGTGCACGAACGGCGGCGCGTCGGCCAACTCGACCGGCGCGCTCGGCGCGAACGGGATCCTCGGCATCGGGCCGGCGCCGTACGACTGCGGCACGACCTGCGCGACGTCGACGTCGACGAGCAACAACTACTACGCGTGCCCGAACGGCGACAACGCGAGCTGCACGGTCGCGCTCGTGCCGCTCGCGCAGCAGGTGGCCAACCCGGTGCATCGGTTCGCGAACAACGACGGCGTGAGCGTGCAGATGCCCGACATCTCGTCCAGCGGGCAGGCGAGCGCAACCGGCACGCTGACGTTCGGCCTGCCGAACCTGAGCGGCAAGACGGTGATGACGTCGACCACGACCGGCGACGTCAGCGCGACGTTCCAGGGGCGCAACGTGACCGCGTTCTTCGATACGGGCTCGAACGCGTATTTCTTCAACGATTCGGCGCAAACGGTCTGTTCGAGGAATACGGAGTTCTACTGCCCCTCGGCCACGACCGCCTATTCGGCCACGCTGAGCGGCCAGAACGGCGCGTCGGGCACCGTGTCGATGACGGTCGCGAACGCGGATTCGCTGTTCTCGAACCCGTCGACGTTCGCGTTCAACGACATCGCAGGCCCGTTCGGCTCGTCCAACTGGCTCGACATCGGCATGCCGCACTTCTACGGCAAGACGATCTACTTCGGGATGGACAAGACCGCGAGCGGCGGCGCGCAGCCGTTCGTCGCGTTCTGACGCGGCACGGCCGGACGCAGGAACGAGGGGGCGAGCGATCGCCCCCTTTTTATTCCGGCGTGCCGGGCGGGCGCTACGAACCGGATCGCTGCCAGGCGCCGGCATAGCGCCTACGATGTAAGACCGGCACGACATCGAGGAGACAACGCCATGAACCCGCGTATCCAGCGCATCACGCCGTTCCTGTGGTTCGACCGCGACGCCGAGGCGGCGGCCGCTTTCTACGTATCGGTGTTCGACAACGCGCGCATCGTGCACGTCGCGCGCTACGGCAAGGCCGGCGCGCACGCGTCCGGCAACGCCGAGGGCGCGGTGATGACCGTTGCGTTCGAGCTCGACGGGCAGGCGTTCGTCGCGCTGAACGGCGGCCCCGCGTTCCAGATGACGCCGGCCGTGTCGTTCGTCGTCAACTGCCGCGACCAGGACGAGATCGACCATTACTGGACGCGCCTGTCCGAAGGCGGCGACGAGCGCGCGCAGCAATGCGGCTGGCTGCGCGACCGCTTCGGCGTGTCGTGGCAGGTCGTGCCCGTGCAGATGGCCGAACTGATGACGGGCGACCCGGCCCGCGCCGAGCGCGTGATGGCGCAGGTGATGACGATGAAGAAGCTCGATCTCGACGCGCTGCAGCGCGCGGCGGCAGGCGAATCCGCTTAGGCCGCCCAGGTCTTGCAGGTCGTTCGGGCCGGCGGCCGCCGGCCTGTCTCGACGCGCGAGGCCCGAAGCCCCGAAGCCCCGAAGCCCGAAGCCCGAAGCCCGAAGCCCGAAGCCCGAAGCCCGAAGCCCGAAGCCCGAAGCCCGAAGCCCGAAGCCCGAAGCCCGAAGCCCGAGACCCGAGACCCGAGACCCGAGACCCGAGACCGCCCCCGACTCCCGGCCCCATTGCGTCCGGCCCCGTTTCCCCCGTCTTTCCCGCCCGTCGTTTCACCGTTCCCCCTCGCATTACGCCGCGGCCGCTCCGCTTGCGACCACCGCGTCGCCATACGCCGACCGGACCGTTTTCCGCCGCGCGTCGCATCGTTGCGCCCCCGATCCGACAGCGTTTGCGGCGGCTCGCCCGATTCCCCGAAATACCCCCCTTTCCCGGCTTTGCTCGACCGATCGGCGTTTGACGCCTCCATGAATAATCGGTGTCACTGGAAAGCGGCATTCCGCCGTACCCGACCGGAGGTCCCGTGGCAGACGAGAGCGATCTCGACAAGACCGAAGCCGCCACTCCCAGGCGCCGCGAGAAGGCGCGCGAGGAGGGGCAGGTCGCGCGTTCGCGCGAACTGGCTTCGTTCGCGCTGCTCGCGGCGGGGTTCTACGGCGCATGGCTGCTCGCAGGCCCGTCGGGCGGCCATCTGCAGGCGATGCTGCGCGGCGCGTTCACGTTCGATCGCGCGACCGCGTTCGACACCAACCGGATGCTGTCGGCGGCCGGCAGCGCGAGCCTCGAAGGCTTCGCCGCGCTGCTGCCGCTGCTCGCGCTCACCGGCGTCGCCGCGCTGCTCGCGCCGATGGCGCTCGGCGGCTGGCTGATTTCGCAAAAGACGTTCGAGCTGAAGTTCGACCGCCTGAACCCAATCTCGGGCCTCGGCCGGATCTTCTCGATCCAGGGGCCGATCCAGCTCGGGATGTCGATCGCGAAGACGCTGGTCGTCGGCGGGATCGGCGGCATCGCGATCTGGCGCAGCAAGGACGAACTGCTCGGTCTCGCGACGCAGCCGCTCGGCGCCGCGCTGCCCGATGCGCTGCATCTGGTCGCCGTGTGCTGCGGCACGACGGTCGCCGGGATGCTGGTGGTCGCCGGGCTCGACGTGCCTTACCAACTCTGGCAGTACAACAAGAAGTTGCGCATGACGAAGGAAGAAGTGAAGCGCGAGCATCGCGAGAACGAAGGCGATCCGCACGTGAAGGGGCGGATCCGCCAGCAGCAGCGCGCGATCGCGCGCCGCCGGATGATGGCGGCCGTGCCGAAGGCCGACGTGGTCGTCACGAACCCGACGCACTTCGCGGTCGCGCTGCAATACACGGACGGCGAGATGCGCGCGCCGAAGGTCGTCGCGAAGGGCGTGAACCTCGTCGCCGCGCGCATCCGCGAGCTCGCGGCCGAACACAACGTGCCGCTGCTCGAAGCGCCGCCGCTCGCGCGTGCGCTGTATCACAACGTCGAACTCGAGCGCGAGATCCCCGGCTCGCTGTACTCGGCGGTCGCCGAAGTGCTCGCGTGGGTGTACCAGCTCAAGCGCTTCCGTTCGGAAGGCGGCGCGTTCCCGGCGGTGCCGGTCGATCTCGACGTGCCGGCCGAACTCGACAAGGGCGCGTCAGTGTCCGCCGACGACGAGCGCGAAGAAGCCGAAGACACGCTCGGCAAGCAAGGGAAAGCAGCATGAGCACTCCGACCACCGGCCTGTTCGCGAAGCGCCCGAACCCGTTCGCGGGCACGAACCTGCGCGCGCTCGCGGGCCCGATCCTCATCTGCATGATCCTGGGGATGATGATCCTGCCGCTGCCGCCGCTGCTGCTGGATCTGCTGTTCACGTTCAACATCGCGCTGTCGGTGATGGTGCTGCTCGTCAGCATGTACACGATGAAGCCGCTCGACTTCGCGGCGTTCCCGAGCGTGCTGCTGTTCTCGACGCTCCTGCGCCTGTCGCTGAACGTCGCGTCGACGCGCGTCGTGCTGCTCGAAGGGCACACCGGGCCGGACGCGGCCGGCCAGGTGATCGAGGCGTTCGGCCACTTCCTCGTCGGCGGCAACTTCGCGGTCGGCATCGTGGTGTTCGTGATCCTGATGATCATCAACTTCATGGTGATCACGAAGGGCGCGGGGCGGATCGCCGAAGTGTCCGCGCGCTTCACGCTCGACGCGATGCCCGGCAAGCAGATGGCGATCGACGCCGACCTGAACGCGGGTCTCATCAACGAGGAACAGGCGCGCAAGCGGCGCCTCGCGGTATCGCAGGAAGCCGAGTTCTACGGGTCGATGGACGGCGCGTCGAAGTTCGTGCGCGGCGACGCGATCGCCGGCCTGATCATCATGGCGATCAACGTGATCGGCGGGCTGATCGTCGGGATGGTCCAGCACGACATGTCGTTCGCCGCGGCCGGCACCAACTACACGCTGCTGACGATCGGCGACGGCCTCGTCGCGCAGATCCCGTCGCTCGTGATCTCGACCGCGGCCGGCGTGATCGTGTCGCGCGTCGCGACCGACGAGGACATCGGCACGCAGATCACCGGCCAGTTGTTCACGAACCCGCGCGTGCTGAACATCACCGGCGCGATCATCGCGCTGATGGGGCTGATCCCCGGGATGCCGCACTTCGCGTTCCTCGCGCTCGGCGGCGGCGCGATCTGGCTGGCGCGCACGCAGACCCGGCGCGCGGCGGCCCGCAAGGCGGCCGGCGACGTGACCGACATCGCGCCGCCCGCCGTGCTGCCGGCCGACAGCCACGAAGCGACGTGGGACGACGTGCAGCTGATCGACCCGCTCGGCCTCGAAGTCGGCTACCGGCTGATTCCGCTCGTCGACAAGAACAGCGACGGCGAGCTGCTCAAGCGCATCAAGAGCATCCGCAAGAAATTCGCGCAGGAAATCGGCTTCCTGCCGCCGGTGATCCATATCCGCGACAACCTCGAACTGCGGCCGAACGCGTACCGGATCGCGCTGAAGGGCGTCGAGATCGGCGTCGGCGAAGTGTTCCCGGGCCAGTGGCTCGCGATCAACCCGGGCCAGGTGACGGCCGCGCTGCCGGGCGCCGTCACGCAGGATCCCGCGTTCGGGCTGCCGGCCGTATGGATCGACGTCGCGCTGCGCGAGCAGGCGCAGGTGTACGGCTACACGGTGGTCGACGCGAGCACGGTCGTCGCGACGCATCTGAACCATCTCGTCGTCCAGCACGCGGCCGAGCTGCTCGGCCGCCAGGAAGTGCAGGCGCTCGTCGAGCGCACCGGCAAGGACGCGCCGTCGCTCGTCGAGGATCTCGTGCCGAAGACGATCTCGCTCACCACGCTGCAGAAGGTGCTGCAGAACCTGCTCGAGGAGGGCGTGCCGATCCGCGACATGCGCACGATCCTCGAGGCCGTGTCCGAGCATGCGGGCCGCGGCGACGCGTACGAGATCACGGCCGCGGTGCGGCTCTCGCTCGGCCGCGCAATCACGCAGCAGTGGTATCCGGGCAACGGCGAAATGCAGGTGATGGGCCTCGACGCGAATCTGGAGCGCGTGCTGTCGCAGGCGCTCGCCACCGGCGCGAACCCGGGCCTCGAACCCGGCCTCGCGCACAACCTTCTGACCGGCACGCAGCAGGCGATGCTGCGTCAACAGAATCTCGGGCTGCCGCCCGTGCTGCTCGTGCAGCACGCGCTGCGCGCGATGCTCGCGCGTTTCCTGCGCCGCAGCCTGCCGCAATTGAAAGTGCTGTCGTATGCCGAAGTGCCGGACACGCGCACGATCAAAGTCGTTAACGTCATCGGGGGTTCCGCTTGAACATTCGCAAATTCACCGGCGCAACGAGCCGCGACGCACTTCGTCTCGTGCGCGAGGCGCTCGGCGCCGACGCGGTCGTGCTGTCGAACCGCACGCTCGATGACGGCAGTGTCGAAATCGTTGCACTCGCCGATTCGGATCTCGCCGCGGTGGCGCCGCCGGCCGCGCGTCCGCGTCTCGCGACGTCGCGCCAGCCGGAATCCGTGCCGGCCGCCGCCGTGCCGGGCATCGTGTCGCGCCCGGGCATCGCGCCGCGCCCGGCCGTCAATCCGTATGCGGCGGGCGCAGGCGGGCTGCCGGACGTGTTCTCGTCCGTGTTCGGCGCGAGCGCCGACGCGCAAGAGGCTGACGGGCACGCTTCGTCGATCGATGCGGACGAGCCGGCGGCGGCGTCTTCGATCGCGGCGGCCGCCGGAGTGCCCGCCGCCGGTACGCCGGCCGCCGGCGCCCCGGCCGCTCCTTCCGAACCCGCGCCGTGGCTGGTCGAGCACGCGAAGCGCCTGACGCAGCAGCGCGACGCGCTGATGGCTCGCGCGCAGGCGCCGGCCGAGCCGCGGGCGAGCGCGCCCGCGCCGCAAGCCGCGGCCGCCACGAAGCGCGCCCCCGACACGGGCGTTGCGTACGCCGGCAAGGCGACGGAGCGCGCGCGCCTGTCCGCGGACACGGCCGCCGCGGTGGCCGACGCGGTGAAGTCGCGCATCGAGCGGATCGTCAACGACACCGTGATGCACGAGCTCGGCGAGCTGCGCGGGATGATGGCGGAGCAGTTCGACAGCCTGATGTGGCACGACCGCCAGCGTCGCAGCGCCGTTCACGGCGCGCTGACGAAGCACCTGTTCGCGGCCGGCTTCTCCGCGCAGCTCGTGCGGATGCTGGTCGACAACCTGCCGTCCGGCGACGGCGCGCAGACTTTCGAGCAGGCCGCCGAATGGGCGCAGTCGGTGCTCGCGTCGAACCTGCCGGTGCTCGACAGCGAGGACGCGCTGATGGAGCGCGGCGGCGTGTTCGCGCTGATGGGGCCGACGGGCGTCGGCAAGACGACCACCACCGCGAAGCTGGCGGCGCGCTGCGTGATGCGCTTCGGCGCGAGCAAGGTCGCGCTGCTGACCACCGACAGCTACCGGATCGGCGGCCACGAGCAACTGCGCATCTTCGGCAAGATTCTCGGCGTGCCGGTTCACGCGGTGAAGGATGCGGGCGACCTCGCGCTCGCGCTGTCCGAGTTGCGCAACAAGCACATCGTGCTGATCGACACGATCGGCATGAGCCAGCGCGACCGCGCGGTGTCCGACCAGATCGCGATGCTGCACGGCGCGAACGCGCCGGTGCAGCGCCTGCTGCTGCTGAACGCGACGAGCCACGGCGACACGCTGAACGAAGTCGTGCAGGCGTACCGCAGCGCGGGCGACCATCCGAACCTGGCCGGTTGCATCCTCACGAAGCTCGACGAGGCGACCCACCTCGGCGGCGTGCTCGACACGGTGATCCGCTACAAGCTGCCGGTCCACTACGTGTCGACCGGCCAGAAGGTGCCGGAGAACCTGTACGTCGCATCGACCCGATTCCTGCTGAAGAGCGCGTTCTGTGTGCCGCGCGACGGCTCGCCCTTCGTGCCGCAAGACGAGGACATGCCGACGCTGCTTTCCGCACTGACCGCACGTTCCACCGCCGAGCTGCACGAGGTGCGATTTGGATAAACGGATCATCGACCAGGCAGAAGGGCTGCGGCGCCTGCTGGCCGGGCGCGCGTCGCGCATCGTCGCGGTGACGGGCGGCCCGGCGGGCGTCGGTTGCACGTCCACCGTGGTGAATCTCGCGGCGGCACTCGCGTCGCTCGGCAAGGACGTGCTCGTCGTCGACGAGCGCGCCGACGTGCATTCGGCCGGCGCGACGCTCGCCGGCGCGTGGCTGCGCGACGGCGAACGCACGCGGGTGGCGGCCGGCTTCGGCCTGTGCGGCGCCGCGCGGCTCGCGCGCGCCGGCTACAGCGACGCGCAACTGAGCGACTTCATCGACGGCCCGGCCGACATCGTGCTCGTCGACGCGCAGCTCGGCGCCGACGGGTCGTTCTCGGCGCTCGCGCGCGAAGCCCACGACGTGCTGGTCGTCACGCGGGTCGCCGCGCAGGCGATCACCGAGGCGTACGCGTGCATGAAGCGGCTGCATTTCGCGCACGCGTTCGCGCAGTTCCGCGTGCTGACCAACCAGGTCGGCAGCCACGCGGACGCGAAGACGGCCTTCAACAATCTCGCGGGCGTCGCGAGCCGCTACCTGACCGTATCGATCGCCGACGCGGGCTGCGTGAGCGCCGATCCGCTCGTCGAGCACGCCCGCGAACTGATGCATGCGGTGGTCGACGCGTTCCCGTCGTCGGCTGCCGCGCGCGACTACCGGCAGATTGCCGCCGACCTGTTGTACTGGCCGATGCGCCCGCGTTCGGGCGCGGGCCGCGCGGTCCACGCCGGCGGCAAGCCGTCGTACGAGGCGGGCGCGGCACACGCCGCGTGAGCGCCACCCGAAGGAGGGAGCCATGATGTACAACGCTCAAGGAAAGATGTCCCAGGCCGACGTGCTCGCGCAATACGCGCCGCTCGTGCGCCGCCTCGGGCTGCAGCTCGTCGCGAAGATGCCGGCGAGCGTCGATCTCGACGATCTGATCCAGGCCGGCATGATCGGCCTGATGGACGCGGCCGGCCGCTACAAGGAAGACCAGGGCGCGCAGTTCGAGACCTACGCGACGCAGCGCATCCGCGGCGCGATGCTCGACGAGCTGCGCAGCAACGACTGGCTGCCGCGCAGCCTGCGCAAGACGTCGCGCGAGGTCGAGCACGCGGTGCACCAGGTTGAGCAGCACCTCGGCCGCTCGGCGAGCGAGACCGAGATCGCGCAGCACCTGAACATGCCGCTCGACGAATACCAGGGGATGCTGCAGGACCTGCACGGCAGCCAGCTCATCTACTACGAGGATTTCGACCGCGCGGCCGACGACGAGCCGTTTCTCGACCGCTATCGCGTCGATCACGCCGATCCGCTGTCGGCGCTGCTCGACGAGCACCTGCGCGAGGCGCTCGTCGACGCGATCGAGCGGCTCCCGGAGCGCGAGAAGCTGCTGATGTCGCTGTACTACGAACGGGGTCTGAATCTGCGCGAGATCGGCGCGGTGCTCGAGGTGAGCGAATCGCGCGTGTGCCAGTTGCACAGCCAGGCCGTCGCGCGCCTGCGTGCGCGGCTGCGCGAACAGGCGTGGGTCGGCGCGGAGTCCTGACCCTTTGGAACGGCCGCGCGCGCCGACGCCGCGCGCCCGTGCCGCGGTTGCTCGGCGCTTGCGCATTTCGCGCGCCGATTTGCTACAATCCCCTCCGTTTTCCGAGGAGCGTTGCGACGGACCATCCAGCGTCCGCCAGGCTCGGAAGGCTTCACCAAGCAGCCGTGCAGCGATTGTTCCGCGCCGGCCCCGCTTCCTGAACGGCGCTCACGTCACCAATCTAGAAACTTTTTAGAAAGGAGGGCGTGATGAACGCCATTATCGATTCCAAGGCTTCCCACGATTACGTCGTCGCCGACATGGCGCTGGCCGGCTGGGGCCGCAAGGAACTGAATATCGCCGAGACCGAAATGCCGGGCCTCGTGCAGATCCGCGACGAATACAAGGCGCAGCAGCCGCTGAAGGGCGCGCGCATTGCCGGTTCGCTGCACATGACGATCCAGACGGGCGTGCTGATCGAGACGCTGAAGGCGCTCGGCGCGGACGTGCGCTGGGCGTCGTGCAACATCTTCTCGACCCAGGATCACGCGGCGGCCGCGATCGTCGAAGCCGGCACGCCGGTGTTCGCGTTCAAGGGCGAATCGCTCGACGAATACTGGGAGTTCTCGCACCGCATCTTCGAATGGCCGAACGGCGAATTCGCGAACATGATCCTGGACGACGGCGGCGATGCCACGCTGCTGCTGATCCTCGGTTCGAAGGCCGAGAAGGACCGTTCGGTGATCGCGAAGCCGACCAACGAGGAAGAAGTCGCGCTGTACAAGTCGATCGCGGCGCACCTCGACGTCGACGCGAACTGGTACTCGAAGCGCCTCGCGCACATCAAGGGCGTGACCGAAGAAACGACGACCGGCGTGCATCGCCTGTACCAGATGGAAAAGGACGGCCGCCTGCCGTTCCCGGCGTTCAACGTGAACGATTCGGTCACGAAGTCGAAGTTCGACAACCTGTACGGCTGCCGCGAGTCGCTCGTCGACGGCATCAAGCGCGCGACCGACGTGATGATCGCGGGCAAGGTCGCGGTCGTCGCGGGCTACGGCGACGTGGGCAAGGGTTGCGCGCAATCGCTGCGCGGCCTGGGCGCGACCGTGTGGGTCACCGAAATCGATCCGATCTGCGCGCTGCAGGCGGCGATGGAAGGCTACCGCGTCGTGACGATGGAATACGCGGCGGACAAGGCCGACATCTTCGTGACGGCGACCGGCAACTACCACGTGATCAACCACGATCACATGAAGGCGATGCGTCACAACGCGATCGTCTGCAACATCGGCCACTTCGACTCGGAAATCGACGTCGCGTCGACGCGCCAGTACCAGTGGGAAAACATCAAGCCGCAGGTCGACCACATCATCTTCCCGGACGGCAAGCGCGTGATCCTGCTGGCCGAAGGCCGCCTCGTGAACCTCGGCTGCGCGACCGGCCACCCGTCGTTCGTGATGTCGAACTCGTTCGCGAACCAGACGCTCGCGCAGATCGAACTGTTCACGCGCGGCGAGCAGTACGAGAACAAGGTGTACGTGCTGCCGAAGCATCTCGATGAAAAGGTCGCGCGCCTGCACCTGGCGCGCATCGGCGCGAACCTGTCGGTGCTGTCGGACGAGCAGGCCGCGTACATCGGCGTGCAGAAGGACGGCCCGTTCAAGCCGAACCACTACCGCTATTGATGCGCTGCCGCCGCGCCGTGCGCGCCCGTTGCGGGCGCACGGCGCGGCGGCGCTCACCGATCGTACCGATCGACAACCGAACCGGAGCCCTCCATGAGCGTCATCCTCACCTGGGTCATCAACGCGCTCGCGTTGCTGATCATCACGTACCTCGTGCCGTCGATCCACATCAAGAGCTTCGGCACCGCGCTGATCATCGCGGTCGTGCTCGGGCTGATCAACACGGTGATCCGGCCGGTGCTGATCCTGCTGACGCTACCCGTCACGATCGTCACGCTCGGGGTGTTCATCCTCGTCGTGAACGCGCTGTGCTTCTGGTTCGCGTCGTCGCTGCTGAAGGGCTTCGAGGTGTCGGGGTTCTGGTCCGCGTTCTTCGGTTCGATCCTGTACAGCATCGTGTCGTGGCTGCTGTCCGCCCTGATCTTCGGCCAGCGCGACATCGGCTGAGGGCGGGCGGCAGGCCCAACCCCATCGAATCATGAAACCGATCGAACTCTCGTTTGAATTCTTCCCGCCGAAGACGGCGGACGGCGTCGACAAGCTGCGCGCCACGCGCGCGCAGCTGCTGCCGCTGAAGCCGAAATTCGTCTCCGTGACGTTCGGCGCCGGCGGATCGACGCAGCAGGGCACGCTCGATACCGTGCTCGACATGCAGAAGGACGGCCTCGAGGCCGCGCCGCACCTGTCGTGCATCGGCTCGTCGCGCGACAGCCTGCGCGCGATTCTCGACCAGTACCGCTCGCACGGCATCCGGCACATCGTCGCGCTGCGCGGCGACCTGCCGTCGGGGATGGGCGCGGTCGGCGAGCTGCGCTATGCGTCCGAGCTCGTCAGCTTCATCCGCGCCGAGCATGGCGACTGGTTCCACATCGAGGTCGCGGGCTACCCGGAGTACCACCCGCAATCGCGTTCGCCCGCAGCCGATCTCGAGAACTTCGCGCGCAAGGTGAAAGCCGGCGCGAATTCCGCGATCACGCAGTATTTCTTCAACGCGGATGCGTATTTCCGCTTCGTCGACGATGCGCGCAAGCTGGGCGTGGACGTGCCGATCGTGCCGGGCATCATGCCGATCACGAACTTCTCGCAGCTGATGCGCTTCTCCGAGATGTGCGGCGCCGAAGTGCCGCGCTGGGTCGCGCGCCGGCTCGAGAGCTTCGGCGACGATCGCGAGTCGATCCGTGCGTTCGGCGCGGACGTCGTCACGAGCCTGTGCCAGCGCCTGATCGACGCGGGCGTGCCGGGGCTGCACTTCTACACGCTGAACGCAGCGGCCGCGACGCGGACGATCTGCGAACGGCTCGCGGTGTAAGCACCGTCACGCGGTTGCATGCGCAACGGCCCCGCCGGTTCGTGCCGGCGGGGCTTTTTTTATCGTGGCGCGTGGCGCAAACGTGCGCGCGTCAGCGCTGCGCCTGCATCAGCGGCGGGCGGCGGTCGAACCACGGCCGCGCCTGTTCGAGCTGCCGCGCGAGCCGGAGCAGCAACGCGTCGTCGGCATGGCGCGCGGCGAACTGCACGCCGATCGGCAGCCCGCGCGCATTCCAGTACAGCGGCACCGACATCGCCGGCTGGCCGGTCAGGTTGAACAGCTCGGTGCAGCCGGCCCACGCGAACGCCTTCTCCGACGACTTCGCGAGCATTTCCTTCAGCAGCGGTTTCACCGGCAGCGCGGCGAGCAGCTTCATCTGCGCGGATTCGAACGGCGTCGGCTGCAATTCGCCGATCTTCACCGGCGGCCCGGCGAGCGACGCGCACAGGATCGCGTCGTAGCGCGACACGAGGCCGGCGACCTGCACGGTGAGCTGGCGCTGCCATTCGAGCACGTCGGGCAGCCGCGTGCGCGCGAGGCGGCGACCGACCACGGCCATCGCCCAGGTCGCGGCCTCGAACTCGCCGCGCCGCGGCGTGCGACCGGTCAGTTCGCGCGCGCCGAGCACCATGTCCTCGGCGATCGTCGCCCACAGCGTCAGGAAGGTTTCGGCCGCGCGCGCGTAGTCGATTGGCAGCGTCGCCGGCTCGACGTGATGGCCGAGCGATTCGAGCAGCGCGACCGCATCGTCGAGCGCCGCGCGCGTGTCGTCGGCGAGCGCCGGCGCGAGCATCGGATCGACGACGAGGCCGATCCGCAGCGGGCCGGGCGGCGTATCGAGCGCGCCGAGGAAGGTGCCGGGCGCGCCGGGCGGCAGTGTCTGGCCGGTCGTCACGTCGAGCAGCAGCGCACTGTCGCGCACGCTGCGCGACACCGCGTGCTGGACGACGAGTTCGCCGTTCGACGGCAGGTCGACGAGCACCGGGTTGCGGCTCGGCTTCAGGCCGAACAGCCCGCAGCACGACGCCGGAATGCGGATCGAGCCGCCGCCGTCGGACGCATGCGCGATCGGCACGATGCCGGCCGCGACGGCCGCCGCCGCGCCGCCGCTCGAACCGCCGGGTGTGTGATCGAGGTTCCACGGGTTGCGGCACGCACCGAACAGTTCCGGTTCCGTGTACGGCATCTGGCCGATCTCGGACGTGTTGGTTTTGCCGAATACGTTGAGGCCCGCCGCGCGGCTGCGGGCGATCACCGGCGAATCGTCGGCCGGCACGAAGTAACGGTAGTGCCGGCTGCCCATCGACAGCGGCAGCCCGGCGACCGCCGCGCCGAGATCCTTGACGAGATACGGGACGCCCGCGAACGGCGCGTCGGCGCCCGGCTCGGGC
The DNA here is from genome assembly GCF_001526325.1 of Burkholderia sp. MSMB1826. Classification (NCBI taxonomy): domain Bacteria; kingdom Pseudomonadati; phylum Pseudomonadota; class Betaproteobacteria; order Burkholderiales; family Burkholderiaceae; genus Burkholderia; species Burkholderia sp. MSMB1826. The sequence continues at coordinate 218,963 of NZ_LOYN01000047.1, forward strand.
GCGGCCGCCGCCCGCTGGCGCGCGGCTTCGTAGTCCTGCAGCACGATCGCGTTGATCGCGCCGTTGACCGCTTCGGCCTGGCCGATCGCGGCGTCGAGCAGCTCGCGCGGGCTGGCGCGGCGTTCGCGCACGAGCGCGGCGAGGCCGACTGCATCATGCGCGAGATAGTCCGAGTGCATCGCGGCCCCCCGTTGTCACGCGTGGAGATGGTGCGAGCATAACGCGGGCCCGGCGTGGCGGGCCCGCGGCCGTGTCTTTTTTAGAGGTGCTCGGCGAGGAAGGTCAGCGTGCGGCCGTGCGCGAGCGCCGCCGCGCGCTGGTTGTACGATGCGCGGTCCGTGCAGTTGAAGCCGTGCTCGGCGCCCGGGTACACGTGGAACGACGCATCGCCGTGGCCGGCAAACGCGGCCTTCACCTGGTCGACGGCGGTGAGCGGAATGGCGTGGTCGTTTTCCGCGTAGTGGAACAGGATCGGCTGTTTGATCTGGCCGGCGAGATCGAGCGCGTTGTGGATGCCGCCGCCGTAATAGGACACCGCCGCGTCGAGCTTGCCGGTCGCCGCCGCGCGGTACGCGAGCTGGCCGCCGAAGCAGTAGCCGATCGCGGCGAGCTTGCCGCCCACTTCGGGGCGCGCGCGCAACGCGTCGGCCGCCGCGCCGATGTCGGCGACCGCGAGACCCACGTCGGTCTTCTTCATCAGCTCGATGCCCTTGTCGCGATCCGCGCCGTCGTAGGTCAGCTCGACGCGCGGCTGCGTGCGCCAGAACACGTCCGGCGCGAGCGCGACGAAGCCGTCGGCCGCATACTGGTCGGCGACCGCGCGGATATGCGCGTTCACGCCGAAGATTTCCTGGATGATGATGACGGCAGGGCCCCTGCCGCGCTTGGGCAGTGCAAGATAGCCGCCGAAGCTGTCGTTACCGGTCGGGATGTCGATCCATTGGGCAGTCACGTTTTGAACTCCTGGCGTACGGGGTGCGCGAGGCGCCCCGGGGAATGAATAGAGGGCGGCCTAGTGTGCCACCGATCGTCCGGTGCTGCAGCGCGCGCGGCCGCTTCTCGCGCAGCGATCGTTTCGATCTCGATTATTCATTTTTCGGCGCCGGCCCGCTTCGATACAGTCGATGTGTCGACCTTTACAAAGCGCTTTCGCGCATCGTCTTCGAAGGATTCGCCATGTCTGCCCGCTCGTTTTCCACGCCCTTTTCCGAACGCTTCGGCCTGCGCCTGCCGCTCGTGCAGGCGCCGATGGTCGGCGCGACCACGACCGCGATGGTCGCGGCCGCGTCGAACGCCGGTGCGCTCGGCAGCCTCGGCGCCGGCGCGCTCGCGCCCGAACGTATCGAAGCCGAAGTCGCCGCGATCCGCGCGGCGACCGATCGCCCGTTCGCGATCAACCTGTTCGTGCTGCCCGATGAAGCCGCGCCCGACGCGGCGACCGTCGCGCGCGCGCTGGCCGCAATCGATCCGCTGAACGCCACGCTCGGCTTGCCGCCGGGCACGGCGCCCGCGCGCTACGCGCCCGATTTCCGCGCGCAGCTCGATGCGCTCGTTGCGCTGCGCGTGCCGGTCGCGAGCTTCACGTTCGGCGTGCTCGACGCGGCCGACGTCGCACGCCTGAAAGCCGCCGGCACGTATGTGATCGGCACCGCGACGCACGTGGCCGAAGGGCTCGCGTGGCAGGCGGCCGGCGCCGACGCGATCTCCGCGCAGGGCGCCGAGGCGGGCGGCCATCGCGGCACCTTCATCGGTTCCGCCGCCGATGCGTTGATCGGCACGCTCGCGCTCGTGCCGCAGCTCGTCGACGCGACGGGCCTGCCCGTGCTCGCCGCGGGCGGGATCATGGACGGCCGCGGCATCGCGGCCGTGCTCGCGCTCGGCGCGCAGGGCGCGCAACTCGGCACCGCGTTCCTCACGTGCGCGGAAAGCGCGATCGCGGCGGACTGGAAGGCGCGGCTGCTCGCGAGCGCCGATACGTCGACGCAGGTCACGCGCGCGATCACCGGCCGTCATGCACGTGGGCTGCGCAACGCGTTGATGGCGCGGCTCGGCGAGCACGTCGCGGACGTCGCACCGTATCCGATACAGAACGCGCTGACCCAGCCGCTGCGCCAGGCCGCCGCGCGTGCGAACGACGGCGACTACCTGTCGCTGTGGGCCGGACAGGGCGCGCCGCTCGCGCGGCGGCGCGGCGATGCGCTGACGACGTCGCAACTGGTCGCCGCGCTCGACGCGGAATGGCGTGCAGCGGCCGCCTGACCGCTGCTTCATCCGCCAGAACGATCGATACCGGACGACGAAACGCGCGTGGTGTCACGCGCGTTTCATTCAACGATCCAGGGCACAAAATACCGAATCGAAATGCCCTCGCGAATAGGTTGAAACGACCTTTCGAAAGTCTCTTCCGACTTAGCGGAAACCCTTATCCGTCGGGGCTCGCAGCGCTATTCGAATCATCCTTCCAAAGCGTGCATATCGGTAGTGTTACCACTACCCCAAAAAAGTCCCACAAATTAATTTGATCACCTACACTTGCGCGCAAGTACGGGCGGGCGGCCGCTAAAAGCGGCGGTTTTCACGTGCTTGAGGCCAAGTGCATGAACGATGCAACCGGCGAATCGTCCAGTGATGGCAAACACGGGGATGGCAGCGGGGCACCGGGCGATGGCGTTTTTTGGGACCGAACTGGAGACTTACATGAATATCAAGATGCAAAAGCTGTTGCCGATCACCGCAGCGGCGATGCTGTGCGCTGCAGCTGCAAGCAACGCGTCCGCCGATCAAGTCGTCAAGATCGGCCACGTCGCGCCGTTGACGGGCGGCATTGCACACCTGGGCAAGGACAACGAAAACGGCGCGCGTCTCGCCGTCGAGGAAATCAACGCGAAGGGTCTCACGATCGGCGGCCAGAAGATCACGCTGCAACTCGATCCGCAGGATGACGCCGCCGACCCGCGGCAGGCGACGCAGGTTGCGCAGAAGCTCGTCGACGACAAGGTCGTCGCGGTGGTCGGCCACCTGAACTCGGGCACGTCGATCCCGGCCTCGAAGATCTACAGCGATGCGGGCATCGTGCAGATCTCGCCGTCGGCGACCAACCCGGCGTACACGCAGCAAGGCTTCAAGACCACCTACCGCGTGGTCGCGACCGATGCGCAGCAGGGCCCGGCACTGGCGAACTACGCGCACTCGAAGGGGATCAAGAGCGTGGCGGTGGTCGACGATTCGACCGCGTATGGCCAGGGTCTCGCGAACGAGTTCGAGAAGAAGGCGAAGGCGCTCGGCCTGAAGGTGATGTCGCACGACGCGACGAACGACAAGGCGGTCGACTTCCGCGCGATTCTGACCAAGATCAAGGGCGAGAACCCGGACGCGATCATGTACGGCGGCATGGACGCCACCGGCGGCCCGTTCGCGAAACAGGCGAAGCAGCTCGGCCTGCGCGCGAAGATCTTCGCGGGCGACGGCGTGTGCACGGAGAAGCTGGCCGACCTGGCCGGCGACGCGACCGACAACGTCGTGTGCTCGGAGGCCGGTGCATCGCTCGAGAAGATGCCGGGCGGTGCCGCGTTCAAGGCGAAGTACGAGAAGCGCTTCGGCCAGCCGATCCAGATCTACGCACCGTTCACGTATGACGCCGTGTACATCATCGCCGACGCGATGAAGCGCGCGGACTCGACGGACCCGGCGAAGATCCTCGCGGCGATGCCGGCGACGAAGTACACGGGCGTGATCGGCACGACGACCTTCGACTCGAAGGGCGACCTGCAGCACGGCGTGATCTCGCTGTACAACTACAAGAGCGGCAAGAAGTCGCTGCTCGACGAAGTGAAGATGTAACGCGACCAGCGGTCAACAGCAGGGGTGAAAGCGCGCATGCGGCCACGCAGGCGCGCTTTCTTTTTGGGCCGGCGTGCGCTGCCGCGCCGTCAGATTTTCAGGTGCGCGAGCACCCTTGGCGCGACGAGCGCGACGAGCGCCGCGCACAGCGCGACGACCGACAGGCCGATCGTCAGGTTCGCGGCCTGCGCGACCGCGCCGATCACGACCGGACCGAACAGCAGCCCGAAATACGCGAGCCCGGCCACGTGCGCGAGCCCTTCGGCCGCATGGATGCCTTTCACGCGCGCGGCGGCCGCGAACAGCACGGGCATCATGTTGGCCAGCCCGAGGCCCATCAGCGTGAAACCCGTCAGCACCGCGACCGGATTCGGCAGCAGCAGCGCGCCGATCATCCCCGCGCACGCGAGCGACGCACTCGCGAACACGAGCTGCGGCGCGCCGAAGCGGGCGCGCACGGCGTCGCCCGCGAAGCGCGCGACGGCCATCCCGCCGGAGAACGCCGCGTACGCGGCGCTCGCGAGCGCCGGGCTCGCCGCGACCACGTCGCGCATGTAGACCGTCGCCCAGTCGTACATCGCGCCTTCGGCGACCAGCGCGATCAGCGCGATGCCGCCGAGCATCCACAGAGCGGGCGAGCGCCAGCGGTTGCCGCCGCCGTGCGCCTGTTCGTGATGCGGCACGTGCGGCAGCACGGCCGGGCTCGCGGCCACGAGCACCGCGGCGCTCACCGCCGCCGCGAGCGCGAGATGCGCGACCGGCGCCATGCCGGCCGACAGCAGCGCGCCGCCGGCCGCCGCGCCGGCCATCCCGCCGATGCTGAACATCCCGTGCAGCGACGACATGATCGGCTTGCCGAGCGCGATTTCGACCGCGCTGGCCTCGGCGTTCATCGCGACGTCGAGCGTCGCCATCGAGAAGCCGAACAGCGCGAGCACCGGAAGCAGCATCCAGTAGTCGGGCACGACGAGGATCAGCGCCGCGCACGCGGACATCACGAGCCCGCCGGCGAGGCACGCGGTGCGCGAGCCGACGCGCGCGATCCAGCGCGCGATGGTCAGCATCGCGGCGATCGATCCGCCGGCGACCGCGAACAGCGCGATCGACAGCAGCCCGGGGCTCAGCGCGAACTTGTCGCGCACGGTCGGCACGTGCACGCCCCACGACGCGTACATCATGCCGGCGACGAAGAACAGCGCCATCGACGCCGTGCGCGCACGCTGGCGGGCGGGCAGCGGCAGCACGCGATGCGCGTCGGGCGGCGCGGCGAACGGGGACGACGATTCGGGAGAGGAGGATTCGGACACGGGAAGGCTCGCCAGGAAAATGCGCGGGCGCACACGGCGCCCGTCGGATCTGTCCGATTCTATCGAACCGCTTACGTTCTTGCCGGGCGATGGCCGTTCGGTCGATGCTCGGGCGATCGGGCCATCCTGCGGCGGCGGCCCGGTGTCGCATCGGCCGTTCTTTGGCCGTTCGGCCGATGCGCAGCGTACGGCGAGCGCGGGTAACATCGATGCGATGCCCGCCGCGCCGCCTTTCGACCGCAGGAGTTCCCCTTGAACATCGATCCCGCCTTCGCCTTGCATCTGCTGCACCGCTGCGCGCTCGGCACGCTCGCCACCCATGCGCGCGAACCGCAGGGCTTCCCGTACCCGACGGTCGTGCCGTTTGCACCCGATGCAAGCCATCGGCCTGTGATCCTGGTGAGCGGCCTGGCCGAGCACACGCGCAATCTCGCCGCCGATCCGCGTGCGGGTTTCCTCGTCGTCGATGCGAGCGGCGGCGAGGTCCTGAATGCCGAGCGCGCGACGCTGCTGGGCCGGTTCGTGCCGCTCGGCGACGATCCGCACGTCACCGCGCGTTACCTGCGCTACGAACCGGACGCCGCGCGCTATCTCGCGCTCGGCGATTTCGCGTTCTGGGCGCTCGAGATCGAGCGGCTGCGCTATATCGGCGGGTTCGGGCGGATGGGCTGGGTCGACGGCACGCATCTCGATGCGCTGCCGCCGCTCGCTTTCGACGACGAACAGGCGCTGTGGCGTGCCTACGAGGCGAGCGACGCATACCGCGACGGGCTCGACCTGCTCGGCGTCGATCGTCATGGCGCAGACTGGCGATGCGACGGGCGCCGCGTGCGCACGCCGTTCGAGTCGCCTTCGGTCGATACCGGTGCGCTGCACGAGCGGCTGATCGCCTGCGCAAAGGATGTGACGTGACGTCACGGGTCAGGGATTTGTCCGTTTAGCAAACTGCGTCATGTGGTTTTTGCAAAACTGTCGTCCGATGAAAGCTTTGATTTTCTCGAATGCAGGGTAATTGCGTATGTTGATAGACCGAATAGTCGATCGCTAATGTCCTAATCTCTATGCAGGAGCGTAAAAATTTGAGAAAAGGCCGCGGCCGGTCAAAATGACATGCGCGAATTCCAATTGGCCTCGGGATTTTCATGAATCTCGCTTCTATCAAATCTTTTTTGTGCTAATCTCTGCCTTCGAAAATCCGAGGCACATATATTTCATGAATGGTGAGCTGGCTGCAGACCGGCGCCATTGGTCAGATAGATAGAAAGGGAAACTATGTCTTCTTACAAGGACCTGCTGGCCCAGCGGGAGAAGCTGGAGAAGCAAATCGAAGAAGCGAAGTCGCGTGAATACGCTGAAGTGCTGAATGACGTGAAGCAGAAAATTGCCGACTACGGCTTTTCGCTCGCCGAACTCGGTCTCAGCCGCGCGAAGGCCGGCAAGGTCGGTCGTCCGCGCGCAGGCGTGGCCGCCAAATACCGCGATCCGGAAACGGGCGCGACGTGGTCGGGGCGTGGCAAGCCGCCGCGCTGGATCGCCGGCAAGAACCGCGATCAGTTTGCGATTTAAACGTTCGTTTAAGTTGCTCGCTCTTCAAGAGAGCCGCGTGTCCGTCGAGGAGCGCGGCTTTTTTGTTTCCGGACACCGGCAGCGCCCGGCTGCGCCGTCATGAAAACGTAAGCATGTGTCGCGTGAATGAAAATGCGACACGTTCGTATAAGCGGTTGATTTAAATGAGAAATTTGTGGGTATTGGCTGGGCTCGCGGGGCGCCTTTGATAGAATTACGACTCGCACACCGATATCTCATATTTCATGTCCACGTTTTCCGGCGACGCGCAGAGCGCGGATAAGCACGCAGTCGCGCGCAAGAGCACGCTCGTCAGTATTGTCCTGAATGTCGTGCTTGCGACATTTCAGATCGTCGTCGGCGTGATTGCGCATTCGCAGGCATTGATTGCCGACGGTGTGCATTCGATTTCCGATTTGATCTCGGATTTTGTCGTGCTGGTTGCGAATCGGCATAGCGGCGCATCGCCGGATGCCGACCACAATTACGGCCATAGCCGCTACGAGACGGTCGCGTCGCTGTTTCTCGGCGCGATCCTGATTGCGGTCGGTATCGGCATGCTCTGGCGCGCCGGCGACCGCCTCGTTAATCTCGAAAACATTCCGGCCGTGCATTTTTCCGCGCTGATCGTTGCGCTGACGGTGCTCGTGTCGAAGGAAGCGTTGTTCCGCTACATGCTGCGCGAAGCGCGGCGCGTGCGCTCGGCGATGCTCGTCGCCAACGCGTGGCATGCGCGTTCGGATGCCGCGTCGTCGCTCGTCGTCGCGATCGGCATCGTCGGCAGTCTGGCCGGGGTGCGGCTGCTCGACCCGATCGCGGCGGCGATTGTCGGCTTCATGGTCGCGCGCATGGGCTGGACGTTCGGCTATGACGCGTTGCAGGACCTCTCCGACCGCGCGCTCGATACGGCCGACACGGCCGAAATCCGCGCGCTGCTCGCCGCGACGCCCGGCGTGCGCGACGTGCACGACCTGCGCACGCGCAAGATGGGCGATGCCGCGCTCGTCGATGCGCACATCCTCGTCGATCCGAAGATCTCCGTCTCCGAAGGGCATTACATCGCCGAGACCGCGCGGGCGCGCGTGCTGTCCGACCCGCGCGTGCTGGATGCGCTGATCCATGTCGACCCCGAGAACGACGCGGCGCGCCGTCCGGCGCTCGCGCTGCCGCCGCGCGGCGAGCTCGCGGCCCGGCTCGAGGCCGCGCTCGCGCAGCGCGGGTTGCACGCGGCGGCGATCAACCTGCATTACCTGAGTACGGGGCTCGAGGTCGACGTGACGCTCGACAGCGACCCGCGCGACGCCGATGCGGCGCTGGCCGGGCGGCTCGACGTCGAGACGCTGAAGCGCGAGTTCGGTGCGCGCCGGATCGGCTTCACGCGCACGTTGCCCGTGCAGACCTGACCGGGCAGCCGGCAGCCGCGAACGCGGCCGGCCGCAGACGCGGGCCCGCGCGTTACAGCGGCAGTTGCGTGTCGAACTTGATTTCGCGCAGCACGACGCTCGTGCGCACCTGCGACACGGCCGGAATCTTGAAGATGCGTTCGTGCAGGAACACGTCGTAGGCCTTGATGTCCGGTGCGACGATCTTGAGGATGTAATCGGCTTCGCCGGTCGTGCTGTAGCACTCGGTGACTTCCGGGCAGGTCGCGATCTCGCGCTCGAACTGCTCGACGCCGCCTTCGTTGTGGCGCGTCAGGTGCACGTGCGCGAGCGCGCAGACGTGCAGGCCGAGCTTCTCGCGATCGAGCAGCGCCGTGTAGCGCTGGATCACGCCCGACTGTTCCATGTCCTTGATGCGGCGCCAGCACGGTGTGCTCGACAGACCGACCTGATCGGAGATTTCCTGAACGGAACGGCGCGCGTCGAGCTGCAACAGGCGAAGGATTTTTTGCGAAAAGGAATCGAGCGTCACCTGCGCCTCCATGCGGCAGCTACAACACGCTGAATGTTAGAGGGCCGGGGAAGGAAAGGCAATCTGGCGACGCGCCGTTGAGCGAGATTCGCTAATTTGCTCGCGGATCCGTGGGATTTTGTCCCGCCCCCGCGCGATCCGACCGATCGGTATCCGACACGGCCAGGCCCGCGAGCGCGGCCTGCTGACGGCGCAGGTCGGCGAGCATGTTGCAGAAGAGTGCGCCTTGCTCGATCGCGTCGTCGAGCGCGACGTGCGTGTGCGGATGGTCGTCGAACCAGTGCTTCGGAAAGCGCGGCTTGATCGCCTTGCGGTACGGCAGGCCCGTCATCGCGAACGCGAGCGTCTTGATGTCGAGCGCCGACCACGAGAACGGGCAGCGCCCCGCGAAACGCATCATGTACCAGAACATGAACGTGAAATCGAAGCCGGCCGGCATCGCGACGAACACCGGCTTGCCGGGCAGCGCTTCGACCCATTCGACGTAGGCGACCAGCGCCGTCTCGGGCGTCTGCAGGTCGCGCCGGCACGCGGCCCACGCTTCGGGTTCGGTTTTCCACCAGGCCTCCTGCACCGGGTGCGCGTGCGCGCCGGGCAGGGTCTCGAGGTTTGCCGAGAACGTCGCGATCAGCTGCTTGTCCTCGGTATAGGCGGCCGACGCGAAGCTCAGCATCGAGTGCGGACCGGGAATCGGGCCGTCGGCTTCGACGTCGGTGCTGACGTAAATTTCCGGGATGGCGGTCTGGTTCATCCGAATACCTTGTCCGACACGAACGGGTTCGTGCGGCGCTCGTCGCCGAACGTCGACACCGGGCCGTGACCGGGCACGAACGTGACGTCGTCGCCGAGCGGCCACAGCTTTTCCTTGATCGAACGGACGAGATCCTCGTGATTGCCGCGCGGGAAATCGGTCCGGCCGATCGAGCCCGCGAACAGCACGTCGCCGACGATCGCGACGCGATGCGCGCGGCTGAAGAACACGACGTGGCCGGGCGTGTGACCCGGGCAGTGATAGACCTCGAGCGTCTCGTTGCCGAACTGCACGGTGTCGCCGTCGTTCAGCCACCGGTCGGGCTCGAAGCTGTCGGCGGCCGGAAAGCCGAAGCGTTCGCTCTGCATCGGCAGCTTCTCGATCCAGAAGCGCTCTTCTTCCTGAGGCCCCTCGATCGGCACGCCGTAGCGCGTCGCGAGCGTCTTCGCGCCCGCGCAGTGATCGATGTGCCCGTGCGTGAGCAGCACCTTCTCGACCTGCACGTTCTGCCGCGCGACTTCCTGTTCGATCCGGTCGAGATCGCCGCCCGGATCGACGACGGCGGCGCGGCCCGTCTTCTCGCAGACGAGCAGCGAGCAGTTCTGCTGGAACGGTGTGACCGGAATGAGCGTGACTTTCATGGAGGCACCGGCGGCTAAAAGGACCGATTGTACCGGTCGCGCGCGCCGCCTGCCGTGCGTGCGACGCATGCCGCGGCGTGCGGATGAGGGCATTCCCGGAGCATGCCGATTGTTACAGCCATAGCGAGAATCAATGGTCCGCAGGGGGTGCTTTTCGAGACAAGGTTTTGATTTATGTATAATGCGCCCCATTGCGCGTGAATTTCACGCAATTCGCTGGTGTTTCGGCCCCGTTAAACGAGGCATCCGATTCACCGTCAAGCATCGGCCGCCGGGGAGTCCCGGCGGTGTATCCAGCACCGAGCATTCGGTGCTCACGTCTTGTCCGGCCGGGTGCTGCGCGCCCGTCTGCGGCCCTGCTGCCGCGCCGCCGGATGAGGCCTGTGCCGCCGTTCCTGTGCGTTGGTCGTATCGACGCGCGCGAACGTGAAGCCATGTTCGATGGCGGCATGTGGGGTCTGGTCAGGCTGTTGGGGACAGGTTGCGCCAGACGTGAAAGCTAATCAGGACGGTTGCGGCCTAGACGAACGCCGCGCCCATGCTAGCCGCCTGCTCGCACTCGAGCGGGGCGTGCACGCATTTGCCGTCCGGGCCGCATCGCTGCGTTGTGAAGCAGCGTTGTATCGATGCGGCCCGAACCAGAAGGCGACACGTCGATGAATTTACGTTTTCCGAGCCGATTCGGAACCATTGCATTATTTTTTGCGCTGACGGGCTGTGCGGTGCCACCCAGCCAGACCACCGGCAGCGTGAGCCAGAAGAAGGCGGTCGACAAGACGGCCGCCGCCGCGAAGGCGGACGACGACAAGCAGCCGCTCAATTTCGATTCCGCGCTGGCATCGATGCCGGCTGCCGACAGCAAGGACGCGAAGAAGTCGTCGCTGGCGGACGCCGAGCCGATCGACGGCAAGGACGTATCCGATTTCCGCCAGACCGGCCGCGCATCGTGGTACGGGCGGGATTTCCACGGCCGCCGCACCGCGAACGGCGAGCGCTTCAACATGAATGCGTTCACCGCCGCGCACCGCACGCTGCCGCTGTCGTCGTACATCAAGGTGACGAACGCATCGACCGGCAAGTGGGTCGTCGTGAAGGTCAACGATCGCGGGCCGTTCAAGCGCGGCCGCGTGCTCGACCTGTCGTACGCGGCGGCCAAGGTGATCGGCCTCGTGCACGCCGGCACGGGCCGCGTGAAGATCGAAGGGCTGTCGCCGCAGGAAGCGCGCGAGGCGCGCGACGAAATGTTCGCGTCGATCTCGGCGAAGTAACGCGGCGGATCGTCCGCTCATGCACGAAGGGCTGCCTGCCGGCAGCCCTTTGTCGTTGTGCGCCCAGCATGGGCGCACTCCTGCGGGTGCAAGTCCCGCCATAAGCTGGTCACAGCGAATGAAGTGAAGCGCAACTGCATGAGGGCGACCGAATGTGGAGAGGAAGCGTGGAGCGT
>NZ_LOYN01000048.1:0-39972 GCF_001526325.1 Burkholderia sp. MSMB1826
TTTCCTCGAGGCCGAACAGGTAGAAACTGCCGAGCGCCTTCTGCGCGTTCAGGTCGCCGCGTTCGGCGGCCTCGCGCATCCACTTGAGCGCCTGGTAGCTGTCCTGGCGCACGCCGTCGCCGCGGAAATAGCGCAGGCCGAGGTCGTAGGCGGCCTTCGGCTGGGTCTTCGCGGTTTGCTTGAGCGCGGCGATGCGCGGGTCCTCGCGGTCTTCCGCATCGTCCTTTTTTTGATAGGAGACCTGATCTTTAGGGCGATCGGAACACCCGGTGTCGTCGCAGATCCGTACCGTGCCGGCGGTGACCGACGGATCCTGCGCGCACGCGGCCAACAGCAACAGCAGCCCCGGTGCGAGTAAACGGCGATACATGGGTATTTTCCTCACGTTTCATTGGCGCCGTATTGCTTCGCGCGCTCGCCCGCGAGCATGCCCCGGCCGGTGCGGGGTGCGGCGAACATCGTCCGCGGGCCCGCGTACCAAGGTTCTCTCAGGTTCTCTTTTCGTCTTGAAACATCGTTGCAGCGGCTGATACGGCGGAAAACTGCTCGCGGGAACCTGCCCCCGTTCTGTCTCTTTAATCCACTCAATATCGATCGCTGCTTTCTGGGCTCAAATGATACATATCGGTCTATCCAATAGTCAAGACGACTCGATAACCGCCTCGTCAGCGAAGACTGGCGGGGCAGAACTGCCGTCAAACAGAGCCGGGAAGCCGATTTCATCGACCGGCATGATGCTAGAATAATCGGTCTATGCCGTTGAAATATCGAGGAGGAAGCCGTTCGTGCGAGCCAACAAACGCCAACTGGTGGTAGACAAAGCGACCGAACTGTTCTCCAGGCACGGATTCCACCCGGTGGGCGTCGACTGGATCATCGACGATTCCGGTGTCGCCCGAATGACGCTGTACCGGCATTTCGCGAGCAAGGACGAGCTGATCCGCGAAGTGCTGGTGCAGCGCTACGACCTGATCGTCGGCAGCATCGCCGCGCAATTGCAGCACGTCGTCGATCCGGTCGAGCGCGTCAAGACCATCTTCGACTGGTACGCAGCCTGGTTCAGGACACCTGAATTTGCCGGCTGCCTGTTCGAGCGTGCGCTGGCCGAATTCGGCACCGCTTATGCGCCGATCTCGGATGTCGCGATCCGCTATCGTCGCAAGATGGTCGAATGGATCGCCGAACTGATCGAAGCGCTCGTGCCGGCCGAAACCGCAAACCGGCTGGCGACCGTCTTCATGATGCTGCTGGACGGCGCCACGGTCGAAGCGCGGGCGTTCAACGACTCCGCCGCGGCCGCGCGCGCGTGGCAAGCCGCGCATGCCCTTCTCGACCAGGCGATGCACGCAACGGTCTCGGCCGCCGACGGTGCAGGTAGCCGGACGTAACGCCACGTCGCGCATCATCGTATTGCAGGCGAACCGAAACCGCGAGGCGCGGGAGGACGACATGCATGACCGGATGCGTTTGATCTGTTTCGCGCTGGGTGCGGCAATCGCGTGTGCCGGCTGCAAGTCGATAGATGTCAGCCGATACGAAATCCAGCACCGGGACCGGAACGGCCTCACGATCGTTGCGTACACCGCCGAAGATCTGGCGTCGTTCGACAATACGCTGTGGGCCCACCACGTCTACCTCCGCTACACCGTCACGCCGCTCACCATCCAAAAGCGATTCGATGTGAGCGCAACCGATATCGAAGACTATCCGTTCTCTGCCCGGCGGCTCGACATCCACACCCGGTGCCCGATTCCCACGTCGGCGTTCTGCTCTTCCTGGTTCATCCCGTTCCATGATCGCGCGGGATTGTACGGCCTGGATTATCTGTCGGGACTCGATGCAAACGAACCGGCGCTCCTGAAGTTGCGCCTCGGCGGCGGAAGCATGGTCGGCGGCCGGCTGGTATCGAAGGAACAGACAATCAAGGTCGACGCGGGCAACACGGCGACGCCGAACGGACCGTAACGCCCGCCTGCGCCGCCCGCGCGAGACACCTGTGAAGCGGGCACGGCGATTGCGCCTGCTGCACTCCTCGGGAGGCGCGCCATCATGAACGACAACGATTTGCTTCAGCCCGAGCCGACGGAGCCGGCCCCGAACGCCGTCACGTGGGTCCGCAGCCTCGGCCCCGGCCTGATCACCGGCGCCGCCGACGACGATCCTTCCGGCATCGGCACGTACTCGCAGGCGGGCGCGCAGTTCGGCTTCGAACTGCTGTGGGCGTTGTTGTTGACGTACCCGCTGATGACGGCCATCCAGTTGGTCAGCGCACGCATCGGCCGCGTGACGGGCAAGGGTCTCGCATCCAACATGCGCACGCACTACCCGCAATGGCTGCTGTACGCGACGGTCGTGCTGCTGATCACGGCCAACGTGATCAACATCGCGGCCGATTTGTCGGCCATGGGCGCGGCAGTCAATTTGTTGCTGCCCGGCCCGCAACAGCCCTACATCGTGTGCCTCGGCGGCGTGTCGGTCGTGCTGCAGGTTTTCGTTCCGTACGACCGCTACGCGCGATTGCTCAAATGGACGGCGCTGACGCTGCTGGCGTATGTCGCGGTCGCCCTCATCGTGCCCGTCGACTGGGCCGAGGTCGGTCGCGCGATCGTGATGCCGCATGCGCAACTGAGCGCCGCCTATCTGACCACGGTCGTCGCCGTGCTCGGCACGACCATCAGCCCGTATCTGTTTTTCTGGCAGGCGTCCCAGGAGGTCGAGGAATTGCGCGCCGCGCCGAACCAGCGGCCGCTGCGACGCACGCCGGGCCAGGCGCCCGCGCAGTTGCGCCGGATCAGCTTCGATACGTGGTTCGGCATGGGCGTCTCGAACGTGATTGCATTCTTCATCGTGCTGACGGCAGCGGCCACGCTCAACGCGCATCACATCGACGTCAAGACGTCGGCGGACGCCGCGCGGGCGCTCGAGCCGCTTGCCGGTCACTTCGCGTACGTGCTGTTCGCGCTCGGCATCGTCGGCACCGGCTTGCTCGCGCTGCCGGTGCTCGCGGGATCGGCCGCCTATGCGGCGGCCGGCACGTTTCGCTGGCGCAACAGTCTCGCGCTGCAGTTGGGCGTCGCGCCCGAATTCTATGCGGTGATCGTGTTGGCGATCGTCGGCGGAATCGCGTTCACGTTCATGCATTTCGACCCGATCCGCGCGCTTTACTGGAGCGCTGTCATCAATGGGGTGAGCGCCGTTCCGATCATGGTCGTGATGATGCTGATGGCGGGAAGCAAGCGAGTCATGGGCGAGTTTGCCGTCAGAGGCCCGCTTGCGTGGGGAGGATGGATCGCGACGCTCGCGATGGCGATCGCGGCGATGGGTGTGTTCGTGCCGGGATAAATACTCGCGGCGCGGAGGCCGCGAGCCGCTGCTCAGTCCGGCTCGCCCCCGCCCAGCGAAGCGCCGACCGCATCGCGCAGCACGTCAGCGAGCCGCTGGTTCTCGTCGATGCGGATCTGTTCGATCGCGACGTCCTCGGCGTTGCCGGTTCGGCGCGCCCATTCCTGGCGCTCGCGCGCAAAGATCATGCGCTCGTGAACCGCACGGATCGCCCCCCAGATCGCATCCTCCGCTTTCTGGGCTTCCGCGTCGTCGAGAGAAAGCGCGGAGAACGCATGCCCGGTATGGCATCGGTACCGCAACGGACGATCGTCGCGTATGCGCCAGAGCACGCCGTTACAAGTAGGGCACGTGAGCGCCGAACGCGTGCCGATTTCGTCAAGCCGCCCGGGCTCGACGAGGCCCTCCTCAGCAATCCGGCTCTCGTGGTCCAGGTCGCGCAAGTCCGCCATCTTTCGCCGCTCCTTCACACGTGCGCCGTAGACCGCTGCATGAATGGCCTGCGGCAGTTCTCCGGCCCTTGCGACCATATCGGCGCCCGCCGCGGCCAGTGCGCTGCGCGGCATCGACGGTGCTTCACATTCGTCGGGATCCTGAACGATACCGTACCCGCCCCGGGCGCGAATCGCCGCCAGGCCGGCCGCGCCATCATCGAGGTCGCCGCTGAGCACCACGCCGATCGCACCGGGCCCGTATTCTCGGGCGGCAGACCGGAACAGCGGATCGGCAGCCGGCCGGGTGAAGTTCTCGGCGGCCGTATCGAGCAGCCAGAGATTGCCGCCGCGCACGATCATGTGTCTGTCGGGCGGGGCCACGTAAATTCTGCCGGCCTGTGGCGGTTGCCCGTGTCGCGCCTCGCGTGCATCCAGCGCGCTCCATCGCGACAACAGCTCGGGCAGAATCGTCTGATGTCGACCAATGTGCTGCACGATGCAAATCGGCACCGGAAAATCCGCGGCGATGCCCGCCACGAGGGTCCGGAGAACCGGGAGCCCGCCCCTGGACGATGCGACTACGACGATATCTCGACGATCCATAGCCCCCCCTTTGCGGACACAGCCGCAAATCGGGTGCCTGAACCGCGATTCCGTCACTGGCGAACGCAGCCGGCGCAATGCGGGTCGAATGGCGATTGCCGCACATGCCGCGGCGGCGAGCCACGCCCGAACGACCCGCGACGCACGCACGGGCCGTCGGCCGTCATCGGGTATCGCGACGCGTGTCGCCGAGTACCGCGAGCAACATCCCGAAATCGAGCGGTTTCGACAGATGGCTGTCGAAACCGGCCTCCGTCGCGGCCCGGACATCGTCCAGGCGATTGCGGCCGGTCAGCGCAACGGTCCGGAGCGTGGCCCACCGGGGATCGGCCTTGATCCGCCGAAGCAACTCGTAGCCATCCATGTCGGGAAGCCCGATGTCGGACACGATCGCGTCGACGGGCGCCTCCTGCAGCATCGTCAACGCCGCGGCTCCGCTTTTCGCGGCCTGGACCTCCGCCCCCGCCAGCTCCAGCAGCGCGGTGAGCGACATCGCCGTCTCCTGATCGTCCTCGACCAGCAGCACGCGCAGGCCGGCGATATTCCCGTCCGGCACGCCGCTGCCCGCAGACGCCGTGCGCTCGGTCGATGCGGCTGGCAGCCATACCGTCATCGTGGTGCCGGCCCCCGGGCCATCGGACATCGCGGCGATCCGGCCGCCGTGCATTTCGACGAGTTGCCGAACCAGCGCCAGCCCGATGCCGAGACCGCCCCGCGTCCTGTCCCGCGGCGCCTGCCGGAACATGTCGAAGACATGCGGAAGCGTATCTCCGTCGATCCCCTGCCCGTCGTCGATCACGTCGACGCGCAGCATCTTGCCCTCATGCACGAGACGCACGATGATCTGGCCGTGCGGTTGCGTGTACTTGAGCGCGTTGGACATCAGGTTCCAGAAAATCTGCTCGCATCGCACCGGATCGGCCAGCGCGATGGCCGGCTCCGTCGGCAGCTCCGTTTGCAAGACCAGGCCGCGTGCGTGCACGTCGACCTCGCAGGTATCCGTGATGCTGCGCAACATCGCCGTCAGGTCGACCCGGCCCAACTCGAGCGCGAGCTTGCCGGTCTGGATGCGCGACAGATCGAGCAGGTCGTCGATGATCTGCGCCTGTGCGCGCACGGCCTGCCGAATCGAATCCGCGGCTTCGCGCACGGCGGGAATGTCGCGCGTCTCCGGCAGGCGCGGCAGCATTTCCGACTTGACGCCGATCAGGTTGAGCGGATGCCTCAGCTCGTGGGACAGCACCGCAATGAACTCGTCCTTCAGCTGATTCGAACTGAGCGCCTGCTCGCGGGCCGCCTGTTCCCGCGCGAGTGCTTCGCGGTTCGCGTCGTCGCTCTGCTTGCGCAGCGTCATGTCGCGCACGATCTTCGCGAAGCCGTTGAACGACGTATCCGAAATCGGCGTGACGACGCCGCTACAGAAAATCCGTCGCCCGTCCTTGGTCCGGTGCCAGCGTTCGTCGTCCGCGCGCCCTTCGCGGGTCGCGATGTCGCGCTCGCGCATCGGCACGAGCGCCTGCCGGTCGCTCGGCTCGTAGATCAGCTCGACGTCCTGGCCGATCATCTCTTCTTCCGTATAGCCGAATATGCGTTCCGCACCGGCGTTCCAGCTCACGATGGACCCGTTGCCGTCCTGGATGATGATCGCGTAGTCCTTGGTCGATTGCGCGACCAGACGCAGGCGCTGCTCGCCCGCCCGCGCCGCCTCTTCCGCGTGATGCCGGTCGGTGATGTCGATCAGCGTGATCACCGCGCCGTCGATGTGATCGTCCGCCGTCCGGTAGGGCAGCAACCGCATCAGATACCACCGGCCGGCCTCGCTCTCGATCTCGCGCTCGATCAACCGCAGCGACTGAAACGACTGCCGGACATCGTCGGCCAGCGTCGGATACCGCAGTGCGTGAGTAATGTGAAATAGCGATCTGCCCAGGTCCGTATCGATCAGGTTGAAAATCGCGGTGGCATTGGGCGTAAACCGCTTGACCCGGATTTCCTTGTCGACGAACACGGTCGCGATCTCGCTCGACGCGATGATGTTGTGGAGGTCGTCGTTCGCTTTCGCGGTGTCTTCGATCCTTGCCTGCATTTCGGCGTTGGCCGTCGTCAACTCCTCGTTGACCGACTGCAGTTCCTCCTTGCTGCTTTCCAGTTCCTCGCTCGTGGAGCGCAGCTCTTCGTTGATCGCCTGCAGCTCCTCGTTCGACGCCTTCAATTCCTCGACGGACGTTTCGTACTGCTCGATGATCGTCGCAAGTTGCTCGCGGCTGTGCTGCAGCTCCTGTTCGAGCTGGGCCAGAACCGGATCCTGCCCGCTCGTCTCGACCTGATCCTCCTCGGTCATGCGGCCGGCCACCTCGTCGAACACGATGAGCAGGAATTCCGCATTCGCGACCTTGTCGTGAAACGGCCTGACCGTCATGTTGATCCACGACACGCGGGCGTCGTGCGCCCACTTCACCCGGCGCGCCTCCACGCTCGTGCCCGTTTGCAGCGCACGGAAAATCGCGGTGCGCAGATCGAGCCGCAGATCCGGCAGCACCAGCGTCATGATGTTGCTCGACAGTTCGCCGCCGACGTGCCGCAGGAACCGGCCGGCGTTATCCGACAGATGAACGACGTTCGATTCCTTGTCGATGATGACGCTCGGCGGCGAATACGTTTCGAGCGCGCGCTGATGGAGCTCCGAATAGGAGAAGTTGCGCTGTGCCGGGCTGGCCGGCACCCGCAACGGCGGCTGCGGCGCGGCCCGTTCGTCGGATGCGCCGGATTCGACCTGGAACAGCGGCGGAAAGCCCGTGGCCGGCTTCGCGCGATGCGTGACGACGCGTGCGCGGTAGATCCGGCGTTTCTTGTCCACGACGGCAAACAGATCGTCCGCCGCATCGGCCGATTCCGCGGTGCCGAGAAACAGGTAGCCGTTGGGGCGCAACGCGAAATGGAACAACTCCAGGATTTGCCGCTGCACCGCCCGCTCGAGATAGATCAGCACGTTGCGGCACGAGATCAGGTCGAGATGCGAGAACGGTGGATCGCGCAGCAGGCTGTGCGCCGCGAACAGGATGCGTTCGCGCACCGCCTTCGCGATCACGTAGTGCGCGCCTTCCCGCGTGAAATACCGCTGCAGCAGCGGAGCGGGCACATCGCTCGCGATCGACAGCGGGTAGGAACCGGTCCGCGCGCGGACGATCGCCGCTTCGTCGATATCGGTCGCGAAGACCTGGATGGCCTGGCTCGACATCGCGGCCTCGCGCGCCCGCGCCAGCAGCAGCGAGATCGAGTACGCCTCCTCGCCCGTCGCGCATCCGGCCACCCACACGCGTACCTGCTCCTCGCCGGACTCCGACGCGAACAACGAGCCGATCACTTCCCGTTCGAGGAAATCGAAGGCTTCTCGATCGCGGAAGAACTGGGTCACGCCGATCAGCATGTCAGCCAGCAGCGCGTTCGCTTCTTCCGGCGTGGCCCGCAGGAAATCCCGGTACGCGAGGAGATCGCGCTGGCCGTTGACCTGCATACGCCGCTCGATACGCCGCAGCACGGTCGCCCGCTTGTACAGCCTGAAATCGTGGCCCGTGCGTACCCTCAGGTGCATCAGAATGTCGGAGAGCGCGCGTTCGGGATCGTTGATCGTCGGCCGATCGACGTGGTGCAGCGATTGCGCGAATTCGAGGCTCTGCTGTTCGATGCGGCGCGCATTCGACCAGAGTTCGAGCAACCGTTGCGGCATCTCGGCCGCCGGCAGCACGATATCGACGCGGGCCATTGCAATCGCGTGCTGCGGCATCTCCGCGTGCTCGGCGTCGTCCGGCGTCTGCGCGAGCGTAATGCCGCCCGCCTCCTTGATGCGGCTCAAGCCCGCTGCGCCGTCGGAGCCGGTGCCGGACATCACGATGCCGATCGCGCGCCAGTCGTGCGCGTCCGCCAGCGTCCGAAAGAAGTGATCGATCGTGAACGGAATCTCGTCGGACGGGTCCCGGCTGCGGCAACGAAGGCAACCGTCCGACATCTCGAGCTGCATGCCCGGTGCGATCACATAGATGTGGTTTTTCTCGATCGGTACCGTGGACGTCACCTGATGCACCGACATGCCCGTCGTGCGCTGCAGGACCGTGTCCATATGACTGACCTGTTCCGGCGCGAGATGGACGACGACGACGAACGCCATGTCCATGCCCGTCGGCGCGCTCTCGAAAAAGGTCTGCAAGGCCATCGTACCGCCTGCCGACGCACCGATGCCCACGACCGGAAACGACAGATCGCTCTTCAACGTCGCGGGCGACAGAGGTCGCTCCTTGTGCGCAGGCGCTTGCCGTGCCATTGAATTCTCCTGATGGTGTTGCGGAACATCGTGTGCCTGGCGCCGATCGGTGCCGGGTCGCGTCGCGCTCGTCCGGTCGCGCCACGATCCCGCGCGTGATACTTCCCCCTGAGCTTTCATCTGCGATTGTACGGCACCGGCAAGCGCGACCGAGCGCCTGACGGAAGGCTTGCAATCCTCATGCAGGGAGCGTCACGCCCGCACACGGGTGTGTCACCGGGGCGTCATTCGTGCCGACATACCATCCACATCGGTTGGCGAAACGCGATGCTTCCCATCGATCGCCAGCGGGAACGAATCATGCTCGTGCGTCGGCCCGTCGAATTCAATTTATTTCCTTTGACGGATGCCGTATTACCGGCGAATATTCGCGTCGATCAAGCGGTTAGTACCGCTCAGGAACTACACGAAACGATGCTCGCCTGCGCAATCGGGGACGTTACGCTGCTTCGCCAACAGATACTTGATCGAAGGGGAAGAAATGACGCCGTTTTCCCAGGATGTGAGCATCAAGCAAACCGCCGCCGTCTCCAAGGCAGCCACGCCGTCGCCCGTTTTCTGGAAAGCGGGGCCGATCGTCGAAGCCGCTCCGCCCGAGCCGAAATCCGCGACGCCGGACCTGCGCGATTTCTTCGCCGCCGCCGCGCTGCAGGGCTTGCTGTCGCGTGACGCCGGGCGCAACGTGTCGACGATCGCCGACTACGAATTGAAGCGCGCGGTCAGCGCCTATCGGCTCGCCGACGAAATGCTGAAAGCAAGATGACCGGCATGCCGGCCGGCGCGCGCCTGGCGTCATCCGGTTCGCGCGTCATCGCGGAGAACATGGCCTGCCACGATCGTCCGGACGCTGACGCTCCGGCCATTCAGGTGCAGCCCAACCGCAACGCCATCGCGCCGATCGGCCCGGCCAGCAACACGGGATGTCCGTCGCCGCGCGTCGCCATTCACGAAACGCACGTCACGCGCCGGCGTGACACGGCCTATGCAGCCGAAATGACAACCGCTTGAAAATCCGGCGACGCCGACCGCGGGTCACGCGACGCGCGCCCGGGTCGCCGCCGTCACTGCCGTGTTCGCATGCGGCGCCTTGCATCGGGGGCAGGCAGCGTCGCCCGCGAGACGCTGCCCGTCGCGAGCCGATCGCACGATCGCTGCTTCGTCGCCCGGCGCGGGTCCATGTCCGCGCCGACTCTCGCCAGTCGGCACGATGCACGCGTGCCGCACGACGAACCGCACCAGCACCCACGAAATGCCACACCTGTCGCGGCCCCCATCGGCCGGCATCGCGCATGCCCGGTATCGTCGGCCGACCATGGGATCGATTCATGCTGTTTCCACCGGGCGAATGTCGCGCAACCCTTTCAACGGAGATGCCATGTTCATCCACAACACACGGCTTCAGTACACGGTGCGCGTGGGCGCGCCGAATCCCGGACTCGCCAACCTGCTGCTCGAGCAGTTCGGCGGCCCGCAGGGCGAGCTCGCCGCCGCGATGCGCTATTTCACGCAGGCGATCACCGAAGAGGATCCCGGCCGCAAGGACATGCTGCTCGACATCGCCACCGAGGAGCTGAGCCACCTCGAAGTGATCGGCTCGATGGCCGCGATGCTGAATCGCGGCGCCAAGGGCGAGCTGGCGGAAGCGGTCGACGAACAGGCCGAGCTGTACCGCAAGCTGCACGGCGCGGGCAACGACAGCCACGTGACGCAGGTGCTGTACGGCGCGGGCGCACCGTTGACCAATTCGGGCGGCGTCCCGTGGTCGGCCGCGTACATCGACACGATCGGCGAACCGACGGCGGACCTGCGCTCGAACATCGCGGCCGAAGCACGCGCGAAGATCATCTACGAGCGGCTCATCAACGTGACCGACGATCCGGATATCCGCGACGCGCTCGGCTTCCTGATGACGCGCGAGGTGTCGCACCAGATGTCGTTCGAGAAAGCGCTGTACGCGATCACCGCGAACTTCCCGCCGGGCAAGCTGCCGCCGAAGGCGCCGTACGATCACGTGTACTTCCGGATGCAGCCGGACGCGGCGCCGCTGGTCGGGCCATGGAACCACGGCGGCGAACTTGAAATCCGCCCCGCCGAACCCGCGGTCGACGGCGGCAGCGGCATTGCGGAAGGCATGCTCGACGCGCAGCAAGCGGACGCCATCGAGGCGATGGCGCAGCGACTCGCATCCGATCCGGACAGCGACCCGGTGACGGGTGCCGAGCTCGGCGCGGGTCCGCCGGCTCCCCAGGGCCGCAAGCCGGGCAAGCCGGACGGCGCCTGAGTCGCGGCTTCCCGGCGCGAGACGGCGATGCCGACGCGCCGGCGCAGCAACAGGAGGCGCGCCGGATGCGTCGTCGGACGGGCGAACGCGCGTTCGGCGTGCGTCACTCGCCTGCTTCGCCGGGCCCGGTCTGGTCCGTCTGATCGGCCATCAGGTACTGGATGACCAGCGTCGGATCGGCGATGTCGAGGATCAGGCGGCGCATCACGCGCTTGCGCATATGATCGTCATCCAGCGTCCACGGCCCGGCCGCGTCGCCCAGATAGCGGCCGATCGCGACGCGATGATCGCCTTCCGGCGGCAGGCCGAGCCGCGCGGCGAGCAGGCCGGCGATGACGTCGTCGAGTTCGACGTGCAGCGGCCTGGAATCGATCGAAAGTTCGAGCTTCATGGTCGGTTTCGCAA
Organism: Burkholderia sp. MSMB1826; assembly: GCF_001526325.1. NCBI lineage: Bacteria > Pseudomonadati > Pseudomonadota > Betaproteobacteria > Burkholderiales > Burkholderiaceae > Burkholderia > Burkholderia sp. MSMB1826. The sequence continues at coordinate 11,384 of NZ_LOYN01000048.1, forward strand.
ACATGAAAAGGCGGCGCGGCGCCCCCCCCGTTGTCGCGCGCGCCGGGAAAAGCCGCTCCGGCCAGCGGCTGTGCGACGATCGCAGGCGAGCCTGCGATGCAGGTCAGTAGCCGAGTTCGGGCGCGGGAGCCGGCTCGGCGCCGTCTTCTTTCGGCGCTTGCGCGACGGTCGCATCGGTCGTCAGCACGAGGCTCGCGATCGACGCGGCGTTCTGCAGCGCGGTACGCGTGACCTTGGTCGGGTCGACCACGCCCGCGTCCACCAGATCGCCGTACTCGCCGGTCGCCGCGTTGTAGCCGAAGTTCCCGGTGCCTTCGAGCACCTTCGAGACCACGACCGACGGTTCGTCGCCCGCATTGGCCGCGATGATGCGCAGCGGCGCCTCCAGCGCGCGCAGCACGATCCGGATGCCGGCGTCCTGATCCGCATTCGCGCCCCGGATGTCCGACAGCGCCGCGCGCGCACGCAGCAGCGCGACGCCGCCGCCCGGCACGATGCCCTCCTCGACCGCGGCGCGCGTCGCATGCAGCGCATCGTCGACGCGATCCTTCTTCTCCTTCATTTCGACCTCGGTGACCGCGCCGACCTTGATCACCGCCACGCCGCCCGCGAGTTTCGCGACACGCTCCTGCAGCTTCTCGCGATCGTAGTCGCTCGTCGCTTCGTCGATCTGCACGCGAATCGACTTCACGCGCGCGTCGATGCGCGCCGCGTCGCCCGCGCCGTCGATGATGATCGTATCGTCCTTGCGCACCTCCACACGCTTCGCACTGCCAAGATCCTCGAGCGTGGCCTTGTCGAGCTGCTTGCCGGTTTCCTCCGAGATGACCGTCGCACCGGTCAGGATCGCGAGATCCTCCAGCATGGCCTTGCGCCGGTCGCCGAAACCCGGCGCCTTGACGGCGGCGACCTTCAGGATGCCGCGCATCGAATTCACGACGAGCGTCGCGAGCGCTTCGGCCTCGACATCCTCGGCGACGATCAGCAGCGGCTTGCCGGCCTTGGACGCCGCTTCGAGAATCGGCAGCAGGTCGCGGACACTGGAAATCTTCTTGTCGTGCAGCAGAATCAGCGCATCGTCGAGATAGGCCGCCTGCTTCGCCGGATCGTTGATGAAATACGGGCTCACGTAACCGCGATCGAACTGCATGCCTTCGACCACGTCGAGTTCGTTCTCCAGCGACTTGCCGTCCTCGACGGTGATCACGCCGTCCTTGCCCACTTTCTCCATCGCGTCGGCGATGATCTTGCCGATCGCATCGTCCGAGTTCGCGGAAATCGCGCCGACCTGCGCGATTTCCTTGTGCGTCGAAATCGGCCGGGACAGCTTGCGCAGCTCGTCGAGCACCGCGCCGACGGCCTTGTCGATGCCGCGCTTCAGATCCATCGGGTTCATGCCGACGGCGACGTGCTTCATGCCTTCCTGCACGATCGCCTGCGCGAGCACGGTGGCGGTGGTCGTCCCGTCGCCGGCCACGTCGGCCGTCTTGGACGCGACCTGCTTGACGATCTGCGCGCCCATGTTCTCGAAGCGGTCCTTCAGCTCGATTTCCTTCGCGACCGACACGCCGTCCTTCGTGATCACGGGCGCGCCGAAGCTGCGTTCGATCACGACGTTGCGGCCCTTCGGGCCGAGCGTCACCTTCACCGCGTCGGCCAGCACGTTCACGCCCTTGACGATCTGCTGGCGGGCGCCATCGCGGAATTTCACGTCTTTTACGGTCATTTTCTTGCTCCGGATACAGTCGTTGAACGAGATGCCGCGCGCATCGGGCACCTACCCGTGCGACGCGGTCGAATCGGTATTCAGGCCGCTTTCCTGGCAGCCTGAGATTCGGGTTCGAGTACGCCCATGACGTCCTCTTCGCGCATCACGAGCAGTTCCTCGCCGTTCACCTTCACGGTCTGGCCTGCATATTTGCCGAAGAGAACCTGGTCGCCGACCTGGAGCTGCAGCGGGCGCTGCGAGCCGTCCTGGAGCAGCCGGCCGCTGCCGACCGCAATCACTTCACCCTGCTCGGGCCGTTCGGCCGCCGAATCGGGAATCACGATGCCGGAGGCTGTCGTCCGTTGCTGTTCGATTCGCTTGACGATAACCCGGTCGTAGAGGGGACGAATCTGCATTTTCATCTCCTGAGCGATGAGATCACCTGGAAAAGGGAATCCGCCAGCACCTGCACGCGCGAAGGCTGCGGCGCGCCGGCGTGCCATCGATTGGCGAAAAGCGAAATAGTGGCGCGGCAAGCGCGCTTCAAGAGGGCGACGAAAGCGCATATGTAACAAAATGTTTCAAGCCGAAAACCGCGCTCGTCCGGCCGCCGCGCGTCTCGCGATGCCGCGCGACGAGCGCCTGTGCGGCCTCGACGGTCGCCGCGCCGGGCCGCGCGAATCGTCGCAAAACGGCGCTTGAAATCCGCGCTTGCCATCCTATTTTGGTATCGCTCAAGCAGCCGCGGCTTACGCGCTGCGTGTTTCGATTTGTTTGTCAGCGAGGCCTCTCGCGGATCGACGAACTGGAGCGCGTGGTCCGGTTCGTCCTCCGTGCGAGGTCCAACCGGGAGCGAATCATGAACGATCCTTTCCTCACCTCCGATCGACTGACGGAAGGCGGCCGCCGGCCACGACGCGTCGTCCGCGTCGTCGCGGGTCTGTCGGCCGGCCTGCGGGTCGCGCGCAACGGCAACGGTCGCTTCGCGCCGATCGGTGCCCGAGTACGCGCCGCGCGCAAGCCGCTCGCGTTACGTCGCATCGACCCACCCGCCGCGATCGGTCGACCGAAGCTGCCGCGCCGTCGAGTCGCCACCCGTGGACGCGCGCTGCACCATATTTCGTTTTTCTTCGCGACGCCTGCCAGCGGCGGTGCCCTGCGCGACGGGAGGCGGCCATGCTGAGCCCGCACGAATTCGCGACGCTGATGCTGGTGTACGAGGCGCCGGATCAGCTCGACATGAATCGCGCCGAACTCGATGCGTTGCTCGAACGCCAACTCGTCATGCTCGAACATGCCGCTCCCGGCCGCCGGCGCGCATATCTGACGAAGAAGGGCCGATCGATTCTCCACGCGCTCGGGGCCGATACCGGTTTCCGCCGCAGCCAGGACGCGACGGCAGAGCGCGACGGTCGGCATGCGGCGCCCGTGTCGCTCTCGGACGAGGCCAGATGACGCGAGGGCCGGGGCAGCAGCGCGGTGCCGTCGCCAGGCCAGCGGTGGACCATTCCCTCCGCTTCGTGGAAGCGGATCGACGGCTCGGCCTCGCCGGCCAATCACGCGAGGCCGACCGGAGGACGTTCTGGTTTATCATCGACGCGTTCCTACGCGTAGCCAGGCACTGCCCGCAATCGGCGAGCACGTCGATATCGTCGATAGCCGGAAGGACGGATCGGCGTGTCTGACTTGCCGATCGCCCGCGGCAAATTCGCGATACTTCCATCTCGACGAACTCGCTACTCCGTCGCCGCTTGGTCTCCGGGAATGATCGCGAACCGCGACCAACATCCGGCACATAATCAACAAAATGAGCGATTTGAAAAGCGAAGTCTCTCGTGAGGCACTGCATGTCCCCGATCCGTCCCGTCGTCGCTCGCTGATCGCCGCCTGCGGCGCGCACGCCGTACACGACGGGCTGACCGACGTCATTTACGTACTGCTTCCGATCTGGCAGGCCCAGTTCGCGCTCAATTACGCTCAAATCGGCTTGTTACGCGGGCTCTATTCCGGCGTGATGGCGAGTTTTCAGTTGCTTGCGAGCCAGGCAGCGCGACGATGGGGGCGCGAGCGCATGCTGGTGGCCGGGACCGCCCTCGCGGGCATCGCCTACCTGATCGCCGGTCAGGCCGGTGGGCTGACGGTACTGCTGATCGCGCTGGCGCTGGGCGGCCTGGGCGCCAGCACGCAGCATCCCCTGGCATCGTCGATGGTCACCGATTCCTACGAGGCAGGCGGAGGCGTGAAGGAGGCGCTGGCCCAATACAACTTCTCCGGAGACATCGGCAAGACGCTGATACCAGGCCTGATCGGCCTTCTGTTGACGGTCGTGACGTGGCGCACCGGCGCCACGCTGATCGGCCTGCTGGGCGTGGTTTCGGCGGGCCTGATGTGGTGGCTGATTCCGTCGCGCGACTCGTCGCGCACGGCACGCGACAAGACGCCGAAAGCGGCCTCCGGTAGCGGTTCGTCCGGCGGCTTGCGTGCGCTGCTCGCGACCGGCACCCTCGACAGTGCCGTGCGGATGGGCTTTCTGACGTTTCTGCCGTTCCTGCTCAAAAGCAAGGGGGCCGGCACGGCCGGTATCGGTCTAGCGGTCACGTTGCTGTTCGTGGGCGGTGCGTTCGGCAAGCTGTTCTGCGACTATCTGGGCGCACGCATCGGGATGATGAAGACGGTGTGGCTCACGGAGTCCGCCACGTCGCTGCTGATCGTGCTCGCCGTGTTCTCGCCGCTCTTCGCGATGATGGCGATGCTGCCGCTGCTTGGACTGGCGCTGAACGGAACATCGTCCGTGCTCTATGGCGTCGTGCCGGAACTGGCCGGTGTCGGCAAGCGCGAGCAGGCGTTCGCGTTGTTCTATACGGGTACGATCGGCGGCGGCGCGCTGTCGCCGATGCTTTTCGGCCGTCTCGGCGACATCGCGGGCGTCCCGACCGCGCTGCTCGCGCTGGCCTCGATCCTGCTGTTGACACTGCCGTTGTCGTGGTACGTGCAGAAGGGCCTGGAAGCCTAGCCGGCCGCACCTAGCCGGCCGCGGCCGACCTGACGAACTCGATGAACTGCCCGACGCAGGTCGACGAGAACGGCTCGGACCATGTGACGACCAACTCGAGAACATGCGGCGTCGCCAGCGGCACGTAGGCGACGCCCGAGCGTCGTAGCGTCGACGTGAAGCCGGGCACGATGGCGACGCCGCGTTCCGCTGCCACCAGCGACACCAGCGTCGTCATCTGCGATGCGGTAGGCCCTATCTGCGGCGCAACGCCCTCCTGGGCGCACAGATCCTCGAGCGCCGCATTCAGCGCGGAACCGTAACCCGCCGGGAACGTGACGAAATTCTCCTTGACGAGTTTGCTTGCCGGACATCGAGATCTTGTCGCCCAGGCCCGCGTATCCCAAGCAGGGGCCGACCCACACCGCGAACATTGAAAAGACACTAAAAAGTTGCGGTTCGCTCAGGATTTCCGTGGAAGTTGCCGGACCGTCGATTCCCCGCAAACCCTTCCCGGACATGGCTCGAACGGATTTCAGCCGCCCTGACCGGAACGCCGGCCAATCATCACGATTCATTTAACTTTCCGTGAGGACTTCGACACCGGCCGCCACCTACGATGGGCGCATGTTTTCAGGACCCGCTTCCAGGAGCCCATCATGCCCACCCGCAGACACCTGCTGTTCGCCGGCGCCACCGGCCTCGCCGCGCTCGCGGCGCTGTCGTCCGCCGGCCGCCGCGCGCTGGTCGGCCGCGCGTTCGCCGCGCCGCCGGCCGGCTCGCCCAAAGCCGCTCCTTTCGAGATCACGCACAGCGACGCCGAATGGCATCGCCGGCTCACGCCCGCCCAATACACGGTCCTGCGCGAAGCCGGCACCGAACGGCCGTTCAGCAGCCCGCTGAACGACGAGCACCGGCACGGCACGTTCGCGTGCGCCGGCTGCGACCTCGCGCTGTTCTCGTCGGCCACCAAGTTCGACAGTCATACGGGCTGGCCGAGCTTCTGGAAACCGCTCGACCACGCAGTCGGCACCGACACCGACGCGTCGTTCGGGATGGTCCGCACCGAGGTGCACTGCCGCCGCTGCGGCGGCCATCTCGGCCACGTGTTCGACGACGGCCCGGCGCCGACCGGCCTGCGCTACTGCATGAACGGCGTCGCGCTCGCCTTCCACCCGGCCGCCGCCTGACCAGGCCCCACTCCCGTCCGACTGGAGAACGCACCATGCTGCTCATCGTCCTTGCCTATCTCGGCGGCGTGCTCACGATCCTGAGCCCGTGCATCCTGCCCGTGCTGCCGTTCGTGTTCGCGCGCGCCGACCAGCCGTTCGTGCGCACCGGCCTGCCGCTGCTCGCCGGCATGGCGCTCACGTTCGCCGTCGTCGCGACGCTCGCCGCCGTCGGCGGCGGCTGGGTCGCGCAGGCCAACCAGGCCGGCCGCTGGATCGCGATCGTGCTGCTCGCGGTGTTCGGCCTGACGTTGCTGATGCCGCGCTTCGCGGAACACCTGACGCGCCCGCTCGTCGCCGCCGGCAACCGGCTCACCGGGTTCGCGCAACGCGACGGCCGCCCGGCCGGCCCGGCGTCGTCGCTGCTGCTCGGCGTCGCGACGGGCCTGCTGTGGGCGCCGTGCGCGGGCCCGATCCTCGGCCTCGTGCTGACCGGCGCCGCGCTGCGCGGCGCGAGCGTCGGCACGACGCTGTTGCTCGTCGCGTATGCGGCCGGCGCGGCGACGTCGCTCGGCGTTGCGCTCGTGATCGGCGGCAAGGTGTTCGCCGCGATGAAGCGCTCGCTCGGCGCCGGCGAATGGATCCGGCGCGGGATCGGCGCGGCGCTCCTGGCCGGTGTCGGCGCGATCGCGCTCGGTCTCGACACGGGCGCCCTCGCGCAACTGTCGACCGTCACCACCGGCGGGCTCGAAACGAAACTCGTCGACCGCCTCGGCGGACGCTCGAACGGCGCGCCGGCGGCAACGGTCGCGACCGGCGCCACCGACAACGCGACGGGCAGTGCAATGATGGCCGCCGCAACAACCGACGGCGCGCAGGCCGGCGGCGGTGCGATGGCCGGCGGCGCGATGATGCGTGCGGCCGGCGCCCCCGCGGCCGCGCTGCCGGTCGAAGGCACGCTGCCGTCGCTCGACGGCGCCGTGCAATGGCTGAACTCGCCGCCGCTGACGGCGGCCGGGCTACGCGGCAAGGTCGTGCTGGTCGACTTCTGGACGTATTCGTGCATCAACTGCCTGCGCACGCTGCCGTACACGACCGCGTGGGCGCGCAAGTATGCGCCGTACGGGCTCGTCGTGATCGGCGTGCACGCGCCGGAGTTCGCGTTCGAGCGCGACATCGGCAACGTGAAGAAGGCCGTGCACGACCTCGGGATCGACTACCCGGTCGCGATCGACAACGGCTATTCGATCTGGCGCGCGTTCAACAACGAATACTGGCCCGCGCACTACTTCATCGACGCGCAAGGACGGATCCGTCATCACCACTTCGGCGAAGGCGAATACGCACAATCGGAACGCGCGATCCAGTCGCTGCTCGCCGAAGCCGGTTATCCGGACGCGCTGAACGTGCCGCTCGGGCTCGCCGGCGCGCCCGCGAAGGGTGCGCTCGCGGCCGCCGACAGCGCGGACGTCCGTTCGCCCGAAACCTATGTCGGCTATGCGCGCGCGGAAAGCTTCGCATCGCCGGGCGGCGTCGTACGCGATGCGGCGCACCGCTACGACGTGCCGGCCCGGCCGGATCTCAACGTCTGGGGCCTCGCGGGCACGTGGAACGTCGGCGCCGAACGCGCGTCGCTCGCCGCGCCGGATGGCCGGATCGTCTACCGCTTCCATGCGCGCGATCTGCATCTCGTGCTCGGCCCCGGCACGAACGGCCGGCCCGTGCGCTTTCGCGTGACGCTCGACGGCGCGGCGCCCGGCGCCGCACATGGCGCCGACGTCGACGCGCAGGGCTACGGCACCGTCACCGGCCAGCGCCTGTACCAGCTCGTCCGGCAGCCCGGCGCGATCGCCGATCGCACGTTCTCGATCGAGTTCCTCGATCCGGGGGTCGATGCGTATGCATTCACTTTCGGTTGATCGCGGCCGCCGCATTTCTGGACACATTTCTCGACGCATGTCGAAGGAGCAAAAGATGAACCCGATCCCTATTCGCGATGCCGCCGCACGACGACGTGCGGCCATGCTGCGCCGCATCGGCGCAATCGCTGTCGCGGCAGCCGCCGTGTTCGGCTACCAGCGCATCGTCAACTCCGCCGAGCCGATGCGCACCGTGCCCGCGCCGGCGCTCGACGAAACGCCCGGCGCGTCGCACGACGAGACGGCCGTGCTCGCCGGCGGCTGCTTCTGGGGTGTCCAGGGCGTGTTCGAGCACGTGAAGGGCGTGAAACAGGTCACCGCAGGCTACGCGGGCGGCGCGTCCGAAACCGCGCACTACGCGCTGGTCGGCTCGGGGCTGACGGGGCACGCGGAATCGGTGCGCATCGTCTACGACCCGACCCAGATCACGTACGGCCGGCTGCTGCAGGTATTCTTCTCGGTCGCGCACGATCCGACCGAACTGAACCGGCAAGGCCCCGACGAAGGCTCGCAGTACCGGTCCGCGATCTTCCCGACCACCGCGCAGCAACGCGCGGTCGCGACCGCGTACATCGCGCAGCTCGGCGCCGCGCACGTGTTTCCGGCGCCCGTGGTCACGCGCGTCGAGGCGTACAAGGGGTTCTATCCAGCCGAGGCCTATCACCAGAACTACCTCGAACTGCATCCGGATGCGCCGTATATCGCGTTCAACGACCTGCCGAAGGTCGCCGGGCTGAAGCAGCGCTTCCCGGCGCTGTACCGTGCCGACGCGGTACTGTGGCGCGAAGCGCGCTCGTGAGCCGCTTGCGAGCCGCTCGCGACCACCGCCCGGCTGCGTGACGGGATGCCGCCCGCCGCACGGCCGCGGCGGCCCGCCCCGCCACGCACCGGCGGCTGCCTCTTTGCGCCGCATCAACGAATCGGTGCGCGCGATGCCGGGGCAAACCCGCATCGCGTCCGCCGTCGCCGGCAACTTCGCGTAGACTTCTCCTGATCCTCGCCGCATGACGCGGCGTCCGGACCACCCGCCAAGCCAGGAGGCGTCACGCATGCGCGCAGTGCCCTTGCCTGACAGCAATACCCTCGAAGAGCCGTCCACCGGCGCGGTCGTGCGCGACCTGCGCCGCGTGCCCATTCATCCGGATCACTGGTACCCGCTCGCATGGTCGCGCGAGCTCAAGCGCGGCAAGACGCTCGGCGTGCGCTTCGCCGGCGACCCGATCGTGCTCGTGCGCACCGAATCGGGCGCCGTGTATGCGCTCGAAGATCGTTGCGCGCACCGCCAGGTGCCGCTGCACGCGGGCGTGGTGAGCGGCGAGACGCTGCGCTGCTGCTACCACGGCTGGACCTACGCGTGCGACAGCGGCCGCTGCGTCGACGTGCCCTACCTCGGCCGCGAGCGCTTGCCCAACGGCGTGCGCGCGTATCCGTGTCGCGAAGCGCACGGGCTGATCTTCGTGTTCCCGGGCGATGCCACGCTCGCCGAAGCACGACCGTTCCCCACGCTCGAATCCGCGGACAACCGCGCGTACAAGACGCGCCGCTTCGGCCGCGAGGTCAAGTGCCACTACTCGTTCATGCACGAGAACCTGATGGACATGAACCATCAGTTCCTGCATCGCAAGCAGATGGGGCAGATGCGCGCGCGCTCGGTGGGCCGCCGCCGCGGCGACGACTGGGTCGAGGTCGACTACACGTTCGCGCGGATGGAAGGCAAGCAGCCGGTCGGCGAGGCGCTCGTGTTCGGTTCGAGCAAGAAGCCCGGCGACCAGGCCAACAAGAGCGTGATGACGGTGCGCACCGGCTATCCGTACCAGACGCTGCAGATTCGCTCGAGCGAAGGCACGCTCGTGATGGATCTGTGGATCGTCTACGTGCCGCTCGACGCCGAGCAGCGCACCAACCGCACGTTCGGGCTGCTGTCGATCCACAAGCCCGGCATCCCGTTCGCACTCGATCTCGCATGGCCGCTGCTCGTGTGGTTCACCGAGCGCATCTTCCGCGAGGATCGCTGGATCGTCGAACGCGAACAGGAAGCGCACGATCGCCAGGGCGCCGACTGGAACCACGAAGTGTTTCCGGTCATCAACGAGTTGCGCGACCTGCTGCGCCAGTGCGGCGCACGCACCGTGATCCCGATCCGCGACGCCCGCGACAGCGCGTAAGGCGCCGCCTGCGGCGCGCCGTTACAGCGTGAACGCGCCCGGCAGCAACGCGCGGGCCGTCGTGATCTCGACGGCCCCTTTCAGGTTGGCGAGAATCACTTCGATGTCGGGCTTGCCGATCTCGATGATCACCTGACGACATGCGCCGCACGGCGCGATCGGTCCGTCCGTGTCGCCGACGACCGCGAGCCGCGCGAAATCGCCCGGCCGATAACCGGCGGCGATCGCCGCGAACAGCGCCGTGCGTTCCGCGCAATTGCACAGTCCGTACGACGCGTTCTCGACGTTGCAGCCGTGGAAAACCGTCCCGTCGCGCGCCTGCAGCGCCGCGCCGACCTTGAAGCGGGAATACGGCGCATACGCGCGGTCGCGCGCCGCCTTCGCCTGTTCGATCAGTTCGTCTCGTTCCATCGAGGTCTCCGGGGCAGGGTCAGCCGATCTGCCGGTAAAGGGTCGGCGGCGCTTCGCCGGTCTCGCCGAGCACGTAGCTGCGGCGAATCGCATCCGCCGCGTGGGCCGCGGCCGCTTCGTCGCGGGCATGCACGATGCCGAGCGGCTCGCCGGCCCCGATACGCTGCCCGACCTCCGCGAGCGCCGACAGGCCGACGCTGACGTCGATCGCGTCCTCCGCGCGCGTGCGGCCGCCGCCGAGCGCGACCACCGCCAGCCCGAGCGCGCGGCAATCGACGCGCTGCACCACGCCGCCCGCGGGCGCCGGAACCGGCACGATCACCGCGGCCCGCGCCAGATGCCGCGCGGGTGCGTCGATCAGGTCGGCGGGGCCGCCGAGCGCGACGACCATGCGCGCGAAACGCTCGGCCGCCGCGCCCGAATCGAGCGCGCGCTGGAGCTGCTCGCGCGCGTGAGCGGCGTCGCGCGCCAGCCCGCCGGTGACGAGCAGTTCGGCCGACAGCGCCATCGTCACGTCGTGCAAGCGCGCGGGGCGCGACTTGCCCGTCAGGTAGTCGATCGCGCACGCCACCTCGAGCGCGTTGCCTGCGCACGGCGCGAGCGACTGGTTCATGTCGGTGAGGATCGCGGTCGTCTTCATGCCGGCGCCGTTGCCGACGTCGACGATGCTGCGCGCCAGTTCCGCCGATTTCTCCGGAGTCGGCATGAACGCGCCGGAGCCGACCTTGACGTCCATCACGAGCCCGTCGAGCCCTGCCGCGAGTTTCTTCGACAGGATCGACGCGGTGATCATCGCGACCGATTCGACGGTCGCCGTCACGTCGCGGATCGCATAGATGCGCTTGTCGGCCGGCGCGAGCCGCGCGGTCTGCCCGATGATCGCGACGCCGACCTCGCGCACCGTGCGGCGAAACGCGTCCGTATCGGGCATCACGTCGTAACCGGGAATCGCGCTGAGCTTGTCGAGCGTACCGCCGGTATGGCCGAGCCCGCGCCCCGAGATCATCGGCACGTAGCCGCCGCACGCGGCCACCATCGGCCCGAGCATCAGCGACACGACGTCGCCGACGCCGCCCGTCGAATGCTTGTCGATCACCGGCCCGCCGAGATCGAGCGCACGCCAGTCGAGCACGTCGCCCGAATCGCGCTGCGCGAGCGTCAGCGCGACGCGTTCGTCCGTGCTGAGGTCGTTGAAATACACGGCCATCGCGAACGCGGCCACCTGGCCCTCGGTCACGCTGCCGTCGGTCACGCCGCACACGAACGCGGCCATGCCGTCGCGATCGAGCGGCTGCCCGTCGCGCTTCCTGCGAATGAATTCCTGCGGTAGAAACATCGTTGCCTCGCTTCGATCGATCGGAGTCTACTGCATGGCTTGGAGCCTGTTATCGGCGTGAACAGGCGCTAATGCAGCGAGAAAAACAGGCCGGCAATCGCCGCGCTCATCAGGTTCGACAGCGTCGCCGCCGTCAGCGCGCGCAAGCCGAGCCGCGCGACGTCCGAGCGGCGCTCGGGCGCGACCGCGCTGAAGCCGCCCGCGAGAATCGCGATCGACGAGAAGTTCGCGAAGCCGCACAGCGCGAACGACACGATCGCGAGCGTCTTCGCGTCGAGCACCTGGAGGCCGGCCGCCGCCGCGTGCGCACCGCCCTTCAGATACGGCGACAGGTCGCCGTACGCGACGAATTCGTTGAAGATCAGTTTCTCGCCGATGAAGTTGCCGGCCAGCGCCGCATCGTGCCACGGCACGCCGATGATCCACGCGAGCGGCGCGAACAGGTGGCCGATGATGCCGACCAGCGTGACCTGCGGAAAGCCCGCGAACGCGGCCGCGCCGCCGACGATCAGGTTCATCAGTGCGATGAGCCCGACGAACGCGATCAGCATCGCGCCGACGTTGATCGCGATCCGCAGGCCCACCGATGCGCCGGATGCGGCCGCCTCGATCACGTTGGCGGCCCGCTTGTCGTCGAAATCGAGGCCGTCGACCACCACGCGGCTCGGCTCGACGGTCGGAAACAGCAGCTTGCCGAACAGCAGCCCGCCCGGCACCGCCATGAACGATGCGGCGAGCAGATACTCCATCTTCACGCCGAGGCCGGCGTAGCCGACCAGCACCGAGCCCGCGACCGACGCCATGCCGCTCGCCATCACCGTGAAGATCTCGGCGCTCGTCATGTTGCGCACGAACGGCTTCACGAGCGCGGGCATCTCGCTCTGCCCGAGGAAGATCGTCGCGACGGCCGAGCACGCCTCGATGCGGCTCACGCCGAGCACTTTCGCGAGCCCCGCGCCGAGGATCGCGACGATCCACTTCATCACGCCGATGTAATACAGCACCGAGATCAGCGCGGTGACGAAGATGATCATCGGCAGCACGCGCAGGCCGAACACGAATCCGCCATCGCCGAACAACTGGAACATCCGCGCGTCGACCAGCCCGCCGAACACGAACGCGATGCCGTGATTGCCCATGTCGAGCACGCGATTGACGCCGTTCGCGGCTGCGGCCAGCGCCGCGCGCCCCGACGGCACGAACAGCACCAGCGCACCGATCGCGAACTGCGTGAGCAGCGCGGCGATCATGGTTCGCACGCTGACCGCGCGGCGGTTGTTCGACAGCAGATACGCGACCAGCAACAGAAACAGCATACCGAGGAGACTGCGCAGAATATCCACCTTGTGCTCCTTTCTCACTATTTGAACTGTTCGGCGGGCGACCCGTGCCCGCGACCCGCGTGATCGGGTGGGTGGATGTTACTCGCACGATACGTGCGCCGGCAACGTCGCCAAAATCGTCGACATCAATGGCATCGATCGTTTCTATTTTCGTGCTTCGACTGCTTGATCAGTTATGCTATTTAGCTGCCTAAAATGCGCGCGGGACGTGCCGTTCGAACGGACACGTCCCGCACGACACGCGTCGTTCAACCCGCGCGTTCGACCGGATGCGGCTCGCGCAGACGGTTCGCGATCCGTGCCACCTCGTAGTAGCCTGCCCCCGGCGGGCGCTTCAGGTAACGGCCCGCGCCGCGCACCGCGCGCAATTCGCCGTCGGCCCACACGAGTGCGCCGCGCGTAAGCGTGTGCGTCGCGACACCCTGCACGGTCATCCCCTCGAACACGTTGAAGTCGACCTGCTGATGATGCGTCTTCACCGAAATCGTCTTCGTCGCGGCCGGGTCCCACACGACGAGGTCGGCATCGGCGCCGACCTGCACGGCGCCCTTGCGCGGATACAGGTTGAAGATCTGCGCGGCGTTCGTCGATGTGATCCGCACGAATTCGTTCGGCGTGATTCGGCCATGATTCACGCCGTGATGCCACAGCACCGACATGCGATCCTCGACGCCGCCGCAGCCGTTGGGGATCTTCGTGAAATCGTTGCGACCCATCGCCTTCTGCGACGCGCAGAACACGCAGTGGTCGGTCGCCGTCGTATGCAGCTGCCCCGACTGCAGCCCGCGCCACAGCGCCTCGCGATGCTCGGCCGAGCGAAACGGCGGGCTCATCACGTGGGCCGCCGCGCGCGTCCAGTCCGGATCGCGATAGACGGCCTCGTCGATCACGAGATGGCCCGGCAACACTTCGCCGAACACGCGCAGCCCTTCGCTGCGCGCGCGCGTGATCACATCCACCGCATCCTTCGCCGACACGTGCACGATATACACGGGCACGCCGAGCACCTGCGCGATACGGATCGCGCGGTTCGCGGCTTCGCCCTCCACCTCCGGCGGCCGCGACAACGGATGCGCCTCCGGGCCCGTCATGCCGCGCGCGAGCAGCGCCTTTTGCAGTTGGAACACGAGTTCGCCGTTCTCCGCATGCACGGTCGGCAGCGCACCGAGTTCGAGCGAACGCGTGAAGCTGTTCACGAGAATCTCGTCGTCGGCCATGATCGCGTTCTTGTACGCCATGAAATGCTTGAAGCTCGACACGCCGTGCTCGCGCACGAGCGTGCCCATGTCGCGGTGCACGCTGTCGTCCCACCACGTCACGGCGACGTGAAACCCGTAGTCGGACGCCGACTTCTCGGCCCAGCCGCGCCATTCGCGGAATGCATCCATCAGCGGCTGCTTCGGGCTCGGAATCACGAAGTCGATGATGCTCGTCGTGCCGCCCGACAGCCCGGCAGCGGTGCCCGAATAGAAATCGTCGCTCGCGGTCGTGCCCATGAACGGCAGTTCCATGTGCGTATGCGGATCGATGCCGCCCGGCATCACGTACCGGTCGTGCGCGTCGACGACGGTCGCGCCGGCCGGCGCGTCGATCCGCTCTGCAATCTGCAGGATCGTGCCGCCGTCCTGCGGGTCCGCGCAGAGTACGTCCGCACGATAGGAACGGTCCGCATCGACCACGGTGCCGCCACGAATCAGGATTGCCATTTCGTTGCCTCCTCGTTGACTGTCGGGTGCCGCATGCCGCGCGCGAGTCGCCTCCGGCTCGCGCGTCATGCGCTCGCGATCTGCGCGCGCTGTCCGGCGCGCCGCTTCATCCAGGTGCCGTACACGCCGGACGCCAGCACGAGGCCGACGAACCACGCGTACGTGTAAAGCGTGTTGAAGAACGCCGGCACGTTCGGGAACGACGCCGGAAACGCCGTATGCAGGAAGCCCGGCAGGTTCGGCAGCACGCCGACCGCGAGCGCGACCAGCGCGGCCGGGTTCCAGCCGCGCGCGTAGCTGAAGTCCCCGCCCTCGTCGAACAATGCGCGCGTATCGAGCTGCGTGCCGCGAATCAGGAAATAGTCGACCATCAGGATGCCCGCGACCGGCCCGAGCAGCGCCGAATAGCCGACGAGCCAGGTGAAGATATAGCCGTCCGTCGTCGCGAGGATCTTCCACGGCATCATCACGATCGCGATCGTCGCGGTGATCATCCCGCCCGCGCGATACGAGATCGCCTTCGGCCACAGACTCGAAAAATCGTAAGCAGGACCAACGAGATTCGCGGCGAGGTTGCAGCACATCGTGTCGAGCGTGAGGATCACGAGCGCGATGCCGACACCGATGCCGGTCATCCGGCTCGTCAGGTCGATCGGATCCCAGATCGCGTTGCCGTAGATCACGACGGTCGCCGACGTCACGACGACCGACACCACCGACAGCAGCGCCATCGGCAGCGGCAGCCCGATCGACTGCCCGATCATCTGGTCGCGCTGCGAACGCGCGAAGCGCGTGAAATCGGGGATGTTCAGCGCGAGCGTCGCCCAGAAGCCGACCATCGCGGTCAGGCCCGGCCAGAAGGTCGCCCAGAACAGCCCGGCCTTCTTGCCGCCCGCCGCGAACTGCGACGGCGCCGACAGCATCGAGCCGAACCCGCCCGCCTTCGACGTCGCCCACCACACGAGCGCCACGCACATCACGACCTTGATCGGCGCGGACCAGCTTTCGAGCCAGCGGATAGAATCGGTGCCGTGCAGGATGAAGTACAGCTGCAGCGCCCAGAACACGAGGAAGCACGCGAGCTGCCCGAACGAGATGCCGACGAGCGGCAGCGCCGCGCCGTGCAGCGCATTGCCGGTCAGGATGTTCAGCAGCGTGTAGATCGCGCTGCCGCCGAGCCAGGTCTGGATACCGTACCAGCCGCAGGCGACGATCGCGCGCAACAGCGCCGGCAGCTTCGCGCCCTGCGTGCCGAACGACGCGCGCACGAGCACCGCGTACGGAATTCCGTGCTTCGCGCCCGCATGGCCGATCAGCAGCATCGGCACGAGCACGATCAGGTTGCCGAGCAGCACCGTCGTCACCGCCTGCCACGGCGACATGCCTTCCTGGATCAGCCCGGCCGCGAGCATGTACGACGCGATGTTCATCACCATCCCGACCCACAGCGCCGCGAAGTGGTACCACTTCCACGTGCGCTGCGCCGGCGTCGTCGGCGCGAGGTCGTCGTTGTACAGACTGCCGCCGTGCGCCGCGGCGCTGTCGGGATCGGCGGGATTCGCTGCGGATTTCATCGATCGCACTCCACGAAAACGTCGGCGCCGGCATCGTGCGATGCCGGCCCGGGGAAACGAAAAGCGGCGGCGCGGCACCTTCCGCGCCGCCGGACGCCGGTCAGGCCGCCTTCGCGTGCTTCTCGGGCGCGGCCGCCGGACCGCCGCTCGCACCGGCATCCGCGCTCGCCGGATTGTTCGGATGCGTGGTCCAGTTCGCGTAGTCGCCCGAATCGACGCGCTCCATCGTGATGCATTGCTCGACCGGACACACATGCATGCAAAGATTGCACCCGACGCACTCCGAATCGATCACTTCGAAATGCCGCACGCCGTCCTTCGTCGCCGTGATCGCCTGGTGCGACGTGTCCTCGCATGCGATATGGCACAGCCCGCACTGGATGCAGCGGTCCTGGTCGATGCGCGCCTTGATGTCGTACTTCAGGTTCAGGTATTTCCAGTCGGTCACGTTCGGCACCGCGCGGCCGCGGATGTCGTCGAGCGTCGCGTAGCCCTTCTCGTCCATCCAGTTCGACAGCCCGTCGACGAGATCCGACACGATCCGGAAGCCGTAATGCATCGCGGCGGTGCACACCTGCACGCTGCCGGCGCCGAGCACCATGAACTCGGCCGCGTCGCGCCATGACGAGATGCCGCCGATGCCCGAGATCGGCAGGTTCGGCGTTTCCGGATCGCGTGCGATCTCCGCGACCATGTTCAGCGCGATCGGCTTGACCGCCGGGCCGCAATAGCCGCCGTGCGTGCCCTTGCCGTCGACGGTCGGCACCGGCGCCATCTGGTCGAGATCGACCGCGACGATCGAGTTGATCGTGTTGATCAGCGACACCCCGTCCGCGCCGCCCTTGTACGCGGCGCGCGATCCCATCCGGATGTCGCTGATGTTCGGCGTGAGTTTCACGAGGCATGGCAGCTTCGTGCCTTCCTTCACCCAGCGCGTGACCATCTCGACGTATTCGGGCACCTGCCCGACCGCCGCGCCCATCCCGCGCTCGCTCATCCCGTGCGGGCAGCCGAAGTTCAGCTCGACCGCATCGGCGCCGGTATCCTCCACGAGCGGCAGGATCCATTTCCAGTCGCACTCGTTGCACGGCACCATCAGCGACACGATCAGCGCGCGGTCCGGCCAGTCGCGCTTCACCTGCGCGATTTCTCTCAGGTTCACGTCGAGCGGACGGTCGGTGATCAGCTCGATATTGTTCAGCCCCGCGATGCGCTGGCCGTTCCACTGCACCGCGCCATAGCGCGAACTGACGTTGACGACGTGCGGATCGAGCCCGAGCGTCTTCCAGACGACGCCGCCCCAGCCGGCCTCGAACGCGCGATTGACGTTGTAGGCCTTGTCGGTCGGCGGCGCGGACGCCAGCCAGAAGGGGTTCGGCGAAGTGATGCCTGCGAGGGTGCAGCGAAGATCGGCCATGTTCGGCTCCGTGAGAAGGGGGTCGTGTTCGGTGTGCCGGCGGTGCGCCGCGCGTTCAGGCCGCCTTCGCGGCGCGCGCGGCGAGCGTCGCGTCGATCGACGCAGCCGCGCGCTTGCCGTCCTGCACGGCCTGTACCGTGAGGTCGACGCCGTCGGTCGCCGCGCAGTCGCCGCCGGCCCATACGTCCGGCAGTGCCGTGCGCCCGTCCGCATCCACCGCGATACGCGCGCCGTCCGCGGTCAGCAACATGGCCGCGATACCGTCCGGCACGAGCGTCTGGCCGATCGCCTTCAGCACCATGTCCGCGTCGACGGTGAAGCGCTCGCCCGATGCGGCCTCGAATTCGACGCCCGTCACCTGCCCGTTCGCGCCCGCCATGCGCACCGGCTTCGCGTGCGTGACGAGCGCGACGCCGCTCTTCTGCGCGAACTCGCGCTCGGCCCACGTCGCGCTCATCGCGTCCACGCCGCGCCGGTACACCATCGTCACGCGCTCGGCGCCGAGCTTGCGGCTCTGCACCGCCGCATCGATCGCCGTATTGCCGCCGCCGATCACGACCACGCGCCGCCCGACCGGCACGTTCGCGAGCTCGTCGGCCTGCCGCACCTGCTCGATGAAATCGACCGCATTCATCACGCCGCCCAGTTGCTCGCCGTCGATCGCGAGCGCACGCACGCCGCCGAGCCCCATCGCGAGGAATACCGCGTCGTGCTGCTCGCGCAGCGCGTCGAGCGTCACGTCGCGTCCGAGCGCCACGCCCGTTTCCAGCGTGATGCCGCCCACCGACAGCAGCCACTCCACCTCGCGTTGCGCAAAATCGTCGACGGTCTTGTATGCGGCGATCCCGTATTCGTTGAGGCCCCCGGCCTTCGGGCGCGCGTCGAACAGCGTGACGCGGTGCCCGGCGAGTGCGAGCCGGTGCGCGCACGCGAGCCCGGCCGGCCCCGCGCCGACCACCGCCACCTGGCGGCCCGTCTCGGGCGCGCGCCGGAACTGCACCGCGCCCGTCTGCATCGCCCAGTCGGTCGCATGCCGCTGCAGCGCGCCGATCGCAACCGGCTGCGCATCCTGATGGTTGCGCACGCATGCACCTTCGCACAGGATCTCCGTCGGGCACACGCGTGCGCACATCCCGCCGAGTGGATTCGCGGACAGGATGTCCATCGCCGCGCCTTTCAGGTTGCCGTTGCCGATCTTGCGGATGAAGCTCGGGATGTCGATCTGCGTCGGGCACGCGTGCACGCACGGCGCGTCGTAACAGTAATGGCAGCGGCTCGCGGCGGCCGCCGCGGCAGTCGGATCGAGCAGCGGCGCGATATCGGCGAACTCGCACGAGAGTTGCGTGGACGACAGGCGATGCGCGGCGATATCGCCGGTTGGCTTGGTGGTCATACGCGTTCCTTCGACTGGGTGGAGACAAAGCCGTCCCCGCCGGCTGCGAATGCACAGTCGGGGCGGTCATGCTTAGGCCTGCGAATTTCGAACTCCAGGCAGCCTCGCGGCTGCTACGGTCGGTTCGTCATGAAGCCGGCTCGCATGCGCGCGACAGCATCGCGTGCAGCAACACGTTCGCGCCGGCCTCGATCCATGCGGGCGTCGCGTCCTCGATCTCGTTGTGGCTGATGCCGTCGACGCAGGGCACGAACACCATCGACGTCGGCGCGACCTGCGCCAGATAGCACGCGTCGTGGCCCGCGCCCGACACGATGTCGCGATGCGAGTAGCCGAAGCGTTCGGCCGCGTCGCGCACGGCCGCCACGCAGGCGGGATCGAACGCGACCGGCTTGTAATAGAAAATCTGCTCGAGTTCGGTGTCGAGCCCGATGTCGGCCGCGATGCGCGCGACGCCGTCGCGCAGCGCCGCATCCATCTTCGCGAGCACGGCGTCGTCCGGATGACGGAAATCGACGGTGAAGAACACGCGGCCGGGAATCACGTTGCGCGAGTTCGGGTGGACCTGCATCATGCCGACCGTCGCGCAACCGAACGGCGCATGATCGAGGCCGATCCGGTTGACGAGATCGACCACGCGCGACGCGCCGAGCAACGCGTCGCGGCGGCGCGGCATCGGCGTCGGTCCCGCGTGCGCTTCCTGGCCGGTGAACGTGATCTCGTACCATCGCTGCCCCTGCGCGTCGGTCACGACGCCGATCGTCTTGCATTCCGCTTCGAGAATCGGCCCCTGCTCGATATGCAGCTCGAATGCCGCATGCAGCTTGCGCCCGCCGCACGGCACGTCGCCCGCGTAGCCGATGCGCGCCAGTTCCTCGCCGATCGTCTTGCCGTCGACGTCCTTGCGAGACAACCCGTATTCGAGCGGGAACACGCCCGCGAACACGCCCGACGCGACCATCGCGGGCGCGAAGCGCGAGCCCTCCTCGTTGGTCCAGATCACGACCTCGACCGGATGCTCGGTCTCGATGCCGTGATCGTTGAGACTGCGAATCACCTCGAGGCCGCCGAGCACGCCGTAGATGCCGTCGAAACGCCCGCCGGTCGGCTGCGAATCCGCGTGCGAGCCCGTGACGACCGGCGCCGCGTCGGCCACGCGGCCCGCGCGGCGCATGAACACGTTGCCCATCGTATCGACCGTCACCGTGCAGCCGGCGGCCTTCGCCCAGCCGACGATCAGGTCGCGGCCGGCCTTGTCGAGATCGGTCAGCGCGAGTCGGCACACGCCGCCTTTCGGTGTCGCGCCGATTTTCGCGATCTCCATCAGGCTCTCCCACAACCGCTTGCCGTCGACCTTGATCGACGTGTCGAAAGCTGCCCGCTTCACTGTTTCCGATACTGCGTTCATTCGTATCGCTCCTGTGGGGTCGGTGATGTCGTCGGCCCGGTCCGTGCCGGTGCACGCGAGGCCTGTTTCGGGGCACGCCGCCCGGACGCGGTGCATGCTCCGCCGGTTCGCGAAACGCGTTAAATCCTGTCCGATTGGACAGGTTTTAGACGATCAAAATGACCAGCGCAACGTCTTTCTTGCGCGACGCACCTGAGCGAGAAACGTGCCATCGCAACGCAGCATCGCCGTGGAGCGGCGGCATCTCCGCGCGTGTGCGCGACGCGAATCAGCGGCTAGAATGAAGCCCAACGCGGCATGCCCGCCGCGCGAGGGTAACGATGAGACATGACGAGGCGACAACCGCAGCCACCGACCGGGACGAAACGCCGGCGCCTTTGCGGCGACGCAAGGCGCACATTCGCGAGTCCAACGAAGCGCATCTGCTCGCGTGCGCGGAAGCCGTATTCGCGGAGCGCGGGCTCGCCGGCGCCAGCACCGCGATGATCGCGGAGCGCGCCGGCCTGCCGAAGGCGAACGTGCACTACTACTTCCCGACCAAGCTCGCGCTGTACCGCCGCGTACTCGACGACCTGTTCGAGGACTGGCATCACGCGGCCGGCTCGTTCGAGGCCGGCGACGATCCGGTGGAGGCGATCGGCGGCTACGTGCGCGCGAAGATGGCGCTGTCGCAGCGGCGCCCGCTCGGCTCGAAGGTCTGGGCCAACGAGATCATCCACGGCGCGGAGCACATGCAGGACATCCTGTCGCAACGCGTGAAGCCGTGGTTCGACACGCGCATCAAGGTGATCGAAGGCTGGATCGCGCGCGGCCTGCTCGCGCCGATCGACCCGCATGCGCTGATGTACCTGATCTGGGCGACCACGCAGCACTATGCGGATTTCGATGCGCAGATTCGCGCGCTGAGCGGCAAGCGCGCGTTCACGAAGAAGGCGTTCGACGAAAAGACCGAGCAGGTCGTGCAGCTCGTGATTCGCGCGTGCGGCGCGGTGTCGCCGCATGCGAAGTCGTAACGCGACACGGCGATCCACCGAATAAAAGCGGGCGGCGCGCACCACACGGGGATGTTCCGTGCGATACGCGCCGCCCGTGTCGGCGCCAGCTTGCGTGCGAACGATGCGTTACGCGATGCGCTCGATCGCGATGGCCGTCGCTTCGCCGCCGCCGATGCACAGCGATGCGATACCGCGCTTCAGGCCGTACGTTTCGAGCGCGGCCAGCAGCGTCACCATCACGCGCGCACCCGATGCACCGATCGGATGCCCGAGCGCGCACGCGCCGCCGTGTACGTTGACCTTCTCGTGCGGCAGGTCGAGGTCGCGCATCGCGGCCATCGGCACCACCGCGAACGCTTCGTTGATCTCGAACAGGTCGACGTCGCGCAGGTTCCAGCCGGTTTTCTCCGACAGCTTGCGCAGCGCGCCGATCGGCGCGGTCGCGAACAGGCCGGGCTTGTCCGCATAAGTCGAATGCCCGACGATCACCGCCTTCGGCGTGAGGCCGAGGCGCTCGGCTTCCGAGCGGCGCATCATCACGAGCGCGGCCGCGCCGTCCGAGATCGACGACGCGTTCGCGGCCGTCACCGTGCCGCCGTCGCGAAACGTCGGCTTCAGCGTCGGAATCTTGTCGAGTTTCGCCTTGCCCGGCTGCTCGTCGATCGACACGACGCTTTCCGTCTTGCCGGCCTTGACGGTCACCGGCGCGATTTCCGACGCGAAATGCCCTTCGGCGATCGCGCGCTGTGCGCGCGTGAGCGATGCAATCGCAAACGCGTCCTGCGCGTCGCGCGTGAACTGGTAGGCCTGCGCGCAATCCTCGGCGAACGTGCCCATCAGGCGGCCCTTTTCATAGGCGTCCTCGAGCCCGTCGAGGAACATGTGGTCGAGCACCTGCCCATGCCCCATGCGCATGCCCGCGCGCGCCTTCGGCAGCAGGTACGGCGCATTCGTCATGCTCTCCATCCCGCCCGCGACGGCGACGCCCGCCGACCCCGCCAGCAGCAGGTCGTGCGCGAACATCGCCGCCTTCATCCCCGAACCGCACATCTTGTTGACCGTGGTCGCGCCCGCCGCGAGCGGCAGGCCGGCCTTCAGCGCGGCCTGTCGCGCGGGCGCCTGCCCCTGCCCGGCCGGCAGCACGCAGCCGAACACGATTTCGTCGATGCGTTCGGCCGGCACGTTCGCGCGCTCGAGCGCGGCACGAATCGCCACCGCGCCGAGGTCGCTCGCGCTGGCTGCCGCCAGGTCGCCCTGAAAACCACCCATCGGCGTGCGCGCCGCGCCCACGATTACGATCGGATCCTGAGTCGTCATGATTCGCTTCCTCCAGTGTCAGCGCGGTGCCATGCGCAACGCGCCATCGAGACGGATGACTTCGCCGTTCAGCATCGTGTTCTCGACGATGTGGCGCACCAGCGCCGCAAATTCTTCCGGGCGGCCGAGCCGCGGCGGGAACGGCACGCTCTTGCCGAGCGCGTCCTGCACGTCCTGCGGCATGCCGGCCATCATCGGCGTCGCGAAGATGCCGGGCGCGACCGTCACGACGCGAATGCCGAAGCGCGCGAGCTCGCGTGCGATCGGCAGCGTCATGCCCACCACGCCGCTCTTCGACGCCGCATACGCGGCCTGTCCGATCTGCCCGTCGAACGCCGCGACCGACGCCGTATTGACGATCACGCCGCGCTCGCCTTCCGCGTCGGCGTCCTGCTTCGACATCGCTTCGGCCGCCAGCCGGATCATGTTGAACGTGCCGACCAGGTTGATCGACACCGCGCGCGCGAAGCGGTCGAGCGAATGCGGGCCGTCGCGGCCCACGACCTTCTCGCCCGGTGCGACGCCCGCGCAATTGACGAGCACGTCGACACGGCCGAACGCGTCGCGCGCGGCGGCGACGGCCGCCTGACCGTCGGCTTCGCTCGTCACGTCGGTCTTCACGAACCGCGCGGCCGCGCCGAGTTCGTTCGCGAGGCTCGCGCCCGCTTCTTCGTTGACATCCAGCAGCACGGCCTTGCCGCCTTGCGCGACGACCATGCGCGCCACCGCGGCGCCGAGGCCGGAACCTGCGCCCGTAATCAGAAAAACGCGATCCTTGATATTCATTCGCAGTCCATATTCAGGGTTGAGCGGCCTTCTCGGCTTCCATCTTGCGCAACACGAAGCGCTGGATCTTGCCGCTCGGGGTTTTCGGCAGCGCGTCGACGAAGTCGATCGCGCGCGGATAAGCGTGAGCGGACAACCGCCGCTTCACGTGCAGACTCAATTCCTCGGCCAGTTCCGACGTGCCGTCGAACCCTTTCGACAGGACGACGAACGCCTTCACGATTTCAGTGCGCTCGGGGTCGGGCACGCCGATCACGGCGGCCTCGCTGACGGCCGGATGCTCGATCAGCGCGCTTTCGACGTCGAACGGACCGATCCGGTAGCCCGACGACGTGATCACGTCGTCCGAGCGGCCGATGAAGCTCACGGTGCCGTCCGGCTCCAGCTCGACGTTGTCGCCGGTCCGGTAGTAGCCGCCCGCGATCGCCGGCGTGTCCTGCTGCCAGTAGCCGGAGAACCACAGCAGCGGCGAGCGCGCGATGTCGATCGCGAGGGTGCCGGGCTCGCCGGGGCCGAGTTCGCGGCCGGCTTCGTCGAGCACCGCAACACGGTAGCCGGGCAGCGCGAGGCCGGCCGAACCGACGTGCACGACATGCGTGAGGCCGTGATGGTTGTTCACGACCATGCCGAGCTCGGTCTGGCCGTAGTGATCGTGGATCGGCGCACCGAGCGCCGCGTGGAACCAGCGCACGACTTCCGGATTCAGCGGTTCGCCGGCACTGCTGACCACGCGCAGCTGGCCTTTCAGCCGCGCGGCCGCTTCGTTGCCGGCCGCCATCAGCATCCGGTACGCGGTCGGCGAACCCGCGAGGCTCGTGATGCCGAGCCGTTCGATCACGTCGTACGTGCTGTCGACCGTGAAGCCGCCCTCGTAGAGCGTCGTTGCATGACCGAGCAGCAACGGGCCCGTGATCGCGTAATAAAGCCCGTACGCCCAGCCCGGGTCGGCGATATTCCAGAACCGGTCGGTGGCGCGCAGATCCACCGCTTCGCGCATGTACGCGCCGAACGCGAGCAACGCATACAGCGGCACCGGCACGCCCTTTGGCAGACCCGTCGTGCCGGACGTCGACATCATCATGAACAGGTCGGACCCCTTGCGCAGTACGGGCTCGAACCTGTCGGACTGCACCTCGAGCATCGCCCGGAAATCGATGTCGCCGTCCGGCAGCATGTCGCTCGCTTCGCGCACCGTCGCGACCGACGGGCAATCGGCGATTTCGTCGAGCTTCGCGCGATTCGCGACGTTGGTCACGACGAGCCGCGCACCGCTCATGCGCAGCCGATGCTCGATCGCCTTCGGGCCGAACGCGGTGAACAGCGGCTGGTACACGGCGCCCGCGCGCCACGTGCCGAGGATCGTCGCGACGAGCTCCGGTGTGCGCGGCAGCAGGCCGGCCACCACGTCGCCGGGCTTCACGCCCTGTGCGACCAGCAGGTTAGCGACCCGGGCCGACAACGCCTGCATCTGCGCGAACGTGAAGCGGCGGTGCTGCCCGGCGGCGTCGATCCAGTCGAGCGCGATCGCGTCCGCCTTCGCGTGGCGGTCGCAGCATTCGACACACGCGTTCAGGCCGCGCTCCAGATCGCCGTTCAGTTGCGCGGCGGCGGTCTCGATACTGAACCGGGCCACGGCGTCGGCATAGGCCGGCACCGGCCGGGCGGTAGCTCCTTCGGGCATGCGCGTCTCCTGTTCGTTATGGCCGCCGTCGAGCCAGCGCGCGACGGGGATACATCGATAGTAGACAGCCGCTACATTGCAATCAATGACAAACGGAATCTAGAATCGTGATCGTTTTTGCCATGCCGGGAGGGTGCTGGGAAATGGGGCCGCAGATGATTTCGCCGGATTTCGTCGACGATGCGCTCGCGTGCCTGCGCCGGCATGGTCTGCCGACCGCGCCCGTGCTGCGCACCGCCGGGCTGCCGGCGACCGTGCACGCGCCCGTCACGCCGCAACAGTACGGCCGGCTATGGCTCGCGATCGCCGGCGCGCTCGACGACGAATTCTTCGGGCTCGCCGCGCGCCCGATGCGGCGCGGCAGCTTTACGCTGCTGTGCCATGCGGTGCTACATGCCGGCACGCTCGACAAGGCGCTGCGGCGCGCGCTGCAGTTTCTGCGGGTCGTGCTCGACGAGCCGCACGGCGAGCTTGTCGTGGCTGACGGGCAGGCGCAGATCGTGCTGGCGCAATCGGGCGCGCCGTACCCGGCGTTTGCGTACCGGACGTTCTGACTGATCCTGCTCGGCGTCGCGTGCTGGCTGATCGGCCGGCGCATCCCGCTGCAGCGCATCGATTTCGCGTGCCCGAGCCCCGGCCAGCGCAGCGACTATCATCAGTTCTTCGGCGTCCCCGTGCATTTCGAGCGGCCCGACAGCCGGCTCGCGTTCAATGCCGCATACCTCGCGCTGCCGACGATCCGTTCGGAGCAGGCGCTGAAGACCTTCCTGCGCGGCGCGCCCGGCAATCTGCTCGTGCGCTACCGGCACGACACGGGCTGGGTCGCGAAGACGCGCGCGCACCTGAAGGCGCGGCCGGCCGCCGAGTGGCCCGACTTCGACACGCTGGCCGTGTACCTCGACACGACGCCGGCGACGCTGCGACGGCGTTTGCGCAGCGAAGGGCAAAGCTTCGCGGCGATCAAGGACGAGTTGCGCGGCGCGCTCGCACAGTCGCTGCTGCGCGGGCACACGCTGAGCGTCGCGGAGATCGCGGCCGAGCTCGGCTTCACCGAGCCGAGCGCGTTTCATCGCGCGTTCCGGAAATGGACGGGCACGAGCCCCGGCGCCTATCGGCGCGACGTGCATGCGGCGGAAGCGGAGTCGTGAATGCCGGTGGGCGCGAGCGTCTCGTCGTGTGCCGTCGATACGCCCGGCTCTGCCTTTTTCCAGCCCCTTGCGCAAGGTCTGCTCGCCGAGATAGTTCTCGAGCGTCTTCGGCACGTGGCCGCCCTTGCGTTCCGGTGAGATTCTGCGTAGCGCTCACCGCACCACGGAGCGTGGCATGACGTTGCACCCCGTTCCGTCTGACCACATACTGGTCGGCCCGTCCGAACGAGGTTGCGTCGATGGTGAATACCGCTGAGAGCGCCGCTTCGATCTTCGGCGTGATCGGAACGGCCGTGTCGTTGCTGGCAGCGATTCCTTACGCGCTCGCGATCTACCGACGGACCGTTCGCCCGCATCTGTTCACGTGGCTCGTGTGGTCGGTCGTCACGGCGATCGCGGCCGCCGGCCAGTTCGTCGCGGGCGCGGGACCGTCCGCATGGTGCACGGCGGCGATTGCCGTCACATGCTTTCTGACGCTGATCGCCAGCCTGTTTCGCGGCGAGCGCGGCTGGACGGGCCTCGACTGGTTGTTCCTGTGCGCGGCGCTATCGGCCATTCCGCTGTGGATGCTGACCGACGATCCGACTGTGTCGATCTGCCTGGTTACGCTGATCGAGCTTGCCGGCCTCGGCCCGACCGTGCGCAAGACGATCCGCGATCCGTGGAGCGAGAGCCTCGCCTATTTCGCGCTGTGCGTGCTCAAGTACGCGCTGGCGTTGCTGGCGCTGAGCACATGGAGTGTCGCGGTCGCGTTCTATCCGGCCGTCAACCTCATCGCGTCGATCGGCATCTGCCTGGTGATGCTCGTCCGGCGTCAGTCGTTGTCGAATGCGCGGTAGGCTGCATTCGTCGCCGCCGTACCGCTTCCCTTCCGAAAATGATGCGAGGCCTGACATGGATGCAATCCGTACCGTCATCGAACCCAGCGAAACTGCGCTCCGCGCCGCGATGCTGGCCAACGACGTCGATGTGCTCGACACGCTGCTGGACGACGATCTGGTGTTCACGGTCCCGACCGGCCAGATCATCTCGAAAGAGGACGACCTGGCCGCGCATCGCGCGAAGCTACTGCGTCTCGACACACTCGACGTCCACGAAATGCACGCATGCGCGATCGACGGGATGATCCTGACCACGACGCGAGCGACCCTCACCGGTCGTTTCGATGGCACGGCATTCGCCGGCACGTTTGCCTATACGCGCCTGTGGCGTCGATCGGGCGCCAACTGGCGCGTCATCGCCGGGCATGCATCGCAGGTCATGTAGCTGCGGCGAGCGTGTGCGGATGAGCCGCGTCAGGCAATGCTGCTGCGAGCGGGCCGGTTGTCGATCGAGCGGTGAGACGCCGCGATCCGGATGATGCACTGATGAAATCGCCGACCATGGTGGTATCGGCCATGACGAGAGTCGAAATGAACGAGCTATTTACCGTGCGTCCTGCGCGTGCCGCGGACGCGGACGAACTCACGCAATTGGCGCGCCTTTCGAAGGCACATTGGGGCTATCCGAAGGAATGGCTCGACTTGTGGCAAAACGATCTTGCGATTTCGCCGGAGACGATCGAAGGAGCGATCGGTTACGTCGCGGAATCGGGCGGGTCGATCATCGGGTTCTGGGTCCGAGCGTCATTGGATTCGGATAGACCGACGCCCGGATGGTTGTTCGTTCATCCCGATCACATGGGCCAGGGCATCGCCCATGCGCTGTGGGAATCAGTTCGGGCCGAAGCCGCTGCGAGAGGAATCAAAAGCTTCGTGATCGAAGCGGATCCCAATGCTGCGCCGTTCTATCTGGCGCTGGGAGCTGAAAAGATTGGCGAACAGGAATCGAGCGCCATTCCGGGCAGATTTTTTCCGATCTTGCGGATCACGGTCTGACGAGGGCGTTGCGACGGAGAAATATCGGAATTCGGTCGGTCGGACAGGGGCATGAAGACGTTTTCCACGCCCCAGGCTCGTGCCGGATAGCGCGTCGCCGGGCCTAGTGCACTTCCACCGCGCCAATGCAAAAACCCCCGCCTTTCGGGCGGGGGTTTCTGGCTTAGGGAGCCTGACGATTACCTACTTTCACACGGGAATCCGCACTATCATCGGCGTAGAGTCGTTTCACGGTCCTGTTCGG
>NZ_LOYN01000049.1:0-656 GCF_001526325.1 Burkholderia sp. MSMB1826
CCGTCGACCACCGTCAGCAACGCGGTCGTGGCGGCGATATCGTCTTCCGCACACGCGAAGAAATCGCGATCCGGGACGATCAGGT
This sequence comes from Burkholderia sp. MSMB1826, assembly GCF_001526325.1. Classification (NCBI taxonomy): domain Bacteria; kingdom Pseudomonadati; phylum Pseudomonadota; class Betaproteobacteria; order Burkholderiales; family Burkholderiaceae; genus Burkholderia; species Burkholderia sp. MSMB1826. Next base: position 86 of record NZ_LOYN01000049.1, read on the forward strand.
CGGCAAGCTGCCCCACCGCGATGCGTCCTTTCTTGCCTTCCTCGTTCGAGAACCACGTCACGTACTCGGTCCACATCCGCAACGCGGTTTCGCGATCGAGCAGGTTGCGCTGCGGATACAGTCGCATGCCGCCGACCGTTTTGCCCGTCACGAGCCACGCGAGCGACACCCACGGGTTGTACGACGCGACGCGCGTTGCATCCGTGCCGGCCGACACCTTCAGCCCCTTGCCGAGCATCTTCGCGACCGGCGGCGTCGCCTCCGCGGCTTGCGCGCCGTAGCGCTCGACGAAGTACTCGCCCTGGTACGCCATCCGATGCTGCACCGCGACGCCGCCGCCGAGCGCGGCGATCCGGTCCATCGATTGCTCGGTGATCGTTTCCGCGTGATCGAAGAACCAGTTCAGCCCTTCGAGCGGGATGTCCTTGTCGACCTTCTCGAACACGTCGAGCGCGCGGCTGATGGTTTCGTCGTAGGTCGCGTGCATGCGCCACGGCCAGCGGTTTTCCGCGAGCACGCGCACGACGCCTTCGAGATCGTCCTCCATCTGCTCGGGCAGGTCCGGACGCGC
>NZ_LOYN01000050.1:0-290177 GCF_001526325.1 Burkholderia sp. MSMB1826
GCTCCTGGCCTTCGCGCAGCGCATCCTGAATGCGCGCGGAGCGCATGTCGATGCCGTCCTTGAAGTACTGGCGGGCGGCTTCCTTTTAAGGGAGGAAGGCGGGGGGGGCGTTGCCGGCGTGTGCGGAGAACGCTTTGAGGGGGGGGGCGGGAGGGGGGGGAGGGGGGGGGGGGGGGGGGGGGGGAGAGGGGGGGGGGGGGGGGGTTTGCGGGGGGGGGGCGGGGGAAAGGGGGGGGGGGGGGGGCGGGGTCGGGGGGGGGGGGGTGGCCGGCCTGCGCGGGGGGGGAGGCGGGGGCGGAGAGGCGGGGCTATCCGGGTTTCTTCCCACGCGCGGAGGGCGCGTGGATTGGGGGGTGTTTGCGATTCTGTGTGCGGAAACTGAACAGTCGTTGCGCGATTTTTGCCGCATGCTGTCTGATGACACGACAGGTATGGCTGGTGCGGCGGGACGTGTGCTGTGTCTTTTTTGCGCTTATGGTGCAATCAGAATCCCTCTGTTTGCGAAATAGCGATCGAATGTACTACGCTCCATCGACACGTATTCCTGCGTGTTATGTTCAAAGCCTGACGGATTGTGAAACACCCACTCATCGGTCGCGGGATTGACTCCAAGCACCAGGACAAGATGCCCGCCACGCGTAGGAGGCTCAAACCCTGCATGCCGGATTCCCGGATGAACAGACGCCATGAACATATATCCGTCGCGCAAGCTGCATTCGATCATAGATGATTCCGTATGCTCGACGACACGACCATCGATCTGAAAGCGCTCGCGAATCCAGTTGACGAATGGTCGGTAGAGCAGGCGCTTTCCTTTGTCGCCAATCTCGGGTTGATAGACACCGAAGGTTACGGCCTCACGCACGAGTTCCAACAGCGGAATCACTCGCGCGGTGCGATGTGCCAGCAACATCTTCAAGCATGTGATGCCGCAAATGTGCGGGCTCCATTGAGCATACTCGGCTGGGCTGCTGGCGCCTGAGTTGCGCCAGAGCGGATCGTCCTCGGCGCGCAGTTCGCGCGACACGAATTGAGAGACCAAGGCCCTTGATTCCCATTGCGAAAAATACGGCACGTCAATCATTTTTCATCCCATGAACAGAAGTGCAACGCCTACGGCCGCCACTGCGCCGAACACGAGTTGCTCGCGAAGTTTGCCTTCGTCGTAGAGAATGGCTGAGACGCCCAATAGCAACGGGACACGCAGCGCAATCGCTAGGTAACCTAACGCGACGGGCAAGATCGTTTGTAATGAAAAATTGAAGAATAACTCGGGGAGCGCCCATATTGCCCCCACAAACAGGAGCGGGCGGACGCGAATGCCGAAAAGCGTGCGCCGGACGCACCATGCCGCAAGTACGTTTCCGAGACCGGTCCAGAACAAATAGGGAAGCCAGCCGGCTCGCGGGATGCCAATCTTGTCGCAGACAGCGAAACCAACGACTATCACGATCATCCACACAAACCGCCGCTTGTCTGCCACTTGCATCGAAGCGAGATGACCGAACATGGCAAAACCGACCCCAGCCGCAAACAATATCGAGATCGCTGCGATACCGCTTGGCGTGAGGTGGGTTCCAAATGCCCACGATTCGACGGCCGCGATGAAGCCGATAGCGATTGGGAACGTATAAGTCGTCGCGGACAAGCTCCGCCCGATGAGACGCTGCTGCATGCTCATCAGCACAGCGAGCAACGCGCCCTTGACTAGACCTGCGCCAACGCCGCCAAGATGTGAGTGCAGAACCGGCGCGCGGCCGGCTATAGCCAGAACCGACCACAATGCGACGCAGCTCACGACTGTGCCGAGGCCTACACACAGCGAGGTGGCATCGGGGTCAATGTCGTCAACGACCCGCTTGAACAGTAGCGTCCGAACGGTGACGAGCAGCAGAATTACCAGAAAAAATTCGGCCTGTACCAAGCTCAAGGTTGCTGTCCTCAATCGTGGATCGATGGCTCGATACGCCGAGTGCCGAATCGAGATGCACGTCGATGGAGTCGATGATCGCAATTCCGCCGTGGAAGGCGAAGTTCGGAAGGATGAGCGGGATTTCGGTGCATCCCAGAATTACGGCCTCGACGCCGGACAGCGCGAAGTTCTTCACGACCCCCATGAAGATATCGCGCGATACTTGGGAAAAAATACCGTGGCACAGTTCGCGATAGATGATGTTGTGAATAACGGCGCGGTCGCTTGCTTCAGGCGTCACCACTTTGACACCGGCCGATTCGAGTCGCTCTCGATAAAACTCGCGCTCCATTACGTACCGGGTTCCCAACAATCCGACACGCCTATAGCCGCAATTCAGAATGTGCGACCGCGTTGAGTCGATGATGTTGACGATGTCCAGATCGAAGCTGCGTTGAAGCCGGTCGCAGGTATTGCTCGTCGTATTCGAGCAAATCAGCAACTTTCGTGCTCCTGCATGCTGAATAACCTCCGCCGCCCGGGCGAGAATGCCGTACTCCCCGTCGACATCGTTTGCCTGCTGCCGTGCGAGGATCTCTTCGAAATTCAGACTTACCATGACGAGATCTGCAGAGACATGCGAGCCTCCCGATTGCTGTGCTCGCATGTTCAGCCGCCGATAGTATTCCATCGTCGATACCCAGCTTACACCGCCTATCAAGCCAATCCGTTCCATTCATGCCTCCACGTCAGTCGATTTGATAATCGACGAAGCTTTTCCGCGGCTTCTCAGAAAGAAGATTGCTGCGGAACTGCAAGATTGCTTCGGCGAGGGTGATATTGGATGCCCCGAGCATCTTTGGGAACAGGCTGTTACGCATCAGGCCTGGGATCGGATTGGCCTCGAGGAAGAAAACAGAATCATCTGAGGATGCAATGAAATCGAATCGACACATGTTTCTAAAACCGACGGATCGAAATATGTCGACTGATATCTTCTTCATAGCCCGAATGACTGTCGATTCATTCGTTACGACGATCTCGTTCGCTTTTCCGGTACGATGCTTTTGTTCGTGACCAAAAAATGCGCCATCCGTTTCGATGCGGACTGCAGGCAATGCGATGATGGAGTCATTCTTCTGGATGCATCCGATTGAATACTCAGTGCCTGAAATATATTTTTGGACGAGGGCATGTGTGTCATGTTGGAAAATTTGCTCTAGATTCTCGTTGATCGACGTTATATTGTCGAAGTCGACGATATAGCGATGCGTGAATAGGGATGCGCCAAGGGAATTTGGCTTGACGACGACGGCCATTCCGGAAAATCGATCCATGATGCGAGTGCCGGCTTCAAGGAGGTCGTGGTCCTGTAGCAAGAGCGTGTCAGGGATTTGTACCTCCGGATGCGTGCTGGCCACAAATTGATTCATGTGGTATTTGCTCATCGCCAGACTGGCTGCAAGAACGGGCCCGAAACTTCCAGGCACAGATGTTATTGCTGCCGCACCTTGAACATGGCCGTCTTCGCCGAAGTTTCCGTGCAGCAGGTTCAGGACAAATGTGCCAGCGTTCGCCATTCGTCCTAGAGCAGCCCAGTATGGCATGGGCTTGCAAGACCCCATGTAGTCGTCCAGAGAGAGATCAGGCTGGAACGGCGTGATGGTGACGCGGCCTTCGACATCTACGTAGTAGATGTCTTCTATCTCTATCAAATCACCTTGATGGATTTCCCTGGCAACGTGACGGAACGATTCTACCGATGCTCGATGTTCCGAAGACTTCCCGCCAAATACGATCGAAATACGTACACGACTCGACATTAGAGCCTCCGACGGTTTCAGTGGTATTGAAGGAATTCGACGGATCTCAGATCAAAAATCCGTCACGAAAGCAAGTTCACGGATTCTAACGGCAGCGGAGACGAAAAATTATTTTATTTTGGTCTAAAATTAACTTTAGAACATGATTATTATTTTTCTCGATGGATAGCCTGGCAGAATTGTCAGGGTCTAAAAAATGGATTGATGATGAAACATTTTTATATTGGACTATCTCCGAAGCGTTGATAAGGTCCAGGTTCAAGCGCATCACGTGCAGCCTGCTTTTGTCACGGGATCCCTACGGGGAACGCCTATAGCAGGAAGACATCGAGATTGCCCTGAACTGTCGCAATCGCCTCGTTCGTGCTACAGACGAAGAAAGGAGAGATAGTCCCTTTCGGGAAGTCTCTTGTGAGTCCGCTGCGGCCGAAGGAGAAGGTGACCTCTCGCTCGAAGATCGGCGCGCGGAGCACTGAGTGTTCTTTTGCAGGGAGTATCAGCGCATAGAGCGACCGCCTACAGGATCAATACCGCTCGTTTGCGAGGCGTTCGATTCGATGGCCGATTGGGGTTGGCCATTCAATTCGGCTGCTATCGGTCTACACGCTGACGTTCGGTAAGGGATTCCCAAGGACCGCTCCTTGCCGATAGTTGCCGTCAGCCTCTGATGAACGACGAGTATCGTCAACAACGTAGGTTTCTACCTACCCCCTTACTTCCCGTCGTTCGCAGAAACCGACGCCGAAGCCGAAAGCTGCAAGGCCAGCCCACCGTTTTCCCATCAGGAAAACCCTGATCGACCCAGGCCGGCCGCCGATTCCAGCCGATTTGCCCGCTGCAGAAAGCAACCGCGCCGCGCCCCCCGCCAAGCGATATCCCGCCCCCCAGCGACCCCGCTCCAGCAAGCCTTCCAGCCCGTATACCTAGCCAAATCAGGTATGGTGCAACGCAATATCCGCATCCTGACCGCGATTTCCATACCCACCAGGTATCAAAAATCCCGCCTAAAAGTATTGGACGCTCCATTTCCCCGCCGCGTATAAATCCGTCCCATGAACTCCCCCCACGCAGCGTGCCCCATGTCCTCCGCCACTATCGAACGCATCGAAACCCGTCTCGTCGATCTGCCGACGATCCGCCCGCACAAGCTGTCGGTGGCCACGATGCACGGCCAGACGCTGATGCTCGTGAAGGTGTTCTGCAGCGACGGCGCGATCGGTATCGGCGAAGGCACGACGATCGCCGGGATGGCCTACGGCCCGGAAAGCCCGGAAGCGATGAAGCTCGCGATCGACGCGTACCTCGCGCCGGCGATCGTCGGCAAGAACGCGACGCGCGTCCAGACGCTGATGGCGTTCGTCGGCAAGCTCGCGAAGGTCAACCACTTCGCGAAGAACGCGCTCGAAACCGCGCTGCTCGACGCGCACGGCAAGCGGCTCGGCGTGCCGGTCAGCGAACTGCTCGGCGGGCGTCGCCGCGATCGCCTGCCGGTCGCCTGGACGCTCGCGTCGGGCGACACGTCCACCGACATCGCCGAAGCAGAACGGATGCTCGACCTGCGCCGCCACAACGTATTCAAGCTGAAGATCGGCGCGAAAGCGCCGGAAACGGATATCCGCCACGTGGCCGAGATCAAGAAGGCGCTCGGCGAGCGCGCGTCGGTGCGCGTCGACGTGAACATGGCGTGGAGCGAGACGCAGGCCGCCCGCGCGATTCCGGCGCTGGCCGATGCGGGTTGCGAGCTGGTCGAGCAGCCGGTGGCGTCTGCGGCGGCGCTGGCGCGCCTGATGCGCCGCTTCCCCGTCGCGCTGATGGCCGATGAAATCCTGCAAGGCCCCGACAGCGCATTCGACATCGCGAAGCATCACGGCGCGGACGTATTTGCAATCAAGATCGAACAGAGCGGCGGCCTCTTCGCCGCACAGCGCGTGGCCGCGATCGCGGACGCGGCCGGCATCGAGCTGTACGGCGGCACGATGCTCGAAGGGGCGTTCGGCACGGTGGCGTCCGCGCACCTGTTCGCGAGTGTCGCGAACCTCCAGTGGGGCACCGAACTGTTCGGGCCGCTGCTGATCACCGAAGAAATCCTGACGCAGCCGCTGGATTACAGCGACTTCGAACTGACCGTGCCGGACGGCCCCGGTCTCGGCATCGCGCTCGACGAGGACAAGGTCAGGCGCTTCACCCGCGACGGGCTGACGAAAGTCGTGCGGTAACCGAGTCAGGCAAAGACCGTCATTCCCCCAAATACACGTGGAGACAGCATCATGAGCGTCAAAGTTTTCGATACCCGGGAAGTGCAGGACCTGCTGAAGGCCGCGTCGAACGCGGGCGCGAACGGCACGAAGGGCGACGCGCGCACGCAGCAGATCGTGCTGCGCCTGCTCGGCGACCTGTTCAAGGCGATCGACGATCTCGACATCTCGCCCGACGAAGTGTGGGCCGGCGTGAACTACCTGAACAAGCTTGGTCAGGATGGCGAAGCAGCGCTGCTCGCGGCCGGCCTCGGTCTCGAGAAATATCTCGACATCCGGATGGACGCCGAGGACGAAGCGATCGGGCTGCACGGCGGCACGCCGCGCACGATCGAAGGGCCGCTGTACGTGGCCGGCGCACCGGTGCGCGAAGGCGTCGCGAAGATCGACCTCGATGCCGACGACGGCGCGGGCCCGCTCGTGATTCACGGCACGGTCACGGGCCTGGATGGCAAGCCGATGGCCGGCGCGCTGGTCGAGTGCTGGCACGCGAACTCGCATGGCTTCTACTCGCACTTCGACCCGACCGGCGCGCAGAGCGATTTCAACCTGCGCGGCGCGGTGAGGACGGGTGCGGACGGCAAATACGAATTCCGCACGCTGATGCCGGTCGGCTACGGCTGCCCGCCGCAGGGCGCGACGCAGCAACTGCTCGACCGCCTCGGCCGCCACGGCAACCGCCCGGCGCACGTGCACTTCTTCGTGACGAGCGACGACCACCGCAAGCTGACGACGCAGTTCAACATCGACGGCGATCCGCTGATCTGGGACGACTTCGCGTATGCGACGCGCGAGGAGCTGATTCCGCCCGTGGTCGCCAGGACCGGCGGCACGGCGCTCGGCATGAAGGCCGATGCGTACCAGGACATCGAGTTCAACTTCGTGCTGACGCCGCTGGTGCAGGGCCGGGACAACCAGATCGTCGAACGCCCGCGCGCTTCCGCAGCGGCATAACTGCCGGCGGCACGGCGGCGCGCGTGCGCCGCCGCTGTCGGCCGGTCCCCCGAGATTCAACCGATACCGATGCGAGCGTGCTTGCAGGACGCGGCACGCGCATGGAAGGAGCCATCATGTCCGCCACGATCGACCACACCGACACACTGGATCACCTGCTCGAAACCGCCGTGCAGGATGACAAGGAGGCCGGCATCTTCCGCTGCCGCCGCGACATCTTCACGAACGCGGAACTGTACGAACTCGAGATGAAGCACATCTTCGAGGGCAACTGGGTATATCTGGCGCACGAAAGCCAGATTCCGGACAACAACGATTACTACACGACGTGGATCGGCCGCCAGCCGATCGTCATCACGCGCGACAAGACCGGCGAGCTGCATGCGGTCATCAATGCGTGTGCGCACAAGGGCGCGATGCTGTGCCGCCGCAAGCACGGCAACAAGGGCAGCTTCACGTGCCCGTTCCACGGCTGGACCTTCTCGAACACCGGCAAGCTGCTGAAGGTGAAGGACGAGAAGACGACCGAGTATCCGGTGCAGTTCAACACGCACGGCTCGCACGACCTGAAGCAGGTCGCGCGCTTCGCGAACTATCGCGGCTTCCTGTTCGGCAGCCTCAATGCGGACGTCCTGCCGCTCGAGGATTACCTCGGCGAGGCGCGTGTGATCATCGACCAGATCGTCGACCAGGCGCCGAACGGGCTCGAAGTGCTGCGCGGCAACTCGTCCTACATCTACGAAGGCAACTGGAAGATGCAGATGGAGAACGGCTGCGACGGCTATCACGTCAGCACCGTGCATTGGAACTATGCGGCGACGATGGGCCGCCGCAAGGAGGACGGCACCAAGGCGGTCGATGCGAACAGCTGGAGCAAATCGGTCGCGGGCGTGTACGGCTTCGACCACGGCCACATCCTGCTGTGGACCCAGACGATGAACCCGGAAGTGCGGCCCGTGTACCGGCATCGCGACGAAATCCGTGCGCGCGTCGGCGACGTGCAGGCCGATTTCATCGTGAACCAGACGCGCAACCTGTGCGTGTACCCGAACGTGTTCCTGATGGACCAGTTCAGCACGCAGATTCGCGTGGTGCGGCCGCTCGGCGTCGACAGGACCGAGGTCACGATCTTCTGCTTCGCGCCGAAGGGCGAGAGTGAAGCGGATCGCACGACGCGGATTCGCCAGTACGAGGATTTCTTCAACGTGACCGGCATGGGCACGGCCGACGATCTCGAGGAGTTCCGCGCGTGCCAGGCCGGCTATGCGGGCATCACGGCGATGTGGAACGACCTGTCGCGCGGCGCGCCGCTGTGGATCGACGGGCCGGACGAGAACGCGAGAAGGATGGGGCTGAACCCGCGTATTTCCGGCGAGCGCAGCGAGGACGAAGGGCTGTTCGTGTGCCAGCACGAACACTGGGTGAACGTGATGCGCGATGCGCTGAAGAAGGAACGCGGGGAGGTGGCGGCATGAGCTTCGATTACCGGACGATTTGCGCGGCGCTGTATCGCGAAGCGCGCCTGCTCGACGATCGCGCGTGGGACGAATGGCTGACCTGCTACGCCGAGGACGTCACGTACTGGATGCCCGCGTGGGACGACGACGATCGTCCGACCGACGATCCGACCAGCCAGATTTCGCTGATGTACTACGCGGATCGCGGCGGCCTCGAGGATCGCGTGTTCCGGATCAAGACCGAGCGCAGCGGCGCGTCGACGCCCGAGCCGCGCACCAGCCACAACGTGACGAACGTCGAGGTGCTGGCCGAACGCGACGACGAGGTGGACGTGCGCTACAACTTTCACACGCTGAACCACCGTTACCGCGTGACCGATCACTTCTTCGGCACGATGTTCGTCACGTTGCGCAAGGTGGACGACGCGCTGCTGATCTCCAACAAGAAGATCGTGCTGAAGAACGACTACATCCGGCAGGTGCTCGACGTGTACCACGTCTGACACCGATCGTTTCGACAGGAAGGAAAGGGAGGCGACGTCATGTCCACCTACAAGATTGCACTGAATTTCGAGGACGGGGTCACCCGCTTCATCGACTGCAAGGCCGGCGAGAAGGTGCTCGACGCGGCCTTTCGCGCGAAGATCAACCTGCCGATGGATTGTTCCGACGGCGTGTGCGGCACCTGCAAGTGCCGCGCCGAAAGCGGCCGCTACGACCTCGGCGACGATTACATCGACGACGCGCTCACCGAGGACGAAAAGGACGGCGGCCTCGTGCTGACGTGCCAGATGGTGCCGCAAAGCGATTGCGTGATCGCGGTGCCGACGTCGTCGGTCGCCTGCAAGACCGGGCAGAGCAGCTTTGCGGCGACGGTCGCGAAGATCGAGCAGCACAACGATGCGGCCGTCGTGCTCGAACTCGATGTCGGCGCGAGCGCGCCGGTGTTTCTCCCGGGCCAGTACGTGAACATCGGCGTGCCGGGCAGCGGCCAGCACCGCTCGTATTCGTTCTCGTCCGCGCCGGGCGACGCGAAGGTCGGTTTCCTGATCAAGAAGATTCCCGGCGGTGTGATGAGCACATGGCTCGAATCGGCGCGGCCGGGCGACACGCTCGAGCTGCACGGGCCGCTCGGCAGCTTCTATCTGCGCGACGTCGCGCGGCCGCTGCTGTTCCTCGCCGGCGGAACGGGCCTCGCGCCGTTCCTGTCGATGCTCGACGTGCTCGCGCGAAGCGGCTCGCAGCAGAAGGTGCATCTGATCTACGGCGTCACGCGCGATCTCGATCTCGTGTTGGTCGACGCGCTCGAGGCGGTGGCGGCGAAGCTGCCGAACTTCAGCTTCGCGACGGTCGTCGCGGACGCCGCGTCGAACCATCCGCGCAAGGGCTGGGTCACGCAGCACATCCCGGCCGACGCGCTGAACGACGGCGACGTCGACGTTTATCTGTGCGGGCCGCCGCTCATGGTCGATGCGGTGCGCCAGTATTTCGACGACGCAGGCGTGAAGCCGAACAGCTTCCACTACGAGAAGTTCACCCCCAACGTCACGGCAAAGGCGGCATGACCATGCAACGATTCTCCGGCAAGGTCGTCGTCGTTACCGGCGCGGCGCAGGGCATCGGTCGCGGCGTCGCACTGCGCGCGGCGGCCGAGGGCGGCAAGGTGCTGTTCGTCGATCGCGCGGATTTCGTGGCCGAGGTGGCCGCGCAGGCGTCGGGCGGCGATGCGGCCGGCTTCGTCGCGGATCTCGAGACGTACGACGGCGCGCATGCGGCGATGGCGTACGCGGTGCAGGCTTTCGGCGGCATCGACATCCTGATCAACGGCGTCGGCGGCGCGATCCGCATGCGGCCGTTCGCCGAGTTCGAGCCCGCGCAGATCGACGCGGAAATCCGCCGCTCGCTGATGCCGACGCTTTATGCGTGCCATGCGGTGCTGCCGCATCTGATCGCGCGCGGCGGCGGCACGATCGTCAACATCTCGTCGAACGCGACGCGCGGCATTCGCCGCGTGCCGTACTCGGCCGCGAAGGGCGGCGTGAACGCATTGACGTCGGCGCTCGCGATGGAATACGCGGAACACGGCATCCGCGTCGTCGCCACCGCGCCGGGCGGCACCAGTGCGCCGCCGCGCCGCGTGCCGCGCAATGCGGCCGGCGACACCGAGCAGGAACAGGCGTGGATGGCCGAGGCCGTGCGGCAGGTGACCGAATCGACGTACTTCAAGCGCTACGGCACGCTCGACGAACAGATCGCGCCGATCCTGTTCCTCGCGTCGGACGAGGCGAGCTACATCACGGGTACGGTGCTGCCGGTCGCGGGCGGTGACACCGGTTGAAGCGCGCGCCTGCCGAGCTGCTTGCCTCACGGGGCAGGTGCCGCGGCCTGGCGCACGACGACCATGACATAACAGGCCGGCGCGGCAAGCCCGGCCATGGAGACACTCATGAGCAAACGCGAAGCGATCATCCCGGCCGGCATGGAGGCCGTATACGAAAAAATCGGCTATGCGCCGGCGATCAAGGTCGGCGATACCGTTTACGTATCCGGCCAGATCGGCCGCGACGCGGCGATGCAGTTGGTCGAGGGCCGCGAAGCCCAGATCGTGCAGGCCTTCGAGAACCTCAAGCGCGTACTGGACGCCTGCGGCGCGTCGTTCGACGACGTGGTCGATCTCACGACGTTTCATACCGACATGCGCGACCTGCCGTTGTTCATGCAGGTACGCGACCGCTATTTCCATGCGCATCCGCGGCCGGCATGGACCGCGACCGGCGCGCACATGCTCGGCGGCTCGCCCGGCTATATCGTCGAGATCAAGGCGGTGGCGGTGCTGCGGCCCTAGTCGCGGCGGCGCATCGCCCGTCCGGCCATAAACAGAATCGACCATCAAAAGGTTTGGAGACAGCATGAGACTTCGGCATCTCGTCGGCGGAGCTTTGTTCGGAATCGCAACGACCGGTTTCGCGCAAGGCAGCGTGACGTTGTACGGCATCCTCGATACGGGCGTCGAATACGTGTCGCACGCGAATGCGCAGGGCAAGGGCATCGTGCGGATGCCGTCGATTACCGGCGAGCTGCCGTCGCGCTGGGGGCTGCGTGGTGCGGAGGATCTCGGCGGCGGCTACAAGGCCGTGTTCGCGCTCGAAAGCGGCTTCAACGTCGGCAACGGCACGATGGGGCAGGGCGGCCGTCTGTTCGGCCGGCAAAGCTGGGTGGGGATCGAAAGCCCGTACGGCACGCTGTCGTTCGGCCGTCAGTACACGATGACGTACTACGCGGTGCTCGACGCGGATCTGCTCGGCCCGAACATCTACGGGCTCCCGTCGCTCGACGCGTACATTCCGAACGGGCGCGCGGACAACGCGGTCGCATGGCGCGGCAAGTTCGGCGGCTTCACGGCCGGAGCGATGTATTCGTTCGGTCGCGATTCGGCCGGCACCGGCAACTCGCCGGGGCAAGGCACCTGCGCGGGCCAGACGCCCGGCGACACGACCGCGTGCCGCCTGTGGTCCGCGATGCTGAAATACGACTCGACCGCGTTCGGGATCGCGGCATCGTACGAGGAGCAGCGCGGCGGCAGCGCGACCGCGGCCGCGAATTTCTTCGACGGCGTGAAGCCGGTCCCGCTCGCGTCGAACGGCGACCGCGACGACCGCGCGCAGGTCAACGGCTACGTGAACGCATTCGGCATGAAGCTCGGCGGCGGCTGGATCGGCCGTTGGGCCGACGCCGGCGCGTCGGGCGGTCCGAACCTGCACTCGAACATCTACTACCTCACCGCGAGCTACTACGTGACGCCGGCGTTCGTCGCCGATGGCGGCGTCTATCACGTGAACGTGTCCGGCCAGGATGCGCGCGCGACGCTCGGCGCGCTGCGCGGCACCTATTTCCTGTCGAAACGAACCGCCGTGTACCTGCAGGGTGCGTACCTCGCCAACAGCGCGCACGCGGCATTCACGGTCAGCGCCGGCGGGGGCGGCACGACGCCCGCGCCGGGGCAAAACCAGGTCGGCGTGATGGCCGGAATCCGGCACATGTTCTGACCGGACGTGTCGGGCGACGCATGAGCGGCCCGGCATGCGATGCAATGCGATGCCCGCGGTTTTCGTGCGGGTATCGGCTTTCCCTGTACGCAAATCGATCGAGAGAGAACGGAGGGATGCAATGGTGTCGATGCTCAACGGTAGAACCCGTCGCGGTGGATGGTGTTTCGGCATGGCTGTCGCGGCGTCCGCAGTCGGCATGCTGATGGTGTCCGGTTGCAACGACGACGAGGTCCGGGATGCCGGAGGCGGCACGGCCGACGCCGCGTTGACCTGCGATCAGACGATGAAGGCGCGATTCGCGCCGGATGCGAACACGACGGTGATCGCGGTGAAGTCGTTCAAGGCGGGCGATCCGCTGGCGCTCGATGCGTCCGCCGTCACCTCCGCGACGCCCGTCGCCGGCAACGATCTGTGTCTCGTCAAGCTGAACGTCGGCCCCGGCAACGCGGGCCCGTCGGGCGCGCCGTCGACGTCGGCCGGCATCGGGATGGAAATCTGGCTGCCCGCGCCGTCGAACTGGAATCGCAGGATTCACAACCTCGGCGGCGGCGGGTGGCAGGGCGGTGCGTACGGCGACCCGACGAAGATCGCCAGCGCGGGCGGCACGCCGAGCGCCGCGACGATCGCGGCGTCCGAGGGCGCGGTGGTCGGCACGACGGATACCGGGCACACGATCCAGAACGGCTCGTTCGCGATGAATCCCGACGGCACGATCAACACGACGCTGTGGACGGACTTCGCGCAGCGCAGCCTGCACGAGCTGGCGCTGAAGACCAAGGCGCTGGCCGCCGCCTATTACGCGGCGCCGCAGAAGTATGCGTACTGGGACGGCTGCTCGACCGGCGGCCGGCAGGGCTACAACGAAGCGCAGAACAACCCGTCCGACTACGACGGCTACCTGACCGGCGCCCCCGCGTTCAACTGGTCGAAGTTCATCACCGGCGAACTGTATCCGCAGGTCGTCGCGCAAACCGATCTCGGCGGCGCGACGTTGACCGATGCACAACAGGCGTTGCTGTCGGGCGCGGCCGTCAGCGCATGCGATGCGGTCGCCGGCCAGCACCTCGGCTACCTGATGGATCCCGCGCAATGCCGCTACGATCCGACGCAGGATGCGAGCGTGCTGTGCGCGGGCGTGACGGTCGGCACCGTCACCGGAACGAATACGACTGCCGCGTGCGTGACGGCCGCGCAGGCGAGCGCGATGAACAAGACCTGGTACGGGATGACGCGCGACGGCTCGGTGCCGAGCCCGGCGCTCGACACCGGCACGGCGACGTCGCTCGCCGGCAACCAGATGTGGTTCGGGCTGATGCGCGGCACGGGCACCGGCGCGCTGGCCGGCGCGACCCCGTTCAGCATCTCGACCGACCTCGTCGCGCTGGAGCTGCAGGATCCGACGATCGCCGGCGCCGGCTTCGCGAACGCGACCGGCAACGGCGCGAACCAGTGGAAGCGCCTCGGCTATGCGGGTCTTGCGCATGCGTACGATCAGGGTATCGCGCTGCAGCCGTCGTTCGGCAACATCAATACGGACAACCCGGACCTGTCGGGGCTCGTGCGGGCCGGTGCGAAGGTCCTGCACTATCACGGTCTTGCCGATCCGCTGATCACGCCGTCGGGCAGCATCAACTACTACGAACGCGTCGCGAGCCGGATGGGCGGCATACCGGCGGTGCAGCAGTTCGACCGGCTGTTCCTCGTGCCAGGCATGGGGCACTGCAGCGGCTACGGGGGAGTGAACGGCACGGCCGGCCCCGCGCAGACGGCGAATACGGTGCCGCTGCCGCATGCGGACCGTCAGGATCTGTACGCGCGGCTGGTCGACTGGGTCGAGCACGGGCAGGCGCCGGCCCGCATCGACCTCACATCGGCGGACGGCAGTGCGAGCCAGCCCGTGTGCATGTATCCGACGAAGGCCACGTACAACGGCTCGGGGTCGATCAGGGACGCGGCGAACTACTCGTGCAAGTGACGGACGGGGGTGCCGCGGTGTGTCGCGGTTGCAGGTGCGTGTCGATGCGGGCGGGCGGCGCAGGCCGCCCGCGCCGCGTCAAGCGAGCCGGAATTTCTTGCGCAGGCTCGAATCGGCGCGGACCGCATCGTTTGCGGCTTACCAGAAAGGGGGCAGCCCGATCGAAGTGTTGCAGGCCGACGAAAGCCAGCTGCGCGCATCGGACGAACGCGTGCAGGCGCGAACCGAAGCGGCGCGCGCGGCGGTCGCCGCGTTCAAGGCGCTCGGCAGCGGATGGGAGTCGCCGCAAGCGCAGGCCGTTGCGAGCCGGTAGCGGTGGCATCGAAACCTGGTCGGTCGGGCCGGACAAGCGTCGAATGATCGCGGGTCGTGACGCCTTGTGCTGGGCGCGTTCACACTGCCAACGGATAGGGGGAGCAACGCAGAAAGTAGCGGCGATGTCCCCTATGGGTTACAATCGCTTCATGTTCAAAGTCCTGACCACTCCCCAATTTGACAAATGGCTCGATGGTCTTCGCGACCCGGTCGGCAGCGCCGCGATCAGCCTTCGCATCGAGCGGGCGAAGCTCGGCAATCTTGGCCAGTGGCGTGCGATCGGCGACGGCGTCAACGAAATGAAGATCGATGTAGGGCCGGGGTACCGGGCCTACTTCGTGCGACGCGGAAAGATAATCGTCGTGGTGTTGTGTGGCGGGGACAAGTCGACGCAGAAGAAGGACATCAAGACGGCGAAGCAAATCGCCGCCGAACTGGAGGATTGAAGATGAAAATCAGCGAACTGGCCGAATTCGACGGCGCAAAGTACCTGAAGGACGAGGAAGCGATTCGTCACTACCTGGCGCAGGCGTTCGAAGATGGGGATCCTCGACTGATCCAGGTCGCGCTCGGAAACGTCGCGAAGGCGCGTGGCATGACGGCGCTGGCGCGCGAGTCCGGTGTGAAGCGTGAAGCGCTCTACCGTGCGCTGTCGGAAGGTGGGAACGCGGAGTTTGCAACGATCATGAAGGTGGTCGCCGCGTTGGGATTGCATCTGACCGTTGCGCCGACCACGCAGACCGCCGAAGCGGCAGCCGCGCCTGAACCGACCTCGCGCACGCGCTCGCGTTCGCCTGCACGGGCGGCGGCCCACGGGTGATGTCGTCAGGGCCGGGCGGGAATTTTCGCGCAGGGCCTGCCCGTATCGATCCGGCCGGCATCGCGCGAGAAGCCCTGCGCGCAGCGCAGCTCGACGCTACCGCTTGATTGCCCCCCGCAACCGCCTCACATCCCGCTCCGACACCGGCGCAGCCCGATTCCCCCACGCACCGCGCACGTAGCTGACCACCGCGGCGATCTCGCTGCTCGTCAGCGCGCCGCGCATCGCCGGCATCCGCTGCACCGGCCCTGGCTTCCCGGGCGTGGGCCGCGCACCTTCGACCACGATCCGGATCGTGCTGGTCGGATCGGCTGCGAGCACGATCGAACTGCCCGCGAGCGCCGGCCCGCGATCGGGGACGCCTTGACCTTCGGCCCCGTGGCAACGCGCACAGAACCCCGCATACACGCCGGCCCCCGGCGCCTGCTGGCCGCTTTCCGGACGAGGGCCGGCCACGGTCAGCCGCGGCACGCCGACCGCGAGCGGATTCGTCGCCGCAGTCGGTTGCGCCGGCAACGACTTCAGGTACACCGCGATCGCATGGCGGTCGGCATCGGTCAGCAACGCGGTGCTTTCGCCGACGACCGGCGCCATCGCGCCGAACACCGCGCCGCGCGCCGCATGGCCGCTGCGCAGGAACGCGGCGATGTCGTCGGCCGACCAGCGGCCGAGGCCGTCCGGGTCCGCGCCGGTCAGGTTCGGCGCGAACCAGTGATCGTTGATGCCGCCGGTGAGGAACGCGGGGCTGCGCTCGTCGTAGCCGCGTTCGTTGTAGGCCGGCCCGCGCGGCGTATGGCACGCGCCGCAATGGCCGAGCCCCTGCACGAGATAGGCGCCGCGATTCCACTCCGCCGATCGAGACGGCTGCGGCGCGAACCGGTCGCGGTTCGCGAATGCGAGGCTCCACAGTCCGAGCGCCCAGCGCTGGTTGAACGGAAACGGCAAGTGTGTGAGTTTCGCCGCGTTCGGGGAGGGCGCGACGCCGCGCATGAAATACGCATACAACGCGCGCACGTCGTCGTCGCTCAGGTGCGCGAGCGACGGGTAGGGCATCGCCGGATACAGCCGGCTGCCGTCCGCGCGCACGCCGCGTCGCAACGCATCGTCGAACTGGCGCAGCGTGTAGTGGCCGATTCCGTGCGTCGGGTCCGGCGTGATGTTCGGCGCGTAGATCGGCCCGAACGGCGAATTCACCGGCTGGCCGCCCGCGTACGGCGTATGGTCGGCCGCGTCGTGGCATGCGGCGCAATCGCCGGCGAGCGCGAGGTAGCGGCCCCGCGCGAGCGTCGCGGCATCGGCGCTCGCGGCAGCCGCGGCGATCGCCGGGCGGCGGGCGGTCGAAGCGGATGCCGCATGCGGCGGCTGGGCGGCCGCGCCAGATGCGCCAGATGCGCCAGATGCGCCAGATGCGCCAGATGCGCCGGAATCCGCCGCCCCCGCCTCCCGCGACCGGGAAAGGCGTGGATCGTTTCGCACACGAGCGGACATCGACGCGCCGGCATCGGCCGCCGCCGTGCGAATCCGCACGAACCGCCAGCCCGACGCGGGTTCAGGCGCTTGCGCCGCCGACGCGGTGTCGGCCGCATCGGCGGGTGCGGCGGTGTTGTCGTCATGCTGCATGTCGCATCCGCCGAGCGCGACGCATACCGCGAACGCGACCCCTGCGCGGCGGCCCGGAGCCCGGAACGGGAACGAAGCGAACGAGATCAGCGCCATGGGCTGCAAGGCCCCACGAAAGCGGTGACGATCCCCGTAAACACCAGACCGATCACGAAGCCGAGCGCGGCGAGCATCCCGCAGCGCGCGAGAAAGCGCGTACTGTCGTCGCGCGTCGCGGCGGGCGCTTCGGCATCGTGCCGGCGCCGCCACGCGCGCGCGAGCCACGTCGCGCAGGCCGCGGCCAGCGCGAACGCGCCCGCCGCGATCAGCGCGAGCCACACGCCGACGTGCGCCCAGCGCGGCGCGGCCTGCGCGACGCCGAGCGGATAGCACGCGGTGGACGCGAGCGTCTCCGACACGAGCATCTGCGCGAACCACAGCGCGGGCGCGCCGACGAGGCCGGCCGCGATCGCGAGCAGCGGTGTCCACGCGCGGCGTGTGTCGTTCATC
The DNA here is from genome assembly GCF_001526325.1 of Burkholderia sp. MSMB1826. Classification (NCBI taxonomy): domain Bacteria; kingdom Pseudomonadati; phylum Pseudomonadota; class Betaproteobacteria; order Burkholderiales; family Burkholderiaceae; genus Burkholderia; species Burkholderia sp. MSMB1826. The sequence continues at coordinate 17,670 of NZ_LOYN01000050.1, forward strand.
CGGTACTCCTCAGCCAGAACGGCGATACGTACAGCGCGGTGAAGATGAACAGCCACACGATGTCGACGAAGTGCCAGTAGAGCCCGCCGACCGTCAGCGCGACGCGTCGCTCGCGGCTGAAGAAACCGGCGGCCGTCCACCCGGCGAGCAGCGCGAGGATCGCGAGGCCGGCCACGACGTGCGCGAGGTGGAACCCGGTGATCGTGAAGTAGAGGCTGCCGTACAGATGCGCGGTCGGGCCGTACGGATGGTCGCGCCATTCGTGCCACTGGACCAGCGCGAACGCGGCGCCGAGCACCAGCGCGACGACGAGCATCGCCACCGCGCGCGCCTGCCTGTCGGCGCGCACCGCGCGTTCCGCGAGCCACACGAACACGCTGCTCGACAGCAGCACGACCGTGTTGGCGGCTGCGAGCCCGATCTTCGGCATCCCTTCCGGCGGCCACGGTGCGGACCATTGCGACTGCAGGTAGAAATAGCAGAACAGCAGGTAGCCGAACAGCCCGGCCTCGGTCACGATCAGCGTGAGCACGCCCCACCAGCCGCCCGCGCGCTCGCCGCAACTGCCGACCGGCAGCGGCTCGATGTACGCGGCCGGCGCGCCGGCCGGCGCCGTCGCCGACGGCGGCTCGTCCGGATGCGGCCCGGCGGCCGCGGCGGGCGCCTGCGTGTCGGCGCGGGCCGGCAGGCGCGCGCGCTGCCCGAGCGTGCGGCGCGGCCACAGCCACGCGGCGGTGGCGATCGCGCACCCGGCGACGGCCGCGCAGACGAGGGTCGGCGAGCGCGCGAGCATCGCCGCGAACACGGCGGTCGCCAGCAGCGCGAGCACGAACGGCACGCAACTGTCTTCGGGCATCTTCAGGATCGCGCTGGGTGCCGCGGCGAGCGGCGTGACCGCGAGCGCCTCGCGCCCGTCCGCGAGCCGGTAGCCGACCCGCAGGCTGGTGCGCGCCGGATCGTCGCGCGTTTCCCACAGCGGATGCCGCGACGCGACGAGCGGCAGCACCGCGAAGTTGTACACGGGCGTCGGCGACGCGACCGACCATTCGAGGCCGGCGCCGCCCCACGGGTTGTCGCCGGCGCGCGCGCCGCGCCGCGCGCTCACCAGCGCATTGACGACGAACATCACGATGCCGATCCCGAACACGAACGAGCCGATCGTCGTCAGCAGGTTCGACGTATCCCAGCCCATTCCGGACGGATAGGTATAGATGCGGCGCGGCATCCCGAGCAGCCCCGACACGTGCATCGGGAAGAAGCCGAGATTGAAGCCGACCAGCACGACCCAGAAGGTCCAGCGGCCGAACCGCTCGTTCATCATCCGCCCGGTGAACTTCGGGAACCAGTACGCGACGCCGCCGAGCACCGGAAACACGTTGATGCCGAGCAGCACGTAATGCAGGTGCGCGACGACGAAGTACGTATCGGTGAGCTGCCAGTCGAGCGGCACGGCCGCGGTCATCACGCCCGACACGCCGCCGATCACGAACATCAGCACGAAGCCCGCGAAATACAGGAACGGCGTGCGGAACACGGGGCGGCCGGTCCAGATCGTCGCGATCCACGCGAACACCGCGACCGCGCTCGGAATCGAGATCAGCATGCTCGCGGCGCCGAAGAACGCGAGCGCGAGCGGCGCGATGCCCGTCGCGAACATGTGGTGGACCCACACCTCGAAGCCGATCAGCATCGTCGCGACGGTCGACACCGCGACGGCCTCGTACGCGACGAGCGGCCGCCGGCAGAAGGTCGGCAGCGCGTCGGACACGATTCCCATCGCCGGCAGCACGACCACGTAGACCCACGGATGCGCGAACATCCAGAACAGGTGCTGCCACAACAGCGGCCGGCCGCCGTGCGCGACGTCGAAGAAGTGCGTGCCCGCATTGCGGTCGAGCCACAGCAGCAGGAACGCGAGGCTCACCGACGGCACCGCGACCAGGTTCGCGACCGACGCGGTCAGCGTGCCCCACACGATGATCGGCAGCCGGTCGATCGACATGCCGTGCGCGCGCATCCGCAGCAGCGTGACGACGAAGTTCGCGGCGCCGCCCGTCGTCGAGATGCCGAGCAGGATCATCCCGAGCGCGTAGATGTCGATGTTCGCGCCGGCGCTGTAGTCGAGCGACGTGAGCGGCACGTAGTTGAACCAGCCGCCGTCCGGCACCGCGCCGAGCGGAAAGCTCGCGTACAGGAACAGCCCGGCGAACAGGAACGCCCAGTACGAGAACGCGTTGAGCCGCGGAAACGCCATGTCGCGCGAGCCGAGCATCAGCGGCCACAGGTAGTTCGCGAAACCGGACAGTACCGGCAGCGCGTACAGGAAGATCATCGTGACGCCGTGCATCGTGAACAGCGAATCGTATTGCGCGGGCGTGAGCAGCGTCGCGTTCGGCCGCGCGAGCTGGATGCGCATCACGAGCGCCTCGACGCCGCCGAGCAGCAGGAACGCGAACGCGGTGACGATGTAGCGCAGCCCGATGCGTTTGTGATCGACGGTGCCGAGCCAGCCGCGCCAGCCGGGTTCCGATTCCCACTGCTCGGCCAGCGCGCGCTCGTGCGCGGAACCGGGCGGCGCTTCGCCGAGATCGGGTACGCGGCTGAGCGGGGTGGGCGTGTCGCGGGCGATGGCCATCGGCATCCTCGGTTCAGTGCAGCGTCGCGAGATACGCGGCGAGATCGTCGGCGTCGCGCGGCGCGAGCGCGATCGACGGCATCAGCGATTGCGGCTTGAGCTGCTGCGCATGCGCGATCCAGCGGCGCAGGTCGTCGGGCGTGTTGTCGAGCGTGCCGGCCGCGAGCAGCCGGCGCGTGCCGACGTGCGTGAGATCGGGGCCCGCGTCGCCCGTTGCGTCGGTGCCGCGCACCGCGTGGCAGCCCGCGCAGCGCGCGGCGAACACGCGTTGGCCGCGGCGCTCGGCGCCGGCCGCGGGCGCCTGCGCCGGTTGGCGTTGCGCGGCGAGCCACGCACGAAACGCGGCCGGCGGCTCGGCCACGACTTCGAACGCCATGTGCGCATGCTGCGCGCCGCAGTATTGCGAGCACTGCCCGCGATAGACGCCCGGCCGGTCGGCCTGCAGCCACTGGCGATTGGTCTGGCCGGGAATCGTCTGGGTCTTGCCGGCGAGTTGCGGCACCCAGAACGCATGGATCACGTCGGCGCTCTTCAGTTCGATCGCGACCGGCTCGCCCACCGGAATATGGATTTCGTTCGCGGTGACGAAGGCCGGGCCGTCGGCATCGTCGGGATAACGAACGGCCCACCACCAGTCGTGCGCGGTTACCGCGATCGTCAGCGCGGGCGGGCGCGGCGGCGTCGCGATCGCGCCGAGCACGCGCAGCATGTAGACGAGCGCGCCGAACAGCAGCAGGATCGAGATCGCCGAGCCCACGGTCACGATCGTCAGCCCGCTGCCGTGGCCGCCGCCCGCCCGCGCGCGACGGCGAAACAGCGCGATCAGCAGCAGCACGGCGATCGCGACGCAGACGAACAGGCACAGCGCGAGCAGCGCCCAGCCGAGCACGAAGACCGGCTGCGCGGCGGGGCCGGCCGCGTGCACGACGTAGGCGAGCGGCAGCGGCGCGGTCGGATTATTGCCGGGCGCCGCAGGCTCGGCGGCCGCGCGCGCGACGAGCGGCGCGACCGCCCACGCGAACGGTGCGATGCATGCGATACGACGCGTTTTTCTGGACAACGGAACGAGCAACGCGACTCCTTGCCGATGGCGGCGGCATGACCAAAGCCGTTCGCGGCGGAGCAAGTTCCGTGCGTACGCGGCTCGCACGCAGGCGGCTGCGGCAACGCGCAATGGCGCACGCAACGCGCCGGTGCGTTACAGCCGGTTTGTAAATCGGGCGGCCGTTCACGGCGCGCGCCGGCGCGGTACGGTCCGCATGGGTCCGCATCGCCGGCGGCATGTCGTTTGCTGCGCCGATCGCGTTCCGGCACGCTGCGGCGCAAAAGCTGCGTCGGCATGCCGGCCCTCATCGGAAAACGGGAGGAACCGACCGTGAAGACCGTCGCGATCACCGGCGCGAGCGCCGGCGTCGGCCGCGCGACCGCCCACGCGTTCGCGCGGCGCGGCGCGAACGTCGCGCTGCTCGCTCGCGACCCGGACGCACTGCACGACACCGCGTGCGAGGTGCGGGCGTACGGCGTCCGGGCGCTGCCGATCGCCGTCGACGTCAGCGATGCGGCCGCGCTCGACGCGGCCGCCGAGCGGATCGAACGCGAGCTCGGGCCGCTCGACGTGTGGGTCAACAACGCGATGGTCACCGTGTTCGCGCCGTTCGACGCAATTCCGCCGGAAGACTATGCGCGCGTGACGGCCGTGACTTACCTCGGCTGCGTATACGGCACGCGGGCCGCGCTTGCGCGAATGGGGCCGCGCAACCGCGGCACGATCGTGCAGGTCGGCTCCGCGCTCGCGTACCGGTCGATTCCGCTGCAAGCGCCGTACTGCGGCGCGAAACACGCGATCCGCGGCTTTACCGACGCGCTGCGCTGCGAGCTGCTGCATGCGCACAGCCGTGTGCGCGTGACGATGGTGCAATTACCCGCGATCGACACGCCGCAGTTCGACTGGGCCGAATCCGCGCTGCCGCACGCACCGCGTCCGGTCGCGCCGGTCTATGCGCCGGAGGTGGCGGCCGATGCGATCGTGCATGCCGCGCGGCATCCGTGCCGCGAACGCTGGGTCGGCTGGTCGTCGCTCGCGGCGATCGTTGCGAACGGTATCGCGCCCGGCTGGTTCGACCGCTATCTCGCACGCACGGCGGTGCGCGGCCAGCAGCGCGCCGCGCCTGCCGGCCCGCGCCCGTCGAACCTGTGGACGAGCGTGCCCGGCGGCCATGCGACGCGCGGCGCGTTCACCGACGAAGCGTGCCGCACCGGCGTCGAGGCCGGGCTCGGCGCGTCGCGTGCGCTCGCGTTCGGCGCAGCGGTCGCCGTGCTCGCGACCGCGGTTGCCGTCGCGCGTAAGCGGAACCGGTGAGCGCGATGCGGATCGAGGATTACGCGCTCGTCGGCGACGGCCGCAGCGCGGCGCTCGTCGCCCGCGACGGCAGCATCGACTGGCTGTGCTTGCCGGACTTCGATTCGCCGCCGTGCTTCGCCGCGCTCGTCGGCACGCCGGACAACGGCCGGTTCCGGATCGCGCCGGGCGAGCCGGATGCGCGCGTGACGCGGCGCTATCTGCCGGGCACCGCGATACTCGAGACGACGTTCGACACGCCGTCCGGCTGCATCGCGATCACCGACTGGATGAGCTGGAACGCACGCGATCCGTGCCTGATCCGCAGCGTGTGCGGCGTGCGCGGGACGGTCGACGTCGACGTCGATCTCGGCGTGCGCTTCGACTACGGCGGCGCGCTGCCGTGGTGCCGGCGTTTCGGCCGGCGCTGGAGGATGATGACGGGCGGCGACGCGATGTGGCTCGACACGGATGCGCGGCTCGACGTGCAGAGCGACCGGCTCGTCGGCACGCGCCGGATCTCGGCGGGCGAGCGGACGGATTTCTGCATCAGTTACGCGCGTTCGTTCGACCCGGCGCCGGCCGTGCCCGACGCGTATGCGTCGCTGCGCGACACGCAGGCATTCTGGCGCGTCTGGTCGAATTGCAACGCGGCCGACGGCCCGTATCGCGACGCGGTCGAACGTGCGCTGATCACGATCAAACTGCTGTCGAGCCTGCGCACCGGCGGCATCGTCGCGGCGCCGACCAGTTCGTTGCCCGAGCGCTTCGGCGGCGCGCGCAACTGGGACTACCGGTTCTGCTGGCTGCGCGACGCGAGCTTCACGCTGCGCGCGCTGGTGCGCTGCGGTTATCGCGACGAAGCCGCGCGCTGGCGCGACTGGCTCGTGCGGGCGATCGCCGATCATCCGTCGCAACTGCAGGTGCTGTATGCGGCCGATGGCGGGCGGCGCGCGTCCGAATGGGAGGCCGCGCATCTGGCCGGCTACGAAGGCGCGCGGCCGGTGCGTTTCGGCAACGCGGCGGCCGACCAGTTGCAGCTCGACGTGTACGGCGAGGTGCTCGGCGCGCTGTATCAGGCGCGCCGGCACGGGCTGCCGCCCGACGACGACGCGTGGACGCTCGAGCGGCGCCTGCTCGAACATCTCGCGACGATCTGGCGCGAGCCGGACGAAGGCATCTGGGAGGTGCGCAGCGGGCGGCACCCGTTCACGTCGTCGAAGGTGATGGTGTGGGCCGCGGTCGAAAGCGCATACCGCTCCGCGCGCGCGTTCGGCCACCACGCGCCGCTCGACGTGTGGCGACGCTGGGCCGACGCGGTGCGCGCGGAGGTGCTCGAGCGCGGCTACCACGCGCAGCTCGGCCGCTTCGTCGACCGTTTCGACGGCGACGGCATCGACGTCAGCCTGCTGCTGATTCCGCTCACCGGGATGCTCGACGCGACCGACCCGCGCGTGGTCGCGACGGTCGCCGCGATCGAGCGCGAACTGGTCGACGACGGCTTGCCGTTCCGCTATCGCCCGCCGCGTTTCGCGGACGGCTGCGAGGGCGACGAAGGCGCGTTTCTCGCGGCCGGCTTCTGGCTCGTGCAGGTGTACCGGCTGCAGCGGCGCGACGACGACGCGCACGCGCTGTTCGAGCGGCTGCTCGGCTTGCGCAACGACGTCGGGCTGCTGTCCGAGGAGTACGACGTGAACGCGCGGCGCCTATGCGGAAATTTTCCGTTCACGCTCGCGCAGGTCGGGCTCGTGAATGCGGCGCTCGCGCTGCACGGCGACGGGCGGGACGACGTCGACATCGACTAGCCGCGTCGTCCCGCGCTTGCCTGCCTTACGATTCGCCTTTCCCTCCGTGGCTGCCCTTGCCGGCCTTGCCGCCGTGTTCGCCGTTGCCGGGCAGCACGGCCGACAGCACCTGCCGCGCGGTCTCGACGATCACGTTGGCTTCGCGCGCGTCGCCTTTCACCAGCATTTCGGCGAAATGCTTCGCCTGCTGCAGCGTCACGTGCGGCGGCAGCGGCGGCACCTCGGGGTCGCTCTTCACTTCGAGCACGACCGGCCGGTCGGACGCGAGCGCCTCGTCCCACGCGGCGCCGAGCTGCTCGGGATCGTCGACGTAGATGCCCTTGAGGCCGAGCAGCGTCGCGAAGCGGTAGTACGGCACGTTCGGGATCTGCTGCGACGCGTCGAACTTCGGGTCGCCCTCCATCACGCGCTGCTCCCACGTGACCTGGTTCAGGTCCTCGTTGTTCAGCACCATGCAGATCCAGCGCGGGTCGGGCCACTGGCGCCAGTATTTGGCGACCGTGATCAGCTCGGCCATGTTGTTCATCTGCATCGCGCCGTCGCCGACCATCGCGATCACCGGGCGCACCGGATGCGCGAATTTCGCGGCGATCGCGTAGGGCACCGCGGCGCCCATCGACGCGAGCCCGCCGGACAGCGAGCCCATCATCCCGCGCCGCATCGTCAGGTCGCGTGCATACCAGTTTGCGCAGGAGCCCGAATCGCTCGTCAGGATCACGTCGTCGGGCAGGCGCGGCGACAGCTCGGTAAACGCGCGCTGCGGATTGACGCCACGCCCCGCGCTGGCTTTCGCGGCCGCGCGGGCCGCGAGCGTCTCGTGCCAGTCGTGGTTCCATTTCGCGATCCGGTCGCGCCATGCGGTATCGCGCCGCTCGTTCAACAGCGGCAGCAGCGCGCGCAGCGTCTCGGCGCTGTCGCCGACCAGATTGACTTCCATCGGGTAGCGCAGGCTCAGCATGTCGGCCTTCAGGTCGATCTGCACGCCGCGCGCCTGGCCCTCCTTCGGCAGGAATTCCGAATACGGAAAACCGGAGCCGACGATCAGCAGCGTGTCGCATTCGGTCATCAGCTCGTAGCTCGGCTTGGTGCCGAGCAGCCCGATCGAGCCGGTCACCCACGGCAGGTCGTCCGGCAGCGCGGCCTTGCCGAGCAGCGCTTTCGCGGCGCCCGCGCCAAGCCGGTCGGCCACCGCGATGACCTCGTCGGTCGCGTGCAGCGCGCCGGCGCCGACCAGCAGCGCGACTTTCGACCCCGCGTTGAGCACGTCGGCCGCACGCCGCAGGTCGTCCGCATACGGCACGACTTTCGGCGCCGTATAGCCGACCCCCGAATGCACGGTGCCGTGCGCGCGTTTCGGCGGCGCATAGTCGAGCTCCTGCAGGTCGTTCGGCAGCACGAGCGCGGTGACCGTGCGCGCGCCGAGCGCGGTGCGCACCGCGCGATCGACCAGATGGCGCACCTGGCCGGGCACCGTCGCAAGCTGAACGAATGCGCCCGCAACGTCCTTGTAAAGCGCCGGCAGATCCACTTCCTGCTGATAGTGGCCGCCGAGCGACGCGCGCGCCTGCTGGCCGACGATCGCGAGCACCGGCATGTGGTCGAGCCGCGCGTCGTACAGGCCGGTCACGAGGTGGGCGGCGCCGGGCCCCGACGTCGCGACGCATACGCCGAGCTCGCCTGTAAATTTTGCATGCGCGGACGCCATGAAGGCCGCCATCTCCTCGTGGCGCGCCTGGATGAATTCGATCTTGCCGTCGGCGCGGTTCAGCGCGCCGAAAAAGCCGTTGATGCCGTCGCCCGGGTAGCCGTAGATGCGGCGCACGCCCCACTCGTAGAGCCGCTCGACGATGAAATCCGCCACTGTCGCCATGCCGTTTCTCCTTGGTTCGGGATGAGTCGATGCGAGGCAGCCGCGCAAGGCACGTGCCGCGTCGCGTGCGTCGGGCACAGCGGTTGCACGGGTTCTCCGCAAGCAAAAAGCAAGCAGACCGGAGCGCAAAGATGGCCCTTTCCACCGCGCCGGCGATCGACGCCGTGCGCGCTCGCGCGTACCGCGTGCCGACCGACCGGCCCGAAGCCGACGGCACCTATGCATGGACCGCGACGACGGTCGTCGTCGTCGAGATCGACGCGGGGCCCGTGACGGGGCTCGGCTATACGTACACCGATGCGAGCGCCGTGCCGCTCGTCACGTCGCTGCTGGCCGGCGTGCTGCGCAACCGGCCGGCGGTGGACATCCCGGCCGCCGTCGACGCGCTGTGGCGCGCGGTGCGCAACGTCGGCCGCAGCGGGATCGCGGCGACCGCGATATCGGCGCTCGACGCCGCGCTGTGGGACGCGAAGGCGAAGCTCGCCGACGTGCCGCTCGCGCTGCTGCTGGGCCGCCTGCGCGAACGCGTGCCGGTGTACGGCAGCGGCGGGTTCACGACTTACGATGCGCCGACGCTCGCCGCGCAGCTCGACGGATGGCGCGCCGAGCGCGTGCACGCATGCAAGATCAAGATCGGCGTGCAGGATGCGCGCGATCCGGCGCGCGTGCATGCGGCGCGCGATGCGCTCGGGCCTGACGTCGACCTGTTCGTCGATGCGAACGGCGCGTACGCGCCGCGCACGGCGCTCGCGTTCGCGCAGGCGGCCGCCGATTGCGACGTTCGGTGGTTCGAGGAGCCCGTCAGCAGCGACGACGTCGCCGGGCTGCGATTCGTGCGCGAGCACGTCGGCGCGCGCATCGACGTCGCGGCCGGCGAGTACGCGTATACGCCCGACGATTTTCGGCGCTTGCTGGAAGGGCGGGCGGTCGACGTGCTGCAGGCCGACGCGACGCGCTGCGGCGGCGTCAGCGGTTTTCTCGCGGCCGCCGCGCTCGCCGATGCGCACCACGTCGACCTGTCCGCGCATTGCGCGCCCGCGCTGCACCGGCACATCGGTTGCGCGGCGCCGCGCCTGCGCCACGTCGAATGGTTTCACGATCATGTCCGCCTCGAGCGGATGCTGTTCGACGGCGCGCCGACGCTCGTCGACGGCGCACTGGAAATCGACGCGACGCGCGCCGGGCTCGGCCTCGAATTGCGCACCGCCGACCTGCTGGATTTCGCGCTTTAACCCCGACGAGGAGGAACGATGCGACACCGCCGACATCGCGCCGCCGAGCGCGACAGATTGCTGGCCGACGCCGCGCGGCTGCTGAATCGCAGCGCGTTGCTGCTGGCCGGCTCGGTGCTCGCCGACAGCGGCGTCGAACACTATCGCGGCACCTTTCACAATCGCGCGATGCTCGCGCCGCTCGCGATGTCGACGCTGTCGGTGATCGCGAGCGTGCACGGCCACGCGGACGATACGCCCATGCGTCACCGGCTGCGCGACGCGGTGCACGTCGCATCGGCCGCGGTCGGCGTCGCCGGTTCCGCGTTCCACCTGTACAACGTGACGAAGCGGCCGGGCGGTTTCAGTTGGCACAACCTGTTCTATGGCGCACCGCTCGGCGCGCCGTTCGCGCTGCTGCTGTCGGGCGCGCTGGGCGCGGCGGGCGAGCGGTTGCGCGAGAGCCCTGCCGATGCGCCGCGGCTCGCGGGGCTGCCGGCCGGGCGCGCGCTTGCCGGGCTGGTCGCGGCGGGGCTCGTCGGCACGCTCGGCGAAGTCGGGTTGCTGCATTTTCGCGGCGCGTTCCAGCATCGCGCGATGTTCGCGCCGCTCGTCGTGCCGCCGCTCGCCGCGCTGGCGACTGCCCGGCTCGCGCTGTCGCGCCCGCGCGCCGACCGGTGGCTCTGCCGCGGGTGGCTGCGCGCGACGGCCGTGCTCGGGTTCGTCGGCGTCGCGTTTCATGCGCGCGGCGTCGCGCGGCAGATGGGCGGCTGGCGCAACTGGTCGCAGAACCTGCTGTCGGGGCCGCCGCTGCCGGCGCCGCCGAGCTTCACCGCGCTCGCGATCGCGGGGCTGGCCGCGACCGCGCTCGCCGAACAGGAGGCGCCATGAACGATGCGAACCGCAAGCCGGTCGCGCTGCCGCGCTATCCGGGCTATGACGTGCTCGCCAAGCGCGACACGCCGTCGTGGAACGATGCGACGCGACGCGCGATCGATGCGCGCCTGCGCGTCGCGGCGAATGCGCCGCGTCATCTGGATGCCGAACGATTCGCGACGCTCGGTGCGTTGTGCGCGCGCATCGTGCCGCAGCAGCCGGGCGGGGCCGGCGCGATTCCGACCGCCGCGTTGGTCGATGCGCGGCTCGCGGCCGACGACGGCGACGGCTATCGCGATGCGCGTCTTCCGCCGCTGCGCGCCGCGTGGCAGACGGGTCTCGCCGCGCTCGACGCAATGGCGCGGCACGCGCACGGCTGCCCGTTCGCGGCGCTCGCCGCGCGCGACGCCGACGCGTTGCTGCACGCGGTGCAGAAAGGCGACGTCGATCGACAGGTGGAACCGGCTTGGGCCGGCATGGACCCGCGCACGTTCTTCGCGAAGCGCGTGCTGATGGATATCTGCGGCGCGTATTACGGCCATCCGTTCGCGTGGAACGAGATCGGCTTCGGCGGCCCCGCGAGCCCGCGCGGCTACGTGCGGATGGACTTCAACCGGCGCGACCCGTGGGAAGCGGAAATGCGCGTGGAGGAGGGCGATCGCGATGGCCGCCGATGAACCGCTGTCCATCCCGTCGCCGCGCGGCCGCGACGGCCGTGCGCCCGATCCGTTGCGGGTCGGCGGCTGGTCGCCGATGCGGATGTTCCGCGACGACGACGCGGTCGACTTCGTGATCGTCGGCACCGGCGCCGGCGGCGGCACGCTCGCGTGCAAGCTCGCCGAATACGGCTTCTCGGTCGTCGCGCTCGACGCGGGCGCATGGTGGCGGCCGCTCGAGGAATTCGCGTCCGACGAGACGCATCAGCACAAGCTGTTCTGGACCGACGAGCGGATCTGCGACGGCGCCGATCCGCTCACGCTCGGTACCAACAACAGCGGTCGCGCGGTCGGCGGCAGCACCGTGCATTTCGCGATGGTGTCGCTGCGGTTCCGGCCCGAGTGGTTTCGTTCGCGCACCGCACTCGGCTACGGCGTCGACTGGCCGCTCGACTGGCGCGAGATGTGGCGCTACTACCGCGAGGTCGAACAGGCGTTGAAGATCAGCGGGCCGGTGAACTACCCGTGGGGGCCGCCGCGCCCGCGCTATCCGTATCGTCCGCACGAACTGAACGCGGCCGCGCTCGTGCTGGCGCGCGGCGCCGAGGCACTGGGCATCGACTGGACGCCGACGCCGCTCGCGACGCTGTCCGCGCCGCGCGGCCGCGCGCATCCGTGCGTGTATCGCGGCTTCTGCATCGCCGGCTGCGCGACCAACGCGAAACAGAGTGCGCTCGTCACGTGGATTCCGCGGGCGGTCGCGGCCGGCGCCGAAGTGCGCGATCTCGCGATGGCGCTGCGGATCGAGGCCGACGGCGATCGCGTGACCGGCGTGCACTACGCGCGCGACGGCCGCACGCGGTTCCAGCGCGCGCGCAACGTCGTCGTCGCCGGTTATGCGATCGAGACGCCGCGCCTGCTGCTGCTGTCCGCGAACGGACGGCATCCGCAGGGGCTCGCCAACCGCTCGGGGCTCGTCGGCCGCTACCTGATGGCGCAGCTCAACCAGGCGTCGTGGGGGACGATGGACGACGAAGTGCGCTGGTACAAGGGGCCGCCGTCGCTGTCGATCACCGAGCACTGGAACTACGCGGACGAAGGCAAGGATTTCTTCGGCGGCTATTGCTGGATGAGCCAGGGCCCGCTGCCGATCGAATGGGCGCGCAAGGTCGCCGCGCGCGGGCTGTGGGGCGACGCGCTGAAGCGCGAGATGGCGCGCTACAACTTCCAGGCCGGCTTGAAGATCGTCGGCGAGACGCTGCCGCGCGCGGACAACCGCGTGACGCTCGCCGACGAACGCGACGCGTTCGGGCTGCCGGTCGCGCGCGTGACCTATTCGTACGACGACAACGATCGCCGGATGATCCGCCATGCGCTCGCGCAGATGGAGCGTTCGCTGGAGGCGGCCGGCGCGCGCGACATCTGGCACGAGGAGGACGACACGTGCCATCTCGCCGGCACCGTGCGGATGGGCGACGACCCGGCGACGAGCGTCGTCGATGCCGATTGCCGCAGCTGGGACATTCCGAATCTGTGGGTGTGCGACGGCTCGGTGTTTCCGACGGTGGGCGGCGTGAATCCGTCGCTGACGATCCAGGCGATCGCCTGCCGCACCGCCGACCGCATCCGGGCGCTGGTCGCACGCGGCGATGCGCATGCGCGCGGGCGATGGCGGTGAATCGCGCGGCGCGGCTCCGGCGGCGACCGATACGGCGTGTGCTTGCGCGCGAGGATGCCGCAAGCGAACCATTCACTTTCTTGTCGAGGAATCGTCTCATGCCAGCATTCAACCGTTCATTCCCGCGCCGTTGCGCCGCCTGCGCACTGCTCGCGGCGTGCGCGTCGACGCTGCCCGCGGCCGGGCAGTTGCGCCCCGCCAATCCCGTCAGCGTGCCCGACACGTCCACGCAGGCGTTCAAGCGCGCCGACCGAAAAATGATGGAAGCGATGGAGAGCGCACCGTACACGGGCGACGCCGACCGCGATTTCGTCGCGCACATGGCGCCGCATCACCAGGGCGCGATCGACATGGCGCAGGTCGAGCTCAAATACGGCAAGGACCCGACGCTGCGGCAACTCGCGAGCCGGATCGTCGCCGCGCAGCGCGACGAGATCGCGTTGATGGAGCGCTGGCAGAAGGAGCACGGCAAGACGCCGTGAGCCGCGATGCGATACGGCGATACGCAGCCGGCCGTACCGGTCGCGACGCCGTCGGACACGAGCCGCCGCGACGGCCGCGAATACGGGCAAAAGCGACAGGAGGCGCGAGACATGGACGGTGAGCACGAGGCGGCAGACCGCTCGGTCGACAGCGTGGCCGACTACATGGCCGTGATCGGTGCGCAGCGCCGGACGATGGCGCTGCGACTCTTTCGCGGCCAGTGCAACGCCGGCTGGCCGCTCGTGCCGGGCATCGCGCGGCAGCGCGCGTCGCCCGACGTCGAAGCGCGGATGCTCGACGAATTCACGCGGCGCGCGCTGCCGCATCTCGAACCCGGGCAGAGCCTCGATGCGTGCGACTGGCTGGCGCTCGCGCAGCAGCACGGGATGCGCACGCGCCTGCTCGACTGGTCCGGCAACGCACTGGCCGCGCTGTGGTTCGCGGTCCGGCGCGCGGGCGAATCGGGCGGAGACGGCGTGGTGTGGTGCCTGTCGCACGACGCCGACGACATCGCGACCGCCGCCGAACGGCGCGCCCCGCTGCAGGTCACGCGCACCAAGGTGTTCCGGCCGCGCCACGTGATGCCGAGGATCACCGCGCAGGACGGCTGGTTCACGATTCATAGTTACGACGCCGGCGCCGAGCGTTTCGTGCCGCTCGACGCGCACGCGGACCTCGCCGGCCGTCTCGTGCGCATCGTCGTGCCGGGCGCCCGGTTCGCGACGATCCGGCAGGAGCTTGCCGGCGTCGGCGTGAGCGTCGCGACGATCTTTCCGGATCTCGACGGCATCGCGCAGCTGACCGACACGCGCTATTTCCCGGACGACGAGGATACGCACGCGCCGCGGTGAAGACGCGGCCGCATGGGCGTGCGGGCCGGGCACGCGCGATGCTCGTCTCGACGGCGCGCGGCCGGGGCCGACCCGGCGGCCCACGCTTGCGTCCGCTTCGCGGCGGGCGCGACGCGCTTCATGCCCATTCAAACAAACCATCGAATCGGAGGAGGCTTTCATGCGCGAACCCAACGAACCACCGAGCGACCGTCGCGATACGGCGTGCGAGCCCGGCGCGAGTTCGAGGCCGGCCGGGCACGCCGTCACCCGCGCGTTCGAACGTTTTGCGTCGAGCGTGACCACGTGGGCCGGTTCGCCGGTGGCGTTCGGCAGCGCGGTCGCCATCACCGTGCTGTGGCTCGCGAGCGGGCCGGTGTTTCATTACTCCGATGCGTGGCAGCTCGTCATCAATACCGGCACCACGATCATCACGTTCCTGATGGTGTTCCTGCTGCAGCGCAACCAGAACCGCGACAGCGTGGCGTTGCACCTCAAGCTCGACGAGTTGCTCGCGGTCACGCGCGCGGCGAGCGACCGGCTGATCGGGATCGAGGATGCGTCGGAGGAGGAGTTGCGCGCGCTCGCGCAGACCTACGTCGACATGGCGCAGCGCGCGGCCGAGCGCGGCGAGGACGAGCCGGGCGGCAAGCGCGCGGAAACGGCCGGCACGCCCGAGCCCTGAGCTTCCGATTCTCCGATTTTCAGGTCGAGCGATGCGCGGCCCGATGATTTTTCAAACGCTTGTCGTTTCCGGCGGCGCATCGCGACGCGACGGCTTGCACGCGACGCTCGCACCGGGGAACGGCACGTGCTGCATGCCGAAACGAAGCCCGGCTGTCCCGGGTATTGCCTACGGTGCCTCCATGAACTCCAGAACCCCTTCGAATCCGTTGTTGAATCTTGCGGTGGCCGTTGCGTGCGGGGCGGCCGCGATGTACTTCCTCGATCCTTCGTCCGGCCGGCGGCGACGCGCTTATCTGCGCGACAAGGCGGTTGCGGGCCGGCATGGCGTGGTCGATTATGCGAATACGCAGGCGAAGCGGGCGGCCGACCATGCGCGCGGCGCGATCGCCGGCCTGCGGGCGGACTGGCTCGCGGGCGATGCGAGCGACGTGCAGGTCGCCGAGCGCGTGCGTGCCGCGCTCGGCCGGCTCGTCGGTCGCCCGCGCGACATCGACGTGAGCGTCGAGCGCGGCAACGTGTGCCTGACCGGGCAGGTCGAGGAGTCCGAACGGCAGGCATTGATCGACGGCGTCGCCGCACTGCATGGCGTGCATCACGTCGAGGACGCGATGGGCGCGCGCAGCGAATACAAGGCGCCGCCCGGCGGTCATGCGCACTGACGTGGCCGCGGCTGCCCGCACCGGCGGGCCGGCGAACGAATACGACACGCATTCGGCGCACGCACGGCTGCCGGCACGACGGCGGCCTGGCGCCCCAACCGGAGCAAGCCCATGACCGAACGCCAGCCCCCCGACACGACGCCTCCGCATCCGGAGCCCGGCGCGCATGACGCGCTCGAACACCTGCTCGGCAGCCTGCATCGGCACGGCTTCCTGCGCTTCGCGAACGAGGTGGTCAGCGCGAACGCGCGGCTGGCCGACACGTTCGTCGACGCGCTCGACAAGCCCGGCATGCAGAGCGGCATGCAGAATCTCGCGATGCTCGTGACGGCGCTGTCGCGCATTCCGCCGGAACAGTTCGGCCGCGCTGCGTTTGCGGCAGCCGACGCACTGCGTCACGTCGGCGCATGGCAGCCGGCGCAGCACGCGCACGTCGCGCCCGGCGTGCGCGGCATCTACCGGCTACTGCACGACGAGGCGCTGTGGGATGCGCTGACGCCGCTGCTGGAAGGGCTGAAGGTCTTCGCGCAAGGGCTCGCGCGCGATCCGCAGTCGCCGGTCGCCGGGCTCGGCAAGTCGACGAAAGACGCGTGACCGGCGCCGGTTACCAACCGCACGCGGCGTCCAGGTCCGCGAACTGGCGAATGATGCGCTGCGTCGGCGCGCTCGCCGGCCAGTGCGGCACCGCGTCGATTCGGACCCAGCGGCACAGCGCGATTTCCCGGCCCGGGCACGCGTGGGCGCCGCGCGGCAGGTTCGCGACGAATACGTGATGGCGTTTCACGCTTCCGTCCACGTAGAAGAAATACGCGAGTTCGAGATCGACGAGCCCCGTTTCCTCCCGAAGTTCGCGATGCGCGGCGTCGAGCGCCGATTCGCCCCGGCGAATCACGCCGCCCGGCAGCGTCCAGCGCGACGACGGTCCGCGCGCGACCAGCAGCACGCGCCGGTTGCGATGGCAGACGATCGTTGCACGTTCCTTCGCCAGCGGCGCGAGCGGCACCGCGCGCAGAGGGAAATCGGACGGGTCGGGGAGCGTCATGAAGGGCGGGCGACGGGTGATTGAAAGATCCATGGGCCGGTGTCGCAACATGCGTTCCTGCGTCGCCGCCGCGCTGGCCGTCGCATGAGCGTTGCGGGGAAGCCTGCCGGACCGCCTGTCCGCGATTTTTCAACGGCTTGTCATTTCTGCCGCCGCCTGTCGCGGCCGCCCGGGCGGCGCTTCCATGCGACGCGCGGCGGTCACGAATCGCCGTGTTCGCCCGATGGCGTGCGAGGCGGCGGCGTTCCGCCTTCCGGCTCGGCCGGCTTGCCTTCGGCCGGGTCGCGTGCGCTGCGCGGCGGCGGCGTGGCCGTGCCGCGGCGCTTGCCTTCGGGGCCGGGCGTGCTGTCGCCGCGATCTTCGTCGCGCGTGTCGGTATCGAGCGAGGTCGAGCGTGTCATGGTTCGCGAATCCTGTCGGGGCCGTCGAAGCGTACCCGTCGCGCATCGGGCGTGCCGGGTTCGGGCGAAGTACGTCGCCGGGTCCGCTGTTTGCTTGACCGCGCGCTTGAGGTCGGCGCGGGCAATGACGCTCGCGGCCGCCGCCTGGAGCCCCGTTTCATGCCCGATGCGATCCTGTGCCCGTTATCCGTTCGCGAGCGACTCGGCGTCGCGCTCCGGCGCGCGTCGACGCCCGGACGACGCGGCGCCGGTGCGCCGGACGCGTTCGCGCCGGCGTTGCCCGATGCCGTGCCGTCGACGTCGCTGCCCGCCCGCAGGCCGACCGCCGTCATGCGTGCGGGCGACAGCCAGCCTGGCGGCGGCGGTTCGGGCGCCGCGCCGGACGGCAGCAGCGAGCGCCCGACCGACGCACCGGGCGGCGGTGGCGGCGACCACCGTCCGCACGACGATCGCGGCGGCCGCACCGGCGGCGACGGAGAAGGCGGCAACGGCGACGGCGAACGCAAGCGCCCCGGCAAAAAGCCGCTGATCATCCTCGGCGCGGTGGTGTTCGTGCTGCTCGTCGCCGGGTTCGTCTGGTGGTTCGCGACGCGCAACCAGGTCAGCACCGACGATGCGTATACCGACGGCAACGCGATCGCGGTCGCGCCGCACGTGTCCGGCTACGTGACGCGGCTGGCGGTCGACGACAACACGTTCGTGCGGCGCGGCGACGTGCTCGTCGAGATCGATCCGCGCGACTACCGCGCGCAGGTCGATGCGGCGCAGGCGCAGCTCGGTCTCGCGCAGGCGCAGCTCGACGCGGCGGGCGTGCAACTCGATATCGCGCGCGTGCAGTATCCGGCCCAGTACCGGCAGGCGCGCGCGCAGATCGAATCCGCGGAAGCCGCGTACCGGCAGGCGCTCGCCGCGCAGGCGCGGCAGCGCGCGGTCGATGCGCGCGCGACGTCGCAGCAGGCGATCGACGCCGCCGACGCGCAGCGCGCGACCGCCGACGCGAACGTCGCGATGGCCCAGGCGCAGGCGCGTACCGCGAGCCTCGTGCCGCAGCAGATCCGGCAGGCCGAGACGGCCGTCGAGGAGCGCCGCCAGCAGGTGCTGCAGGCGCGCGCGCAGCTCGAGACGGCCAACCTGAACCTGTCGTACTGCGAAATGCGCGCGCCGTCCGACGGCTGGGTTACGCGACGCAACGTGCAACTGGGCTCGTTCCTGCAACCGGGCACGTCGATCTTCTCGATCGTCACGCCGCGCGTGTGGATCACCGCCAATTTCAAGGAGTCGCAGCTCGAGCGGATGCGCATCGGCGACCGCGTCGACGTGTCGGTCGACGCGTATCCGGATCTCGATCTGCACGGCCACGTCGACAGCATCCAGCTCGGCAGCGGGTCGCGCTTCTCCGCGTTTCCAACCGAGAACGCGACCGGCAACTTCGTGAAGATCGTGCAGCGCGTGCCGGTGAAGATCGTGCTCGACGGTCCGCTGCCGACCCGTCCGCCGCTCGGTCTCGGCCTGTCGGTCGTGCCGACCGTCCATCTGAAATGACCGGCCGCCGTACCGCGGCCGGTTCCGACCGGAGCGATCCGATGCCCGATACCCGCATGCCGTTCCCGCCTGACGAGGCCCGCCGATGAACCGGCCGCCCGATCGCAGCGGCGCATCCGATGGCACGTGGCGTCCCGCCGCGAACCCGTGGCTCATCGCGATCGTCGTCACGCTCGCCGCGTTCATGGAAATCCTCGACACGACGATCGTCAACGTTGCGCTGCCGCACATCGCCGGCACGATGTCGGCGAGCTACGACGAGGCGACCTGGACGCTCACGTCGTATCTCGTCGCGAACGGCATCGTGCTGCCGATCTCGGGCTTCCTCGGGCGCATGCTCGGCCGCAAGCGTTACTTCCTGCTGTGCATCGCCGCGTTTACCGTGTGCTCGTTCCTGTGCGGCGTCGCGACCAACCTCGGCGAACTGATCGTGTTCCGCGTGTTGCAGGGGCTGTTCGGCGGCGGGCTGCAGCCGAACCAGCAGTCGATCATCCTCGATACGTTTCCGCCCGAGCAGCGCAACCGCGCGTTCTCGATCTCGGCGATCGCGATCGTCGTCGCGCCGGTGCTCGGGCCGACGCTCGGCGGCTGGATCACCGACCATTTCTCGTGGCGCTGGGTGTTCCTGCTCAACGTGCCGATCGGCGCGTTGACGGTGCTCGCGGTGATGCAGCTCGTCGAGGATCCGCCGTGGCGGCGCGGCGCCGAGCGCGGGATCTCCATCGACTACATCGGCATCGGGCTGATCGCGATCGGGCTCGGTTGCCTGCAGGTGATGCTCGATCGCGGCGAGGACGAGGACTGGTTCGGCTCGAACTTCATCCGCGTGTTTGCGGTGCTGTCCGCACTCGGGTTGATCGGCGCGACGCTGTGGCTGCTGCGCACGAAGAAACCGGTGGTCGACCTGTCATGCCTGCGCGACCGCAATTTCGCGCTCGGCTGCGTGACGATCGCGACGTTCGCGGCCGTGCTGTACGGCAGCGCGGTGATCGTGCCGCAGCTCGCGCAGCAGCGTCTCGGCTACACGGCGACGCTCGCGGGGCTCGTGCTGTCGCCCGGCGCGCTGCTGATCACGCTCGAGATTCCGCTCGTGAGCCGGCTGATGCCGCACGTGCAGACGCGCTATCTCGTCGGGTTCGGTTTCGTGCTGCTGTGCGCGTCGCTGATCTATTCGCGCACGCTGGTGCCCGACATCGACTACACGCACCTCATGATGATCCGGTGTGCGCAGTCGCTCGCGATCGGCTTCATGTTCGTGCCGATCACGACGCTCGCGTACCTGACCGTGCCGCAGCGGCTCAACGACGACGCGTCCGCGCTGTTCACGATGTTCCGCAACGTCGCGGGCTCGATCGGCATCTCGGTGTCGACCGCCTTGATCCGCGAACGTACGCAGGCGCGCATGGCCCATCTGTCCACGCACATGTCGACGCTGTCGCAGAACTTCCAGGACGCGCTGCAGGAGAACGCGCGCGCGATCGCCGCGCTGACGGGCGCGCCGCCGTCGGCCGCGCTGCAGACGGCGAACGGGCGGCTGTACGAGACGTTCATCGCGCAGGCGACGATCCTCGCGTATATCGACGTGTTCGCGATCCTCGCGGTGTTCTGCGCGTTCAGCATCCCGCTGACGTTCCTGTTCACGCCGGCGAAGGCCGCGGGCGGCGCGGGAGGGCATTGACATGCACATGCATCGGGATCACCGCAACCGCCGCCTGATTCGCGCTATCGCGTGTCGCGCGGCGGCGATATTCATCGGATGCGCCGGTGTCGCCAGCTGCACCGTCGGGCCCGACTACCAGCCGCCGCACGCGGACGTCCCGGACACCTGGCATGCGATGCAGGCGGACGGCCGGGCGGCGGCCCCCGCATCCGGCGCGGCCGCACGGTCTTCGCCGACGATCGACGCCGACCCCGATCCGCGCTGGTGGCGCGCATTCGGCGATCCGCTGCTCGACCGGCTCGTCGAGCGCGCCGCGCACGACAACCTCGACGTGCAGGCCGCCGTGCTGCGCATCGCACAGGCGCGCGCGCAGGTGCGCGCCGCCGCCGCGCAGGGTTTACCGGACGTGCGTGCGACCGCGAGCTACCAGCGCGAACAGCTCGGCCTGAAAGGCATCGTCGAGGAACAGGGCATCGACCAGCGCGTCGATCGCCTCGGTGCGCCGGGCTCGCCGCTCGACCGGTTCGGGCCGGGAACCGGCGCGAGCGTGCAGCAAGGCGCGCGCGGCGCGCTCGATGCCCTCGAAGCGCCGGTCAACCTGTGGCAGGCCGGGTTCGACGCGTCGTGGGAACTGGACCTGTTCGGGCGCGTGCGCCGCTCGGTCGAAGCGGCCGGCGCCCAGACGAGCGCGGTGGTCGCGAGCCGCGACGACGCGCTGCTGTCGCTCGAGGCCGAGGTCGCGCAGACCTATCTGCAACTGCGCGGCGCGCAAGCGCAGCGCGCGCTCGCCGACGACCTGCAACGCGCGCAGCGCGAATTGCTCGACCTGACGCGCGAGCAGGCCGCGCATGGTCTCGCGAGCGATCTCGACGTGCGCAGCGCCGACGCGCGGCTCGCGCAGATCCGCGCGCAACTGCCGCAGTTCGACCAGCAGATCGTGCTGCTGCGCAACGGTCTCGCGTATCTGGTCGGCGGCGCGCCGGGCGCGCTCGACGACTGGCTCGCCGCCCCGCGCGCGTTGCCGGACGTGCCGCCGACCGTACCCGTCGGCCTGCCGTCGACGCTCGCGCGCCGGCGCCCCGACATCCGCCGCGCGGAAGCCGAGCTGCATGCGGCCACCGCCGACGTCGGCGTCGCGGTCGCGCAGTTCTATCCGGACATTTCGCTGACGGGGCAGGTCGGCCTGCGTGCGTCGCATGTGCGCGAGCTCGCGCACTGGTCGCATCTGTTCTATGCGTTCGGGCCGGCCGTGTCGCTGCCGATCTTTTCCGGCGGCGCGCTCGTGTCGAACCTGCGGCTGTCGCAGGCGCGCCAGGCCGAGGCGGCGCTGACCTATCGGCAGACCGTGCTCGTCGCGCTGCGCGACGTCGACAATGCGCTGGCCGTGTACCGCACCGACCAGGCGCGCGCGGCCGCGCTCGACGATGCGGTGAAGGCCGAACAGGGCGCGCTGGACCTCGCGCGCGATCGCTACCGGAAGGGGTTGTCGCCGTTTCTCGACGTGCTGGACGCCGAGCGGCAATGGTCGGAGGGCCGGCAGCAGGCCGAGCAGGGTGCGCTGCAGACGACGACCGATCTCGTCGCGCTGTACAAGGCGCTCGGCGGCGGATGGCAGGCCGGCCCGGGCACGAATGCGGATGCCGGCGCGGCTCGCCCGCAATAGCCGCGAGCGCGCGCCGGACATCGCGGGCCGCGTTTGCACGATGCCGTCCGTCGGTCCACGCACGGCCTCAATCCCACGCGTGCTTGCTGAACTGATAGCCCTTGGAGCGGATGGTCTTGATCCGTTTCGGTTCGTTCGCATCGTCGCGCAGCTTGCGGCGCAGCTTCGAGATGCGGCCGTCGATCGAACGATCGAGGCCGTCGAACGCGATGCCGCGCAGCAGCAGCGTCAGGTCCTCCCGGCTGACCACCTCGCCCGCGCGGCACACGAGGGCCCACAGCAGATCGAATTCGGTCGACGTCAAACGCGGCATGCTGCCGTCGGGAAGATGGACGCGGCGATCGGCCCGGTCGATCGAGAACTTGCCGAACACGTATCGCTGCGGCGAATCCGGCACGGGGTCGCCCGCCGGCACGCGCGTGCGCCGCAACTGCGCCTTGATCCGCGCGAGCAGCAGGCGCGGCTCGACCGGCTTGCGGAGAAAATCGTCCGCACCGAGTTCCAGGCCGAGCAATTCGTCGAACGGTTCGTCGCGGCCCGTCACCATGATCACGATGCCGTCGTAATGTACGCGTGCCTCGCGGCAGATCTCGAAGCCGTCCTTGCCCGGCAGGTTGACGTCGAGCAGCACCAGGTCGGGGCGGCTCGCGACGATCGCCGGCACCGCGCCGGCGCCGTCGTACAGCGTGTCCACCTGGTAATGATGCTGGCGCAGATAGTCGGCGATCAGCGCGGACAGCGGGACGTCGTCTTCGACGAGCAGGATTCGGATCGGCATCGGTAAACGAAGGGGCAAAACGGGAAGGTGGCGAGCGGTCAGGCCCAGTCCGAGCGCGTCGTAGCCGAAGCGACGTGGATGATACTGCGCAACATTCCGGCGGTATGTGACGAAATCTGAATCGTTCGGTGAACTGAGCTATGGGCCAATCGCTGCCGGAAGGGGGAACGCGCGGGGCGGCCGGCGCCGGGCCGCGTGCGAGATTGAAACGGGCGGATGCGAGATCCGGCGCGGCGCGCGCGGCGATGCGCGAGCGGGCATCCTTCAGACGAAAACGTTTGCGCCAATCCGGCGTCGCGAATCGCGTCCGCACTGGCGGAACCCAAGCCAGGCAAGGTTAGTCGACATATCATTACAAAATATTACCGACGTGGGCGCGTCCCGTTCCTACAATTCCCGAACCTGACTCACTCGCCTCGCATACTGCGGTGGCGTCCGTTTCCCGGCCGCATCGACTGCCTGCTTCGACGACACGTCGAGTCATGCTGCGCGCGTGCGGGGCCGGAGGCGCGCGGGTCGGATCGACGCCGCACCGGCTCCCGGCGAGCGGGCAAGCGGACAGTGCGAATTATTCACGGGGAGGCGAAATGACGCCGTTGCAAGTCGTCCTGAGTCTCGAGTCGCTCACGCATGCGATCGAAGCAGCGGTGGCGCGTGCCGACTGGAGCGAGGCCGTCCGGGCTGCCGAGAGGCGTTCGGCGTTCATCGTTGCGCTCGCACCCGATCAACCGGACGAGGTCGTGTCGGCGCTGCTGAAACTGCAGGAGATCGACGTCCGGATCTCCACCGTCGCGCGCGACACGCTGGAGGCGCTCATCGCGGAAGGCTGGACGGCGTTGCACGCGGCCCGCGCGGCAACGAGCGCGCTGAGAGTGCGGCCGCGGTCGCTCGACACCGGTGCCGCGGCAACGCGACACTGAGATTCGTTTCTTTCGGTGGTGGCATGAAATTCAGAAAACGCGCCGGGCAGGTCGAGGCAACGCGCTGGTTCGCCGACGGCGACCATGAACGAGTAGAGCGCCGTCACGGCAGGTGGGCGGTCGCGACGCCGGAAGGCTGGCGCTCGGTGAAGCCGGGCGACTGGATCCTGCGTGACGAATGCGGCAACTGCTGGCCGATGGACGACGGCCTGTTCATGCATTGCTACGAACCGGTCGCCGATTGACCCGGCCGCCGGCTCGCCGCGCTTAGCGGCTCCTGCGCGAAAACATCAACGAATCGGCATCGTTGAAGCGGATGCGCTGCGGCTCGCCGTAACCGGCTTTCTCCGCGACCCGAATCGATGCGACGTTGGTCGGTGCGATCAGGCACACGCTGCGCTCGAACCGCTGCTGCGCGTCGAGCCATTCGAGCGCGGCAGCGAGCGCCTCGGTCGCGTAGCCGTTGCCTTGCGCCCACGTCGCCAGCGCCCAGCCGGCTTCCGGCACGCCGCGAATCGGCGGCTCGATGTTCCGGTGGAAATCCGCGAAGCCGAGATCGCCGACATAGCGGCCCGACGCCTTTTCGCGGATCGCCCAGTAGCCATAGCCGAGCAGCGGCCACAGCCCGCGATACGCGAGCATGCGCATCCACGAGTCGCGCGGCTTGGAAGGCTCGCCGTTGAAGATGTGCGCGACGACGCCGGGTTCCGCCCACATCGCGGCGAGCGCGTCGAAGTCGCCGAGCGGATGGCCTTCGAGAATCAGGCGCGGCGTATCGAGAACGGGCGGGGACGAAACGGGGGGTACGGCGCTGAATGTCATCGGGCGTTCCATGAGGAAGGGGCGGCGACGCAGCGCGCCGCGCTTGGGCCTCGTACGATACCGCGTAAACGGCGATGTGGACGCAAATCCCCACCTGCATCGGTGCATGCGACCGCATCGCGCGGATGGCCGGGTCCGGCGCTGCCCGCACCAACCGGCCCGAGTGACGACGTCGCGGTCCGGCGCGTCCGCGGGGCGCTCGACGAATGCGGGCCGTTCGCCGCCCGATGGCGAATCCCCGTCGCGCATACCGACTGCGGCGAGCGGTCGGCCCGCTTCCCGACGGCGGCGCATCGATGCGCGCGCGTTGCGCACAACGCGGCATCGCGTCCGTGCCGAACGGCAGGTTACTTGCGGCTCTTCAGGAAATTGCGACCCTGCGCGGTGATCGACGCGCCTGAGCGTCCGTTCGCCGCATGGCTGACGAAGCCCGCGCCGACGAGTTCCTGTTCGATCGACCAGCCGAGCGCCGGCGCGTCGCGGCCGTAACGAACATCCGCGAGGCGTTCGAGCGCCCAGATCGCGGAGGCCGACAGGTTGGGGGTGTTGGACGTCAGGTTGTCGTTCATCGCTTCCTCTGGAAATGGCGTTTCGGTGGACGGCGCGCGGCCGCTGGATCGGCTGCGCCGGGCGTCAGCTTGCCTGGAGCAACGGCAGCAGCGCGTGCAGCGCCGCTTCCTCGTCGGGGCCGGTGGCGAGCACCTGGGCCGACGTGCCGCCGTGAACCTGGAGCGCCGCAATCGCGCCGCTGTCTTTTGCGTTGCTGCCGTGCCCGTTCGCGATCAACTGGATGTCGCTCTCGAAGCGGCGTGCCGCGGCGACGGCCGCGTCGCGCGCGGCGCGCCCCCGATTGCGGTTCCAGGCGGGGCCGATTTCAACGTACACGACGGTTGGCACGATGCTGGAAGCCTCCGGGCGGGTGGGCGCGGCAGCGCGCGACATGCACGGTTGCGCACGTGCTGCGGGACCTCGGGCGGCCGGCATCGACGATTTCCCGCAGGGTCGCGGGGCGCCGGCCGGGCGGATTGCATGCGCCATTCGGTGCGAACTTGCCGACATCCGCTGCAAAGGTGCATTCAAATTCGCGGATTGTCGAAAGTGGACGATTATAATGCATCGGCCTGATCATGTGAATTGCATTATAATGCCGTGTGCGCCGATGCCGGCTCGCGGTCCTGCCGCGGGCGCGTCGCCGCACCTCCGGGCGCGCAACCTGCTCGTCCGGCATCCTCGATCGACCCGAACGCCTCCCCGAATGGAAACCGCAATGAACGCCCCCGCCTGCCCGCAATGCGCGATGGAAAACACCTACCCCGACGGCGCGCTGACCGTGTGCGCGGACTGCGGCCATGAATGGTCGGCCGACGCCGGCGCCGAGGCCGGCGACGAACCGGCAGGCGACGTCGTCAAGGACGCGAACGGCAACGTGCTGTCGGACGGCGATTCGGTCGTGCTGATCAAGGATCTGCGCGTGAAGGGTTCGTCGATCACGCTGAAGATGGGCACCAAGGTCAAGAGCATCCGGCTCGTCGGCGGCGATCACGAAGTCGACTGCAAGACCGACATGGGCGGTTTCATGCTGAAGGCGTGCTACCTGAAGAAGGTCTGAGCGCGCGGTTCAGGCGACCGTCGCATCTGCGTTTTCATCCGCCGAGTTTTCAGCCGAGTACCCGCGCATGGCCGAGGATCGAACTTCCTACGACGCGTTCGTCAGGTTCCTGGCGACGCCGCTGAACGACGGCCGGCCCTTCGTGCTGGAGACGCAGCACGCGCTCTCGCTGCACTTCGATCATTTCGGCACCCAAAGCTTCATGTCGCTGCGCGATCCGGTGCAGCTGACGCTCGGTTATACGCGCGTGATGATGGGTTTCCTGCTGCTGCAGGCCGATCCCGCACACATCTGCATGCTCGGGCTCGGCGGCGGTTCGCTCGCGAAGTACTGCTATCGCCACCTGCCCGGCACCGCGATCGACGCGGTCGAGATCAATCCTGACGTGATCGCGCTGCGCAACGTGTTCAGGATTCCTGCCGACGATGCGCGCTTGCGCGTGATATGCGCGGATGGCGCGGATCATCTGGAACGGGCGGACGTCCGCACGGACGTGATCCTGCACGATGCGTTCGTCGCCGACGGTATGCGCGGCCGCTGTGCGGGCCGCACCTTCCTCGAGGCGTGCCGCGCGCGCCTGAGCGAATCCGGGGTGCTCGCGATCAATTTCATGGACGACGATCCGGCATTGCCGCAGCACCTCGAGCAACTGCGATCGGTATTCGGTTCGTCGTATGCGCTGGCGCCGTGCGGCGACGACAACAACTTCGTTGCATTCGCATGGAAGGACGGCAGCCGGCTGCCGTCGTTGCGTATCCTGCTGGAGCGGGCGCTTGCCTGCCCGCAGGCCGGCGAACTGAAGCTGGCGGCCACCGCGAGGCGCATGAAGCACGGCGAGGGCATCGATCCGCGCCGGCTGGTCTGGCGCGCGCAGTCGCACGAACGCTGGGAGATCGGCGCGTAACGGTCGTTGCGGATACCTGGGGGCACCGAGCGGCGGCGCGTGCCTTTGCGGCCGCGCTTATTTCACGCGCTTGCCGATCGCGCTCCGGGTCTTGTACGTGACGCCGTGCCGGTCGAGATATTCGCGGATCAACTGCCGCACGACTTGCGACGGCGTAAGATCCTGCTCCGCGCAGAGCATCTCGAAGGCTTCCTTCTTCGCGGGATCGATCAGGACGGTCAGGCGGGCGGTTTTCGTTTCCATGACGGGGCGAGGGTGGTCGGTATGTTAATCAAATTATAATCGATCCGCTTTCGGCGTTGCCGTGCGCAAGCGCCGCCCGTGGCGCACGGTCAGCGTCTGCTGCGCAGCAGCGCGAGCAGATCGTCGATCACCGGCACGATCGCGAGCGTGACGAGCATCGCCGCGAGCGGCACGGTCGATACGTAGCCCACGTGCTTGAAACCGATGGCGCCGGCGAGGCCGCCGACGAAGAACGACGCGAGCATCGTCGCGTGAATCCTCAGTTTCGAACGGTTGGCGATCACCGCGTGCGCGTCGACGTCGATGGCCGAGCGGTTCCAGTAGAACAGCTTCCCGAGCTCGATGCCGAGATCGGTCACGATGCCCGTCACGTGCGTCGTGCGGATTTCCGCGCCCGACAGCTTCGTGATCGTCGCGTTCTGCAGCCCCATGATGAAGCACAGCAGCGTCACGGTCACCGGCACGAAGAAGGTTTCCCACAGCGCGAGGTGGCTGCCGAGCAGCCCGAACAGCAACAGCAGCGCGGCTTCGACCAGCAGCGGCAGCATGAACTGGCTGTGCAGCCCGCGGCGGCGCCCCCAGTTGACGAGGATCGCCGAGCAACTGGCGCCGATCAGGAACGACCCGAGCGAACTGATGCCGGCGAGCGCGAACCGTACGTCGCCGAGGGCCGTCTGGTCGGCGATTGCCGACACGATGCCGCTCATGTGCGACGTGTACTGCTTGACCGCGAGAAAGCCGCCGGCATTGGCCGCGCCGGCGACGAACGCGAGCGAAAACCCGAGCTGGCGGTTCGCGGTCGCGCTGCGGTGTTTTCCCGTCAGGTTTCGGAAGTACTGCGCTGGCATAAGGGCTTCGCTCGATCGTCGCGGATGCGCGGGTACAGGTGGAAAACCGGCGTGGGCAGCGTGGCGCGCACGCCGCCCGCGCCGGATGCCGGGCCGTCTATTCATGTGATGAACATGATAATTCCATTATCATACTCTGTTGGCTGGATGGTGCTTTCAGTACAATGATGCGAGGCGCCGCCGGCTGGCCGTTTCGCCGCAGCGCAGCGCGGCGCGCGCTTGCGATCACTTCTGCTCACCGCTTCATGACCCCGATCAAGTTCATCCTTCGCTACACGGCGATTCCGTTCACGGCCATCGTCGCCGTGGTGATCTGGACCGTCATACCATCGTCGAAAGAGATCGATGCGAGACAATACGCGGCGCTGTCGCGCGCGTACGCGAGTTTCCCGCTGCCGTTCCGGCGCGAGATCTCCGACACGATGGCGCACGGCACGATCAACGACCGGCGCTACCAGGCACTCGTGCGCGATTCGCTCGGCAACGGCGTCGCGCTGGACTGGCCGGCGTCGGGCGTCGGCGGCGTCGCCGACGAGCGGCACAAACTGGCCGAACTGATTCGGGCCGATTCGGAACTTCAAAGGCAACGGCAATGAAAACCCTGCTGGTCTCTGTGGCATTCGCGATGATCATCGCGAGCCTGATCTTCGCGCTGTACTTCATGAATCACGATCGCGGCAAGTCCAAGCGGATGGCGTGGTCGCTCGCCGCGCGCGTCGGGTTGTCGGTCACGCTGTTTCTGTCGCTGCTGATCGCGTACAAGCTCGGCTGGATCGAGCCGACCGGCTTGCCGATCGGGCGGTGAACCGGTGGACGCCTCGTCGCAAGCGGGGCGTTTTCGCAAATGCAGGTTTGATGGGTTAATGAAGCTATTGTGATAAGAATACTTATCCCGATAGATGTAGTGCAGATACCTCCGTGACATGGGAGCTTGGCGACCCAAGGACCATCTGTGACAGATCGGCCGCGGCGATGATCAAAATCGACCAGAGCCCGACCGAAAGCGAGGTGAAGCGCTCGCGGACGATTACCGCGCCAGAACCCGGCACCGCCGCGACCGTGGTCGCCGAACCGGGATAGATGGTCGATCCGTCCATCAACCGGCAAGCATCGTGCCATCGGATGTGCATCGGCACGCGTATCGAGTGTCTGCCGGATGCGCGAGCAATCCGCCAGGCATCCAACTGAGACGTGATCCCCCCACTAAATGCAAATACGAATCATTTGCATTTAGTGGGGGCAGGGATAGAATTGCCGGGCTGATCCTTATCGCAGGATCAGCACCGCCAATTTTTAGTTCAATCAAGCGAGGTGACATGTAATGTTCGCAGAGCTTACTAAAGAAGAAATCGCAGCTGTTTCCGGGGCGGCAGGAGAGGGAGCGCTGGTCGGTTCCGCTGTCGGATGGCTCGCTGGCCGAGTCGGTGGTGCAGAAGCAGGCGGCGCACTAGGGGCATGTATAGGATCAGTTGTTCCTGGTGTGGGTACTGTTGGAGGTGCAGTTATCGGAGCCGGCTTGGGTGCGATATATGGCCCGGGAGCAGGAGCGGCATTGGGCGGCTATATTGGCGGAAATATCCCGGATGGCATGTGGAAAGCCATCACGGGTAAAAACGGCCCCTAATATGACTTGAGGAAGGCGAAGCGGATATATGGATATATCCGCTTCCGTCTCTTTCATTATCAAATTGTTGAGGCCGCGTTGATCATGATGAATAGTCCTGAGAGTGGCATTGTCAAGATAATAAAAATCAATGCTGTTGCGTGTGTATTTGGTATAATTTTGATTGCCGTGTCAAAGCCGAATCTGGTTGCAAATTGCATTGCATATGGACTATCTGGTGCGGTTTGCGTTTACCTCGTCAGCAGATATGTCATAGAGTCGATTAACTTCCTGTCTGAGAAGAAAATCTTTGCCTCCTCTTCGTTTTATACCGGGGCTGGAATATTGACCGCGTCAATGTCGACATTTGGGGTGGTCGGAACAGTCTTATTCGGGAAAATTTCAGGGTTGGCGTATATTTCGTTTGTTGTTATTGGTGGGGAGCTTGGCGAGTATAGGAAGATAATCGTCAGGGAAAGGTGCGGTAAATTGTGAATTAAAATTTCATGCCTTCGCTGATGTGTCGAAAGATTCGTTCAGCGAGGTGGGCCGGCCATCCGCGCATCGCCGTTTACCCGTGCGGGGTCCGCAGCACGCGCCCCATCTCCGCGATCGGCATGGCAACGATCGAATTCAGCAACCGCATTTCCCCGGCGTCCGGATGCGCGACGTTCCGCACGTCATCGAGCGTCTGCTCGACGTGACGATCGAGCGGTTCGAGAAAACGCTGCAGTTCAGTGGCGGCCGCTTTCTCCCTGAGCCCGAGCGCCTGACCGAACGCGATCAGCGCCTCCACGTCGATATCGGCGAACCGCGTCGCATGCCCGAGCGGCATCGTCAGCTCGCAGTGCGGCCAGTGATCGCCGCGATGGTCGGGGCGGTGCGTCGGCGTGTGATACGCGACCGTGCTGACGATGTCGTAGAACGGCGCGAGCCGGTAGCCGCGCGCATCGACGAAGAACGACAGGTTCTTCAGGTGCGCGTCGGCGTTGCCGACCACCACGTTGAACACGGTCCAGCGGAACACCGACAGGCGTGTCAGCGCGCGCGTGCTGGTGCGGTCGATCGCGCGGGCAAGCTCCTGCGCATTGGCCCGCTGGTATTTGAAACCGCGGTCGTAGTTCAGCAGTTGCATCGCGTCGATCGTATGCACGCGGCCGGCCGGCTCGGATGCGACGTCGCGGTCGAACCGGTCGATCACGTAGCACGCGGACGGCGCGCGCAGGAAATGAACGTCGGGCACGTCGAGCCCCATCTTCTTCGCGAGCCGCATGCAGAAGAACTCGTTGATCGCCGAATGCGGATAGCCGGCCGCGCGCATGTCGGGTTTGAGCAGGTGCATCGACGGCTCGCTGCCGACCGGCTCGAACAGCGCGTAGTCGGGCGCATCGCCGCGCAGCACCAGCAGCAGCTTCTGCTGCGCGCCGGCCGCCGACATGCGCTTGGGCGCGGTGGCCGTCAGCGCGCGCTCGGGCATCGCCTGAATCCGGCGCTCGAGTTCGTCGAGCGGCAGCGGTTGCAGGCCGCCGGCCGCTTCGTGCTCGCCGTCGGCCAGCAGCGTCAGCGCGCCGGCCGATTCGCGGCCGAAGTACGCGAGCAGGCCCCATGCGTCCGCCGCATCGACCTTTGCCTCGCGCGCGAGCGACGTGCGCATGCCTTCCTCCGGCAGCAGGTTGTCGAAGAACCACTGGACCGGGCGATCGGTCGACGTGTCGGTGAAGACGCCGGCGCGAAGCGGGAACGCCGGCGACAGCGGATACGCGGCGGGCGATGCGAGCCAGTTCGCGTCGTACGCGAACGACCAGATGCCTTTGTCGTCGGTCAGCGTGCCCATGCGCACGCCGTTCGCGGACGCGATCAGCGTTCTAGCCGCCATGGCTGCTCCTGCGGCGTTGCGCGGCCTTCAGCGCGGCGGCTTCGGAAATCTCGATCGACGATTCGGCATACAGCCGCACACCCAGTTCGCCGAGCAGCAGCATGACCTTGCCGATTTGCGCGGTCGGCTTGCCGGCTTCCACCTGGCTGATGAATTTCGGCGACAGCCCGGTCGCGTTCGCGAGTTCGTCCCGCGTGAATCCCTGCTGGATCCGCGTCGCGCGAATGAGGTGGGCGAGCGCGCCGATCGTGTCGACGGGCTGGGACTCCGACATGACGTTCTCCGTGCTTCGTATCTGATCGGGAACAGTATTGCATAACTCGCGGGCTCGGGCATCACTTCGTATTCGTACGGGAACGAACTGGGAATCGCGATGCTTGGGACGTCGTTTCGTATCCGATCGGGAACCGAATGTCGTGAAATGATTGGAGAGAGGATGTTCGTATCTGATCGGATACGGAGAAGAAGGCGCGCGTGCTCGACCGGCCATGCCGGCGAGGAAGTCCGGAAGATGGCTGCGGGAGGCAGCGAGTCCGCCGGCGTCCGCGCGACGAGCGGCGGACCACGATCATTCGGCGAACAGATCCGGCCCGAACACCGCGTAGTGAATCCGTGCCTCGTGGATGCCGAGGTTCTTCGGCGCGTCGTGCTGCATCCGCATGAACGGTATCGGGTCGCCGCTGTAGTCATCGGCATCGACGTCGCGCGATCAAGGCTGACGGCGGCCGTTCGCCACGCTGGCGCGGTACTCGCGCAACGCCCCTTTCTACAATTCCGTCCGACTCGCTACACGCGCCGCCATACCCCGAACGCGGGTCCGGTCCTTGCTCGGTCGAGCGTCGTCGGCGGCGTTCGCGCACCGACACACGACGATTTGCATGGGAGGCGCGCATGGAACCGATGCCGGTCGTACTGCAGTGGCACGACGTTCTCGTCAGGATCCTGCTGGCGCTCGTCGCGGGCGGGCTGATCGGCGTCGATCGCAGCGAATCCGGCAAGACGGCCGGGCTGCGCACGACGATCCTCGTCTGTCTCGCCGCGTGCCTGTCGATGCTGCAGGTCAATGCGCTGTTGCTGCAAGCGGGCAAACCGGAGGGCGCGTTCTCGGTGCTCGACCTGATGCGGTTGCCGCTCGGCATCCTGACCGGGATGGGCTTCATCGGCGGCGGCGCGATCCTTCATCGCGACGGCCTCGTGTCCGGCGTCACGACCGCCGCGACGCTGTGGTTCGTGACGGTCATCGGGCTGTGCATCGGCGGCGGCCAGTTGTCGCTCGGTGCGCTCGGGCTGGTGCTGGCGCTGCTGGTCGTCTGGCCGCTGCGGTTGGTCGAGCAGCGCTTGCGGCGCGTCAGGACCGCGCTGGTCACGGTCGAATATCCGCTGGGGTCGGTTGCGCGCGCCCAACTGGGCGAGCAACTGTGCGCCGCGGGTTTCACGTGCCGGACCAAGCGTTTTAGCGAAACGACCGCATGCGCGGTGCGCGAGGAGGAAATGTTCGTGCAGTGGCGCGAAGCGCCCGACGCCGACGCGATGCTGAAGCAACTGATGCGGATCGTCGAATCGGCCGGCCTGACGTCGGTGCGCTGCTCGACGGAGGACTGACCCGCGCGACGGCCGGAACGCGCGATGCTCGTGCAGGAGGCCGCCGTGGGCGGCTTTCCAAGGAGCGAAACATGACACGTGTATCGGAAGTGATGACACGCGACGCCGCGACCATCGGCCCGACACAGAGCCTGCGCGATGCGGCCAGACTGATGGACGACCTGAACGTCGGGGCGCTGCCCGTGTGCGACGGCACACGGCTGATCGGCATGCTGACGGACCGCGACATCGTCGTGCGCGCGGTGTCGATGGGCGTGCCGCCGGACGAGGCGGTCGAGGGCGTCGTCAGCGGACCCGCGAACTGGTGTTACGAGGACGACGACGTTTCGGCGGTGCAAAAGAAGATGGAAGACGCGCAGATTCGCCGCGTGCCGGTGGTCGACCGACAGAAGCGGCTGGTCGGCATCGTCGCGCTGGGCGATCTGGCGACGGCCGCGGACGGCGCGATGTCGTCGACGCTCGGTGCGGTGTCGGCGCCGTCGCGCCCGGATCGGTGATCGCCATGGCAGACACGGAGAACGGCATGAACGAAGACAGGGAAACGCGGATCCGCGAGCGGGCGTACCGGCTGTGGCAGGCGGACGGCGCGCCGGACGGCAGCGCCGACGAATACTGGCGGCGGGCCGAGCAGCAACTCGATGCGGAAGGCGGCAGCGTGGACGGGCGCGCCGGGCAGACGGAGGATTTGCCGGCCGATCAGTCCGCGAAGCGCCGCATCCCCGGCGAGCCGCTGCAGGACGTCGACGCGGTGCCGACTGGCGAGGTTGCGCACGAAAGGCGGCGCCGGCGGTGAAACGTGTCCGGCCGCGATCCGGCGACGGCCGTACCGGGACGAGCATGCGGGACACGCACGATGGCGGATCCCGTGCGCCCCGCGCGCGGTCGGCCCGACACCATCCGAACAGGGAGAGAGTCATGACCCAGGAAACTCGACGCAAGAACCCCGCGTCGCCCGACCCGGCACGCGAAGCGGCCGACGCGCCGGACCGGCGCAAGCCGACACCCGGCCGCGCATCGTCCGTGCGCTCCGGCCATGCGCCCGGCGGCGGCGAGCTGGACACGATGCCGGACGATCAGGCGCGCAAGGTCGTGCCGGACGATCCGCGCCAGACCGAAGTGCGCGATCCGGCCGGCAAGCCGTGGCCGGACGAGCACGACGCACCCGACGGTTTGGGCAACCGGCCGCGACCGCTGTAGCGGCGCCGCCGCCCGAATCGCGACGTTCCGTTTCGCCATCCACGCACCGGAGTCCATCATGTCATCAGACGAAGTTTCCGAATCCCGTCGCAAATGGGTGCAGGGCACGACGGCCGGACTGGTCGCCAGCGTCGCCCTGCCGACGATCGCGCAAACGGGCGGCCCGCCCGACGTCGGCGATACGGCGCCGCGCGATCCGCGCACGCTCTATCCGCATGCGCCGTTTCCGCAGCAGCACCAGCCGTGGCCGGGCCTCGCGGGCCGCATGACGCCGCGTCCCGATCACGGCGAGCGCAGCTATCGCGGCAGCGGCCGGCTCGACGGCCGCAAGGCGCTGATCACCGGCGGCGACTCGGGTATCGGCCGCGCGGTGGCGATCGCCTGTGCGCGGGAAGGCGCGGACGTCGCGATCGTCTATCTGCCCGACGAAGAGCCCGATGCGCGCGAAGTCGTGGACCTGATCCGCAGCGCGGGACGCAAGGCGGTGCCACTGCCGGTCGACATCCGCAGCGAAGGCGCGTGCAACGGGCTCGTCGAGCGGGCGGTTGCCGCGCTCGGCGGGCTCGACATCCTCGTGAACAACGCGGCTCGCCAGCAGAGCCACGAATCGATCCTCGACATCAGCACGGAGCAGTTCGACTGGACGCTGCGCACCAACCTTTACGCGATGTTCTGGATCACGCGGGCCGCGATTGCGCACATGCCGCCCGGTTCGGCGATCGTCAATACGACGTCGGTCAATGCGTACGACCCGTCCGCGAACCTGCTGGACTACGCGATGACGAAAGCGGCGATCGCGAACTTCACGAAGGGGCTCGCGAAGCAGATGATCAAGCGCGGCATCCGCGTGAACGGCGTCGCGCCGGGGCCGTTCTGGACGCCGTTGCAGGTCAGCGGCGGACAGACGACGCACAACGTGGAGACGTTCGGCGAGCAGGTGCCGATGGGGCGGCCGGGGCAACCGGCCGAGATCGCGTCGATCTATGTCGAGCTGCTGTCGTCGCGCGCGAGCTATGTGACCGGGCAGATCTATGGTGCGTCGGGCGGCGCTGGACAACCTTAGTTGGCTGGCGGCGTAGCGCAGCGCTGCGCGGCCGGACCCTCCCGCCATCGATGGCGATCGCCGATTTCGCCCGAATCGGCGCCGTATGCGCGAGCAGCGATCTTTATCACCGCAGCAGATAAACGTATCCGAATCGCTTCGTTGACGCCCGCCGGCACGCCCTCGTAGATTCGCGTTTTGACCGAATCAGGAGCCGTGCCGTGACGACTACCGCCATCCGCGACGCCGCAACGCTGTCCACCGGGCATCCCGCCGCGCGGCCGGACGGCTTGGCGCAGCACTTCGACATCGTGCCGTTCGATGCGCCGCTCGGCGCCGAAGTGATCGGCCTCGACCTGTCGAAACCGCTCGATGCCGACGATTTCGCGCGCATCCATCGTGCGCATCTCGATCACCACGTGCTGGTATTTCGCGATCAGCGCATCACGCCGGACGAGCACATCGCGTTCAGCCGCCGCTTCGGTCCGCTGCAGATTCACGTGCTGCACCAGTTCGCGCTGGCCGGCCACCCGGAAGTGCTGATCGTGTCGAACATCGTCGAGAACGGCAAACCGATCGGGCTCGGCGACGCCGGCCATTTCTGGCATTCCGACCTGTCGTACAAGGAAAAGCCGAGCCTCGGCTCGCTGCTGCACGCGCAGGAGCTGCCGGCGGAAGGCGGCGACACGCTGTTCGCGAACATGCATCTCGCATGGGACACGCTGCCGGCCCATCTGCGCCGCGCGGTCGAAGGGCGGCGCGCGGAGCATACGTATCTCGCGCGCTATGCGGAATTGCAGGCGCGCAGCCCGTGGCGGCCCAACCTGTCGCCCGAGCAGATCGCGCAGGTCGCGGCGGTCGTTCATCCGGTCGTGCGCACGCATCCGGAAACCGGCCGCAAGGCGCTGTTCGTCAGCGAGCATTTCACGACGCGTATCGTCGGGCTGCCCGACGACGAAAGCCGCGCGCTGCTCGACGAATTGTTCGCGCACAGCGTGCGCGCCGAACACCTGTATCGGCACGCATGGCGCGATCACGACCTGGTGTTCTGGGACAACCGTTCGCTGATGCATCTCGCCGCCGGCACGCCCGACCACCTGCGCCGCAAGCTGTACCGCACGACGATCGAAGGCGACGCGCCTTTCTGAGCCGCGCGCCGCGTCGTTCATTTCCGCCCCTTCCTGAACGGAGTTCCGATGTCGTTTTCGTTTTTGCCGGCGCGCCGCGCGCTGGCAGCCACGCTCACCGCCGCGCTCGCTTTCGCGGGCGCGGCGATCCCGCAAGCCGCGCACGCGGAGGGCCGCATCCGCATCGCCGAGCAGTTCGGCGTCGTCTACCTGATGCTGAACGTCGCGCGCGACCAGCAGCTGATCGAGAAGGAAGGGCGCAAGGCCGGCCTCGACATCAAGGTCGACTGGGTGCGGCTGTCGGGCGGCGCGGCCGTGAACGACGCGCTGTTGTCCGGCGCGGTGGACGTCGCGGGCGCGGGCGTCGGCCCGCTCCTGACCGTGTGGGACCGCACGCGCGGCCGGCAGAACGTGAAGGGCGTCGCGTCGCTCGGCAATTTTCCGTACTACCTCGTGAGCAGCAACCCGAACGTGAAGACGATCGCCGACCTGAGCGCGAAGGACCGGATCGCGGTGCCGGCGGTCGGCGTGTCGGTGCAGTCGCGCGTGCTGCAGTACGCGGCCGCGAAGCAGTGGGGCGACAAGCAGTTCGACAAGCTCGACGCACTCACGCAGGCGATTCCCCATCCCGACGCGACGGCCGCGATTCTCGCGAACAGCAACGTGATCACCGGTCACTTCGGCAATCCGCCGTTCCAGGAGCAGGAGCTCGCCGGCAACCCGAACGCGCATATCGTGCTGAATTCGTATGACGTGCTCGGCGGCCCGAGCTCCGCGACGGTGCTGTACGCGACCGAGAAATTCCGCGACGACAACCCGAAGACCTACCGCGCGTTCGTCGCCGCACTGGCCGATGCCGCCCGACAGATCGCGGCCGATCCGGAGCGGGCGGCCGATACCTATATTCGCGTGAACGCGTCGAAGATCGATCGCGCGCTGCTGCTGAAGATCCTGCGCAATCCGCAGGTGCAGTTCAAGACCGCACCGCAGAATACGCTGCCGCTCGCGCAGTTCATGCATCGCACCGGTGCGATCCGCAACGAACCGAAGTCGTGGCGCGACTACTTCTTCGACGATCCCGCGACGGCCGGCGGCAGTTGAGCGGCGCCGATGCTGCGACGCCGCGATCGACGCTTATGCGTCGGCGCGGTTTCGATATGCGCAATCGATGGTTGGTCCGCACGACGCCCGGCCGTATGTTGATGCTTTGCCCGCAAGAGATTCGATCGTGAACGCCACTTCTCCCCGAACCTGGTTGCCGCCGTATGCGGCGCGCGACGGCGCGTCGCCGGCCGCATCCGCCGCGCTCGACACACGCGCCGCCGGGCGGCCCGCGGCGAATGCCGCGCCCGCCGGTGCGCACAGCGAACGCCTGCTCGCCATCGACGAGGTCAGCCTCGAATACCGCAGCGGCGCGCGGATCGTTCGCGCGACGCATCGGGTGAGCTTCGACGTGTACGGCAGCGACCGCTTCGTGCTGCTCGGCCCGTCGGGGTGCGGGAAGTCGACGCTGCTGAAGGCGATCGCCGGCTTCATCGAGCCCGTCTCGGGTTCGATCGCGCTCGACGGCCGGCCGGTACGCGGGCCGGGGCCGGACCGCATCGTCGTGTTCCAGGAATTCGACCAGTTGCCGCCGTGGAAGACGGTCGTCGAGAACGTCGCGTTTCCGTTGCGCGCCGCCGCGAAGCTGTCGCGCGCAGAAGCACGCGAGCGCGCGCTGCACTATCTCGACAAGGTCGGCCTCGGCACGTTTGCGGATGCCTATCCGCATACGCTGTCGGGCGGCATGAAACAGCGCGTCGCGATTGCACGGGCGCTGGCGATGCAGCCGCGCGTGCTGCTGATGGACGAGCCGTTCGCCGCGCTCGACGCGCTCACGCGCCGCAAGATGCAGGAGGAACTGCTGCGGCTGTGGGACGAATTCCGCTTCACGCTGCTGTTCGTCACGCATTCGATCGAGGAGGCGCTCGTGGTCGGCAACCGGATTCTGCTGCTGTCGCCGCATCCGGGCCGCGTGCGCGCGGAGCTCAACAGTCACGAGCATTCGCTCGAGAACATCGACACCGGCGACTTCCGCGACAACGTCGCGCGGATCCATCGCCTGCTGTTCGACACCGACGCACCCCACGCACCGACGACGGAGGACGCCGCATCGTGAGTACGCTCGATCCCCTCCTGCCGCCGCTGCCGCCCGTGCGCGCCGAATACACGCGCACGCTCGACGCGCTGCCCGACGCCGAGCGCGCGGCGCCGGCGCCGCTCATGCGCCGCATCGGCGGCGCCGCGTGGTTTCGCCGCAGCGTCATCGCGCTCGTGCTGATCGCCGCATGGGAGATCGTCGCGCGCATCGTCGCGAACGATCTGCTCGTCCCGACTTTCGGCGCGACGCTGGCCGCGTTCGTGCAAGGCATCGAGTCGGGCGAACTGCTGGTCAAGACCGGCATCTCGATGTCGGTGCTGCTGCGCGGCTATGCGCTGGGCGTGCTGCTGGCGTTCGCGCTGACGTCGCTCGCGGTATCCACGCGCATCGGCCGCGATCTGCTGACGATGCTCACGTCGATGTTCAATCCGCTGCCGTCGATCGCGTTGCTGCCGATCGCGCTGCTGTGGTTCGGGCTCGGCACCGGCAGCCTGCTGTTCGTGCTCGTGCATGCGGTGCTGTGGCCGCTCGCGCTCAGCATGTATACCGGCTTTGCCGGCGTGCCCGCCACGCTGAAAATGGCCGGGCGCAACTACGGGCTCACGGGGCTGCGCCAGATCGCGCTGATTCTCGTGCCGGCCGCGCTGCCGTCGGTCCTGTCCGGCTTGCGCGTCGGCTGGGCCTTCGCATGGCGCACGCTGATCGCGGCCGAACTCGTGTTCGGCGCGAGCGCGGGGCAGGGCGGCCTCGGCTGGTACATCTTCCAGAACCGCAACGAGCTGTATACGGATCGCGTGTTCGCGGGTCTGGCGGCCGTCATCGTGATCGGGCTGCTGATCGAGAACCTCGTGTTCGATACGCTCGAACGCGCGACCGTGCGGCGCTGGGGCATCCAGCACTGACGGGCCCGGCGCATGCATCACGCAACCTGAAACCGGCTTCTCACGTGTGCCAGGCGCGTCCCGTCCCTATACGGCGAGGAAAAGGGGAATCGGTCGTGGTCGAACGCATGTTGCGTACGGGAGCCGCGCGCAGGGAAGCGAGCATTTTCGGCAACCGGGTGCGGCGCGGCAAACAACGATTGCAGCCTTGCGCATCGTGCTTGTCGCGCCGCGCCCGATGCAGGTGCCGTCAGAACTTCACGCGCAGCCCGCTGACGAACGCGAGCTGGCGGTTCGTCGACGACGCGCTGCCGATGTTCGAGATCGCCGCGATCTTGCGATAGCCGCCCGACGTCGCGGTGCTCGCATCGCCGGCCGCGAGCTGGTAGATCGCCGACACGTAGATATCGGTGCGCTTCGACAACGCATAGTCGAACCCGAGCGTGAACTGGTGCCAGCGCGGCTTCAGCGTCTGGCCGCGCGTGCCCGGCAAGCCGCTCGCGCGCCCGTCGGTAAACGTATAGACGCCGATCAGCGTCGCCGCCGGCGTGATCTGGTAGCGCGCGTTCACGTCGTAGTTGTTGAACTTGCGCGACGAGCCGTCGAGATAGTCGAGCTGCGTGTGGCTCCATGCGAAGCCGAGCGTCGTACGGCCGAGCGCGTAGTTCGCGCCCGCCGCGCCGATCTGCTGCTTCAGTACGCCGCCGTTCAGCCCGTAGAAGAACGCGCCGCTGTAGTCGTTGCCGGTGGTCGAGGTCGCGCCGCCCACCGCGCCGCTCGTATTCGACGTCGCATTCGGATGGTTGAATCGCACATAACCGCCGCCGATCGACAGCGGGCCGTTCACGTAGTTCGCCGAGGCGCCCCACGCGTTGTTGTTCGAGAATCCGGTGCCCGCGCCGCCATTGGCCTGGTTGCTGAATGCATAGAGCAGGTCGGCCGTGAAGCCGGCGATCGCGTCGCTGCGGAACTTCACCGCGTTGTTCAGCCGGAAGCTCTGGTTCATGTTGTCGTTGTCGCCCACGTGCGTGGCCGGTGACCAGAATCCCGCCCCCGAGTACTGCGCGACGAGATCGGTGATCGGCTCGTACTGACGGCCGAACGTCAGCGTGCCGAGGCCTTGCTTGCCGAGACCCACGTACGCGGATCGGCCGAACAGGCGGCCGCCCTGGCCGAGCCCGCCGTCGCTCGGCCGGAACCCGCTTTCCAGCGTGAAGACCGCCTGCAGGCCGCCGCCGAGATCTTCCGCGCCTTTCAGGCCCCAGCGGCTGCCGCTCAGCTTGCCGCTCGTCTGCTGGATGTTGCTCGCGCCGCCCTGGTTGTTCGTATACGCGATGCCGGCGTCGACCACGCCGTACAACGTCACCGAACTCTGCGCATGCGCGCTGACCGAACCGATCGAAACCAAACCCAGCGCTACCGTTTTTTTGATCATGACCATCCTCTGTTGTTATCAATACGTTTGTGAGGATCACGATGCTATTGACGACGAACGCGCCGACGAACGGCCGATCCGTGGTTTGTAAATCGCTGCGCGGCCGATTTGTAATGTGCGTTGCCGTCGGCCCGGCATGTGCGCCGCGATCGCGTCCGGCACGCCTGCTGCGGCGAACGCATCGCGCGGACCACGAACGTTGCGTGACGAAAATGTACCTCCGCGGTCATATCGATCGATGAAATCGTTCGATGTACGCAATACCCGTCGTTCGCATGACGATGCGTTTACACAACGCCCCGCTAGGCGAGGGCCAACCGATGCGCTACGCACGTTCGCATATCGATTCCGCGAAACGTTGGTAGGGCGGGAGCGGGCCTGTTTGCCCGCATCGGCGTGTTGAACGGCCCGGCCCGTGTCGCGCCGTTGTGGGATACGTCGTTCGATCCGCTGGCTGCGGCGGGGTGGCGCGAGGAAACGGGAAGCGCTTGCCGATCAGTGGCGATGCGGGTTTCGTCGGACGGTTCGGGCGACCGGATCAGGAGAACGTCGTCGCGACCATGATGCCGAATACCACGCCGAGCGCGATTCCGCAGAGCCGGCCGTAGATCGATGCGCGGAGATTGTCGTCGAGCTCGAAGGGCGA
Organism: Burkholderia sp. MSMB1826; assembly: GCF_001526325.1. Classification (NCBI taxonomy): domain Bacteria; kingdom Pseudomonadati; phylum Pseudomonadota; class Betaproteobacteria; order Burkholderiales; family Burkholderiaceae; genus Burkholderia; species Burkholderia sp. MSMB1826. Next base: position 59,379 of record NZ_LOYN01000050.1, read on the forward strand.
GCGCTTGTGCTTCCATACCGTGCTGAATGCGACCGGACGGGTCAGCAGCGCAACGCACGCGATCAGCACGGGCGTGGCGACGAGCATCGCGACGCGCGGGCCGTTCCAGTCGACACCGTGCATGGCCAGCGAAACCAGCACGGCAATCGGCACCTCGATGCACAGGCCCAGCAGCGAGCCGTTGACGAAGGAATCTCCCGGAGTCTGGAACATGATCGGTCCTGGGGTGCGGATGAAAGCGGTGCCGGGCGGGCGTCCAATAGAACGATCGATAGCCGATGCGCGACGATCGGTCGATCGTGTTCGACGTGAGCCGACATGACGGTGGATGTTAAGGGAAATCGTCGGCCCGTTGTCGGTCATTCAAGTTATTTGACAAATGTTCCCGGGCGGAGGGCTTTTATGTCGCGCGGGCAAAGTGTAAGGTTCGGCAAGTGACCGCGACGTCATAGCGGCATGCCGCCGACGGCCGGCCGTCTTCCTGTCGCGTTCGCGGATTGAGGTTGCGCGCGCAATCGGCATATTTCCGGCAGCCCGCGACCGCACGCGCCGGTACGGGTGAATCGCGTGGTGGTGGCCGATACCGGAAATGGCGACCGCGATACGTCGTCGTGCCGACGGCGCCCAAAATAAAACTCGATCGTATATAGAAACCGAATCACCGGAATTCCATGCGGGGATAAATTGACAAGCGATCAATTCGGGCTCGACGTTGCATACAACGCCTACCTTCGTGAGAAATCCGCGAGCACCGGACTCGCGCTGGGTCGCGCGCTCAGGTTGTCGGGCCACGCGGAGGAAGCGATTCGATTGACGAAGGAGCTTGCGGATCGCATCGAAGCGCCATTCTTTCGCGCGCAGATCGGCATCGACATGAACTATCTCGGCCTTTTTTCGCAGGCCGAAACGCTATTGACTCAGGCCGTCGCCGAACTTGATCACGAGCCCGATCTCAGAATCGTGCAGGTCGAACTCGCGATCTCGCAATACGCTCAAGGTCGTTTTCGCGAAGCCCACGCCCTGAGCCGACGGCTGCGCGATACCTGGAGCCGAGCCGGTATCGTTTCCAACATCTATCGAAGCGATACCGTCGAGTACGAAAAAATCGTCGGCAAGCTTCTGCGATTCGACGAATCGGTCGCGGGAAAGCGCGTCCTCGTCGTTCAGGAGGGCGGGCTGGGCGACGTGATCATGTTTTCTCGGTATTTGCATCTCTTGCGGGACGAAGGGGCACAGGCTGTCGTGTTGCAGGCACCGAACACGCTGGCGACGATATTTTCCGCATGGGATTGGATCACCGTCGTAGAAGATGCCCGCAGTGCAATCGACCAAAGTGATTGCGTCATCTGCACCTTCGACCTCTTCGTGCGCTATCAGGCGACGCCATACTTTCCCAGCTACACCGATTCGTACTTGCAGGCACCGGCCGGACGGGAAATGACGGCGCGGGTTGCCGACATTTTCAAAAATCGACGCCACGGCGTTCGCGAGATAGGCCTGATCTGGCGTAGCGGTACCTCGGTGCGCCACGAACCCTATCGATCGATCCCGCTGGCGCAACTTGCGCCGTTGTTCGGTGCGCCCGAGAGCCGTTTCCATGCGCTGCAGTTCGGCAAGATCACCGACGACGAATATGCGGTGCTCGATAAACATGGCATTGGCGTCATCAGTGAGGAGCTGAGCGATTTCGGCGACACGGCCGTGATCCTCGATGCGCTCGATTTGTTGATCACGGTGGATACGGGGCCTGCCCATCTCGCCGGCGCGCTCGGACGCCCAGTGTGGGTACTGCTGTCGGCGGCATGCGACGAGCGTTGGTCCAACTGCCATCGAGACACGCCGTGGTACCGGTCGATGCAGTTGTATCGGCAAGCGACATTGGGTGACTGGAGCAGGCCGATATCGGAGATGGCGCAGGCGTTGTCCGGCGACGATGCAATCGGGTAGGCGCTACCGTCCACATCCATCGTCAGCGCGCGTTCGTTCGAGCGGGCGGCGATTCGCCCGGATGCGCCCGGTCGTGACGTTGCGGCCGCCGCGGCGGATACACGCCGCGCGCGTCCGTCACACGGCGAAGATCCGGCGCTGGTAGTCGAGGATCAGGCGATCGATGTCCTGATCGGAGCGTCGCGGCTGGCTTTTCGGCTCGAGCCAGAGCCACCGCATCATCCGGTAGCGCGCCTCGACGCACATCAGCCATGCGTCCCAGTCAGACCAGTGTCGCAGCAACGGGATGTTGCGAATGTCCCGCAGCCCGTCGCGGATCTCGTACACGTTGAAGTACTTGCTCGCGCGCTGACTCAATTCATCGAATGCGCGGGCGGCTTGCTCCGGGTCGGCAAGCAGGAAGTCGTGGATTTCGACGATGACGTGGCTGCCGGAGAGGTGCTCCAGCAGCGCGTCGTCGAACAGGTCGAACTCGGCGCCTTCGATATCGCACAGGATGACCCGTCCGGCCGGCTCCCCGCCGTGCTCCGACAGGATCGCGGGCAGGTTGCGATCGGCCTTGCCGTAGACGGCGACGCGGTCCGCCAGCCCCATTTCCGCGGCGCGGTGCTGGATCGCGTGGCGGCGTTGCTCGTCCATCTCGAAGCACAGGCTGCGCGCAAAGACGTTGTTCCTGACCAGGCCGATGCCGAAAATGCCGTCGGCGGCACCGAGATCGACCAGCACCTTTTCAGGCGATCCGAGCGCTTCGAGGATCGCGCAAACGGCGATCTCGTAGGTGCCGAGCAGATAGCCGCCGACCGCGACTTCCGCCCAATGACTGAAGCCGATCGGAAACCCGCGCAGGATGCCGTACTGGACGATCGAGCCCGTCTGCTCGCGCAGCAACTGCGATAGATAGTGCAGGCGAAGATTCGCGGCCTGGATCGAGCTTTGGTTGAAATATTGCGCGTGGTCCATTTTTATCGTTCTCTCGGGGTGAAGAAGCGCGTAGGGAAGGGCGGCGATGGCGGGACGCTCCGGCGTGGTCCTGCCTGGGACCAGAATATAACGCGTTGGCGGGTCGTTCAGGAAGCTGGCTTTCCGGCAGCGGCGTCGACGTCGCATCGGTTGATGATTGCCGGCCGCAGGTCTCGCCGGGATGTTCGGGACGCGGCGACCCGCTTCGGCTATCGCCATAGGACCCGGTGAACGACAGGGAACGATCGCAAACCGACCGGCGCGAGTTGGCCGCCAAACGAACGTCAGTGTGGATTGGCGCGTTACACGCGTGCAGAACGATCTGTTCATGCTCGTCCGCCGTGAAATCTTGTAGCATCACCAGCGTAACGGGTACGGCATGACACAGATGACCAAACACGTACAAAAGTGGGAAGTCAGGTCGTTCCGATGAACACGCCTCGATCTATTCGGGTATCTGTTATGCAGACCACATGGCGAACAATTAAGAGAGCATTATGTGGAGCGGTCCTCGGCGCTTTCAGTGCCGTCGCGATGGCACAAACACCGGAACCGCAGTTTGTACAACTGAGCACGGGACCGATTGTGCAGGAACATGCACACCGGCTGGTGGTGACCGACGCCCGGCATGGCAAGGTGCGGACCCTGGAGGTTCCTGGCGCGATACGGCGTGCATTGATGGCGTCATCGAGCGTCGCATTTCCCGCGGCGCGCTCCCGAGTGATCGATGGCCATGAATTCCTCATGGTGGTGATCAATCAATCGTCCAGCGACAATCCAATGGGCTACTGCGGGGCCGGCGAGGAAGGAACGCTTTATGTACTTCGCTTGGATGGCAAACGTGCAGAACCCATCTACTCGACGCTGGTGCAGAGCTGCATCGACAACATCGACTTGTTCACCGATTTGGGGAACAAGTCTCCCTATCTTGCGATCGCGTGGACCGAGGGGGGAGACGGCTTCCGTATTCGCTGGGCGAATTACGGGAAACCAGAACCTCTTGCTCGGCAGTATCGCTATACGAATGGCAACTTCATCGTCGATAGCGAACTACCCAACTGACCGGGACTCCTTCAGCACATTCTGCAGTTGCGCGGAATCCGCATGCGAGTCTTGATCTGCTGTCGGCGACGTCGCCGACCGGTGATACCGCCTGAAGGACCGAATCGATCTGATAAGTTTTCTGCGGGAGAATTGCGTCCCGGCAGTCGATCCCAGGTCGATAGTTTTTGTTTGACATAATATCTATTATCGTTTTATTGGGGTCGGAGTTAAAAGTTACAGTCCGGACTAGGCAAGCATGTCGGTTTCCGGCTACGCCGAAAGAATACAAATAAGCCTTCGGTCGCAACGGCTTTCCAGTGCCGGTAATTGTGCAGCAGCCCATTACACAATTATCGTGGTGGCACGACATGCTTGACGACACCTCACACCTGCCTTGGTGTGAGCATAGAGATCGAAACGGTTGCCCATGCGTGCGCCAGCGACGTTCGCCAACTTCTAACGCCACCGTAGTCGGATCTCCTTGGCGAAAGCGTCACGGCCCCACTTCAGGCCGATTGGTGATCCGCTTGTCAATGACTGAATCGCTGTTGAGTTGATGCTAAGATTGATGCGGAAAAGCATCAAAGGAGCCATCATGCGTACCACCGTCACCGTCGACGACGCTCTCTATGCGCGCGCACTCGAACTCGCCGAACCTGGCATGCCGCCGGCCGACCTATTCCGGGCGGCACTTGAAACCTTCGTGCGCGTCCAGGCCGGTCAACGCCTGGCCGCCTTGGGCGGTCGCGCGCCCGACATGGCAGATGTCCCGCGCCGCGCTCCTGAGGTAATCGTCCGATGAGTGTGTTGGTCGACACGTCCGTGTGGGTCGAGCATTTCCGGCGGTCACTACCAGCCCTTATCCAACTTCTGAGCGTCGATAACGTCCTTACACATCCACTGGTGATACTTGAGCTCACGTGCGGGACGCCGCCCGAACCGCGGGCACGAACGCTGGGAGATCTCGCGTTATTGCGCCAGACGCGCCGCGCGACGCCAGGCGAAGTAGCGGACTGGATCGAGCGGGAACGGCTGTATGGGCGCGGATGCGGTGCCGTGGATTGCACGCTGCTTGCATCGGTGCTGTTGACCCCGAACACCCGACTCTGGACGCGCGATCGGCGGCTCGCGCAACTGGCAGAGCAATTCGGGGTTCACTACGAACCGCCTGACCTGCATTGAGCGAAGCAGTTGCGGACTTCTTTGCGCGGTCTGTCGCCGTGCCTAGGCGCGGTCCCGCTTCGCTCCTCGCGGTTAGGCCGCCCGCTTCTGGGCGGGCCGCCCATCCGTGCGGCAAGTGCCAGAAAAACCAGATCAGACTGCCGGCCTACCGATTCGTTGCACGTCCGCAGTGCGTGGCGTTGATAGGTCACGGCCCGTTACCAATCCAGAATGCCTTTTAGCGCCTGCTCCATCTCTTTCTGCTTTGGGGACATAGTGTGGTGGTCGACCCATCCCGGACGCTGCGTTAAGTTTCGCATGCGTCGAGCTGGCCGCGCGGCGGGCTGAATCGAACTGAACCGCTATTAAAGCAGGGACAGTTGGCGTGGATCTCGTGTGGATACCGAGACGAGGTCGACATCCTTCCCGACACGTTGCATCCAGGCAATGACGGGGACGCGCACCCCATCAACGATTAAGTCGAAGGCAAACGCTTCGAACATCTCCCCATATCCTCGCCATCGCCGAGAAGGTACGCATATTGCACCGTCGCCTCATCTTTCCCCCAGCCAACATAGGAGAACCGATGAGCGATCCCACCGCAAATTCCGGGACGACTGCGAAAGCGGTGCCGTCCCCACGAGACCCCCATCTGCGCGCGCTGGCGAACTGTATCCGCTTCCTCGCCATGGATGCAGTCCAGAGAGCCAACAGCGGCCATCCTGGTGCGCCAATGGGGTTGGCTGACGTCGCGACGGTCCTGTTCAAGGAGTTCATGCAATTCGATGCATCGGACCCTCACTGGATCGACCGAGACCGGTTCGTGCTTTCCAACGGACACGCGTCGATGCTCCTCTACAGCCTGCTCTATCTGATGGGCTATTCGGACATGACCATCGACGAGCTGAAGCGGTTCCGGCAAGTCGGCAGCAAGACACCCGGTCATCCGGAGTACTCGCACGCCGATGGAATCGAACTGACTACCGGTCCCCTCGGTCAAGGCATCGCGGACGCCGTCGGCATGGCGTTGGCCGAGCGCGTGATGAATGCGCACTTCGGCGACGATCTCGTCGATCACTACACGTACGTATTTCTCGGTGACGGTTGCCTGATGGAAGGCATCAGCCACGAGGCCATTTCGTTGGCCGGCCACCTCCGGTTGGGCCGATTGATCGCGTTCTGGGACAACAATTCGATTTCGATCGACGGCGCCACCAAGCTCGCAGTCTCGGACGACGAGATCGAGCGCTTTCACGCAGCGGGATGGCATGTCCTGGAAATCGACGGCCACGACACGGATGCGATACGGAACGCCATCGAGACCGCCCGGACAACGCATGATCGACCGACCTTGATCGCATGCAGGACGATCATCGGGTTCGGCTTTCCGACGAGGGCTGGAACCGAGAAAGCCCATAGCGATGCCCCGGGCGAGGATGAAATTTCGGGCGCACGTCAGGCCCTCGATTGGCATTCGCCGCCGTTTGAAATCCCGGACGACCTGCTGAAAGCATGGCGGGAGATCGGCGCGCGCGGCCGCAAGACGAGACTCGCATGGGAGGAGCGCGTGCGCCGGGCGCCGCCAGCGCTGCGCACCGAATTCGACCGGCGCAATGCCGGAAGGCTTCCGGATAACTGGAAGGCGGCGATCGAGGCGGCACGGCAGGCGTTTATCGTCAGTGGCAGTGCAATGGCCACCCGCAAGGCCAGCGGTGAAGTGCTCGATCGTCTCGTCGACGCGATTCCGGAATTGCTGGGCGGCTCGGCGGATCTTACGCAGTCCAACAATACGAAGACGAAGAAGCAAATCGCGATCGAGCCCGGCCGGTTCAACGGTTCGTACCTTCATTACGGCGTCCGCGAACACGGCATGGCCGCCGCCATGAACGGCATTGCCCTTCATGGCGGTCTCATTCCGTACGGCGGCACGTTCCTTTGTTTTTCGGACTACTGTCGACCGGCGATCCGGTTGAGCGCGATGATGCGGGTGCGGTCCATCTTCGTGATGACGCACGATTCCATCGGTCTCGGAGAAGACGGTCCGACTCATCAACCCGTCGAACACCTTGCCGCCCTTCGGGCCATTCCCCAACTCGCCGTCTATCGGCCGGCCGATCCAGTCGAAACGGCAGAGTGCTGGGAACTGATTCTCGAACAGCCCCGCCGGGCTGCCCTCCTCGCATTGTCACGACAGCCGGTCCCGCTCCTGCGCAACGAGCCTGGAAACGAAAACAAGTCGGCACGCGGTGCCTATATTTTGCGGGAGGCCGATGGCGGACCGCGCCAACTCACGTTGCTCGCGACAGGTTCGGAGGTCGACCTCGCCGTCCAGGCACGCGACGTCCTGCAGCACGAAGGCGTGCCGACGGCTGTCGTATCGATGCCGTGCCGCCTGCTGTTCGAGGAACAGCCACGCGATTACCAGCGGGCCGTGCTGGGCGCTTCTCCCGCGAGGGTCGCGGTCGAGGCGGCGGTCGAACTGGGATGGGAGCGGTACATCGGACCGAAAGGCCAGTTCGTCGGCATGCACAGCTTCGGCGAGTCCGGGAAAATCAAGGACCTGTACGACAAGTTCGACATTACGGTCGATGCGGTTGTTCGCGCGGCGCATCAGACATTATCCGAAGTGTGACGTTGCTGCGCTCCGGTCGAGATGCGATGACCTCGCGGGGCTCGGATAGGCTTGGAGAAGTGGGCGGCCTCGATTTTCGGTGGATTCTCGCGTAGCGTTAGAATAGCGCCCCTTCTCATGGGAGACGACAATGTCCTGGTTCGTTTACGAAGTGCCCGAATATCACGAAGACGCTGCGCGCATCGAGCCCTTCAGCGACCTGCGCAGCCGCGTGCTGCAAGTGAGTGGCGTGGCCATGGCCGACGAGTTGGAAAGCGTTCGCGAGAATGCCGCGGCGACGGCGGACACCCCTGATCGTCCGCTGCGTACGCCGGAAAATCCGCATGTCTTTCCCATTCCTTACGCCGACTCCATGATCCTCGTCGGATTCATCTTCGATCTGAAGCGCGAATTCCGGCAACTGGTCGTGTCGCCCGTGGAAATGCCTTGGCTGAAAGACGCGTAAAGCGTTGCGTCGGCGCGATCGTGTGGATCGATTGCCGCGAGCCGGCTGCTGGCCGGGCCGTTGAGCCGCGACCCGCTTGTGATGATCGTGGGCTGTGCGGTCCCGGTGCCGGTCTCGCCAACGTCGTGCACGTCCTCCTCGGCATGGGGGCGTCCTTCCGCACCCAGCAGGTCCGTGGAGACGAACTGAATCCGCGGGACGCTCAATTTTCAAAAGCGCCGACGAAGAAGAGGCAAAGCGCGCCAAGCCCGTTCGTCTTCAGGCTATTGCTTCGCCCGGTGGGCAATGCGTCGCGTGAAATCGTTTCCCGAGCGCCCGCGATTTCCTCAGCCAATCTCGTTGAAGCGCCACCTCTCGGCCCCGTTGCGAATGACTAGCGCGGCCGGTCGCGAAGCAGCAGACGCGACCCGACCTCCACGATCGACGTAATCGCCGGCAGCAGTTCCCTGCCCAGCGACGTCAATTCGTATTCGACCGACGGCGGCGACGTCGGCAACACGCTTCGCCGGATCACGCCCCGCTCCTCGAGATCACGCAACCTGCCGGTCAGCACCTTCGCGGTGATGGTCGGGTTGTCGCGCCGCAACTCCGAAAACCGGCGCGGGCCGTTGCTCAGGCACCAGATCAGTTCGGGTGTCCACAGGCCGCCGATCAACGCCATGCATTTCGACATCGGACAGCCGGGCAGCGGCTCCACCTTCTTTCGCATTCTCAAGCCCATCGTCGTCCCACCGAGGTTTCCATTTGGTTACTTGAAAATGATGGTAACCGATGGATAGGTGGTTTCCAATGGAAACCTTCGTCCCTACACTTGGAACCTCACCTACCGATACACGGAGAGAACGAACATGTATGCAATAACGGGAGCATCCGGGCAACTCGGGCGCCTTGTGATCGACGCATTGCTTGAAACCGTGCCGGCCAGCCGGATCGTCGCGGCGGTCAGGGATCCCGCGAAGGTGCGCGACCTTGAGGCGCGTGGCGTGGTGGTGCGCGAGGCCGACTACAAGCGGCCTGAAACGCTCGCCAGCGCGTTCGTCGGTGTCGACAAGCTTCTGCTGATCTCGTCGACCGAAGTCGCCGGCCGCGTGCCGTTGCATCGCGCGGTGATCGATGCGGCCGGACAGGCCGGCGTCTCGTTGCTCGCCTATACGAGCATGCTGCACGCGGACACTTCGCCTGCCCGGCTTGCGATCGAGCATCGGCAGACGGAAGAAGTCATTGCGGCGTCGGGCCTCCCCGCCGTCATCCTTCGCAATGGCTGGTACACCGAGAACCACCTGATGGCCCTTCCCGCGGCGCTCGAGCACGGCGCGTTCATCGGGGCCGCCAAGGCGGGGCGCTTCTCTTCCGCCGCGCGGAAGGACTATGCCGAGGCGGCAGCCGTGGTACTGACGACGGACGGCCATGCAGGAAAGACGTATGAACTCGCGGCCGACGATGCGTTCACGTTGGCGCAGCTGGCCGCGGAGGTTTCGCGGCAGTCCGGCAAGACCGTCGTCTACAACGATCTTGCGCAGGAAGCCTATGCAGACGCGCTGACGAGCGCCGGGTTGCCGCCCGAGCTTGCCGGCATCCTCGCCGATGCCGACGTGGCCGCGTCGCGCGGTGCGCTGTTCGACGACGGCGGCGCCCTCGCGCGACTGATCGGTCGACCCACGACGCCGTTGGCGAGCGTCGTCGCGACTGCATTGCGCGGTTAAAGCGGGCAAGCTCCGGAGAAGCGCCGGCCAGCACCGCTCGACGTCGGGCAGTGTGGCCGGCGCCTGGACAGCCGCATCGATCTCGTCGGCCGCCCTGCTGCTCGCGGTCCGTCGGAACCGGAGAATGCGCACGTTGCGGCCCGGTGCACATCACGCCGAGCGACGACGCGCGCACCGCACATCCGTCGACGTTCACGGTGGCACGTGGCTCACAACCGGTAAATTCGCAGTGCATTGTGGACGAACAGTGCGTCGCGCTCATCGTCGCGGGCGCCCGCGACGATCTCCGCATAGGCGTGCCAGAGCGCTGGATAGCCGGCATGGAGCCGATCGACCGGGAAATTCGACGCGAACATGCAGCGCGCCGCGCCGAACACGTCGATCGCCTCCAGCACGTACGGGCGGAAACTCTCGACCGACCAGCGATGGTCGAACATCGCGAGCCCGGACAGCTTCATCGTCACGTTCGCGCGCCGCGCGAGCCCGCGCAGTCCGTCGCGCCATTCGCGCCAGCCGTGCACGCTGCTCCGGTCGACGAACATGCCCGTGTGATTGACGATCACGGGCGTGTCCGGGTGCGCATCGATGACGGCGAGCGCGGCGCCGACCTGGGCCGGGTACAGCTGCAGGTCGAACGACAAACCGAACTCGCTCAGCATGCCGAAGTGCTCTCGCCAGCGCGGCTCGGCCAGATAGTCCACGTCGACGTAGTTGTACCAGGGGTCCGGATGCCGGTTCAGCACCTGCCGGATGCCGCGCACGTTCGGATGCGCCGCCGCGTCGGCGAGCCGGATGCGTGCGTCCGGCGCGAACAGGTCGACGCCGGCGACGATGCCGTCCGGCATCCCGCCGCTCGCCGGCGCGTCGGCAAGCGCCTGCAGCCAGTCGACTTCGCTCGGCGTCGTCCAAGCATCGTGGATCGCCTCGACATGCACGACCTTCAGCACGTCGAGATCCGCGCCGGCGTCCGCGCGCAGGTCCGCAGGCAGGTAGCGACGAGGCAAATCCGCCACCGCGCCGGAGAACGCCGGCTGGGCGCGATCGAGCCAGCCGTAACTCAGCGCGTCGGCGTCCCAGAAATGGACATGGGGATCGACAACCTGCATGTGAGCTCCGTGAGTTCATGCGACACGACGATTCGCTGCGACGGGTCGGCACACGTCGAGCGCTGCCGATCCGTCGAACGGGCCGGTCTCATTCCAGATGAAACATCGGCGCCAGCGCTTTCTCCACCGGACGTCCGTCCGGTCCGGTCGCCATCAGGTCGGCCATGTACGCCCACCAGCGACGCATCACATCCGTTTCGGCAAGTTGCGCGATCCGGTGATCGGCCGGCCGTTTGAGCACGGCGAACAGGTGATGGGTGTCGTCGTCGAGAAAGATCCAGTAGTCCGAAATACCTGCTGCACGAAGCGCGTCGGCCAGTTCCGGCCAGATCGCATCGTGCCGGCGCCGGTATTCGTCCTGCTTGCCGGGGTGCAGGCGCATCCTGAAGGCGATCGTTTCCATGCCCATGCCTCGCGGTGTCATTGCAGGTTCACGTACATGCCGCCGTCGACGAGCAGCGCGGCGCCATTCACGTAGCGCGCCATGTCGGACGCGAGAAACACGACGCAGTCGGCGACGTCGTCCGGCTCGCCGAGGCGGCCGAGCGGAATCCGGCGCTCGAAGTACTCGGTCTTGCCGGGCGCGGCGAGATCGTCGTCGTTGATCTCGGTGCGGATCGTGCCGGGCAGCACCGAATTGCAGCGAATCCGATGCGGCGCGAGCGCAACCGCGCACGACTGCATCAGCGCATGGACGCCGGCCTTGGTCGGCGTGTAGTGCGTCTGCATGCCGCCGCCGACCAGCGCGCTGATCGAACTGGTCGCGACGATCGCGCCGCCCTGCCCTTGCGCGGCCATTTGACGTGCGGCGGCCTGGGTCATGTAGAACGCGCCGTGCAGGTTCACTGCCATCGTTCTTTGCAGCAGTTCGGGCGGCAAGTCCAGAAAGCCGTGGAACGGGCAGATTCCGGCATTGCTCGCCAGCACGTCGATCCGGCCGAATCGCTCGACCGCGGCCGCGACGAGCGCGCCGGCCGTGTCGGGCTGCGCGACGTCGCCCGGTACGGCCAGCGCATCGCGCCCCGTCGCGCGGACCGCGTCGACGAGCGCGTCGATCTCGTGATCGGCCTGCGCAGGCAGCAGCGGGTTGGTCCAGTAGTTCACGACGACGTCGGCGCCATGCCGCGCACACGCCAGCGCGATCGCGCGGCCGATCCCGCGCGATCCGCCCGTCACGACGACGATCCTGTCCTCGAGCAACTTCGTCATTGCGCCCTCCTCCCTCTCGACCGTCACGCGTTCGGCAGCGGCCGCCGCCGTTCGAGCCGGCCGGCCTCACGATGCGAGTGCACGCCTGCGCGCGCTCAGTGTTCGTACGGGCGCTGCATGCGCACGTCCGGATTCAGGCGCACGCCGAAACCGGGCGTGTCGGGCACCCTCATCCGTCCGCCGACCGGCACCGGCTCGTCGAGCAGCAGCGGATCGAACATCGGCACGACACGATCCGCCTGCGGCGCCATCATCAGGAATTCGGCGAACGGGCTGTTGTGCCGCGTCGCGACGAAGTGGTAGCTGTAGACCGACGAGCCGTGCGGAATCACCAGCACGCCGCGCGCGTCGGCGAGCGCCGAGATCCGGATCAGCTCGGTGAGCCCGCCGCACCAACCCACGTCCGGCTGAATGATGTCGCAGCACTCCATCTCGAGCAGCATCCGGAAGCCCCAGCGGGTCGCTTCGTGCTCGCCGGTCGTGACGAGCATGCCGCGCGGCACGTCGCGGCGCAGCTTCGCGTAGCCCCAATAGTCGTCGGGCGGCAGGCATTCCTCGATCCATTTCAAACCGAGTGCGTGCGCTTCGTGCGCGAGCCGCGTCGCATACGGCACGTCGAGACTCATCCAGCAGTCGAGCATCAGCCAGAAATCGGCGCCGACGCGCGAACGCATCTCGGCCAGCGCCTCGAGATTGCGGCGCAGACCGGCCTCTCCTTCGGCCGGGCCGTGATGCAACGGCAGCTTGCCGCCGATGAAGCCCATCTCCTTCGCGAGATCGGGCCGCGCACCGGTCGCGTAGAACTCGAGCTCGTCGCGCACCTTGCCGCCGAGCAACTGATGCACGGGCTCCCGCCGGACCTTCGCGAGCAGGTCCCACAGCGCGAGATCGACGCCGGAAATCGCATTGAGTACGACGCCCTTGCGTCCGTAGTACAGCGTCGCGTAGAACATCTGATCCCACATCTTCTCGATGTCGGTCACGCGCTGCCCTTCGATGAAGCGCGCGAGATGCCGCTCGACGATGAACGCGCCGATCTCGCCGCCGGTCGTCACCGCAAACCCGACCGTTCCGTCACTGGCCTCGATTTCGATCACGAGCGTGCCGAGCACGTTGATACCGAACGACTGGCGGCTCTGCCGGTATTCGGGGTAGCGCGACATCGGCGTCGCAATGTGGTCGTCGATCCAGTGACCGGTATCCTGATCGTGATAGTCGGCACCGCCACCACGCACCGTCAGCGCGCGAACCGCGCGTATCGTCGGCATGCTCATTCTTCGGGTTCCTTGGTTGGGTTATCGCGTGCGAAGGCCGCCCGTACGCGTCGTGCGCACCGGCTGCGGCGGAAATCGGAACGTCGTGCCGCGCGGTGGCCGCGTCAGCGTGCCCAGCGCAGCACCAATGCGTCGAGCCGTCGCGCAATCTCGATCAGGCCCGCGCGCGTCGCTGGATGCAGCGGCGCGAGCGGGCGGCGCGGCGCGTCCGATGCGATCACGCCGCCCTCCTTCATCAGTGCCTTCGCCGCCAGCAGGCCGGCCTGACGGTTCTCGTAATTGATCAACGGCAGCCATTGCTCATAGCGCGCGACCGCGTCGTCACGCTGCCCGGCCAGATACGCGGCGAGAATCGGCTGCAGCCCGTCCGGGTACCCGCCGCCGAGGATGCTGCCGGTCGCGCCCGCATCGAGATCGGCGAGCAGCGTGATCGCTTCCTCGCCGTCGAACGGCCCTTCGATCGCATCGCCGCCGAGCGCGATCAGCTCGCGCAGCTTCGCCGCCGATTGCGGCACCTCGATCTTGAAATAGCGCAGATTCGGAATCGTGTGCGCGATGCGCGCCAGAAACGCGGCCGATACCTGCGTGCCGCTCATCGGCGCATCCTGGTACATGATCGGAATCGCGATCGCGTCGGAGAGCGTCGCATAGAACTGCTCGATCGCGGCCTCGCCGCAACGGATCGTCGCGCCGTGGTACGGCGGCATCACCATCACCATCGCCGCACCGGCCGCCTGCGCGGCGCGGCTGCGCGCCGCGCAGATCGTCGGATTGAAATGCGTGGTCGTCACGATCACCGGCACGCGCCCCGCCACGTGCTCGAGGATCGCCGCGATGAGCCGCTCGCGCTCGTCGTCGGTCAACGAAAACTGTTCCGAGTAGTTCGCGAGGATGCACAGGCCGTCCGCTCCCGCGTCGATGATGAAGTCGACACAGCGCTTCTGGCCCGGCATGTCGATCTCGCCCGACTCGGTGAAGATCGTCGGCGCGACGGAGAACGCGCCCGTATAGCGGCGGTGAATCGGCTTGGTCAAGCTCATCTGGAATCCTCTCTTGTAATAAGTGGTCCGAATTTAATGGCGCGTGGGTCGTGCGCCAATACCACGATCAATCACGCGTCACACGCGCCCGTACCGTCCTCGCAGCCCGTCCGTCACGCCGCAATAGATCGCCTTCAGCTTCAGACGCTTGTTGCGCGCATGCAGCAGCACGAACGCGACGTGCTTGAGCGTGATGAGATTGATCAGCAGCATCGCCGGATAGCGCCGCCAGTAGTCGCGTGCGACGAGGATGCAGTTGCGCGCCGCATAGTAGTGGCGCAGCGGGCTCTGGTCGAATATTTCGACACGCGGCCAGTGCTGCTGCGCGGACGGGCTGCCGAGTTCGTGGGGCAGCGACACGTCGGCGTTGACGCACACCGGCACGCCGTGCGCTTGCGCGCGCATGCAGTATTCGGCGTCGACGTGGTCGATGAAGAAATCCTCGCGAAAGCGACCGAGCGCGCGATACGCGTCGAGCGAGATCGCGGTGCCCGACGAGATGATGACCGAACACGACAGCAGGCCATGCGCGCCGCCGTGGATCGGCGTGATCTGCGCGGACCAGCGGCGCACCGTGAACAACGGCAGGTCGCGCTGAAAATTGCGGTTGAAGATCCGCGGCCCGACCAGGAAACGGCTGTCGCCCACCCGTGCGCAACCGGCCAGCATTCGGTCGAAATAGTCGTCCGGAACGTAAGAATCCTGATCGAAGATGAAGAAGACGTCGCAGCCGCGGCCGATCAGGAATTCGACGCCGGCGTTGAACGCCCCGGCGATACCGCCGCGATTGTGATTCGCGATCACGTCGACGCCGCCTTCGGCGAGCCGTGCATACAGCGCACGATCGGCGACGGGCGAATTGTCGACCGCGACGACGGCGGGGCTTTTCGCGGGCAAGGTCAGCAAATGCTCGATCTGCGCTGCGGACGGCTTGTACAGCGTGACCAACGTACCGTGTGTCATGACGGCACCTCGTGACGATCAAGTAGCGATGCGCCGCGCCGGTCGATCCGGGCGGCCCGTCCTCCTTTGCACGACTGCTTGTCTCGTCGACCGGCCCGCGCTGCCCGCTCGCATGCTGCGTGCGAGCGTCGCAAAATCCACGGCCGGTCTTGTTTTATCTTGCGTACAGCTTGACGACGCTTGCCTGGACGACGCGCGTGATCTCCTCCATCCGCCAGCGGATATGCGTGTCGGTCAGCGCCGCGCAACGTGCCGCATCGCGTTCCGCCAGCGCGTCGAGAATCTCGAGATGCTCGGTAAACGCCTCGTTGCGTCGCTGATCGACATCGACCCAGCGCACGTAGTGAATCCGTGCGTTGATCCCTTGCAGTACCCGGCCGATCTCGGCGTTGCCCGACAACGCGGCCAGCTCCAGGTGAAACTCCTCGTCCTTGACGACCAGCTCCGACGACGACATCCGAGCGGCATTCTTCATCACCTGCTTCCAGAAGCGTCGCAGCGCCTTGATGTCGTTGTCCGATGCGCGCTCGCACGCGAGCATCACCGCGGTCGTCTCGATCGAGCGACGCAATTCGAACAGATCGAACACATCCTTCCCCTCCAGTTCCCGAATGAAGAAACCGCGGTTCGGCACGAACACCAGCAGGTTTTCGGCAACGAGCCGGTTCAGTGCCTCGCGAATCGGCGTACGACTCACGTTGAAGCGCTCGGCGAGCTCCAGTTCGTTGAACCGTTCGCCCGGCCGGATCTCGTACAGCACGGCCATCTGTTTCAACTGCTCGTAAATCTCGTTGACCGTGAGGCCCGTGCGCATCGGCGCCGCGGTCTCCCGGCCAGCCATAACGGAAGTCGACATCTCGTCTCCTGGTTCCACCTGTTGTCACCGCGCGTCATTATCCACCGGCATTTCGCCCGCGCGCGTCTTGTTGCATGCACGAGCCATGCGTCAGCGCATCAGCAAGCTGCCGAAGCCCGGCACGGGATCGTCGATGCCCGCGAGCCGCAGCGCGTGCCACGCGAGCGCGTGATTGCTCGACAAGACGGGTTTGCCTGCGCGCGCTTCGATGTCGGCCAGCGCATCGACGATACGCAGGCTCGTGCACGACACGAACACGGCATCGACGGCCGGATCGGCGGCGAGCGTCAGCACCGCGTGCTCGATCGACGCGCGCTCGATCCGGGCGACCTCGTTGTCGTCGCGGTGCTCGAACGAGCCGACCCGCACGATATCGACGCCGCGCGCGCGCAGGTACGCGGCCATCGCATCGTTGATCGTGCGCTCGTACGGCGTCAGCAGCGCGACGCCGCGCGCGCCGAGCGCCGTCAGCGCGACGCGCGCCGCGGTGATCGGCGTGGTGCACGCGACGCCGGGCCGCGCCTCGCGGATGCGCTCGAAGACGCGCTCCTCGCCCAGCACCATCGACGCCGACGTGCAGCCGAATGCGACGACGTCGAGGCGCTCGCCCGGCCGGATCAATTCAACCGCGGCGCAGATCCCGCCGTCCATCTGCGCGAGCGTCTCGGCCGTGATCTCGGCCGAATTCGCGATCCGGCTTTCGTAGAACGCGACGCCATCGATCGCGAGCAGACGCCGCCACTCGTATTCGATCGTATGATCGGTCGCCAGCACGACGAGGCCGATCGCCGCGCGCCGCGCGATGCCGGCGTCGAGCGAGAAATCGAAGCGGGCGTAGGCGCCGACGCCCGGATCGGACGCCTCGGAGGGTGACAGAAGTTCGCTCATTGCAGGGTCATCCCGGTGATGTCGATGTCGGGCCGCTTGCCGTGGATCAGATCCGCCACGATCTTCGCGGTGCCGCACGACATGGTCCAGCCCATATGGCCGTGGCCGGTGTTGAAAAACAGGTTGCGGTGCCGGGATGCGCCGATGATCGGCGTGCCCTCCGGCGTCATCGGCCGCAGCCCGGCCCAGTACGACGGCTTCGCGTAGTCCGCGCCGTTCGGGAACAGTGCCTGCGCGGTCGCGAGCATGTGCGCGAAATCGTGCGGCGAATGCGTGGTGTCGTAGCCGCTGAACTCGGCGGTCGCCGTCAGCCGCAGCCGGTCGCCGAAGCGCGCCCAGGCGACGAGCTGGTTCTCCTCGACGCCGCCGAGCGCGGGCGGCTCGTGCGTGTCGCCGATCGGCAGCGTGACCGAGTACCCCTTGACCGGATAGATCGGCAGCCGGTAGCCGAGCGTGCGCGCGACGAACGGCGAGTACGCACCGAGTGCGAGCACGTATCGATCGCCGGTCACGCGGCCCTGCGACGTCTCGACATAGTCGATCGCATCGGCGCTCGCGCGCACGCCGTCGATCGACGCGCCGAAGCGGAATTCGACGCCGAGCGCGCGGCAGCGCTCGGCGAGCGCGCGCGTGAAGAGGTGCGCGTCGCCGCTCTCGTCGCTCGGGCAATGGATCGCGCCGGCGATCCCGGC
This sequence comes from Burkholderia sp. MSMB1826, assembly GCF_001526325.1. NCBI lineage: Bacteria > Pseudomonadati > Pseudomonadota > Betaproteobacteria > Burkholderiales > Burkholderiaceae > Burkholderia > Burkholderia sp. MSMB1826. The sequence continues at coordinate 77,299 of NZ_LOYN01000050.1, forward strand.
CGCCGCGTGGCGCAGCGCCGGCTCGCGTTCGACGGTGGCCCGCGCATCGAGGATGTCGAGCGGCAGGCCGTTGTCGGTCAGAATCCGCATGTTCGCGACGCCCCGCTCGAACGACGCCGGATCGCGATACAGGTACAACAGCCCGCCGCTCGTCCGGTCGTACTCGAGCCGTTCGTCGCGCGTCGCCTGCTGAAGCCGCTGCTGCGCGTAGCGACACAGCCGCACCTTGATCGACGTATTGCGTCGCGAGCGCTCGGCCGTGCAGTTCTGCAGGAACAGCGCGCACCAGGCCCACATGCGCCAGTCGGGCGTCCATTTGAGCCGCAGCGCCTGGCCGTCGGCAAACAGCGACTTGAAGAGAATCCTGGGCGCGCGCGGCGATGCCCAGGTATACGAATGGCCCGGCGCGATCAACCCCGCGTTCGCGAAGCTCGTTTCGAGCGCGACGCCGTCGCGACGTTCGATCACCGTCACCTCGTCGCCCGCCTTCGCGAGAAAATACGCGGTGGTCACGCCGACGATGCCGCCGCCGAGCACGATCGTCTTCATCGTCCGGTTCTCCTGTCCTGGTCCTAGCTCGCGGCGATCGCCGCGATCTCGACCGTGTACTGCGGAAACGCGAGCTTCGATTCGACGCACGCGCGTGCCGGCGGCTCGCCCTGCGGCACCCACGCGTCCCATACGCCGTTCATCTCGGCGAAGCTGCGATAGTCGGCCAGCCAGATGCTCGCGGACACGATCCGGCGCTTGTCGAGCCCCGCGCTTTCGAGCAGCCGGTCGATCTTGTCGAGAATCTGCCGGGTCTGCCCCGCAACGTCGAGCGACGTGTCGTCCGCCACCTGCCCGGCGACGAATGCCAGCCCGCCCGCGACCACCAGCTGGCTCATCCGTTCACCTGCGCCGTATCGCTTGATCTCCACCATCTGACAGCCCTCCGAGAGTCGTGTCGAGTTGGGCTGATTTAAGCACTGCAATTCACCTCTGTATACACTTTTTTCAGAAATATTCGCCATTGCGCCAGATTGGCGCGCCCGTGCACCACGACTATCCATGCTCTTTATCGTCGTGCATAAATGCATGAAAACAGGGCGATTTTTCTGCTTCAGACAAGAATTCCGCAATTCCTCTCAGCGACTTGAAAATTTATTTGCAAACGATTTTTGATCTGTGATTCTGTCGACACTTCTGTATATCAAACCATGCCGCCAACCGTGCGGCCGACCATGCGACGGGAGAACGAAGATGAAGGCAAGTCAGTGGAGTGTCGGTGTCTGGATCGCGCTCGGTGCGCTTGCGTCGGGCGCTGCGCAGGCTGACGTCAGCGTGGGCGCGGTGCTGCCGCTGACGGGCGCGAGTGCGTCCATCGGCGAAGACCAGCGGCGCGGCATCGAACTCGCCGTCGCGCAAATCAATGCGAAAGGCGGCGTGCTCGGCCAGAAGCTCGCGGTGCACATCGAGGATTCGGGCGGCTCGGCCAATACCGCGCTCGACGCCGCGCGCAAGCTCGCGACCGTCGAACACGTGCCGGTCGTGCTCGGCGAGTTCTCGTCGTCGGTGACGATTCCGGTCGGACAGTTCCTGGTGCGTCAGGGCGACGTGCACATCAACATCGGCTCGTCGAGTCAGCAGGTGCGCAAGATCGGCGCGGGCTCGTTCAGCGTGATCGGGCTGGACGACCTGTCCGCGCGCTTCGCCGCGCAGGACGTGTACGCCCGCAAGCTGCGCCGCATCGCGCTGATCGCGCCGAACAACGGCTACGGCCAGGGCATCGCGGGCGAATTCAAGAAGCGTTTCGAGGCGCTCGGCGGCACGGTGGTGTCGACCGTGCTCTACACGGAAGGGCAATCGACCTATCGCCGCGAACTGGAGCAGGCATCGCGCGCGCAGCCCGACGCGTATGTCTACAGCGCCTATGGCCAGGAGGCCGCGACGCTGAACCGGCAGGCATTCGAGATGCGGCTCAACCAGCATCCGTGGTACGGCATCTACCTGACGATGTGCACGAGCGACACGCCCGCGCAGATCGCGCAAGGCCAGATCGGCCTCGAAGTCGCCGCGCTCGGCGCGGGCGCGAAAGCGTATGCGAGCGCCTATCAGGCCGCATACAACGAGGCGCCGCGCTCGGCGTTCGGCAGCTATGCGTACGACGCGACGCTGTTGTCCGCCGCGGCGATCGGCCGCGCGCAGTCCGTCGACCCGGCGAAGATTCGCACGGCGCTCGCGGCATTGGGCAAGTCGTATACCGGCGTGACCGGCGCGATCGCGTTCGATGCGGACGGCCAGCGGGAAGTCCAGCCGTACGAGAAGGTGGTCTACCGCCAATCGGTTGTCGCGCAGCAGTGAACGACCGCCCGCCTGGACGAACCCGAGGACATCGCCATGCTGTCATTCATTGTCGACGTATTGATTCGCACCGCCGATCTGCTGCTGGTGTCGGTCGGCCTGTCGACGCTCTATTCGCTGATCCGTTTTCCCAACATCGCCCATGTGCAGTACGCGATGCTGGGCGCATTCGCGACGCTCTGGCTGGAACGCGCCGGGCTCCCGTTCGCGCTCGCGACGGCCGTGTCCTGCGCGCTGGTCGGCACGGCCGCGACGCTGCTGAACCTGCTCGTTTTCGCGCGGCTGCTGCGCTCCGGCAGCGCGGTAGCGATGATCGGCTCGCTCGCGATCTCGATGCTCGCGGTCGCGCTGGTGCTCGGCGTCGCCGGCTCGCGGCCGCAGCAGTATGCGCAGGACGTGCATCCGCCGATGGTGATTGCCGGCGTCGCGCTGTCCATGCCGCAGCTGGGCTCGATCGCATGCGGCGCCGGCGCGCTCGCGATCTTTGCGGCGCTGCTGTACCGCACCGGGCTCGGGCGGGCGATGCGTGCGCTCGCGTCGAATCGCGCGCTGGCGCTCGCGACCGGCATCGACGCGACGCGCGTGACCAACGTGATCACGTTCGCGAGCGGCGTGCTGGCGGCGCTCGGCGGCACGATGCTCGGCGCCACCGAGAGCGTGCATGTGAATCTCGGCTACGGATTGCTGATCCCGGTGTTTTCCGCGGCGATCCTGGGCGGTCTCGGCAACCCGCTCGGCGCCGCGGCCGGCGCGCTGTTGATCGCAGTGGCCGAAACCCTCGCACTGAACGTCGACTTCGGCGGGCTCGTCGACCGGCCGATGCAATTCTTTCCGGTCGAGTACGTCGGCGCGGTGTCGTTCGCGATCCTGCTCGCCGCACTGATTTTCCGGCCCTATGGCATCTTCGATCGGGAGGTGCGGCGTGTCTAGCTTCGTCATCCATCTGCTGACCGTCGGCTGCCTGTACGCGACGATGGCGCTCGGGTTGAACCTGCAGGCCGGCTATGCGGGACTCGTCAATTTCGGCTTCATTGCGTTCAGCGGGCTCGGCGCGTACGCGGCCGGCATCGCGTCGCAGCTCGGCTGGCCGTTGCCGTCGGCCCTGGCGCTCGCGCTGGCCGCCGCGGGTGCGCTGGCGGTCGTCGTCGCGCGGCTCGGACGGCAGCTCTCCGCCGACTACTGGGGGATCGCAACGCTCGCGATCGCCGAGATCCTGCGCACGATCGCGCTCAACGAAAGCTGGCTCACCGGCGGCGCGCAAGGCATTGGCGGGATCGCGCCGCTGTTCCCCGGGCTGCGCGCGCCGTGGGCCGATCTCGCGTTCCTCGAGGTCACGGCCGGCTGCCTCGCGCTCACCTACGCGGCGTACCGGCGCCTGACCTCGAGCCGCTTCGGCCGCGCGCTGAAGGTGATGCGCGAAGAACCCGCGCTCGCGGTCTGCTTCGGCTACGATCCGCTCGCGCTGAAGACGCGTGCGTGCATCGCGGGCGCGCTTCCCGCCGCGCTGGCCGGGGCGCTCGCCGCGTGGTACATCGGCTATGTCGGGCCGGACGCGATGATCGCGTCCGAGACCTTCGCGCTCTGGACCGTCGTGATGGTCGGCGGCCTCGGCAGCCACCTGGGCGTGCTGGTCGGCACGCTGATCGTGCAGGCCGTCTACGCGCTCGCGCCGTTTCTCAAGGATTGGCTCGACGTCGGCAGCGACCTGACCGGCGCGGTGCGGCTAGGCCTGGTCGGCGTGATGCTGCTCGCGTGCGTGCTGTGGCGGCCGCACGGGCTCGTACCCGAACGCCTGGAGGCGCGGCCATGAGCGCGCTGCTCGATCTCGACGGCGTGACGATCCGCTACGGCGAGAACGTCGTCTTGTCCGGGGTCACGCTGTCGGTCGACGGCGGCGAGATCGTCGGATTGCTCGGCCCGAACGGCTCCGGCAAGAGCACCGCGCTCAACGCGATCACCGGCTTCGCGCCGCTCGCGGCGGGCGCCATCCGCTTCGACGGTCGGCGGATCGACACGCTGTCGCCGCACACGATCGCGCGGCTGGGCGTACGCCGCACGTTCCAGTTGCCGTCGATGCCCGCGCGCATGTCGGTGCTCGAACTCGCGATGGCGGCTTCGTCCGCCCGCCACGGCATCGCCGCCGCCCTCTGGCGCGGCCGTGCGACGCGCGCGCTCGATGCCGACACCCGTGCACGCGCCGCCGCGTTGCTGGACGAACTGAAACTGTCCGGCGTCGCGCACCTCTCCGCCGCGTCGATTTCCGGCGGCCAGAAGAAGCTGTTGGGCATCGCGTGCGCGATGATGACCGAGCCCAAACTGCTGCTGCTCGACGAGCCGACCGCCGGTGTGCACCCGAACCTGCGCGGCGAACTGATCGACGAGTTGCAACGGATTCGTAAAACGGGCGTCACGCTGGTCGTCATCGAGCACGACATGCATTTCATCCGCGAGCTGTGCGACCGCTGCATCGTACTCGACCGTGGCGTGACGATCGCGAACTGCCGGCCGGCCGAGCTGGAGCGCAACCGTCGCGTACTCGACGCGTATCTCGGGCGTGCTCATGCCGCCCCTCGGCCGCTGGAGGCGTCATGATCGACGTGCGCGAACTCGTCGCCGGCTATACGCCCGAAGTCGACATCCTGCATGGCGTGTCGCTCACGGTCGGCGCCATCGACATCGTGACGATCCTCGGCCCGAACGGCTGCGGAAAATCGACGCTGCTGAAGGCGATCGCGGGCTTCGTGCTGCCTCGTGCGGGCAGCGTGACGATCCAGGGCACGGACGTGGCGCGCGTGCCGGTTCATCGAAAGATCCGCGAGTACGGGATCGGCTTCGTGCCGCAGACCGACAACGTGTTCGCGTCGCTGACCGTGCGGGAAAACCTGATGCTCGGCGGTCAGTCGATGTCCGCGTTTCCGCGCGAGGCGCGGATCGACGAGCTGTGCGAGCAGTATCCGGTCCTGCGGCGTCGCTACCGGTCGCTCGCGGGTGCGTTGTCCGGCGGCGAGCGGCAAATCGTGTCGCTCGCGCGCGCACTGATGCCGCGCCCGGTGTTGCTGCTGCTCGACGAGCCGTCGGCCGGCCTGTCGCCGAAGATGGTCGACGAGGTGTTCGACGCGATCGTCCGGATGCGCGACACCGAGCACATCGGCGTGCTGATGGTCGAACAGAACGCGATCGAAGCGCTGCGCATCGCGGATCGCGGCATCGTGCTGACGATGGGGCGCGTCGCGCTCGAAGGCCCCGCGGCCGCGTTGCTCGACAGCGACGAGATGCGACGCCTGTACCTTGGCGGGAGAGCCGCATGAGCGGCGGGAGCGCCACGCCGGCCGCCGGCGCCTACCCATCCGCCGCGGCGCGCCCCGTGCTCGTGATGGTCGCGCTCGCGTGCGGCTTCGTGATGGCCATGCTCGACGTGACGATCGTCAACGTCGCGCTGAAGGCCATGGAAACCAGCCTGTCGATGTCGCTGACCGCGCTGGTGTGGGTCGTCGATGCGTACACGCTCAGCTTCGCCGCGCTGCTGCTGCTCGGCGGCGCGCTCGCGAACCGCTACGGGTCGAAGGCCGTCTACGTCGCCGGGCTCGCGCTGTTCGTCGGCGCGTCGGTGCTGTGCGCGGCCGCGCAGTCCAGCGGCGCACTGGTCGCGGCGCGCCTCGCACAGGGTGTCGGCGCGGCGCTCTTCATGCCGAGTTCGCTGAGCCTGCTCACGCTCGCGTTCCCGCCGGGGCCGATGCGCACGCGGATGATCGGCATCTGGGGCGCGCTGGTGTCCGCCGCGATGGCGCTCGGCCCCTGCGTCGGCGGCGTGCTGGTCGACGCGATCGGCTGGCGTGGCATCTTCTGGGTGAACCTGCCGGTCGGTGCGGCCGGCCTGTGGCTCACGTACCGGCATATCGCACGGGCGCCGCGTCATCCCGGCCCGTTGAATGCGCTCGGCCATCTGTTCGGCGCGCTCGCGCTCGCCGCGCTGAGCTTCACGCTGATCGAAGGGCCCAGCGCCGGCTGGCGCTCGCCGTCGATCGTCGCCGGCGTGGCCTCGACGTTGGCCGCCACCGCGGCATTCGCGTTGCGCGAGCGCTACGCGCACTCGCGCATCCTGTCGCCGGCGCTGCTCGCGAACCGGCGTTTCGTCGCGGGCAGCACGCTGGGCCTCGCGATCAACTTCGGCATTCTCGCCGAGATCTTTCTGTTGAGCCTCTATTTGCAGAACGTGCGCGGCGCGAGCGCGCTCGTCGCCGGCTTCGAGCTGTTTCCGCTGATGGCGATGTTCGGCATCGGCAATCTCGCGTCCGCGAAGGTCAGCGCCCGGCTCGGCACGCGCCGCACGCTGCTCGTCGGGCTCGCGCTCGCCGCGCTCGGCAGCGTGGCGCTCGTCGGCGTCTCGGCGATGCCGTATCCGGTGCTGGCCGTCGCGGTCGGCCTCGCGAACTTCGGCGCCGGACAGGCCATTCCGGCGATGAATCTCGTCGTGATGCAGTCGGCCGATGCGGCGGACGCGAACCTTGCCGCCGCGTCGCTGAACGCGAGCCGGCAGATCGGTTCGCTCGTCGGCATCGCGATCGCGTCGGTGATCCTGCACGTGATCGACGACCCGGACCGCGCGACGGCCGCCGGCTTCGCGGTGATCGCCGCGCTGTACGCGTTCGGCTTCGCGATCGTATTCCGCGCGATTCACGCCGGGGGCGCCGAGCAGCCGTAGCCGCGCGTGCACGGTCTCGACGGCCATCGGGCGCAGTCGGTGCAATCGAAGCATTCGGTGTATTCCGCGTATCACGCACGCATTTTTCCTCTTGCAGCGAGGGACCTCATGCAAACAGCGATTGGCCGTAAAGGACTGATTCTGGCGGGCGGCTCGGGCACCCGGCTCCATCCGCTCACGCATTCGGTATCGAAGCAATTGATGCCGGTGTACGACAAACCGATGATCTATTACCCGCTCAGCACGATCATGCTGTCCGGCATCCGCGACGTGCTGATCATCTCGACGCCGCGCGATCTCGACGCGTTCCGGCAACTGCTCGGCGACGGCGGCCAGTGGGGCATGAGCTTTTCGTATGCAGTGCAGCCGAGCCCCGACGGTCTTGCGCAGGCGTTCGTGATCGGTGCGCCGTTCATCGGTCGCGACGCGGCGACGCTCGTGCTCGGCGACAACATCTATCACGGGCCCGCGCTGTCGTCGCTGCTGCAACAGGCCGCCGCGCGGACGACCGGCGCGACCGTGTTCGGCTATTACGTGCGCGATCCGGAGCGCTACGGCGTCGTGTCGTTCGACGCGGATGGCCGCGCGATCGACCTCGAGGAGAAGCCGCGCGAGCCGAAGTCGAACTATGCGGTCACCGGCCTCTATTTCTACGACAACGACGTCGTCGAACTCGCGAAGGCCGTGCGACCGTCGGCGCGCGGCGAACTGGAAATCACCGACCTGAATCTCGCGTATCTCGCGCGCGGCGCGCTGAACGTCGAGATACTCGGGCGCGGCTACGCATGGCTCGACACCGGCACGCACGAATCGCTGCTCGACGCGGCCAATTTCATCCAGGTGATGCAGGCGCGGCAGGGCCTGCAGATCGCGTGCCCCGAGGAAATCGCGTACCGGCTCGGCTGGATCGATGCGGAGCAGCTCGAAACGCTCGCCCACAAGCTCGCGAAAAGCGGTTATGGCCGCTATCTGCTCGATCTGCTGAGCAAGGAGGTCGCGGCATGACGCGCGTGATCGAGACGTCGTTGCCCGGCGTGCTGATGATCGAGCCCGGCGTGTTCGGCGATGCACGCGGCTTCTTCGTCGAAAGCTTCCGGGCAAGCTGGCTGCGCGACGCGGGCGTCGACGCGACCTTCGTCCAGGACAACCAGTCGCGCTCGCGTCGCGGCGTGCTGCGCGGGCTGCACTACCAGCGGGTGAATCCGCAAGGCAAGCTGGTGCACGCGGCGCGCGGGGCGGTGTACGACGTCGCCGTCGACATCCGGCGCGGCTCGCCGTTTTTCGGCTGCTGGTTCGGTGCGCGGCTCGACGACGTATCGCACCGGATGCTGTGGATTCCGCCCGGCTTCGCACACGGCTTTTGCGTGTTGTCCGACGAGGCCGACTTCGCGTACAAGTGCACGCAGTACTACGATCCCGATTCGGATGCGGGCGTGCGCTGGGACGATCCGGAGATCGGCATCGACTGGCCGGATGCCGGCGCGCCGTATCAGCTGTCGGACAAGGATCGTCGGCAGCCTCCGCTCGCCGAGCTGGCCGCCGGCGCGCCAGCGCTGCTGCCGACATACGGGGAGGCGCGATGACGATCGTCGTGACCGGCGCGCTCGGCCAGGTCGGCCGCGAACTGGTGCTGCGCGCGGGTCGGCAGCCGCTCGTCGGGCTGTCGCGCGCCGCGCTCGACATCGCCGATGCAGGCGCGGTGCGCCGCGCGCTCGACGAACACCGGGCCGCGCTCGTGATCAATGCCGCCGGATGGACTGCCGTCGACCGCGCGGAGGCCGAGCCCGATGCAGCCTGGCGCGCGAACCGCGACGGGCCGGCCGTGCTGGCCGACGCGTGCGCCGCGCTCGGGATTCCGTTGATTCATCTGTCGACCGACTACGTGTTCGACGGCCGCACGCCCGGGCCGTATGCGGAAACCGCCGCCGTCGCGCCGCTCGGCGCGTACGGCCGGAGCAAGCTCGCGGGCGAGGAAGCGGTGCGCGAGCGGTTGCCCGACCGTCATCTGATTCTGCGAGTCGCATGGGTGTTCGGCGCGCACGGCAGCAATTTCGTGCGCACGATGCTGCGCCTGGCGCGTGAGCGCGAGGTCGTCGGCGTGGTCGCCGATCAGTACGGCGGCCCGACGCATGCCGGTGCGATCGCCGACGCGCTGCTGACGATCGCGGCGCGATACCGGGCCGGCGAAGCGCTGCGCTGGGGCACCTATCACCTGTGCGGCACGCCCGTGACCACGTGGCACGGCTTCGCCGAAGCGATCTTCGCCGGTGCGCGGCGCACCGGCCTCATCGATCGCGTGCCGTGGGTCCGGCCGATCCGGACCGACGCCTATCCGTTGCCTGCGCCGAGACCGGCGAACTCCGCGCTCGACTGCAGCCTCCTGCGAGAACACTTCGGGGTCGAATCGCCTTCGTGGATCGCGGGTCTCACCGACGTGTTTGCCACCTGGAAGCAACCCACATGAGCTATCGACCGAAACATGTTCTCGTGACGGGCGGCGCCGGTTTCATCGGCGCCAATTTCGTGCGTCATCTGCTCGAAAGCGATCCGCAGATCAGCGTCACCACGCTGGATCTGCTGACCTATGCGGGCAGCCTCGACAATCTCGGCGACGACTTGCCGGGCGCCGATCGTCATCGGTTCGTCCTCGGCGACATCTGCGACCGACCGCTCGTCGAGTCGCTGCTGCGCGACCATGCGATCGACACCGTCGTCCACTTCGCGGCCGAAAGCCACGTCGACCGCTCGATCGACGGTCCCGGCGAATTCGTCCGCACGAACGTGCTCGGCACCTGGACGCTGCTCGATGCGTGCCGTCAGCTGTGGCTGAACGATCAAAAGCTGGGCAAGGCCGACGCTCACGCGCGCCGCCGCTTTCACCATATCGGTACCGACGAGGTGTACGGCTCGCTGGGCCCCGACGACCCGCCGTTTTCCGAAACGACGCCGTATGCGCCGAATTCTCCGTACTCGGCCACCAAGGCAAGCTCGGACCATCTCGTGCGCGCCTATTTCCATACGTACGGACTGCCCGTCACCACGACGAACTGCTCGAACAATTACGGGCCGCGCCAGCACGGCGAGAAGTTCATTCCGACCGTGATCCGTCATTGCCTCGAAGGCACCGAGATCCCCGTGTACGGCGACGGCGCGAACGTGCGCGACTGGCTGTACGTCGACGACCATTGCCGCGCGATCGACGCGGTCATCCGGCGCGGGACGGTCGGCGAGACCTACACCGTCGGCGGCTGCAACGAATGGCGCAACGTCGACATCGTCGCGCTGATCTGTACGCTGCTCGACGCGCGACGGCCCGAACACGCGCCGCATGCGCGCCTCGTCCGGTTCGTCACCGATCGCGCGGGTCACGACCGGCGCTATGCGATCGATGCAAGGAAGCTCGCCCGCGAACTGCAATGGCGGCCGGCGGAGAGCTTCGAAACGGGGATCGTGAAGACGCTGGATTGGTATGTATAGGGGCGGCGGCGCACGGCACGTCGATGTCCCGCCGTGCTTCTGAACGAGGCCGACAGGCAAGCTCCGGCGGCCGCGGCACCCGCGAATCTTTCTATTTGAAAGCTTTGTATGCGGCCCGCCGGCTACGACTCGGCGCCATCCGTTCGACCGCTGAATGCGATCGACGGGGCGGTCGGAATGACGCCCTCCCCCCTTGAAATTCACTCGACGTATCCTATTTTAGGTATCGCTCAAGGCAGTCGCGGTTGACGCGCTGCGTGTTTCGATTTGTTAGTCAGCGAGCTTCTCGCGGATGGACGAACTGGAGCGCGTGGTCCGGTTCGTCCCTTCGCAGGGGCACAACAGGAGCCAGTCATGAGCGATATCTTCTTCCCCACCGACCTGCTGGCGGAATTCGACCGCCTGCAACGGCAGATGGCCAGCGTGTTCACGGGCTTTCCGGCCAGTCTGCGCGCGCCGCGTCCCGGTGCATTTCCACCGGTCAATATCGGCAGCACCGACGACACGATCGAGATCGTCGCGTTCGCGCCGGGTCTCGACCCCGCGAAGATCGACATCTCCGTCGATCGCCGGCTGCTGACGATCAGCGGCGAGCGTACGCCTCCGGACGACGGCACGACCGACGACGAACGACGCGTCTACGCGAACGAGCGGTTCATGGGCGCGTTCCGCCGCGTGGTCGAACTGCCGCAGCACGCGGACCCCGACAAGATCGAGGCACGCTATACGAACGGCTGCCTGACGATCAGCGTCGGCAAGTCGGAAGCATCGAAGCCGCGGGCGATTACCGTCCAGTAAACAGCACGACGTCACGAACGCATGACGGAGGACATCATGAGTGACACGAACACGACCGAACTGACCACCCGTCCGGCCGATACGCGAACGGCCGTGACGAACCGCGAATCGGCTCAGCGCGACACGCTGCGCACGCGGATTGCGCCGGCCGTCGACATCGTCGAGGACGCGCACGGCATCACGTTGTACGCGGACCTGCCGGGCGTGCCGCGCGACAAGCTCGACGTCCGCGTGCACGACGGCAACCTCGCCATCGACGCGGAGGCCGTCGTTCCGACGCCGGCGGGATTGCGTCTTCAGCACGGTGAAGTGCAGCATCCGCACTTCTCGCGCGCATTCACGCTGAGCCCGGATTTCGACGTGTCGCGGATCGACGCGCAACTGCGCGACGGCGTGCTGAAATTGAGCATCCCGCGACGCGAGGAAGCGAAGCCGCGGCGGATCGCGGTGACCGCGGGGTAAGTGGACGCGCGGGAGCATTTCGTCGACCCGCGGTCCGCGCGGCTTGCGCCGCGTCGGCCGTCGGGTGGACCTCCCGCGCTTGCATTCGCAGCGTGACGTGCTGCGACAGCGCAGTCGTCGCACATGTCGCATTTCCGTGCAGGAGGCATCCGATGCATAACCACACGACGATCGAACATGGCGGATATGCGGTCCGGGCCGTGGTGACCGACACGGAGACGGGCCGCTATTCGGCGACGGCGATCCTCATGGATCGCGACGGTGAAACCCGGGCGCTCGGCGTCGACGGCGACTTCGCCGATACCCGCGAAGCCCGCGACCAGGCGCTCGAACTCGCGCTCGCATGGATCCAGCGACGGTCGGTCGTGTCGGACCGTTATGTGAGACGAAATCGAGCCGCGCCGAGCCGCGCGTTGGGCAACGCGCCGCGCGTACGCCGACAAGTGTGACGCGGATTGCGCGCTTGCTATCGGCGACGGCCCGGTTGCCCGCGCACGCCGGCGCATCGGGTTGCCGGGCGCGGGCAGCCCGGTCGCGCGCCGACGCTCGAAGCGCCGCACGCCGGTATTTGACGGTCGGGCGCTCGCCGATGCCGGCGTGCGCCCCCGTCGCGGCCGAATCCCGACCGCTTCGCATCGCCGACCGGCGAGGTCTCGTTGCGCAGCGACACGCAGGTGTCGAACGACCGAACGCTCATCCGAGCCACGACCTGATATTCGCGCGCATCGCGCCGGCCGAGATCCCGTAACGGTCGTGCAGCGTCGGCAGTGCGCCCGCGGCGAGATACGCGTCCGGCAGTGCGATCTGCCGGAACGGGACCGCGACGCCGGCGCCGAGCAACGCGGTCGCGACCGCTTCGCCGAGCCCGCCGACCACCGTATGGTTCTCCGCGACGACGACCATGCGCCCGGTGCGCGCGGCCTCGCGGACGATGGTCGCCGTGTCGAGCGGCTTGATCGTCGGTACGTGCAGCACGGCGACGTCGACGCGATCGGCCTCGAGCGCCTTCGCGACCTCGAGCGCGCGCATCGTCATGATCCCGGACGAGATCAGCAGCACGTCGTTGCCGTCGCGCAGCAGCTTGGCCTTGCCGAGTTCGAAACGGTAATCGTATTCGTCGAGCACGACCGGCACGTTGCCGCGCAGCAAACGCGCGTACACCGGCCCCTTGTGCGCGGCGATGGCCGGCACCATCTGTTCGATGTCGAGCGCGTCGCATGGGTCGATCACGGTCATGTTCGGCATCGCGCGCATCAGCGCCAGATCCTCGGCGGCCTGATGGCTCGGCCCGTAGCCGGTCGTGAGCCCCGGCAATGCGCACACCAGCTTCACGTCGAGATTGTCCTCGGCGATCGCCTGATGAATGAAGTCGTACGCCCGACGCGTGGCAAACACCGCATAGGTCGTGACGAACGGCTGGGCGCCTTCGTGCGCGAACCCGGCGGCGGCTCCCATCAGCAGTTGCTCGGCCATGCCCATCTGGTAGTAACGTTCGGGGAACGCCTTCGCGAAGATGTGCAGGTCGGTGTACTTGCCGAGATCGGCCGTCATCCCGATCACGTCGTCGTTCGTGCGGGCAAGTTCGGTCAACGCATGGCCGAACGGTGCGGAGCGGGTCGCCTGCCCTTCCGCCGCGATGGATGCGATCATCGCGGAAGTCTTCAGACGCGGCTTGTTGTCGACGGTGCTCATGCATGCCTCCCTGCTTCGAGTGCGTCGAGCGCGAGTTGCCACTCGTGCGCATCGACCCGGATGAAATGGCTCTTCTCGCGTGCTTCGAGGAACGGCACGCCGCACCCCATCTTCGTGTCGCAGACGATGATGCGCGGCTGCGGTGCGCCATGCCGGCGCGCCTGGTCGAACGCACGCTTCACCGCGTCGATGTCGTTGCCGTCGATGCGTTGCACGTACCAGCCGAACGCCTCGAGCTTGTCGACCAGCGGCTCGAACGCCATGACCTGGGATGACGGGCCGTCGGCCTGCTGGTTGTTCACGTCGACGATCGCGATCAGGTTGTCGAGCTTCCAGTGCGCGGCCGACATCAGCCCTTCCCAGATCGCGCCTTCGTCGAGCTCGCCATCGGAGAACAGCGTGTAGACGAACGCATCGGAGCCCTTGCGCTTCAGGCCGAGACAACGGCCGACCGCGATCGTCAGGCCCTGCCCGAGCGAGCCGCCGGACATTTCCATGCCGGGCGTGTAGCTCGCCATCCCGGACATCGGCAAGCGGCTATCGTCGCTGCCGTAGGTTTCGAGTTCCGCGGCCGGCAGGATGCCGGCTTCGAACAGCGCCGCGTACAGCGCGATCGCATAGTGCCCGTTCGACAGCAGGAAGCGGTCGCGCCCTTCCCATTCGGGATCGTCGGCGCGATAGCGCATCGCGCCGAAATACGCGACGGCCAGCACGTCGGCGATGTCGAGCGCCTGGCCGACATAGCCCTGCCCTTGCACTTCGCCCATCAGCACGGCGTTTCTACGGATGCGGTACGCGCGCTCGGCGAGCGTGACCGCTTCTTGGATGGTTTCGGTAGCCATCGATAGCTCCAGTATCGGGTCAGAAGGAATGCCAATCGATTCATCGATTGACGGATCGCGGCACGAGGAACACCAGCAGCGCACCGGCCGCGATCGCGACGGAGATGAACACGAGCCCCGCGGTGGACTTGCCGGTCAGGTCGTTCAGCCAGCCGACGATCGCCGGCGAGAAGAAACCCGCGAGGTTCGCAAAGCAGTTGACCGCGGCAATGCCCGCTGCCGCCGACATCCCGCCCAGCAACGCGGTGGGCAGCGACCAGAACTGCGACGACGACGCGAGGATGCCGGCGGACGCGATGCTCAGGCATACGATCGACGCGCCGACGCTGCCGAGCATCGGCAACGTCGCGAAGCCCGCCGCCGCGACCAGCATCGGCACCGCGAGATGGAAGCGGCGCTCGCGGCGACGATCCGCGCTGCTGCCGATCAGCGGCAGCGCGACGATCGCACAGGCATACGGAATCGCGGTGAACAGGCCGACCCACAGCGGATCGGCGACGCCGGCCTTGCGAATGATCGTCGGCAGCCAGAACGTGAGGCCGTACTGGCCGAGCACCACGCAGAAGTAGATCGCTGCCATCAGCCACAGGCGGCGGTCCGCGACGAACGTACGAATCGACAGGTGGGCGGTGGCGTGCTCGGCGTCGGCCGACACGTTGCGCGCCAGCAAGGCTTTTTCGGCATCGGTCAGCCATTTCGCGCCGGCAATGCCGTCGTCGAGATACAGCAGGATCGCGAAGCCGAGCACGAACGAAGGCAGCGCCTCGAGCAGGAACAGCCACTTCCAGCCCGCCATCGACATCGTGCCGTGCAGGGAATGCATGATCGCGCCCGACAGCGGCCCGCCGACGATCCCGGCGAGCGGAATCGCCATGAAGAACAGCGACAGCGCCTTCGCGCGCCGCGCCGACGGGAACCAGTACGTGAGGTACAGGATCACGCCCGGCGCGAAGCCTGCCTCGGCGACGCCGAGCAGAAACCGCAGCACGTAGAACGCGGTGGGCGACTTGACGAACACGAAGCTCGCCGAGATCGCCGCCCACGTCAGCATGATGCGCGCGAGCCAGCGGCGCGCGCCGACGCGATGCAGGATCAGGTTGCTCGGCACCTCGAACAGAAAATAGCCGAGGAAGAAGATGCCTGCGCCCATCCCGTAGACCGTCTCGCTGAAGCGCAGGTCGTTGAGCATCTGCAGTTTCGCGAAGCCGACGTTGACACGGTCGAGATACGCGCCGAGATAGCACAACATCAGGAACGGGATCAGCCTTCGGGCGACCTTCGCGTAGGTGGCCGCCTCGAACGTCTGCGCGTCGTCCCGTTGCAGCGGACCGCCCTGGACCGGCGGTGCGGGGTACTTTGCTCTCATCTTTGTCTCCTGCCATGGCCCCGGGTTGTCCCGGGTGCATGAGGGTCGGCGCCGCGCGTCGGGCGGCGCCGTTCTCAGTGAATCAGCATCCCGCCGTTGACGTCGAGCGTGACGCCCGTCAGATAGCTCGACAGATCGCTCAGCAGGAACAGGCACGCATGGGCGACATCGGCGGCATCGCCGAGCCGGCCGAGCGGAATGCCCTTGACGATGTCCTCGCGCATGTCGGGCGTCAGCTTGTCGCCGGTGATGTCGGTCTGGATCAGGCCCGGCGTGATCGAATTGACGCGGATGCGGTCGGCGCCGAATTCGCGCGCCATCGCCTTCGCGAGGCCGAGCACGCCGGCTTTGGCGGCGCTGTAGTGCGGGCCGCCGAAAATGCCGCCGCCGCGTTGCGCGGACACCGACGACATGCAGACGATGCTGCCGCTGCGCTGCGCCTTCATCGCGGGCAACACCGCTTGCGACATGTAGAGCGTGCCGCGCAGGTTCACGTCGACGATCGCATCGAAGTCGCGCGCCGAGATATCCAGCGTGCGCACGGGCTGCGTGATGCCGGCATTGTTCACGAGGCCGTCGATGCGGCCGAAGTGCGCCAGCGCCGCGCGGGCCGCGGCCACGCACGCGTCGTGGTCGGTCACGTCGCACGCGAGGCCGAGATGATCCGGGCCGAGCTCGGCGGCGGCGGCCTCCACGTCTTCGCGGCGAAGGTCGAGGATCGCCACGCGTGCGCCGTGCGCGGCCAGCGCGCGGGCCGTGGCCTTGCCGATCCCGCGCGGCGATGCGGCGCCGGTCACGATGATGGTCCTGTTATCGAGCAACATCGCATGTCTCCTGTGTTGATGTGTTGCCCGGAGTGTCCCCTCACCGGACACCCGCATCAACGCGGAAACGTTCAGCCATAGCTGAGAAAATTTCAGGTGACGGCGCGCGGCCCGTCGCCGATGCTGCGATGCAAAATCACGGATGCGCCGGCGGCCGCGCTGCGTGGCTCGCCCCGTCGTGACCCGCGACCTCCCGTTCGATCCACGCCAGGAAGCGCTTCACGCGAGGCAGCTCCGCGTTCTGCCGCGGGTAAACGAGATGATGCGCGCCGACTTCGACCGCATGAGTCGCGTCGAAGACCGGCACCAGCAACCCCTCGCGGATCTTCACCGACGCGAGCATCAGGCTTTCGAGCGCGATGCCGAGGCCCAGCGCGGCGGTTTCGAGCGACATGTACGAACGATCGAACGAAAAATCGAAGGTCTTCTGGGCCGCCAGCGGCACGCCGGCGCGGCCGAACCACTGCTTCCACTGGACCAGCGGGGTTTCGGAATAGATCAGCCGGTGCGCGAGCAGGTCTTCCGGCGCGTTCACCGGGTGCCGCTCGAGATAGCGCGGCGACGCGAGCGGCGCGATGAACTCGCCGCGCACGGTCCGGACCTCGAGGTTGTCCCAGTTGCCATAGCCGTGCCGGACGTCGATATCGTAGAAGCCGTTCGAGAACGACACGTTTTCGTAGGAGCACGCGAGGTTCAGCTGGATGTCGCCGTTCGCCTCCTGAAACGACGACAGCCGCGGCAGCAGCCACATCAGCCCGAAGCTCGGGCTCGAGTGCACGCGCAGGATGTCGACTTCGGTGCGGCTCGACGCGCGCTCGGTCGCGCGGCTCAGGTCGGCCAGCGAGCCGGTGACGTCGGCCAGGTAGCGTTCGCCGGTCGGCGTGAGAACGAGGCCGCGCCCCGAACGCTGAAACAGCGGCTGACCGATCTGCGATTCGAGGTTGCTGAGCTGATGGCTCACGGCGGACGCGGTCAGGCCGAGCTCTTCCGCCGCACGGTTGACGCTTTTGGTCCGGGCGACGCTTTCGAATGCGATGATGGCCTTGAGCGGCGGAATGCGCATGCTGGAATCCGTTGAAGAGAGCGACTCGCCTGACTGGCCGGCGCCAGCGCTGAATCGTCGTCGGGGCGAAAGCGATACGGTACATCAGGATGCGGCGTCGGGACGATCGATTCGCGGCGCGGCCCGCGAGACGCCGGCCGGGCGCCACACAGCGCCGCGCCGACGCTGCCGCCCGGACGACGCGCCACGCATGGCGCGGACGGAATCATGCACAATGCTGCGCATCTGAGTGGTGGAGAGAGACCGGTGGGCATCAATTTCGATTTGACCGACTTGCAGGCGTTCCGTGCGGTCGTGGAAACGGGCAGTTTCCGCAAGGCCGCCGAAGCGGTCAGCCTCTCGCAGCCTGCGCTGAGCCGCCGGATCGACAAGCTCGAAGACGCGCTCGGCGTGCGGCTCTTCGAGCGCACCACGCGCCGCGTCGCGCTCACCACCGTCGGCCGCGTGTTCGCGCAGAGCGCCGAACAACTGCTCGACGATCTCGACGCCGCACTGCTCGGCATCCGCGACGTGTCGTCGAGCCGCCTCGGCCATGTGACGATCGCATGCGTGCCGTCGGTCGCCTACTATTTCCTGCCGCCCATCATCGCCCGCTATCACCAGCGCTTTCCGCGCATCCGGGTCAAGCTGCTCGACGCCGGCGCCAACGAGGTGCTCGGCGCCGTGATCAGCGGCGAGGCGGATTTCGGCGTGAGCTTCATCGGCAGCCAGGAGGCGGAGATCGAGTTCAAGGTCCTGCTCCAGGAACGGTTCGTCGCCGCCTGTCGCCGCGACCACCCGCTCGCGCGCAAGAAGCGCGCGACCTGGAACGAACTGTATGAACACGATTACGTCTCGGTGGACAAGACTTCCGGTAACCGCCTGCTGCTCGACCAGGCCTTGGCCGCCGTCGCGCCGCGCAAGCCGAGCGTGTGCGAGGCGCGCCACGTCACGACCCTGCTCGGGCTGATCGAGGCGGGCCTCGGCGTCGCCGCGGTGCCGTCGATGGCGATGCCGGGGCATGACCACCCCGTCCTCACGAGCGTGCCGCTCGTCGAGCCGGCCGTGAAGCGGCGCGTGGGCATCGTCAAGCGGCGCGGGCGCTCGCTGACGCCGGCCGCCGAGGCGTTTTACCGGATGGTCGTCGATGCGAAGAACGCGAAGCGCGGCGACGCCGGCGGCGGCGCATCGGCATGACGACGACGGAACGCAAACGAAGGAAGACGGCATCGTGAGGTGGACCCGGCTGTTCAAATCGCTTTACGTGCAGGTCCTGCTTGCGATGATGCTCGGCATCGGCATCGGTCACGTGTGGCCGGCGGCGGGCGCGATGCTCAAGCCGCTCAGCGACGCCTTCGTCGCGCTCGTGAAGATGACCATCGCGCCGATCGTCTTCTGCACGATCGTGTCGGGCATCACGTCGTTGTCGAACGGGCGGGCCATCGGCCGCACCATCGTGCGGGCGCTCGCGCTCTTCTATCTGTTGACGGCCGCCGCGCTCGCGTTCGGGCTTGTCACCGCGTACGCGCTGCAACCGGGCGCCGGCATGCACATCGACGCCCGTCATCTGGATGCGAGCCTCCTCGCGCCCTATGCGAAGCATGCGGAGCCGCGCAGCCTGGTGGCGTTCGCGCTCGGCGTGATTCCGGACACGATGCTCGGCGCATTCGCGACCGGCGAAGTGTTGCCGGTATTGCTGCTGTCGCTGTTGTTCGGCTTCTCGCTGAATGCGCATCCGAGCGCCGCCCGGCCCGTGCTCGCGCTGATCGACGGTATCGCTCAGGTCGTGTTTCGCGTGCTCGCGATGATCATGCGGCTCGCGCCGCTCGGCGCATGCGGCGCGATGGCGTTCACGGTGGGCCGCTTCGGCATCGGCTCGGTCGGCTCGCTCGCGAAGCTGATGGTGTCGTTCTACGTGGCCTGCGTGCTGTTCGTCGCGCTGGTGCTCGCCCCGCTCGCGCGGCTGCACGGCTTCGCGCTGTGGCGGCTCTTGCGCTACCTGCGCGAAGAGTTGCTGATCGTGCTCGCGACGTCGTCCACGGAGCCGGTCCTGCCGCGCCTGATCGTCAAGCTGGAAGCGCTCGGCTGCGACAAAGGCGTCGTGGGGCTCGTGCTGCCGGCCGGCTATTCGTTCAATCTGGACGGCACCGCGATCTATCTGACGCTCGCGGCGTTGTTCATCGCGCAGGCCTGCGACGTCCCGCTTTCCGCGCCGCAGGTCGC
The DNA here is from genome assembly GCF_001526325.1 of Burkholderia sp. MSMB1826. Classification (NCBI taxonomy): domain Bacteria; kingdom Pseudomonadati; phylum Pseudomonadota; class Betaproteobacteria; order Burkholderiales; family Burkholderiaceae; genus Burkholderia; species Burkholderia sp. MSMB1826. The sequence continues at coordinate 97,070 of NZ_LOYN01000050.1, forward strand.
GGCGATGCTCGCGATCATGCTGGTCACGTCCAAGGGGGCGGCCGGCGTGTCCGGCAGCGGGCTCGTCGCGCTGGTCGCGACGCTCGCCGTGATGCCCGACCTGCCCGTCGCCGGGGTCGCGCTGCTGGTCGGCATCGATCGCTTCATGTCGGAGGCGCGCGCGCTGACCAGCGTGATCAGCAACGCGTGCGCGGTCATTTTCGTGTCGTCGTGGGAAGGCGCGTGCGACCGGACGCGTCTCGTGCAGCGGCTCGCGGCGGCCGGGCCGTCCTTTCCGGACGGGGCCGATGAAGACAGCGCCGCGGCAGACGGCGGCGGTCGCGACGGGAAGACGATCTGATGCGCGCCCTCCCGTCGATCGGGCTCAATGCGCGGAAACGGAATCCAGGCCGGTCGATTTCACGTCGGCCTGCACGTCGGGCGACGCGAGATAGTCGAGCAGCGCCTTCGCTTCCTGCGGATGCTGCGCGCCGACCGGGATGCCGGCGGCGAAGCGCGTGACGGACTGCAGCGATTCGGGGATCTTGCCGACGAAGGTCGCGCCCTTGACGGGCAGCAGCTCGCTGACCTGCTGGAAGCCGATTTCATAGTCGCCGTTCGCGACGACCGACGCCACTGGAATCCGCGGAATCATCTTCGCTTTCGACTTCACCTGCTCTTCGATCCCGAGCTTCTTGAACAGCTCGCGTTCGATATACACGCCGCTCGCGCTGTCCGAATAGGCGATCGATTTCGCGTGCAGCAGCACTTGCTTGAGGCCGTCGGCGGTGCTGATGTCGGGCTTGGCCGCGCCGTCGCGCACGACCATGCCGATGCGCGAGTCGGCCAGCTCGACGCGGGATTCGGGGATGACCTTGCCCTGCTTGATCAGATCGTCGAGCGCGTAGCCGACCATGATCACCGCGTCGGCGGGCTCGCCGCGCGCGAGCCGGTTCGGAATCGCTTCGGGCGACTTGCCCATCGACGGGCCGAGCGCGGTGGCCAGCGTATTGCCCGTCGTGGACGCGAACCGCGGGCCGAGCACCTTGTAGGCGGCGGTGAAGCCGCCCGAGCTCATCACGTGCAGTTCGGCGGCCTGGACGTTGGCCGCGACCGCCGCGGTGGCGACGAGCGCGGTCGCGCAGAATTTCAGGAGCAGGTTTCTCATGGTCGTGGTCCTGGTCGTGCGGATGGGTTGGTGTGAGTGAACGTTCCGGATGCGCTCGGCGTCAATGCGCGGGCGTCAACGTCGGCGTGCGATGACGATAGAGCGCGAACGTCGCGAGCATCGCGCACACGGCGGCGAAGCTCATCCAGTAGCCGGGCGCGGCCTTGTCGCCCGTCGCGTGAATGAGCGCGGTCGAGATGGCCGGCGTAAAGCCGCCGAATACGGCCGTCGCGAGGCTGTACGCGAGCGAGAAGCCCGCGACGCGCACCTGCACCGGCATCACTTCGGTGAGCGCGACGACCATCGCGCCGTTATAGATGCCGTACATGAACGACAGCCAGAGCAGCACGAGCAGCATGTTGGCGAACGACGGCGCGTGAGCGAGGAACGACAGCGCCGGGTAGGCGGTCACGACGGTGAGCATCGTCATGCCGACCAGCAGCGGCCGGCGGCCGATCCGGTCGGACAGCGCACCGCCGATCGGCAGCCACACGAAGTTCGACACGCCGACGCACAGCGTCACGAGCAGGCTGTCGGCGGTGCTCAGATGCAGCACCGTCTTGCCGAAGGTCGGCGCGTAGACGGTGATCAGATAGAAGCTCGTGGTGGTCATCGCGACCAGCATCATGCCGGCGATCACGACGCCCCAGTTCTGGACCAGCGTACCGAACACTTCCTTCATGCCCGGACGATGCTTGCGGGCCTTGAACTCCTGGGTTTCCTCCAGGTTGCGGCGCAGCAGGAAAATGAACGGCACGATCATGCAGCCGACGAAGAACGGCACGCGCCATCCCCACGCGGCGATCTGCGATGCGCTCAGCCACTGATTGAGCGCAAAGCCGAGGGCCGCCGCGATGACGATCGCCACCTGCTGGCTGGCCGATTGCCAGCTCGTGAAGAAGCCCTTGCGGCCCGGCGTCGCGAGCTCGGCGAGATAGACCGACACGCCGCCCAGCTCGGCGCCCGCGGAGAAGCCCTGCAGCAGCCGGCCGATCAGCACGAGCACGGGCGCGAGCAGCCCGATCGTCGCGTAGCCCGGCACGAACGCGATCAGGATGGTGCCGCTCGCCATGATCGACAGCGTGACGATCAGGCCCTTGCGGCGGCCGACCTCGTCGATGTACGCGCCCAGCACGATCGCGCCCAGCGGCCGCATCAGGAAGCCGGCGCCGAACACGGCGAAGGTCATCATCAGCGACGCGAACTCGCTTTGCGCAGGGAAGAAGACGTTGGCGATCTGCGTGGCGTAGAAGCCGAACAGGAAGAAGTCGAACTGCTCGAGAAAATTGCCGGCCGTGACGCGAAAGATCGCGGCGGCCTTCGAGCGTTCGGCCGGAAGGCGGGACGAGGGATGCATCGGGGTGTCTCCTGAAAATCCTGGAATACGCGGGAGGGGCTGGTCGATTGTCGTTTTCCGGCATGTTGGCGCGGGATCGATCAAACGATAAGTGCAATTTTTGGAACGATTGATGCAGCAGCGTTATCAATCCACGCGATCCGCGCGCGTCCGGGCCACGCTCGGGCCGTATCGCCGCACGGCCGCACACGTTTGCGTCGTCGAGCCAGGCCGGGATCGTCGACGGGCGGCCATGCCGGCCTCGATTTTTCGTTAACCGTGCCGTTAACCGGGATTGGACCCGCGCCGGCGCACGTGCAGCCGGCATCTCAAAACGAGCGCGAGCATGCCCGCATTCACTTCGATCGAGAAAATCGCCGACTGGGCCGGACGCCACCCGTTCGTCGTCGGCGCGTTGGGCACGCTGATGTCGCTCGCGACGCTCGCGATCAGCGCGGTAACGCTGTGGGTGGCGCGCAGCGAAGTCGTCGAGCATGCGCACGAGACGTCGCGCAACGTCGCGGCCGTGCTCGCGAGCCAGATCGCGAGGACGGTCGAAACGTCGAACAACGCGCTGATCGCGCTGGCTGCCGATCTCGGCAAGCCGGACGTCCAGCGGATGGACGCCGGGCTGCGGCACGACCTGCTGTTCGAGCGAACGGCCGCGCAATTCGTGACCGGCATGGGCGTGACCGACAGTCGCGGCCGGTTGATCGACGGATGCTGCAGCACGACCCACCGGTGGGACTTCGCCGATCGCGACTACTTCAAGGTCCATCGCGATGCGGACAACGTCGGGCTCTACGTCTCTCAGCCCTATCGCGCACGCTCGCGCGGCGGCAAGGAATCCATCGCGCTGTCGCGGCGCATCGAGCGGCCGGACCATGCGTTCGACGGGATCGCGGTCGTTGCCGTCGATCTCGCTTACTTCGAGCAGTTGCTGTCCCGCCTCGACGTCGGGCCGAACGGGGTCAGCGCGATCGTGCGCGCGGACGGCACGATCCTCGCGAGAAACCCGTCGTTGAACGACGGCCAGATGAACCTGCTGCGTCGCTCGACATCCTTCAAGCGGATGGTGAACAGCGAATCGGGCTTCTATCCGGCGCGCTCGAGCATCGACGGCATCGTGCGGCTGTATACCTATCAGCGGATACCGGGCACGCCGCTGATCGCGGTCGTCGCGCCGGCCGAGAGCGACGTGCTGGCCGGCGTCCGGCGCCTGTCGTGGACGGTCGGCGTGTCGGCATCCGTGATCGGCGCATCGTTCTGCGCGGCGGTCTGGCTGCTTGCCTTCGCATTGCGGGACAACTTCCGCAAGCAGACGCTGCTGACCGATCTCACGCGCACCGATCCGTTGACCGGACTGCGCAATCGTCGCGCGCTCGATACCGCGCTGGCCGACGAATGGGCGCGGCTGCAGCGCGGCAGCGGCGGCAGCCTGTCGGTGCTGTTCATCGACGCCGATCACTTCAAGCAATACAACGACCGGCACGGGCACGCGCTGGGCGACACCGCGCTGCGCTTTCTCGCCGAATGCATCCGCACGCATACGCGACGGCGCGGCGACCTCGCCGCGCGCTACGGCGGCGAGGAATTCGTCGCGGTGTTGCCCGATACGGACGAAAACGGCGCCGCGCAGGTGGCCGACGCGATTCGCCGCGAGGTGGAACGCAACCGGCTCGACGGGTTTGCGGAGACCGTTCCGCCATTCACCGTCAGCATCGGCTGTGCGACCGGCCGGCGCGCGCGACATGCGTCCGTGCACGCGCTGGCGCATCAGGCGGACATGGCGCTCTATCGCGCCAAGCGCGAAGGCAGGAACCGCGTGTGTTGCGCGCAAACGGAGCCGGCGTGAATGCCGCGGTCGAATCGGACCGGTGGCGGCACGCGCGCTGCCGATCGCGACGGCATTCCGCTCGGGACACCGTGGCGATGCGCGTGCGCTGCCGCACCCGCGGTCGTTTCACTGCCCGGGTTCGATATACGCCGCCAGTTCTTCCGGCTCGCCTGACGGAAACGCGTCCTTCAGGTGATCGAGAAACGCGGACACGCGCGTGCTCAATAATCGCCTGGACGGATACAACGCCCACAGGGCGATATCGGAGCCCGGCACGTCGCCCCAACTGACGAGCGCGCCGGCGGCGAGGTCGCGGCTCACGAGCGATATCGGCAGGCATGCCGCGCCCAAGCCGAGGCGGACCGTATCGCGCACCATGCTCAGCGACGACAGCCGCGCCACGGGTTCGACCGGTATGTGCACCATCCCGGCCACGCCCGTGACCTCCCATGCAGCGCGGGTGTCGTGCGCGCCGCGAACCACGGCCGGCGCGGGTGCGTCGCCGCTCGGCCGCGCCAGTTCGGGCGTCGCGACGACGACCAGCCGGTCGCGCAGGATCACGCGCCCGATCAGGCTCTCGTCCGGGTCCGGATTCACGCGGATCACGAGGTCGTACCCTTCTTCGATCATGTCGACGGGCCGGTCTTCGGTCGTCACCTCCAGCCGGACGTCCGGGTATCTCAGCGCGAACGTCGCCACCAGCTTCCCCATCGCGAACTGCGAAAACAGCATCGGCGCGCTGATCCGCAGGCGGCCGCGCGGCCGTTCGCTCCCCGCTGCGATCGCGGACGCGCTGTCGGCCAGCTCCGCGAGCAGCGCGCCCGTCCGCTCGTAGAGCGCGCGCCCTTCCTGCGTGAGCTTCACGCCGCGCGCGCCGCGCTCGAACAGGCGCAGCGACAGACTGTTCTCCAGTTCCGCGACCCGGCGCGACAGCGTCGCCTTCGGGCGATCCGCGACGCGCGCGGCCTCGCCGAAGCTGCCATGGCGGGCGACGAGATTGAAATCGGCGAGAGCGAGCAGGTCCATGTGTTCCACCAGTGAGACGGTATGTCTATTTATCACATCTTCCGGATCATGAGTGGATCACCTAACTTACGTGGGCAGTCCATCCCATCGTTACCTCAGGAGTGAACATCATGACCATTCTCGTTACCGGCGCCACCGGCCGCGTGGGCCGCCAGGTCGTCCGTCAACTCGTCGATCGCCGCGCCGACGTGCGCGTGCTGGTGCGCGATCCGGCCAAGGCCGATTTTCCGGCGGCCGTGACCGTCGCGCAGGGCGACATGCTCGACGTCGATGCACTGCGGGCGGCCTTCTCCGGCGTGCGCACGCTGTTCCTGCTCAACGGCGTCGCGGGCGACGAATTCACGCAGGCGCTGATTGCGCTGAACCTCGCCCGCGAAGCGGGCATCGAGCGCGCCGTCTATCTGTCGGTCCTCCATGCCGACCGCTTCGTGAACGTGCCGCACTTCGCGGTGAAATCCGGCGCGGAGCGGATGATCGAGCAGATGGGGTTCAGCGCGACGATCCTGCGACCCGCGTATTTCATGGACAACGAATCGATGGTCAAGGACGTGATCGTCGGACACGGCGTGTACCCGATGCCGATCGGCGGCAAGGGCGTCGCGATGGTCGACGTGCGCGATATCGCCGAAGTCGCGGCGATCGAGTTGATCCGCCGCAACGACGCGCCGGGCAAGCTGCCGGTCGAAACCCTCAACCTGGTCGGGCCCGACACGCTGACCGGCCCGCAACTGGCGTCGATCTGGTCGGACACGCTCGGTCGGCCGGTTGCGTATGGCGGCGACGATCCCGCGCCGTTCGAACGCAATCTGGCGCAGTTCATGCCGAAATGGATGGCCTACGAAATGCGGCTGATGGCCGAGCGCTACGTCAGCGACGGGATGGTGCCGGAGGCCGGCGACGTCGAGCGGCTGACCGCGATCCTCGGTCGCCCGCTGCGGACGTATCGCGACTTCGCGGCTGCGCTCGCGCGTTGAGTGAGATGCCGAGCGTTCATGCGTCGGGCGGCGGCGCAGGCATCGCCGGGCCGTCGAACCGGCCGCGCCCGGCCGGTTCGTCCATTTGGCCGCCATGCAGTCGCCAGCGACGCGGCCACGCGGTGGCGTCGCCGCGTGCGCGGCGGATTGCGCGGCGTCCGCACGTCCGGCAGCGAAGCGGCGCCGTCAATATAATCGGCTGGTCCTGCCGATCGGCGCCCGGCAGTCCGCCGGTTTCGATTTCGACTGCGTACAACAGCCCACTGGAGAAGAGATGACCTTGCCCGCCCTTCCGTTTGCCGAATCGTTCGACCTCGAAGCCGCTTTCGCCGACGTATCCGAATACTGGTCGCCGAAGGTCGTCGCGCAGGTCAACGATCAGTACGTGAAAGTCGCGAAAGTACGCGGCCAGCTCGTGTGGCACGACCATGCGCACGAAGACGAGCTGTTCTTCGTCGTGCGCGGCCACCTCAGGATCCAGTACGAAGGCGGTCGCGTCGCCGACGTGCCCGCCGGCTCGATGCACGTCGTGCCGCGCGGCACGCAGCACAATCCGATCGCCGACGACGAATGCTGGATCGTGCTGATCGAGCCCGTGCAGACCCGGCACACCGGCGACGTTCAGTCGCCGCTGACGCGCACGATCGACGAGCAACTGGGCCGCGCGCGCTGAATGCGTCGGGTGCGGCGGCGGCCGACGGCTACAACATCGCCTGACTGACCAGCCCGTACAGTCCGACTGTCGGATCGGCCGCACCGCCATGCGCGGCGGCCGGCGCATGGCGAACCATCTTCGAACAGGTATCCACCTGCTTCAGTCCCTGTTCGCTCAACCAGTCCGGCAGACTACTCCCGTCAGGCACATCGATACGCACGAATTCGCCGTCGCGTTTCGTCAGCCAATAGCCGATCAGCGCTTTCGCGCGCGCATCGTCGCTCGAACGCGGCGCGACCACCGGACCGATCACGTCACCGCGACCGAAGCGCCGCAGCACCGAAAACCCGACGACCTCGCCGTCGCGCTCGAGCACCACGCTTTCTCCCCGCGTCTGCAACGCGGACAACAGCGCGTCGCGTTCGAGGCCGGACGCACGCGCGTCGAGTTCGACCAGGCGCGGCCAGTCGGCCGGCGAACCGGCACGCAACCGCTCGCCGTCGGGCACGGCAATCGCGGCGGGTCGATCCACGTTGCCCTGATATTGGCTCAGCGATCCGCACACGGTGAACCCCAGTTTCTCGTAGAGCGGCCGACCGGCCGGCGTCGCGTGCAGAAACGTGATGCGCGGACCCAGTTCGTCCAGGAGCGTCTCCATCAGTTTGCGGCCGATGCCCCGGCCCTGATGCGCGTCGGAGACGATCACATGCCCGATCGCCGCGCGGTCCGCACCGTACTTCCAGCACATCGCCGTGCCGATGACCACGCCGTTTTCCTCGGCCGCGAACGCGGTCGACGTTTCAGCGGAAAACTGCCAGTCTTCCGCCCGGAACGGCCAGCGAAGCGCGCTGGAAAGCGCATGGGCGGCGGGGACGTCCGCCGCGGTGAATCTGCGGTAGCGAAGCGCCGACGTCGCGCCTTGCTCCTTCGCTTCAGGTTCCTGGTTCATCAAGTAGTCCTGTCGAATAATGTAGTCGTGCAACACGGCACGTCGGAAAAAATACGCGGCGATCACATCGAAGCGACGATGGATTGCACGGTTCTCGCCGGCTGGCCTGGGCGCACGACGATCCGGAAGCACGCGTGCCCCGGACGCGGCACCCGATCGACCTGACGTCCACCGGTTTCCACGCCGCCCCGACGCATCACGGCGATCGCACGAAGTAATGCTGCGCCAGCGCGACCCAATAGCGGACGCCGGCCGGAATGATGTCGTCGTTGAAGTCGTATTTCGGGTGGTGCAGCGCCGGAGCGGCCGCGCCGTCCCGCGCATTGCCGATCAGCACGTACGCGCCCGGCCGCTCCTCCAGCATGAAGCCGAAGTCTTCGGACGTCATGTTCGGCGGCACGTCGCGGTCGACGCACGCGTCGCCGAACGTGTCGCGAATCACCGCTTCGCACAGCGCCGTCTCGGCCGGCGTGTTGACCGTCGCCGGGTAGTACTGGAAAAACTCCACGTCGACCTGCGCGCCGTAGGCCGCCGCGAGCCCCTCGCACGCGAGCCGCACGTCGCGCTGCAACTTCTGCTGCAATGCCGACGACAGCGTGCGGATCGTGCCGCGCAGCTCGGCGGTGTCGGGAATCACGTTGTCGGTCGTGCCCGCATGGAACATGCAGACCGAAATGACCGCGGGATCCACCGGGTCCTTGTGCCGCGCGGCGATGGTCTGGCACTGCAGCACCATCGAGCACGCGAGCGGCACCGGATCGATGCCCAGATGCGGCTGCGCCGCGTGCGCGCCCTTGCCCGTCACCGTGATCCTGAAGCGCGAACCCGCGGCCATGATCGGGCCGGTGCGCAACCCGAAATGCCCGGCCGGCAGACCGGGCCAGTTGTGCATGCCGAATACCGCCTCCGTCGGGTATTGCTCGAACAGCCCGTCGTCGATCATCCGGCGCGCGCCCGCGCCGCCCTCTTCGCCCGGCTGAAACACGAAATGGACGGTGCCGGGCAACTGCGGCAGCGCCTTCAGCACGCGCGCGGCGCCGAGCAACATCACGGTGTGGCCGTCATGGCCGCACGCGTGCATGATCCCGTGCGTGCACGATGCATGCGCGAAGTCGTTGGCTTCGTGGATCGGCAATGCATCCAGATCGGCGCGCAGCACGATGCCGCGGCGCGGATCCGCGCCGGGCAGGCTCGCGACAACGCCCGTGCCGCCGAGCCCGCGCGACACCGCGTAGCCGAGCGCCTCGAGCTCGCGGGCGACGACGTCGGCCGTCCGGTGTTCTTCGAATCGCAACTCGGGATGCGCATGCAGGTCGCGGCGCAGTTTCGCCCAGTGCGCGTGATGCGCATGCAGCGACGAGTCGGGGATGACGGGGTTGTCCAATTTCGTTACCTCAGGCATGTAGCGGGCTTCCAACCGTACTGCGTGCGCGGATCGCGCGCAGCGGCTGCGTCAGTCGTAAAAGCCGACGATCGACTTGATCTCCATGTATTCCTCCATCCCTTCGATTCCGTACTCGCGGCCGTTGCCCGACTGCTTGTAGCCGCCGAACGGCGCCTGAGGGTCCCATGCCGGGTAGTTCAGATGCACCTGCCCCGCGCGGATGCGGGCGGCCACCGCGCGGACGCGTGCCTTGTCGGTGCCCTGCACGTGTGCGCCGAGCCCGTAGACGGTATCGTTCGCGATGGCGATCGCTTCGTCGACGGTGTCGTAAGGCAGGATCGCGAGGACCGGGCCGAAGATCTCCTGCTGCGCGATCGCCATGTCGGTGCGCACGTCGGAGAAAATCGTCGGCCGCGCATAAAAGCCGCGGTCGAGACCCGCGGGCCGGCCCGGGCCGCCGGCGATCAGCTTCGCGCGTTCGTCGATGCCCACGTCGATCATCTGCGCAACCCGCCCGAATTGCGCGCGATTGGCCAGCGGCCCGTGCGTCGTGGCCTCGTCGAACGGATCGCCGACCACGAGCGTTTGCATCGCCGCGACGGCCAGCGCCTCGACCGCGCCGAGCGCGTCGCGCGGCACGATCATGCGGGTCGGCGCGCTGCACGATTGCCCCATGTTGCGGAACGCGGCGGCCACGCCGGGCGGGATCGCACGCGACAGGTCCGCATCCGGCAACACGACGTTCGGCGACTTGCCGCCGAGTTCCTGCGCGACGCGCTTGACGGTCGGCGCGGCCGCCTGCGCGACGAGCACGCCGGCGCGCGTCGATCCGGTGATCGACACCATGTCGACCGCCGGGTGCGACGAAAGCGCGGCGCCCACCGTCTCGCCGCTGCCGCTCACGAGATTGAACACGCCGGCGGGCACGCCCGCATCGGCGAGCACTTCCGCGAACAGCAGCGCGCTGAGCGGCGACAGCTCGCTCGGCTTCAGCACCACCGTGCAGCCGGCCGCGAGCGCCGGGCCGACCTTCGCGGTGATCTGGTAGATCGGCCAGTTCCACGGCGTGATCAGCGCGCACACGCCGATCGGCTCGCGCGCGATCGCGGTCGTCCCGCGCCGCTCGACGAACGGGTAGCGCGCGAGGTTGTCGCGTGCGACGCGGATATGTTCGGCCGCGAGCGGCACGTGCGCGCCGCGGGCATAGCCGATCGGCGCGCCCATCTCCAGCGCGAGCGCGGTCGCGAACAGCTCGGCGCGCTCCAGCATCAGCGCGTGCACGCGGTCGAGCAGCGCCGCGCGTTCCTGCGGTGAAGTCGCGGACCAGCGTTCGAACGCTTGACGCGCGGCCTGCACCGCGCGGTCGGCGTCGCGCGCGTTGCCGAGCGGGATCTCGCACAGCGTGTCTTCGGTGGACGGGCTGACGACCGCGAACCGGTCGCCGCCGTCCGGCAGCACCCAGTCGCCGTCGATGAAGAAACGATCCAGCCGGCCGGCTTGCATCAGGCGAACAACGGGGGAATTCATTGCAGCGTGTCCTTGAGTCGATACCAGGCGCCGACGAACGGCAGGAACCAGGGTTTGCCGAAGTGGCCCGGAATCGCGGGCCAGTCGAAATCCTTCCACGGGTTGAGGTCGGCGCGTCCGTCCATGATCTCGGCCATCAACGTGCCCATCAGCGTGGCCATGTGCGTGCCGTGGCCGCTATAGCCTATCGAGTAGTACACGCCGTCGCGCTCGCCCGCGCGCGGCAGCCGGTTGGCCGTCATGTCGACCATCCCGCCCCAGCAGTAGTCGATGCGTACGTCGGCCAGCTCGGGAAACACGGCGGCCATCTGCTGCCGCAGGATCGCCCCGCTCTTTTCGTCGGAACGCGGATTCGACGCGGCAAAACGCGCGCGCCCGCCGAACAGCATCCGGTTGTCGGGCGTGACGCGAAAGAAATTCACGAAGTTCTTCGTGTCGGTGACCATCCGGCGCGTCGGCAGCAAGCGGTCGAGCAGGTCGTTCGGCAACGGCTCGGTGACGATGATGAACGCGCCGACCGGCACGATCCTGCGGCGAACCCAGCCGAACGGTCCGACCTGCGAAATGCCGCTCGCGAGCAGCACCTGGCCCGCGCGGATCTCGCCGAGCGGCGTACGCACCGCGTAGGCGCCGCCCGCTTGCCGCTTCAGTCCGAGCACCGGCGCATGCTCGAGCACGTGCGCGCCGCGGGCTTGCGCGGCGCGCGCGAGGCCGCGCACATAACGGCCGACGTGCATCCCGGCGCTCTTGCCGAACAGCAGCCCGCCGTGATATCGGTTCGAGCCGATCTCGTCGCGCAGTTCGGCCTTCGTGATCAAGCGCGTGTCGGGGTCCACGCCCGCCGCGAGCAGCGCCTGGCTGCGCACGAGCTTGTCGTAGTGCTCGGGCTTCGCCGCGAGCTTGAGCTTGCCGCGGCGCACGAAATCGCAATCGATCGATTCCTCCCTGACCAGCCGCTCGACCGTGTCGACGCCCGCGTCGAACGCGAGATACAGACGATTGGCCAGCTCCGTGCCGATGCGCTGCGACAGCGACGCGTAATCCTGCGCGAAGCCGTTGTTGCACATGCCGCCGTTGCGTCCCGATGCCGCCTGCCCGACGGTGCCCGCCTCGCAGACGATCACGCGCGCACCCTTCTTCGCCAGCGCCAGTGCGGCCGCCGAGCCCGTGATCCCGCCGCCCACCACCGCCACGTCGCAACTTCCGCCGGGCAACGCCGGCGAGCGGCTCGCGAACGGCTCCGACGTATCGAGCCAGTAGGAACTGAAACGCATCAGAAACTCCCAAGCTGTCCATCGCACCGCGCTTCCACGCTGCCGAACGATCGCCGCGCCGATCCGGCCGCTCGCTCGCGATCCGGATCGAAGCGCCGCGTCGGGAGGCGGCCCCGCATCGGTACGACGGCCTTGCACTAGAAATCCGCGACCTTGCCCCATGCGGACTCGCTGAACCGGCCGGGCCGGTACGGCGTCGGGTCGACGAACGGTTGCGCACCGGACGCGAGATCGGCGATCAGGTGCCCGGCCCCCGGCCCGATCCCGAAGCCGTGCCCGGAAAACCCCGCCGCGAGGATCAGCCCCGGCACGCCCGGCACTTCGCCGATGCCCGGCACGCCGTCCGGCGTGCTGTCGACGTACCCGGCCCATGCGTGCGTGATCTTCGCGTCGCGCAGTTCGGGCAACAGTTCGGCCGCGCGGCGATACGTTTCGGCGACGGTCGGCATGTCGGGCTTCGGATCAAGAATGCGTACCGCTTCCATCGGCGTCGGCGCATCGAGCCGCCAGCGCTTCAGCGTTTCATGGCCGCCGCGCACGCCTTCGAGGCCGCCCGGCAGCAGGTTGCGCCAGCGCTTCGCGAACATCGGCACGAATTGCGGCGCGAAGCGCAGGAACTGCGGCGTCAGGTCCACGCGCGCGCGGCCGCTGATCGCCAATGCGTAGCGTCCGTCGCTGCGGCGCGTGATGGACACGCCGGACGTGTACATCGCATCCGGCAGCGGCGTGTCGACGGGCGACACGCTCAGGATCGACTGACGGATCGACGCCTGCGGAAACCGGATGCCGAGCTGGCGGCAGAACGACGACGCCCATGCGCCGCCGGCCATCACGACCGTCCGGGTCTTGATGACGCCGGCCTCGGTGACGACGCCGGCGACGCGGCCGCCTTCGAGCTCGATGCCGCGCGCCGCGCAGTGCTGATGGACACTGCCGCCCAGCATGATCAGCGCGGCGGCCACGGCCGGCGCGGCCTTGCCTGGATCGGCCGTGCCGTCGGTCGGCGAGAACACGCCGCCCTTCCACTGTCGCCCGGTCGCGCGTCCGCGCTCGGCCGCCTGCTTGCTGTCGAGCATGTAGGTGGTCACGCCCGCGGTCTTCGCGAATTCGCCCCAGCTCGCCCAGCGGGACAACTCGGCCTCGTCATTGCTGAGATACAGCAGCCCGCAGCGATGAAAGCCGGTGTCTTCGCCGGATTCGGCGGCGAAGCGTTCCCACAGATCGATGCTCTTGCTCGCCATCGGCAACTCGCGCGCGTCGCGGTTCTGCTGCCGGCACCAGCCCCAGTTGCGGCTCGACTGTTCGGCGCCGATGCGCCCTTTCTCGACGAGCGCGACCGATATACCGCGGCGGGCCAGATAGTAGGCGGTGAAGACGCCGATGATGCCGCCGCCGATCACGACGACGTCGGCCGCGGCCGGCGGCGTGGACAAGGTTTCGATATGACGCAGCGGAGGGGACATGCTCAGTCTCGTTCGGTGGAGGGTTTGACGTTCTGCATCACGTAGAACTTCGCCACGCGTTCGCTGCTTTCCCACCCGATCGCCGCGCCGCGCGGCACGAACAGCGCGTCGCCGGTACCGAGCGACGCCACGCTGCCGTCGGGCGCCGCGAACCGGACGCCGCCGTCCAGCAGGAACATGAACTCGTTCGCGCGATGCGGCCGGACGATCCGGTGATACGGCGTCGAATCCCATGTGCCCGCGCAGTACCCGGCGCCGTCGTCGGTGAACACGTTGTCGCTGCGGCATTGCGGCGCGGGGCCGAGCAATACCTCGGCCGGCAGCGTGGCGGACGGCTTGAAGTCCGCGTCGGCGCGCAGCGCAAAGACGCCGCGTTTCGTCGGTTGCGCGCACGCTGCCGCGCAGAACATCAGCAGTACCGGCGATTGCGCGGCGATGCGCAGCGCCGTGCCGCAGCCGATGACGGCGCCCTGTCCCGGGCCGACCACGAGCGGTGCGGCCCCGGCCGCTTCGAGCGTCAGCTCGCCCTGGACGACGACGACGGTTTCGATGTGCGGAAAATTCGCCACGTCCAGTTCGCCCGCGAAGCCGATGCGCCCCGCGGCCATCGCGTCGGGGCCTTCCCACGCGATCTCGCGATGCGACGCGAACGGATCGCTCGCGCCGAACGCCTGCCGGCGGAACGCGGTGGAAGAAGGTGCGCCGTCGGCCCGGTGCAACACGAAAACTGCGGTCATTTCTGCTCCTGTGCAATGCGTGACGGATTCGTTCGGAAGCTGTCACGCGATATCGGAAATCGTCGTTGGCCGGCGCGCTTGCCGGACCTCCTCAGCGGGGCACGTCGTCCATGTCCATGCCCGTGCTTACGCCGCGTGATACGACGCATCGCGGCGTTCGCTGCGCACGCGCGTCGACGGCGCTCGCACCGGCGCGCCGCCCGTGCGGGCGACCACGTAGTCGCGCGGCGTGATCCCGAGCACGCGCCGGAAATGCCGGCACAGATGGCTCTGATCGAAGAAGCCGACGTCGGTCGCGACGACCGACGGCGCAAGACCGGCGCGCAACAGGTCCTGCGCCCGCCGTACCCGCACGAGACACAGATACCGGTGCGGCGACAGCCCGGTTTCGCTGCGAAAGCGCGCGGTGAAACGCGACACGCTCAACCCGGCGACCGCCGCGAGCGTATCGAGGTTCAGCGGCTGCGCGAACGACGCGTCGATCGTGCGCAGCACGTCGCCGATCGCCGGCGAGACGGGCCGCGCGACACGCGGCGAGCCAACGAATTGCACTGTCATGTCGAATTCTCCCGGCGCTCGCTTCAATGCAGGAAATCCTGCATCCGGTAATACGCGCCGACGAGCGGCAGGAACCACGCGTGCCCGAAATGGCCCGGTATCGCCGGCCATTCGAGCTCGCGCCACGGGTTCGACGCGGCCGCGCCATACAGCACGTCGGCCATCACGCGGCCCATGTGCACCGACATCTGCACGCCGTGGCCGCTGTAGCCCATCGAGTAATAGAGCCCGTCGTGCTGGCCCGCACGCGGCAGCCGGTCGGCGGTGATGTCGACGAGGCCGCCCCAGCAGTAGTCGAGCCGCACGCCGGCCAGTTCCGGGAAGTAACCGGCCATGCCGGCGCGCAGGACGTCGCCGCTCTTCGCGTCGGAGCGCGGGCTCGACATCGCGAAACGCGCGCGGCCGCCGAACAGCAGCCGGTTGTCGGGCGTCACGCGGAAGTAGTTGCCGATCTGGCGCGACGTCACGTACGCGCGGCGATGCGGAAACAGCCGGTTCAACTGCGCGTCGGGCAGCGGCTCGGTCACGACGATGAAGCTGCCGACCGGCGCGATGCGTCGCCGGAACCACGCGAACGGCCCGTGCTGCGACGCGCCGGTCGCGACCAGCACGCGGTCGGCGACGAGCGTGCCGCGGGTGCACGTGACCCGGTGGCGCTCGCCGTCGAGCCGGTCGAGTTGCGTGACGGCCGCGTGCTCGTACACGCGTGCGCCGGCCCGCACGGCCGCTTGCGCGAGCCCGACGCCGAACTTGCCCATGTGCATCTGCGCGCCGTTGCGCTGCAGGAGCCCGCCGTAAAAACCGTCGGATGCGATTTCATCGCGGATCCGCGACGGCTCGATCAGTTCGATGTCCGGATCGACGTCGCGCCGCAACGCGTCGAAGGTTTTTTCGAGCCCCGCGAAATGTTGCGGCTTCGCGGCGAGCTTCAGCTTGCCGGCGCGCCGGAAATCGCAGTCGATCGCCTGTTCGGTCACGATCGCCTCGACGCTCTTCACCGCGCTTTCGTACGCGAGATAAAACTGCTTCGCCTGCGCGGCGCCGATGCGCGCGGCGAGCGACGCGTAGTCCTGCGCGACGCCCGTGTTGCACTGGCCGCCGTTGCGGCCGGACGCTTCGCTCGCGACCTGCGCGGCTTCGAGCACGACCACCGAGACGCCGCGCTGCGCGAGCGCGAGCGCCGCCGACAAGCCGGTGAAGCCGCCGCCGATCACGACCACGTCGGCGCGCCCTTCGACGGGGCCGACGCTACCGGCGCGAAACGCGGGGCGAGTATCCAGCCAGTACGATTCCAGTTTCATCGGATCCTTTGTGCATGCCGGCAACGACGATCGGCGACCATTCAATGCGAATCATTTAACCACTGGCAAAAACCGCAGTTGCCGCGTAATCGCGCGCGGCACGCGTACAAATTGCCGTTTTGCGCGACCGCCGCGGCACACTATGCGGCGGGCCGTCCACCGCACCGCGCGATGAACGGTTCACGCGGTGCGCACTACAGCTGCACCGGCGTGACGCCGGCGGAAACCGGCTCCGCCTGGAAGCGCGCGAGATCTTCCTCGCTGCGATGGCACAGCACCTGCGCGCCGTTGCCGAGCGTGCGCAGCGACGGGGCCGTCCGGTTGCACACGCCGTCCACGCGCATCGCGCAGCGCGCCAGGAACGGACACAGCTCGGCCTCGTTCTCGCGCTCGCCGATCGGCACCAGCGGCCGGTGGCAACGCTCGGTCGCATCGTCGAGCCAGCCCGCGCGCAATTCCGGCGCGGACGACACCAGCAAGTGCGAATACGGGTGATAAGGCGGCGCGCACAGCGCGTCGCGGCTGCCCGTCTCCACGCGGCGGCCCGCATACAGCACGACGATGTCGTCGCTGATCGCGCGCACCTTCGCGATGTCGTGCGTGATGAACACGTACGACACGCCGAGCTTCGCCTGCAGGTCGCGCAACAGCTCGATGATCGCGGCGCCGACCACCGTGTCGAGCGCCGACGTGACCTCGTCGCACAGGATCAGGTCGGGCTCGGCCGCGAGCGCGCGCGCGAGGTTCACACGCTGCTTCTGCCCGCCCGACAGCTCGCCGGTACGCCGCGCGGCCACTGCCGGCGGCAGCCGCACGAGCTCGAGCAGTTCCGCGACGCGCTGGCGTGCCCGCGCGCCCTTGATCCCGTGGTAGAACGCGAGCGGCCGTGCGAGCGTGCGCTCGACGGTATGCACCGGGTTGAGCGCGGTATCGGCGTTCTGGAACACGATCTGCACGCGCCGATGCTGTTCCTTGGTGCGCTTGCCGATATCGCGCGCGAGCGGCACGCCGTCGAGCAGGATCTCGCCGCCGGTCGCCGGCACGAGGCCCGCGATCACCTTCGCGAGCGTCGTCTTGCCGGAACCCGATTCGCCGATCACGCCGACCGTCTGCCCACGCCCGATGCGCAGGTCGACTTCATGCAGGATCACCTTCGCGGGCCAGCCGTTCGCGGTGCGGCCGCCGTAGCCGGCGATCGCGCCGCGCACGTCGAGCAGCGGCGCCGGCGCGACCGGCTCGGGTGCGCGCGCCGGCGCGCCGCGTTCGGCCTCGTTCGGCGTGACCGCCGCGATCAGGCTCTGCGTGTACGGGTGCGTCGGCGCATGCAGGATCTGTTCGGTGTCGCCCGCCTCGCGGATCACGCCGTCGCTCAGCACGACGATCCGGTCGGCCATCTGCGCGACCACGGCCAGGTCGTGCGACACGTACACCGCGCTCATCCCGTAGCGCCGGATCACGCGCTTGAACGCCTGCAGCACGTCGATCTGCGTGGTCACGTCGAGCGCGGTGGTCGGCTCGTCGAGGATCACCAGCTCCGGATCGGTGATCAGCGCCATCGCGGCCATCAGCCGCTGCAGCTGCCCGCCCGATACCTGGTGCGGATAGCGCTTGCCGATCGTCTCCGGCTCCGGCAGCGCGAGCGCGCGAAACAGCTCGATCGCCTTCGCCTGCGCGTCGCGCTTCGTCATCGTCTTGTGGATCAGCGCGCTCTCGATCACCTGGTCGAGAATCGTGCGCGACGGGTTGAACGCGGCAGCCGCGCTCTGCGCGATATACGCGACCTTACGGCCGCGCAGCGCGGTCAGCGCTTGCGCCGACAGCTTGCACACGTCGGTGCCGTCGACCTTCACCGAGCCGCCGGCGATCCGGCATCCGGCGCGCGCATGGCCCATCAGCGACAGCGCGATCGTCGTCTTGCCGGAGCCCGATTCGCCGATCAGCGCGAGCACCTCGCCGCGCCCGATCTCGAAGTCGACGCCGTGGACGATCGTCGTTTCCTCGCCGCCCGGCCGGCCGCCGACCACGCGCAGCCCGCGCACCTCGACGAGCGGATTCGATTCGTGTCGCATCAGTGTCCTCCGGCGGCGCCGGCCGCGCCCTTGCGGCGGCCGCGATGCGGCAGACCGTCGATCATCAGGTTGACGCCCACCGTCAGGATCGCGATCGCGACCGCGGGCATGATCGCGACGGCCGAGCCGTCGCCGAGGCTCGCGATGTTCTCGCGCACGAGCGAGCCGAGGTCCGCATACGGCGGCTGCACGCCGAGCCCGAGAAAGCTCAGGCCGCTCAGCAGCAGCACGACGAACGTGAAGCGCAGCCCGGTATCCGCCAGCATCGGATGGATCATGTTCGGCAGCATCTCGACGCACGCGATGTACAGCGCGCTTTCGCCGCGCGCCCTGGCCACCTGCACGAACTCGAGCGTGCTGATGTTGACGGCCAGTGCGCGCGCGATCCGGTACGAGCCGGGCATGTAGCTGACCGCGGCGGTGAGGACCAGCAGCGGCAGCGACGAGCCGAACGCGGCGACGAACATCAGCGCGAACATCTTCGACGGAATCGACGTGAGCGCGTCGAGCAGCCGGCTCATCGTCTCGTCGACCGCGCGGCCCGACACGGTCGCGAGCAGCCCGAGCGTCGTGCCGGTCACCGCGGCGAGCAGCACCGCAGCCAGCGCGAGCAGCACGGTCAGCCGCGTGCCGTACAGGATCCGGCTCAGCATGTCGCGGCCGAGGAAGTCGGAGCCGAACGGCAGCTTCGCGCTGAACGGCGCGAACACGTCCGGCGTGACGATCGCGCCGACGTCGTGCGGCGCGAGCAGCGGCGCGAACACCGCGACGAACAGCATCAGGCCGGCCATCGACAGGCCGACGCGGCCGCCGGCGGTCAGTCCGATGCGTGCGCCGCGGCGCTTGCGCGGCTGGTCGGGGGACGGCGCGGCGGGCGGCGTCGCGCCTCCCCACGGCGAGCGCGGCTCGCCTGACGGCGGCAGCGCGCTGCTGCGATGAACGGGGTCGGTCGGGTGCATGGGCGGCATCTCGGAAGGTGGACGGGGGCGCTCAGGTCCGCAGTCGCGGGTTCGACACGATCGAGCACAGGTCGGCGAACAGCACGAGCGTCAGGTAAGCGACGCAGAAGATCAGCGTGCACGCCTGGACCAACGGGAAATCGCGATTGCTGACGGCGTCGACCATCAGGCTCGCGAGGCCCGGATAGTTGAAGATCGTCTCGACGACGATCACGCCACCGAGCAGATACGACAGGCTCAACGCGATCGCGTTGGCGATCGGGCCGATCGCGTTCGGCAACGCATGGCGCAGCACGACGCGCGCGGGACTCGCGCCCTTGAGCACGGCCATCTCGACGTACGACGCGCTCAACTGCTCGATCACCGCGGCGCGCGTCATGCGCGCCATCTGCGCGATCACGACCGCGCACAGCGTCAGCACCGGCATCGCATACGCACGCAGGAAATCGTGCAGGCTGTCGATCGGGCCGCCGTACGACAGCGCGGACAGCCAGCGCAGCTTCACCGCGAACACGAGCACGGCGACCGTCGCGATCAGGAATTCCGGCGTCGCGACGAGCGACAGCGTGCCGAGGCTGATCACGCGGTCGATCGCCGACTCGCGCCTGACCGCCGCGAGGATCCCGAGCAGCAGCGCGATCGGCACCGACACGGCGGTCGTGATCGCCGCGAGCGCGAGCGACTTCGGCAGGCGTCCGCCGATCAGCTCCGACACCGGCATGTCGCCGGACAGCGACCGGCCGAAATCGCCGTGCAACAGCCCGGCGAGCCAGTGCACGTAACGCACGTGCGCCGGCATGTCGAGACCGAACTGCTGGCGCAGCGCGGCGACCGTCTCCGGCGTCGCCGACTGGCCGAGCGCGGCCTGCGCGGCGTCGCCCGGCAGCAGGTTCGTGATCGTGAAGATGATCGCGGACACGATCAGCAGCGTCAGCGCGGTGACCGCGATGCGCCGGCCGATCAGCCCGATGAGAATTCGGTTCATGGAGCGGCACCCCCGAAAAAACCGCGCGTGGCCGGCGCGCTGATCCGCACCGGCCGCGCGACGGCGGCCAGCGACAACGTCATGCGTTCCACCACACGTTCTCGGCGAACATGAAGCCCATCATCCCGCCGGTCGGAATCGAACCGAGGCCCGCGAGCCGCTTGTCGTACCCGTCGAGGAAGCTGATGAACGCCGGAATGCCGACCCGGCCCTGCTGCGCCACGATCGCCTGCATGTCGCCGTACATCTGCTTGCGCTTCGCGTCGTCGGTTTCCGAGCGCGCGGCGAGCAGCAGCTGGTCGAACTTCGCGTTCTTCCAGCCCGACTCGTTCCACGGCGCATCCGACTTGAAGAACTGCGTGAACAGCACGTCGGCACTCGAGCGCGGGTTGATGTTGCCGAACGTGAGTGGGTGCTTCATCCAGTGATTCGACCAGTAGCCGTCGGGCGACGCGCGGTTGACCTGCAGGTTCAGCCCGATCTTCTGGCCGGCCTGCTGCAGCAGCACGGCCATTTCGATCGACCCGTTCGCGTCGGAGGTCGCATAGATCGGCGGCAGCGTGGCGCCGAGCGCCCCCGCCTTCTGGAGCAGAAATTTCGCCTTGTCCGGATCGTGCGGCCGCTGCGGCAGCGATGCGTTGAAGTAGCGATGGCCCGGCGGAATCGGCTGGTCGTTGCCGATCACCGAGTAGCCGCGGAACACCGCCGAGCGGATCTGCTCGCGATCGAACAGGTACTTCATCCCTTCGACGAAATCGGGATTCGCGACGATCGGGTTGTCGCTGCGCGCGATCAGGTCGGTATAGAGGCCCGACTTGGTTTCCTTCAACGCGTAGCCCGGCGTCGACGAGACCCGCTGCGTCGAACGCGGATCGATCGCGTTGATCAGGTGCACGTCGCCCGACAGCAGCGCGTTCAGCCGCGCGGCGCTGTCGCTGATGCCGATCAGCTCGATCTCGTCGAGATACGGCCGGCCCGGCTTGAAGTAGCTGTCGTTGCGCACGCCGACGGTCGATACGCCCGGCTTGAACGATTTCAGCTTGTACGGGCCGCAACCGATGCCGGTCGAGAAGTCGGTCGTGCCGTCCTTGACGATCACGAGCTGCGGCGTCGCGAGGATCACCGGCAGATCGGCGTTCGCGCTCGCGAGCGTCAGCGTGACTTCGTCGGGGCCGGTCGCCTTCGCGTCGGCGAACTGCTCGGCGAGCGGCTTGACCTTCGACGCGGTGGCCGGATTCTTGTGGCGCATCAGCGAATACACCACGTCGGCCGGGCCGACCGGCTTGCCGTCGTGGAACGTCACGCCCTTGCGCAGCTTGATGATCCAGGTCTTCGCATCGGTCGTCTGCAGCGACTCGGCGAGGTTCATCTGCGGCGTCAGGCTCGCATCGAGCTGCGTGAGGCCGCTGTAGAACA
Organism: Burkholderia sp. MSMB1826; assembly: GCF_001526325.1. Taxonomy (NCBI): domain Bacteria; kingdom Pseudomonadati; phylum Pseudomonadota; class Betaproteobacteria; order Burkholderiales; family Burkholderiaceae; genus Burkholderia; species Burkholderia sp. MSMB1826. The sequence continues at coordinate 118,667 of NZ_LOYN01000050.1, forward strand.
TGAAGAAGCGCGTGTAGTCCGCGCCGGTCGAGCCCTTGGCCGGGTCGAGCGTGTCGGCCGTCGAGCCGGATTCGTTCGCGACCCGGATCTTGCCGCCGCGCTTCGGCGCGGGCGCGGCGAATGCCGCGTCGGGGGTCATCAGCAGTCCGCCGGCACCGGCGGCCATCATGCCGCCCGCCGCCATGACCTTCATCATGTCGCGGCGCGTGAAGCCGCCCTTGCCGTCATTGTCGATATCGTCGCTCATCCGAACTGCTCCTGACTGTGGGAAGTGGGTCCAAGGGTCCAGCGTGGTTGTTCAATCTCGCCGCGCCCGCTTGCTGGTGGCGGGTACGACGTCGTTCACATGCAATTCATTTAAGCATCGCCAAAATGGCGGTTGTCCCGATTCGAGGCGCCCTCACGATACGAATCGACCGTTTTGGGTAGCCTGCGCAGCATGATTTGCTGCATGCGCCGGGGACCGCCGGCGTGTGCCGGCCGCATGCCGGCGCGCGTGAAAGTTCAGAGGATTGTTCGCCGGCATCGCCTCGCTCATCCCGAACGCGCGGCGCGAATGTGCGCAGGCCGGCGCGACGTGGCGACGCCGGCAGCCTGCCGCCCGCGCGGGATTTCCCCGGGATCGCGACGGGCGGCGGCATGGTGTGCGCGACACCGCACCGGGGAAACGCGTCGCTTACAGCCCGAGCTGTGTCGCGAGCTGGCCGATGTCCGACACTTCGTAATAGTTGTAGAACGGCGTGCCCGGCTCGTGGCCGCGGTTCACGAACGCCTTGTGCTTGATGCCGAGATCCTCGGCCGTCATCAGGTCGTAGCGCAGGCTCGACGACACGTGCAGCACGTCCTCCGGCTTGCAGCCCAGCTTGTCGAACATGTATTCGAAGCCCTGCATCCGCGGCTTGTACGATTGCGCCTGCTGCGCGGTGAACACGGCGTGGAACGGCGCGCCGAGCTTGTCGACGTTGCTCATGATCTGGTCGTCCATCGCGTTCGACAGGATCACCAGCTTGTACTTCGATGCCAGCCGCGACAGCCCGGCCGGCACGTCCGGGTGCGGCCCCCAGGTCGGCACCGCATGATAGAAAAGCTCGGCCTCGGCTTCGTCGAACTTCACGCCGAGCCGCGCACAGGTGCGACGGACCGCGTTGACCACGACGTCGCGGTACGGCTTCCACGCGCCGAGCACCTCGTCGAGCCGATAGGCGGCGAACGCGCGCACGAATGCCTCCATCGCGGCCGGCGACAGCCGGTCCGCATAGATTTCCCGCGCCGTCTCGGCCATCCGGAAATGGGTCAGCGTGCCGTAGCAGTCGAAGGTGATGTACTTCGGTTCAAACTGGATCATGGTGACGTCCTGTCGGTGTGAAGCCCCGGCAGGGCCGGGGATGGCTGGGTTCAACGAAATTGAATCAGGGCAAAAAGTCGTTCGCGCATCGTTCGGCGCCGCTCAAAACGCAGAATCGCCGCGTGTTGCCCGCCACATGCAGCACGATCTGCGGCGCGATCGGGCACGGCGCGGCGCGGCCGGCCGATGGGCGCCGCGCTACCGCAGCGGGCTCGCCGCCGGTGCGGCGCTTCGGCGGCAGCGGCGGCGTGCATTCATCGTAGTGGCATTCCACAGCACGCGTGACCGGATCGACGTGCCGCGCCGGCACGATCCACGCGTTCGTTCGCGCCGATCGCGCCGGTTTGCATCGATCTCGCGGGCGCGCCCGCCGCCGCCGGAAAACAGGCGAATCGTCCTATCCGTGCCGCCACCGCGCTGGCAGAGTGAACGGATCGTTCCCACCCATCCGGAGTCCGGCGTGTCCGACCTCAATCCTTCCCGCACGCTCATCTATCGCCCGTTCGCCGAAGCCGACCTGCCCGCCGCCCATCGCCTGTCGGAGGCGGTCAAGTGGCCGCACCGGCTCGACGACTGGCGCTTCGCGTTCCAGCTCGGCGGCGGCTTCGTCGCCGAAGACGAAACCGGCGTAGTCGGTACCGCGCTCGGCTGGCGCTTCGGCGAATCGCACGCGTCGCTCGGCATGGTCATCGTGTCGCCCGAACGCCAGGGCTGCGGCATCGGGCGCGAGCTGATGACCCGCGTGGTCGACAGCCTCGGCACGCGGACCATTTTTCTGCATGCGACGCCGGCGGGCGAGCCGCTGTACGCGAAATTCGGCTTCGAGGCGATCGGCACGATCGACCAACACCAGGGCGCGGCGTTCCAGCCTCCGCTGATCTCGCTGCCGCCCGGCGAGCGCCTGCGCCCGCTCGGCACCAACGACGGGCCGCGCCTCGCCGCGCTCGCGTCGCGCGCGGCCGGCTACGAACGCGGCGCGGTGATCGACGCGCTGCTCGACGTCGCGAACGGGATCGCGCTCGATCGCGACGGCGAACTGCTCGGCTTCGCGCTGTTCCGCCGGTTCGGCCGCGGCCACGTGATCGGCCCGGTGATCGCGCCGGATGCGCTGCGCGCGCAAGCGCTGATCAGCCACTGGCTCGCGCTGCACGAAGGCATGTTCGTGCGGCTCGACGTACCGGGCGACAGCGGGCTGTCCGACTGGCTGCAGGGGCTCGGGCTGCCGCGCGTCGACACCGTCGTCGCGATGGCGCGCGGCGCGACGCCCGAACGCGACTCCGCGCTGCGCGCGTTCGCGATCGTGAACCAGGCGCTCGGCTGAACGGAGCGCACGATGAGCTTTCTCTACAAGGCCGACCCGGTGCGCGGCGCGCAGTGGGCGGCGCGCTTCGCGCAACAGGCGCCGGATCTGCCGTTCCGGATCTGGCCGGACCTCGGCGACGCCGAAGCCGTCCGCTATCTCGCCGCATGGCAGCCGCCGGACGATCCGGTCGCGCTGCTGCCGAATCTCGAAGTCGTGTTCTCGGTCGGCGCCGGCATCGACCAGTTCGACCTGTCGCGCGTGCCTGCGCACATCCCCGTCGTGCGGATGATCGAACCGGGCATCGTCGAAGGGATGGTCGAATACGTGACGCAGGCCGTGCTGACGATCCATCGCGACCTGTTCGACTACGCGGCCCAGCAGCGCGACCAGGTGTGGCGCGAGCATCCGGTGCGCGCGGCCGCGTCGCGGCGCGTCGGCGTGCTCGGGCTCGGCACGCTCGGCCAGGCGGTGCTCGACACGCTGCGGCGCTTCGGTTTCCCGTGCGCCGGCTGGAGCCGCACGCCGCGCACGCTCGACGGCGTCGACTGTCATGCAGGCGATGCGGCGCTCGACGCGTTCCTCGCCCGCACCGACATCCTGATCTGCCTGCTGCCGCTCACCGACGGCACGCGCGGGCTGCTCGGCGCGCGCGTGTTCGACGCGCTGCCGGCCGGCGCGTCGCTCGTGCAGGTCGGGCGCGGGCCGCAACTGGATTCGGCGGCGCTGCTCGCGGCGCTCGCGAGCGGCCGCCTCGACAGCGCGATCCTCGACGTGACGGATCCCGAACCGCTGCCGGCAGGCCATCCGTTCTGGACACATCCGCGCATTCGCATCACGCCGCACATCGCCAGCGCGACGCGGCCCGACACCGCGGTCGACGCCGTGCTCGCGAACCTCGCCCGCCATCGCGCGGGCCAGCCGATGATCGGCGTCGTCGATCGCGCGCGCGGCTACTGACGTGCACGCCCGGCCCGTCGGGCGCGCAGCAGAAAATGCCGAAGCGCCCCGCCCAAACGCCGCACGCATACGTTTCGGGCCGCAAATTGAAGACGCATGCGGATTTCTCGCCCGGTAGCATGAACTCACCGCTGACACCTGACGAGAGTCCCGCCTTCCCATGAACCAAGCCGCGCTGATCGAAGCCGATCGTCAACACCTGATCCATCCCGTCGTCAACTACCGTGCGCACGAGGCGCGCGGCGTCACCGTGCTGGAATCCGCGGACGGCGTGTTCCTGCGCGACGCCTCGGGCCACACGCTGCTCGACGCGTTCTCGGGCCTGTGGTGCGTGAACGTCGGCTACGGCCGCGACAGCATCGTGAAAGCCGCCGCCGACCAGATGGCGAAGCTGCCCTACGCGACCGGTTATTTCCATTTCGGCTCGCAGCCGGCGATCGAGCTCGCCGAACGGCTCGCGGCGCTCGCGCCGCCGTCGCTGAACCGCGTGTACTTCACGCTCGGCGGCTCGGACGCGATCGACTCGGCGGTGCGTTTCATCACGCATTATTTCAACGCGACCGGCCGCCCGTCGAAAAAGCAGATGATCGCGCTGGAACGCGGCTATCACGGCTCGTCGTCGATCGGCGCAGGCCTCACCGCGCTGCCGGCGTTCCACCGTCACTTCGACCTGCCGCGCGCGGACCAGCACCATATTCCGTCGCCGTACCCGTACCGCCATCCGCTCGGCGACGATCCGCAGGCGCTGATCGCCGCGTCGGTCGCCGCGCTCGAAGCGAAGGTCGCCGAACTCGGCCCGGACAACGTCGCCGCATTCTTCTGCGAGCCGGTGCAGGGTTCCGGCGGCGTGATCGTGCCGCCGGCCGGCTGGCTGAAGGCGATGCGCGACGCGTGCCGGCGCCTCGGCATCCTGTTCGTCGCCGACGAGGTGATCACCGGCTTCGGCCGCACGGGCCCGCTGTTCGCATGCGAGGCCGAACAGGTCGACCCGGACCTGATGACCGTCGCGAAGGGCCTGACCGCCGGCTATGCGCCGATGGGCGCGGTGCTGATGTCCGACGAAATCTACGAAGGAATCGCGGGCGAGCGCGCCGATTCGCCCGTGGTCGGCCACGGCCATACGTATTCCGCGCATCCGGTCAGCGCGGCGATCGGCCTCGAGGTGCTGAAGCTCTATCACGAAGGCGGGCTGCTCGCGAACGGCCAGGCGATGGCGCCGCGCTTCGCCGCGGGGCTCGACGCGCTGCGCGCGCATCCGCTCGTCGGCGACGCACGCTCGGTCGGCCTGCTCGGCGCACTCGAACTGGTGACCGACAAGGCCCGCAAGACGCGCTTCGACGCGGCGCTGAACGTGCCGGACAAGATCGCGGCCGCCGCGTACGCGAACGGCGTGGTGTTTCGCGCGTTCGGCGACGGCGTGCTCGGCTTCGCGCCGGCACTGAGTTTCACCGCGGGCGAGTTCGACCTGCTGTTCGAACGCGTGCGCAAGACGCTCGACGACGTGCTGGCCGACGCGGGCGTGCAGCGCGCGCTCGACGCCGCGCACGCGCTGCCGGCCTGACGCGCCAAGGGAAAGCCGGGCTTGTGGCCGCCATCGTTCGACTCTAAAGTAACCGGACATTCCATTTTTGCCCTTTCACGTGAACATGACGGACAGCAAGCTGGATCGCATCGACCTGCGCATCCTCTCCCAGTTGCAGAAGCGCGGCCGCATGACCAACGTCGAGCTGGCCGATGCGGTCGGGCTGTCGCCCAGTCCGTGCCTGATCCGCGTGAAGCGGCTCGAGAAGGCCGGCTACATCGGCGGCTACGGCGCGCACATCCAGCTCGAGAAACTCGGCGACGTGCAGGTCGTGTTTACCGAGGTCACGCTGGCCGACCATCGGCGCGAGGATTTCGACCGCTTCGTCGCGGCGATCCGCAACGTCGACGAGATCGTCGAATGCCACCTCGCGAGCGGCGGCTACGACTATCTGCTGAAGTTCATCACGCGCAGCGTGAGCCATTACCAGACGATCGTCGAAGGGCTGCTCGAGCAGAACATCGGCATCGAGAAGTATTTCAGTTACGTGATCATCAAGTCGCCGTTCGTCAAACGGCACTACCCGCTCGAATCGCTGTTCGGCGAACGTCACTGACGCACCGGCACGGCGCTCTCCAACGCGGCAGCCCGCTGTCCGCGCGGGGTTGTCGCACGCCCGCTCCGTCGTCGTTGTCGTCGCCGAACCGCTTCATTCAAGGATCTGTCATGCCGCTTACGCTGTCCCGAACCGAACTCGTTCGCACCGCCAACCTGATCGACGGCGCCTGGCGCGATGCGCTCGACGGCCGCCGCTTCGCCGTCACCGATCCGGCCACGCTGGAGACCGTTGCCCACGCACCCGACAGCGGCGCCGCCGACGCCCGCGCGGCGACCGACGCCGCGGCACGCGCGCTGCCTGCGTGGCGCGCGACGCCCGCGCGCGAACGGGCCGCGATCCTGCGTGCCTGGCATGCGGCGATCGTCGCGCACACCGACGATCTCGCGAAGCTGATATCGCGCGAACAGGGCAAGCCGCTTGCCGAAGCGCGCGGCGAAGTCGCGTACGGCGCGTCGTACGTGCTGTGGTTCGCGGAGGAAGCGACGCGCACGTACGGCGACCTGATCCCGCAGCAGCAGCGCGGCAAGCGGCTGAGCGCGGTGAAGGAGCCGATCGGCGTCGTCGCCGCGATCACGCCGTGGAATTTCCCGCTCGCGATGATCGCGCGCAAGATCGCGCCCGCGCTCGCGGCCGGCTGCACGGTCGTCGCGAAGCCGGCGGAGGACACGCCGCTGACCGCGCTCGCGCTCGCGTTTCTCGCGCAGGAAGCCGGCGTGCCGCCCGGCGTGTTGAACCTGATCGCGGCGTCGCGCGAACGCGGCATCGACGCCGCGGCCGACTGGCTCGCCGACGCCCGCGTGCGCAAGATCACGTTCACCGGCTCGACGTCCGTCGGCAAGCTGCTCGCGCGCGAATCCGCGGCGACGTTGAAGAAGCTGTCGCTCGAACTCGGCGGCAATGCGCCGTTCATCGTGTTCGACGACGCCGAGCTCGATGCCGCGGTCGACGGGCTGATGGCCGCCAAGTTCCGCAACGGCGGGCAAACGTGCGTGTCGCCGAATCGCGTGTACGTGCAGGCCGGCGTCTACGACGCGTTCGCCGCGAAACTCGCCGCGCGCGTCGCCGCGCTGAAGGTCGCGCCGGCGACCGATCCGGCCGCACAGATCGGCCCGATGATCAACGCGCGTGCGGTCGACAAGATCGCGCGCCACGTCGGCGACGCCGTCGAGCGCGGCGCGCGCGTGCTGACGGGCGGCCAGCGCCTGAGCGAGCTCGGCGCGAACTATTACACGCCGACGGTGCTCGCCGACGCCACCGCCGACATGCAGCTGACCTGCGAGGAAACCTTCGGCCCGGTCGCCGCGCTGTTTCGCTTCGCGTCCGAGGACGAAGCCGTCGACGCCGCGAACGACACGCCGTTCGGGCTCGCCGCGTATTTCTACACGCAGGACGTGCGGCGCATCGCGCGCGTGTCGGCGCGGCTCGAGACGGGCATCGTCGGGATCAACGAAGGCGCGCTCGCGAGCGAGGCCGCGCCATTCGGCGGCGTGAAGGAATCGGGCTATGGTCGCGAAGGCTCGCGCTATGGGCTCGACGATTATCTGTCGATCAAGTATCTGTGTCAGGGCGGGCTCGACTGAACCGGCGTCGCCGCGCGTCCGATTTCCCGTTGCGCTTTCCGCACCCGCTGGCCTTTCCTTGCGGGTGCGGGCGCCGCGAAGCGGTCGGCGCGGGCGTCATGCCGAATCATGCGTGCCCGACGCGCCGTCCTGTCGTCCGCGGCGGCCCCGCATTCGCTGCCCCGTGTAAAAACGCATTGCCAACCGGAATTTGTGTGCGCATCGTCGGCGGAAGCTTCGTCCACCGCCCCACTCGCCATGCATTTCGCTCCGCTGCCGAAGATGTCGCGCCACGGGTCGCCTTCGCCGTGCTTGCAGTCAAGATCACTACATTTTTTCCTTCATACCCGAATTGATCAGCCACCAGTTGACGGGATAGCTGGTGGCGAACCCTGCCAGCATCGCGAGCTGCATCGCGAACCAGAATTCGGGGCTCGCAACTTTCGCGATACCCCCATAAGCCGGCTTGAACCACAGGAACTGGATGATGGCCATAAAGCCGTACATGCCTACCTGCCAGGCAGTAATCGACGCGATATCGGCTCTGACGGCGGCAATCAAACCTGCACCGACCGAAAGCCCACGCATCGGTTTGATCGTGAAGTACTGAAAAACGATGCCGAACAGAAAGGCGGCGATGAAATCGGGGATCCAGACGGCAAACGTTTTTTCATTGAACACCGTGTGCCACCCGAACCAGACTGCCAAGGCGGGGAATGCAAAAGCCGACCATTCGACAATGATGTCTCCGAGCGTGCAGCCCGCGCCGCAGTGACTCGTGCCCTTCATCACCATCGCGACGAACGGCTGTTCGTCGGCGTCGTGTCCCGCGTCCGTGACATTCCGTCCCCAGACGTAGTAGGCGGCAATCCATAAGACCGTCCCGAACAACGCCGTCAGGGGCCAGACGACGTTCATGATCCACATCTTCTGAGGATGCCGAACTTCGTCAACGACGACTGCAACGGCACAGACCGCACCCAAAATGACCCAGGTGACCGATAGCGTATGCAGCCAAGGTGGAAAGGTTCCGTAAATCATCGATATTCCTGCTGGCGAGTCAAATGCCAGACACGCAGCAAGGCACGTTCCGTTCCCAGGGGAAGTTTTCCGTCGTCAGGGCGGCCGATTCACTTGGCCGAGTGTCGTCTCTTGGCCGGCTGCAGTCGGACGTGTTCGGCTGTAGCCGACCCAGAACGGCCCTTCAGATTTATCCAAAGCGGCCAATCGTTGTGACCTGCGGCGGGGTTTTATAGCCACGCTCGATGAGTATCTTGGCCTCGGCGCGACTGCGGAATCATTCCCGATTAAATCGCTTCTCCCGCAGCGTGCCGTTGGAACCTTCAACGGAGTCGTTCTGCCAAGGGCGGCAAGAACGGACACAGCGCGTACGATCTGGTCTTCAAGAAAACCATCCAAGGAGAGAGGAATGAATCCGGAACAGGCCCGAGCCGAAGAAACCCAGGCGATGGAGCGCATGGTGGCCGCCACGCTGCGCGTGCAGAGTACGTTCGCCTCGATGCAGAAGCAATTTCCGCCGCAAGGCAGCGGCGAGCCTTCGCCGTTCGCGCTGCAAACCTTTGATGCCGCCCTGCAGGAACTTGAAGACGCACAGGCCGCGTTCGATGCGCTGCTGAACGATCTGATCGACGGTAACCGCTAAAGGCTACGCCCTTATCCGCACCGATTGTCGACGATCTAAAAAGCTGTGTCGAACGGCCGTTCGTGGCCGCATGCCGCCCGACGCGTTTAGCTATAACCGTCCCGCAGAAGACTCTAGCCATTCCCGAAACCCGCTTTGAGACCGCTTGACGCCCCCGGGCTCGACCTGCCTCCCTACCGCCTGCACAACGCCTGAGCCAGCGCATCCCCCGCAGCCAGAATATGCGCGGACAGAGCCGCACACGCTGCGTCCACATCCCCATCACGTATTGCCCGAACGATATCCCGATGCTCATCGTTCGAGCGATCGTGCCAGTCCAGTTGCTGCCACGTCGCATACAAATGCCGTGCGCTGGCCCGATGCATGTCGCCAATCGCGGCGATGAGCCGCGGCATCCCGCACCGCGCGGTCAATGCGCGATGAAACCTCAGATTCAGCGTACCCAGCACGGCTATGCCATGCGCCGCCGCCTCCTGATCGAGGATCGCATCGAGTTCCTCCAGCGCACGTGCGTCGAGAGCAGGCATCGCCTCGCGCAGCGCCAGCGCCTCAAAAGCGGCACGCATCTTGGCCACTTCAAGCACGTCCGCCGGCTCGAGCGGCGCCGCCCGCACGCCTCGTCGCGGTTCCACCACGGCCAACCCCTGCGCTTCCAGCCGTCTGAACGCCTCGCGCACCGGCACATGGCTCGCGCCGAACTCCGCCGCGATGTGGTCCTGACGCAGCCACTCCCCCGGTGCGATGACGCCCGAGATGATGCGGTCCGCCAATGCGGCAGCGATCCGATCGGCCAGCGAGCGATCGTCCTTGACTTCAACCTTCATGCCGACCACCATGCATATATTATCTATTAAATTGTAACAAGATCGGAGGCTCGATGCGCCACCACCGTCCTGTGCGTCTGCAGCACATCGCCGGCATCGGCGTCGATCGCATGGGTTCGATCGCCGATCGTGCCGACGTCGACCTCTTGCGACTCGAAAATCTCGATACCGACATCCCACCCACTTCGGAAGCGCTCGCCTTCACCCGAGACGCAATCCAGCGAGACTCGGCCAATTCATATTTGCCCTTCGTCGGTCAGGATCGGCTACGCGCAAGCGCTGCCGCTCACGTATCGGCGCTTTCGGGGCAACGCTTCACGGCCGACCAGGTGGTGGTGTCGGCCGGCGGACTCTCCGGCATTCTGAATACGCTGCTCGCCACCGTCGAGACCGGCGACGAAGTCATCGTCACCGACCCGACGTACGCGGGTCTGCTGAACCGCGTCCGCCTTGCAGGCGGTGTGCCCCGGCAAGTCCCGTTCGCCTTCACGCCGGGCGGCGAATGGAAGCTGGACCGGGCCGCGCTGCGGGCAGCGATCGGTCCGAAAACGCGGGCCATGCTGCTGATGTCTCCGTCGATGCCGTCGGGGGGCGTCTTCGATGCGTCCGACTGGCAACTGATCGCGAGCCTATGTGTGCAGAACGATCTGCTGCTGATCCTCGACAGCGCGATGGAGCGGCTGCTCTTCGATGGACGCACGGTCATCCATCCCGCCGGCCTGCCCGGCATGGCCGAGCGTACGGTCACGGTCGGCGCCGCGTCGAAAGAGTTGCGCATGATTGGCTGGCGGGTCGGCTGGATCGTCGCGCCGGAATGGCTGATTCCCGATCTGGTGGCCGTGTCGCTCGCCAATGTCGTGGTGCCGGTCGGCATCGCTCAGGAGGCTGCGGCGGTTGCGCTCGAGCATTCCGCATCCGATCTGCCTGGCTACGTGAGCGAACTCGAGCGGCGGCGGGATACCGTCGCCGCCGAACTGTCGGGGCTCCCGTTCGGCATGCCGGCGGGCGGCTGGTCGATGCTGCTGCGCGTGTCCGATTTCGGACTGACCGGACCGCAGATGTCGGAGCGACTGCTACGCCACGGCGTATGTGCGACGCCGATGACCGGATGGGGCGTCGCACACGGTGCGCAGTACGTGCGTTTCGTGTTCTCGAACGAACCGGTCGAGCGGTTGCACACGCTCGGGAACAAGGTGCGCTTCGCACTGGAGGACGCATGACGCCCGCCGACGAGAAAGCGGAGTAGCACGCCGGGCGTCCCTGGCTGGAGGTAGCCGGAATTCCGCGTGCGACGATCGAGCGAACTCACACGTGATCAATCCACGTGGCGTGATGCCTCCGGCGCCGGGCCGGCGCGATGTCCCGGCCCGGCATGTCATGTCATGTCGGGCGAACGCCCTACCGCCCCGCCGGCGGCCGCAGAATATCGCGCGGAATCGACGCGATCAGCACGCAACTGATCAGCAGACAAGCGCCCAGCGCATAGGTCCCGTTGTTGATGTCGCCGGTCATCTGCTTGGCGACGCCGGTGATCATCGAGCCCGTGAAGCCGGACAGGTTGCCCACCGAATTGATCAACGCAATGCCGGCGGCCGCGGCCGTGCCGGACAGGATCTGCCCCGGGAAGGTCCAGTAGATCGGCATCAGCGCGAGAATGCCGCACGTGGCAATGGTCAGGAATACGATCGATAGCGCGACGTTCCGCGCAAACGCCGCGCTCAGGATCAGGAATACGCCGCCGATCAGCGCGGGAATCGCCGCATGCAGGCGGCGTTCGCCGGTCTTGCGCGAGTGCGACGCGTTCCACACCATCGCGAAGATCGCCGTCAGGTACGGAATGGCCGTCAGCACGCCGATGTGCAGCGGGCTGTGCACGCCCGACGCGCGGATGATCGACGGCAGCCAGAAAGCCAGCCCGTAGAAGCCGGTATTGAACGTCAGCAGGATGAAGGTGAGCAGCCACACGCGCGGGCTGCGTAGCGCGGCGCCGATGCTGTGCGACTTGTGCGCGGCCTCGGATTCGAGGTTGCGCGACAGCACCGCCTTTTCGTCGGCGGACAGCCACTTCGCCGACTGCGGGCCGTCGCCGAGGCAGGCCAGCACGATGAACGCCACCACGATCGACGGCAGCCCTTCGAGCAGCAGCATCCATTGCCAGCCGCTCATGCCCGACAGGCCGTGCGTCTGCTCCATCAGCCAGCCGGACACCACGCTGCCGAGCGTCAGGCTCAGCGGGATCGCGACCAGGAAGCCCGACATCGCCACGCTCTGGCGGCGCGCCGGGAACCAGTAGTTCATATAAAGGATGACGCCCGGGAAAAAACCCGCTTCGCACAGCCCGAGCAGGAAGCGCAGCGTGTAGAACATCGTGGTCGTCTGCACGTGGAAGAACTGCGCGAGCGGCACGATGAACGCCATCGACGACGACACGATGCCCCACGTGATCATGATTCGCGCGATCCAGAAGCGTGCGCCGTAGCGGTGCAGCAGCAGGTTGCTGGGCATCTCGAACAGGAAATAGCCCCAGAAGAAGATGCTGGCGCCGAGCGCATAGACGCCGTCGCTCAGGCTCAGGTCGTCGAGCATCTGCAGCTTCGCGAAGCCCACGTTGACGCGGTCCAGGTAGGCCACGACGTAGCAGAGCAGCAGCAACGGCAGGATGCGCCGCATGACCTTGCGGTAAAGGGCGTCTTCGGACGAGTCGGCCGCGGCCGGTGCGGCAGCGGCCTGCGTAAGGGATGGCATCGGTCTGTCTCCTGTTCGTGTAGGTCTTCTTCGTACCGGCGCGCGCTTGACGCATCGATGTTACCGATAACATCCGGTGGCAAAAAAAAGCCGACGAGGCGACGGGAGCGATCAGTGCGTTGATACCGGTAACAAACCTCAAGGTAGCATGCCGCGACAGGCGCGTACAAGTGCCGCCGAACGCGTGGTTTCCCTAGTACGGACCTCACCGCGACGAGCACGTCGCGGCCAGCCTGCACGGTACGCCGCCCCGGTATGATGTAGCCTTTCCGGCTTTCTCCCGATCGCGATTCCGATGCCCAGTCCCACCGCCGTCCGGCCCGCCGGGCCGCCCCGCATGTCCGACGTAGCGCGCCTCGCCGGCGTATCGAAGATGACGGTGTCGCGCGTGCTCGCCGGTCACAGCGTGGCCGCCGAGACGCGCGCACGGGTCTGCGAGGCCATCGAGCAGCTCGGCTACGTGGCGGATGCCGCCGCCGGTGCGCTGTCGTCGGGGCGATCGGAATTCGTCGCGGTGCTGGTGCCGTCGCTGTCGAGCTCCAACTTCTCGGACACCGTGCGCGGCCTGACCGATGCGCTCGAACCGCATGGCCTCCAATTGCTGCTCGGCGACACCGACTACGACCTGGAGCGCGAAGAACGCCTCGTCCGGTCGATGCTGCGACACCAGCCGCGCTGCATTGCGCTGACGGGGTCGCAGCACACCGATGCGACACGCAAGGTATTGGAGCGCTCGGCGATTCCGGTGGTCGAGATGTGGGACCTGCCCACGCGCCCGATCGACACCGCCGTCGGCTTCTCGAACGTGCGCGCCGCCCGCGCGATGGTGCGCCACCTGGCCGAGCGCGGCTATCGACGCATCGGCTTTCTGGTCGGCGCGAGCGAACTGGATCGCCGCGGCCTCGACCGGCTCAAGGGCTACCAGGCGGAGATCAAGGCGCTGGGCCTGGGCGAACCGCGCGTCGTGCGGCTCGGCGAATCGCCGATCACGATGAGCCACGGCGGCCCCGCAATGGCAGCGCTGCTGGCGCAATGGCCGGATACCGAAGCAGTGATGTGCGTGAGCGACATGTCGGCATTCGGCGCGATCATGGAGTGCCACCGGCGCGGGCTCGCCGTGCCGGCCGACATCGCCATCGCCGGCTTCGGAAACTTCGAAGTCTCGACATGCTGCCACCCGACGATCACGACCGTATCGGTCGATGCGTACGGCATCGGGCTGCGCACCGGCGAAGCGTTGCTGGCGGCGCTCCAGGCGCGTGACGGCGGCGAGCGGACCGACGCAAAAAGCATCCGTATCGACTACACGATCATCCCGCGGGAAAGCGCCTGACGAGCCGACGGCCGCGCGCATCCCGACACGCGACGCGCGCGGCTTCGTACCGGCCCCCTGCCCCACCCCATCGCCACGCGCGCACGAAATCCCTTCCGCTACGCAAAAAACCCGTGCTAACATCCAGGCGATGTTACCGGTATCATTCGGCACGCAAAATGAGAAAGGCCCCCTCAGGAGACAGCCTGCCATGTCACACACCCCTCGCCGTCTGCGCAGCCAGGAATGGTTCGACGATCCCGCGCACGCCGACATGACCGCGCTCTATGTCGAGCGCTTCATGAACTACGGATTGACGCGCGAGGAGCTGCAGTCGGGCCGCCCTGTGATCGGCATCGCGCAGACGGGCAGCGATCTCGCGCCGTGCAACCGCCACCACATCGAGCTGGCCGAGCGCACCAAGGCCGGCATTCGCGATGCGGGCGGCATTCCGATGGAGTTCCCCGTGCATCCGCTGGCCGAGCAGAGCCGCCGGCCCACGGCCGCGCTCGATCGCAATCTCGCCTACCTCGGGCTGGTGGAAGTGCTGCACGGTTTTCCGCTGGACGGCGTGGTGCTGACGACCGGCTGCGACAAGACCACGCCGGCCTGCCTGATGGCGGCCGCGACCGTCGACATGCCCGCGATCGTGCTGTCGGGCGGCCCGATGCTCGACGGCTGGCACGAGGGCAAGCGGGTCGGCTCCGGCACGGTGATCTGGCATGCGCGCAACCTGCTCGCCGCGGGCGAGATCGACTACGAAGGCTTCATGCAGCTGACCACGGCTTCGTCGCCGTCGATCGGCCACTGCAATACCATGGGCACCGCGCTGTCGATGAACAGCCTGGCCGAGGCGCTGGGCATGTCGCTGCCCGGTTGCGCGAGCATTCCCGCCGCCTATCGCGAGCGCGGCCAGATGGCTTACGCCACCGGCAAGCGCGCGGTCGAACTCGTTCGCGAAGACCTGCGCCCGTCGGCGATCATGACGCGCGCGGCGTTCGAGAATGCGATCGTCGTCGCGTCGGCGCTCGGCGCCTCGACCAACTGTCCGCCGCATCTGATCGCCATCGCACGCCACATGGGCGTCGAGCTGAGCCTGGACGACTGGCAGCGTTTCGGTGAAGCCGTGCCGCTGCTCGTGAACTGCATGCCGGCCGGCGAATACCTCGGGGAGAGCTTCCACCGCGCCGGCGGCGTGCCGGCCGTGCTGCGGCAGCTCGATGCGGCCGGCCTGCTGCGGCGCGACTGCCTGACCGTATCGGGCCGCGCGATCGGCGAGATCGCCGACGCCGCGCAGGATGCCGACCGCGACGTGATCCGTACGCCCGACGCGCCGCTCAAGCATGGCGCCGGCTTCATGGTGCTGTCGGGCAACTTCTTCGACAGCGCGATCATGAAGATGTCGGTGGTGGGCGACGCGTTCCGCCGGACCTACCTTGCCGAACCGGGCGCGGAGAATACGTTCGAGGCGCGCGCGATCGTGTTCGACGGCCCCGAGGACTACCACGCGCGCATCGACGATCCCGCGCTGAACATCGACGAGCGCTGCATCCTCGTGATCCGCGGCTGCGGCACGGTCGGCTACCCGGGCAGTTCGGAAGTCGTGAACATGGCGCCGCCCGCCGAGCTGGTGAAGCGCGGCGTCACGTCGTTGCCGTGCATGGGCGACGGACGCCAGAGCGGCACGTCGGCCAGCCCGTCGATCCTGAACATGTCGCCGGAAGCCGCGGTGGGCGGCGGCCTCGCGCTGCTGCGCACGAACGACCGCGTGCGCGTGGACCTGAATCGCCGCAGCGTCGACGTGCTCGTCGACGAGGACGAACTCGCGCGCCGTCGCGAGACCGCCAGCTTCACCGTGCCGCAGGCGCAAACGCCGTGGCAGGAACTCTATCGCCGGTTCGTCGGCCAGTTGTCCACCGGCGGCTGCCTCGAACCGGCCACGCTGTACCTGAAGGTCATCGAGCAGCGCGGCAACCCGCGCCATTCGCACTGACTCCACCGCCCCCGACTCTTGCCGAGCTGACCATGCGTACTCCTACCGTTTCCGACTGCCTGCCGCACGACCTCGCCCACGCGCTGCTGATCGGCCGCGTCTGGCGGCACGACACCGCCCACGCGGGCCCGAGCGTCGTCGCCGTGCGCGGCGGCGAAGTGTTCGACATCACGCGCACCGTGCCGACCACCGCGGACCTGTTCGACCGCCGCGATGCGCTCGCCATCGCACGCACCGCGTCCGGCGAATCGCTCGGCCGCGTCGAGCCGCTGTTGCAGGCGGCGCTGGACGGCACACCCGGCGCCACGCACCTGCTCGCGCCGTGCGACGTGCAGGCCATCAAGGCGTGCGGCGTCACCTTTGCGGTCAGCCTGATCGAGCGCGTGATCGAGGAACAGGCCGGCGGCGATCCGGCCAAAGCGGCCGAGGTACGCGACACCATCGCCTCGACCATCGGCACCGATCTGTCGAAGATCGTGCCGGGCTCGGAAGCCGCGCTGCGCCTGAAGGCGGAACTCGAGCGCCGCGGCGCGTGGTCGCAATACATGGAAGTGGGCATCGGCCCGGATGCCGAGGTGTTCTCCAAGTCGCAGCCGATGTCCGCGGTCGGCTTCGGCGCGGACGTGGGGCTGCTGCCCGTGTCGGTGTGGAACAACCCGGAGCCGGAAATCGTGCTGGCGGTCGCCAGCGACGGCCGGCCGGTGGGCGCGACGCTCGGCAACGACGTGAACCTGCGCGACGTCGAAGGCCGTTCGGCGCTGCTGCTCGGCAAATGCAAGGACAACAACGGCTCGTGCGCGATCGGCCCGTTCGTGCGGCTGTTCGACGACGGCTTCACGCTGGACAGCGTGCGGGAATGCAGCGTGTCGCTGCGCGTCGAAGGCGCGGACGACGGCTTCGTCCTCGACGGCATCAGCCACATGCGCGAAATCAGCCGCGACCCGGCGGACCTCGTCGCGCAGACCTGCGGCGCGCATCACCAGTATCCGGACGGCTTCATGCTGTTCCTCGGCACGATGTTCTCGCCGATCCAGGATCGCGACGCGCCGGGAGGCGGATTCACGCATCACCTCGGCGATCGCGTCACCATCTCCACGCCCGCGCTCGGCGCACTCGTCAACACCGTGCGGCTTTGCACGGAGATCGCGCCGTGGACCTTCGGCGTGCGCGCGCTGTATGCGAATCTGGCCGCGCGCGGGCTGCTTGCCTGAATGGAACGACAGCGATACCGGCCTGCCTGCGCGCAATCGAGCGTAGCCAGTCACGGCGTGAGCGACGCATCCGCCGATCGGCGCAGGATACGGGCGCGATCCCGCCCGTCGCCGGCGGGCATGCCGGCCGGACCGGCCGCACGGCGCCGCCATGTGCCTGCGGTGCGGCGCACGAAGCAGGCGCTCGCCGGCCCCGTCAACCGGACCGTCACGCCGGCACGGTGCGCTCCGCCAGCTTGAACTCGCCGACCGTCTGCGCGAGCCGGGCCGCCTGCTCGCGCAGCGACGTCGCGGCAGCCGCCGATTGCTCGACGAGCGCCGCGTTCTGCTGCGTCGTATCGTCGAGCTGCGACACCGCCTGATTCACCTGCTCGAGCCCCGTGCTCTGCTCCTTCGCGGCGACGCTGATTTCGGCGATCACGCTCGTGATGTTGCGCACGCCGTCGACGATTTCGTCCATCGTCGCGCCGGCCGTCTGGACGAGCCCGGAGCCGCCCTCGATCTTCTCGACCGACGCGTGGATCAGTTGCTTGATTTCCCGCGCGGCCTGCGCGCTGCGCTGCGCGAGCGCACGCACCTCGCCGGCGACGACCGCGAAGCCGCGGCCATGCTCGTTCGCACGTGCCGCCTCGACGGCGGCGTTCAACGCGAGAATGTTGGTCTGGAACGCGATGCCGTCGATCACGCCGACGATGTTGGCGATCTCTCCCGACGCCTGCGTGATGTCGTTCATCGTCGAGACGACCTCGCGCACGACCGTGCCGCCGCGCAGCGCGACATCCGACGCCGATTCCGCCAGACGGTTCACCTGGCTCGCCGCATCGGCCGAATTGCGGGCCGTGCCCGCGATCTCCTCGAGCGCGGCGGCCGTTTCCTGCAAGCTCGACGCCGCGTGTTCGGTGCGGGCCGACAGATCCTGGTTGCCCTGGGCGATCTCGGCGCTTGCGAGGTCGACGGACGTGCTGAACTCGCGGATCTGCAGCAGAATCGCACTGATCTTCTCGGCGAAGGCGTTGAACGCTCGCGCGATCTGCGCGGCCTCGTCGGCGCCGTCGGCGGGCAGGCGCTTCGTCAGGTCGCCGCTGCCGCTCGATACGTCCGTGAGCGCATCGCGCACCATCAGGATGCGCTTGAAGGCTGCGTTCGTCATCGCGCCGACGAGCGCGGCCGCGACGACGGCGACGATCGCGATCGCCAGCAGCGTCGTCGTCGCGACCGCTCGCATGCCGGCCGTCACGTCGCCCTTGTCGAGCGCGAGCACCAGCGACCAGTCGGTGCCGACGATCGGTTGCGCGCGCATCAGCTTGGCGGCGCCGTCGATGTCGACCGCGACGGGCGCGGACGCCGTCTGCAGTGCACCGAGGCGATCGGCATCGAGTTCCGGCGAGAGACCGGTGGCCGGCTTCATGATCAGGTCGGTCCTGGCCGACGCGATCACGCGCGCGCTCTTGTCGACCAGAAACGCGAAGCTCGCCGGGGTCGGGTGAACGGAAGTCACGATCGAGCTCACATTCTCCATGAACAGGCTGGCTGCCAGCACGCCCTTCACCGCGCCGTCGCGCACCACGGGCACCGCGAACGCCACGGCCGGCTTGCCGCTCGTCGCATCGCGGTAAAGCGCCGTCACGACCAGGCGGCCCGCGCCGACGGCCTGCTTGTACCAAGGCCGCGCGGTCGGATCGTAGCCGGGTGCGAGCGGCACGTTCGAGAACGCCGTCTTGTCCGGCAGGCCGAGCGTCAGCACCGCGAAGCCGCCCGACTTGCCGAGCAGCTTCAACGCCGGCACCGGGTCGCCGTCGCCGATCGCGATCGTGTCCGCGAGCGCCTGGGTTTCGCGCGCCCGGCTCGCCACCCATTCGTCGATCGCGAGCGCGTGGCCGGCGAGGATCGACTTGTGATTCTGGTCGATGGCCTCGTCGTTGTGGGTCTTGACGACGTAATAGACGAGCCCCCCGGTTACGGCCAGCGCCGTCACGACGATGGCGACGCACGTCGCCAGTATCCGGGCGCGAATTGATGACAGCATGATGACTTTTGTCTCCGTTACCGCGTGATGATTGAACTGGATCGGTGAACAGGCCGATCCTGATCCATTTAACGGCACCGGGGGCGGGAAGTTGAGCGATGTCGGAACGACGGCGTGATGCGGGCGGCGCACGGGCCGAATTTTTTTCGATGGCCGGTCACGCGCAAACGATTGCCGCGGACGGCGGTCCTAAATTGTTCATTCACCATTCCGATAATAAGGAAAGCTATTTGATACTCACAACTGGAATTTCCCCATGAACGATCGACGGTTAACGGTTCGCACGAAGCTGATCATCGCTTTCGGACTGCTGACGTGCACGGTTGTGCTCGTCTCCCTCCTCGGCATCGTGTCGCTCGGCAACGCGAACGCGGCATTCGAGCATTACGTCAACGGCACCAACGCCCGCGCAACGCTGGCGGACAAGGTTCGCGTCGCGGTCGACCGGCGCGCGATCGCCGCCCGCAACCAGGTCCTGGCGACCGGGCCGCGCGATGCGGACGTCGAGAAGGAAGCGGCACTGCAGGCCGACCGCGACGTCGGCGCGCTGCTGGGCGAGCTGACGAACGCGGTCCGCGAGGGAAGCGGCGCGTCCGACAAATCGCGCGAACTGGTTCGGCAAATCGCGGCGGTCGAGGCGCAGTACGGCCCCGTGGCGCGCGCCATCGTCGATGCGGCGGCCAACAACCGGCGCGATCAGGCGATCGCGATGATCAACGAACAGTGCCGCCCGCTGCTGGCCCAACTCGTCGCGGCCACCGACGCGTATGCGACGTACACGCGCTCGCGGGCCGCCCAACTGGTGACGGAATCGAACGACCGCTATACCTCGCGACGACTGATGCTGATCGCCCTCTGCATCGCCGCGGCGGCGGCAGCGGCAATCTCGGGCGTCTTCATCACCCGCGGCCTGCTGCGCGCGCTGGGCACGGAGCCCGCCGCGCTCAGCGAGATCGCCGGCCATATCGCCGCCGGCAACCTCGGCGCCGAATCCACGACCGGCGCCGCGCCGCCCGGCAGCGTCCTGGCGTCCATGCGCGACATGCAGGCGAACCTGATCCGCCTGATTTCGGAAGTCCGTACCGCATCGGGCAACGTCGCGACAGGCGCCGGCGAAATCGCGTCCGGCAACCAGGACCTGTCCTCCCGCACCGAGCAGCAGGCCGCATCGTTGCAGGAAACCGCGTCGAGCATGGAGCAGCTGACATCCACCGTGCGCCTGAACGCCGACAATGCGCAGCAGGCGAGCGGCCTGGCCAACAACGCATCGGAGGTCGCCCAGCGCGGCAGCGCGGCGGTCGGCCTGATGGTCGACACGATGACGGACATCAGCACGAGCTCCACCAGGATCGCCGAAATCACCGGCATCATCGAAGGCATCGCGTTCCAGACCAACATTCTCGCGCTCAACGCAGCCGTGGAAGCCGCCCGCGCCGGCGAGCAGGGTCGCGGCTTCGCGGTGGTGGCCAGCGAAGTCAGGAGTCTTGCGCAGCGTTCGTCGAGCGCCGCGAAGGAAATTCGCGAGCTGATCTCGCAGTCGGTCCGGAAAATCCAGGACGGCTCGCATATCGCGAACAATGCGGGCGAGACGATGAGCGAGGTCACGCATGCGATCTCGCGCGTGACCGACATCATGGGCGAGATCGCCGCGGCGTCGAGCGAGCAGAGCCGCGGCATCGAGCAGGTCAATCTGGCCATCACGCAAATGGACGAAGTCACGCAGCAGAATGCGGCACTCGTCGAGCAGGCCGCCGCCGCATCGAAGTCGCTCGAGGAACAGGGCAGCCGGCTTGCCGAGGCCGTATCGCTGTTTCGGCTCGACGCGCGTGCGGCCAACGCGTAGGCCGGCGTCCGCCGCCCTGTATCGGTGACGGGTGCACGCGTTCGCGCACCCGTCATGTTCAGCATCGGAAATTAACCAGATAGTGGGAATTGTCGCGTATCGACGACGACGCGAAACAATTCCGTAACGGCCGCGTAACGATCGCTCACCACAATCCTCCATCTTCAACCATCAGGATGGAGTCTTGCATGTTTGCGTCACGAAGCCGTTTCCCGCTGCACGTCGCGGCATTGTCGAGTGCGATCGTACTGGCTGCCTGCGGCGGCGGCGACGACGTCGCGTCGACCGGCACGATCGCCGCGGCCGTGCCCGCGCCGCCCGCCGACCCCGGCTTCGTCGACAGCGCGCCGATCCCGAGCGCGCCCGCTTTCGTCGACAACGTCGCGACCAACCAGCGCGGCGATGCGCGCTATGCGACGCTGTCGACCAACGCAGCGGTGCGCGTGTTGAGCCGCTTCCTCGATCTCTGGCAACCGTCGACGATGCTGGTCGACGCGGGCGTGTCCGCGCCGGCGAACGGCGCGTTCCCGGCCGTCTCGCCGTCGACCTGCTCCGGGCTGCCGAACAGCGGCGTGCCGTGCGGCACGATCCTGAACGATGCTGTGCTGTCGGCCAACGTGCAGTACGTGATCGACGCGACGACCGCGCGCACGCCGCAACAGGCCGATGCCGCGTACTACGACGACCGGCGCGGCAAGGGCTACAGCGTGACCGACGGCATGGGCCCGCTCACCGCCGCGTGGCGCACCGCGGCCCAGCAGACGACCAGCATCACCAGCGTGCCCGCCGATGCGACGACCGTGCTGTACAACGACGCCGGCAACAACGTCGGCGTCGGCAGCAGCGGCGGCAACGCCGGCTTCGGCAAGGTCGTCGACCTGCTCAACGAAATGGGCAACAACGCGTCGACCGAGCCTTCGAAGCGCTTCTTCAAATACGCGCGTCCGTACCGCTGGAGCACGAGCGTGATCGTCGCGCCGACGCTCGTGCCGGCCGAAAGCACGACGCCCGCGACCGACGGCGGCTTCATCAGCGGCCACACGGCCGAGGCGGTGCGCGATGCGACGACGATGGCGTGGCTCGTGCCGGAACGCTTCCAGGAAATGATCAGCCGCGGCCTCGAGCTCGGCGAGAACCGGATTCTGGCCGGCATGCATTCGCCGCTCGACGTGATCGGCGGCCGCATGCTCGCGCTGGCCGTCAGCGCGGCGAACCTGAGCGCGTACGCCGGCGACGCGCAGGCCGCCTACACGCAAGCCCATCAGACACTGCAGCAACTGACGGGAACGAACGCCACGACGTTCTCCGCATTCGCGCATTCCGGCACGCCGGCCACCGACCGGTTCGCCGACTACACGGCGAACCGCGCCGCGTTCCTGCGCCGCATGACGTTCGGCTTCGGCGCGCTCGAATCGACGACCGCACCGCCGGTCGTGCCGAAGGGCGCGGAGATTCTGCTGCAGACGCGCTTTCCGTATCTGAGCGCCGACCAGCGGCGCGTCGTGCTGAAAACGACCGAGCTGCCGTCCGGCTATCCGGTCATGGACGACGCGGAAGGCTGGGGTCGCCTGAACCTGTTCGCCGCGGCCGACGGCTACGGCGCGTTCAACGGCAACGTGATCGTGTCGATGGATGCGTCGCAGGGCGGCTTCAATGCTGCCGATCTGTGGCGCAACGACGTCGCGGGCGCCGGCAAGCTGACGCTGCAGGGCAGCGGCACGCTGACGCTGGCGGGCAACAACGGCTACACGGGCGGCACGCAAGTGAGCGGCGGCACGCTGGCAGCCGCGTCGACGACGGCGTTCGGCAAAGGAGACGTGTACGTCGGCCCGGGCGGCAGCGTGCGCATCGCGGCTGCCGCGCCGGTGACGATCGCCGCCCGCTACACGCAGCTCGACAATACGACGCTCGAACTCGACATCGACGGCAACGGCGGCGGACGGCTGCGCGTGGGCGGCCCGCTCACCATCGCTGGCGGCACGCTGCACGTGAAATTCGTGAACGGCTACGCGCCGAAGGCCGGCGACACCATCGCGCTGATCGACGGCGCGGCGGCGGCCGCGAAGTTCGCGACGGTGACGGTCGACGGGTTCAAGGCCACGCCGGTCTACACCGCGACGGGCGTGTCGATCACGCTGTCGGCGGCGTAGCCGGCGACGAAGATCGATCCTGCAACGGCGCCGCCCACGGGCAAGACCGCGTACCGAAGCGCCGTTGCAGTTCGATGATCGTCGGCAGGTTGAAATCGTGAACATCCGGCGCGGCGGCGCCCTGCCGCCGGCTGACCTCGGCACAGAGTTCCAGCGCCCGCGCGCGCGTCTCGGCGAGCAGCCGCAGCGCCTCATCGAGCAACCCCTTCTCCAGTTCCGACAGCGAGCCGCCGTGGCCGGTTTCGCCGATCGCCGGCTCGCTCATGCGGGTTTCCATCGCGGCTTCTCCTTCGCTGTCCGATTGCGCACGCGCTCGCACCTCGCCTTTCGCGTCACATGACCGCGCCGCGCAGCCACGGCACGAACTCGCGTTCGCCGATGCCGTTGTCCTCGCTGCAAGAGCGTCGTCCGGAGGCGACGTCGAGCATCAGCCGAAACAACCGCGCGCCCGCTTCGTCGACCGTGAGCGAACCGGCGACGATCCCGCCGCTGTCGAAATCCATGTCCGATCGCATCCGCTCGAACAGGCCGGTCGTCGTCGCGATCTTGATCGTCGGCACCGGCTTCGAGCCGAACACCGAACCGCGGCCCGTCGTGAAGCACACGAGATTCGCGCCGCCGGCGATCTGCCCGGTCGCCGACACCGGGTCGTAACCGGGCGTATCCATGAACACGAGCCCGGCTTGCCGCACCGGCTCCGCGTAATCGTAGACCGCGCGCAACGGCGAGCGCCCGCCCTTCGACACCGCGCCGAGCGACTTCTCGAGAATCGTCGTGATGCCGCCGGCGAGATTGCCGGGCGACGGGTTGTTGTTCATTTCGCCGCCGTGATCGGCGACGTAGCGCTCCCACCACTGCAACCTGCCGCGCAGACGCTCGGCTACGTCGCGCGAGGCCGCCCGCGCGATCAGCAGATGCTCGGCGCCGTAGATCTCGGGCGTCTCGGACAGAATCGCGGTGCCGCCGTTGCGGACCAGCAGATCGACGGCCGCGCCGAGCGCCGGATTCGCCGTGATGCCCGAGTAGCCGTCGGACCCGCCGCATTGCAGGCCGACCGTCAGCCGCGCGGCCGGCACCGCGCTGCGACGCGCGCCGTCGGCCACCTCAAGCAACGCGCGCACGATCGACACGCCGCGGGCCACGGTGTCGCGCACCCCGCCCTCGTCCTGGATGACCAGCGTGCGCACGGTGCCCGGCGCGGCCGCATCGAGCCGTTGCGCGAGCGCCCCGACCTGGTTGACCTCGCACCCGAGGCCGACGAGCAGCACGCCGGCGAAGTTCGGGTTCCGTGCATAGCCGACGAGCGTGCGTCGCAGCAGTTCGATGCCGTCCCCGGTTGCCGACATGCCGCAGCCGCTCTGATGGGTGATCGCGACGACGCCGTCGACGTGACCGAACGCATCGAGCGCGCCGTGCCGGTATGCATCGGCGATCGCATGACAGACGCTCGCCGAACAGTTGACGCTCGCGATCACGCCGACGTAGTTGCGGGTTCCGACGCTGCCGTCGGGCCGCACGAATCCGTCGAAGGTATCGGCGCGATCCGCCGGAACCTCGTGCACATCGCCGGCACGCGCGTCGTCATGCGCATGCCGCTCGGGCATCCCGACGTTGTGCACGTGCACGTGCTCGCCCACGGCGATGTCGCACAGCGCGATGCCGATCGGCTGCCCGCATTTGACGATCGCGTCGCCGCGCGCGATCGGCGTCGTGGCGACCTTGTGGCCGGCCGGCACCGCGGCCGCCGGCCGCAACGGCGCGCCGCGCACGTCGATCGGCACGTCCGGCGTCAGTGCGTCGAGTGCGACGGCGACGTTGTCGTCGCCGTGAAGGATCACGATTGCCGGTTGCTTCACGATGCATGTCTCCCTGTCGTTGCGCCGGCCGCCGGGTCATGGCGGGCGACGAGTTGCCGCAACCGGGGTTGTTCGGCCGGCAGCGCCAGCGAATCCGCGAGCGCGAGCAACGGCTCGATCCGCCGCGCCACCTTCTCGCGATGGTTGACCGCGATATCGGCGATGCGATGCGCGAGAAACGGATTGAGAAAGCGCTCGCGCACGCTGTCGACGTACCGTTGCGCCGTGTCGCGCAAGCCCAGCGCAACGAATACCGGCGCGACTTCATCGCGCCACACCGCCTCGAGGCCGTCGCGCAGCCGCGCATCGTTCATCGCGTCCAGCACCGTCTCCGATGCATCGCGCCCCGCCGCGAGCCACTGCTCCGCGAGCCAGCTGTGCCCGAGATTGAGGAAGAACAGCTTCAGGCGCTCGTGGCTGCGCAAATCGTCGGTGACGACGATCTGCGCGTGCCGGCACGGCAGCGCCATGCCGGCGCGCCGTTCGATCGCCCACAGCGCATAGGGCTCCGCGATCGCGCCGACCGGATGCAGCGGCTCGGACACGATGCGGTCGACGAGCGAATTGACCCACACGCAGCGGTTGCACAGATAGTCGGCGAACGCGTCGGGCAGTCGCCACTGACTTGCAAGGTCCAGCACGATGTCGCGCAGCGTGTCGCCGTTGTTCGTCACCAGTTCGCAAGGCAGGACGGAGATGCCGTCGTCGGGCCGCACCCGCCAGCGCGCATGCAGCAGCGCGAGCAGCTTCGCCGGAAAGCCGCGCGGGGTTTGCTCCGGCCGGTCGAGCACGTCCGCGGCGTCGCGCGGATCGGCGCGATAGCCTGCATCGCCGGTGTTCGACACGATCGCGCGCACCGTTTCGATCGCGGCACGGCGGATCTCCGCCCAGTCGCGCTCGGCGTCCCACGCGCGCTGCACGGCGCGGCATTCGACGACTTCGTCGACGATGCCGCCGCGGTCGCGCCCGCGAATCCGCACCGGATAACGACCGGTGGCGCGCAGCGCGTCGATGCGGGCGCGGCTCGCCGGATTGCCAGTCGTCTGCACGATGCCGATGCCGCCCATCGCGTTGCCGTCGTCCAGCGCCTGGGAGACGAACAGGTCGACGTGCGCCAGCAGGAAGCGGCTCGTGCCGAACTGCAGGATCGGCGGCGTCATCGCGTGCGCTCCGCGTGCCGGATTCGGTCGCTCAGCATTCGACGAGCGCCTTCACGACGGTCTGCCCCGCTTCCAGCAGACGCGGAAACGCGTCCGGCACCTCTTCGAGCCGCATCCGGTGCGTGTTCAGCGCGCGGTCCGGAATGCGCCCCGCGCGCATCGCGTCGAGCACCGTCGCGAAATCCTCGGCCGTCGCATTGCGGCTCGCGAGCAGCGTGGTTTCCCGCTTGTGGAATTCGGGATCCGAAAACGCGACGTGCCCGCGCACGATCGAGATCAACGTGTATTTGCCGCCGTGCGCGACGAATTCGAAGCCGCGATTCATCGCATCGAGGTTGCCCGTCGCGTCGAACACCGCATCGAAATACTCGCCGTTCGTCAACGACGCGAGACGCGCCGCGTCGTCCGCCCCCACCTCCACCGCCGCATCGACCGCCAGATGCTGGCGGCAAAACGCCAGCCGGTCGGCCCGCGTATCGAGACACGTGACGTCGGCGCCGCGCAGCTTCGCGAAAATCATCGCGGCCATGCCGATCGGCCCGGCGCCGACGACCAGCGCCCGCTGCCCGGCCCGGACGTCGGCGCGCCGCACCGCATGCGCGCCGATCGCGAGAAATTCCAGCATCGCCGCCTGGTCGAGCGAAATGCCGTCGGCCTTGTGAACGAACTGCGCGGGCACGCTGAGGTATTCGGCCAGCGCGCCGTCGCGATGCACGCCGAGCACCTTGATGTTCACGCAGCAGTTCGTGTTGCCGTGACGGCATGCGACGCAGTGTCCGCACGACAGGTACGGCATCACGTACACCGCGTCGCCGGCGCCGAGCCCCGACTCGGGTTCCGCCTCCACGACGACCGCGGAAAGCTCGTGCCCCATCACGCGCGGATAGTCGAGGTACGGCTGGTTGCCGGTGAAGATGTGCAGATCGGTGCCGCAGATGCCGACGCGCTGCACGCGCAACAACACTTCGCCGCTGCCGCGCACGGGCAGCTCGCGCTGCTGTACGCGCAGCACGCCGGGGGATTCGCAAATCACGCTGAGCATGTCGGGTTCCTTTCGTGATGATTCATTCTTCGTGGCGTGCGGTGTCGATCCGGTAAAAGCGGCGTGCGTTGCCGCCGAAGAGGTCGGCCAGTGCGGCAGCGCCGAGCAACCGCGCGCAGTCGTCCTCGCACGCGGCCAGCCATTCGCCGTAGCCGCCGCACGCCGACGCCAGCCGCAACACCGGCCAGTCGCTGCCCCACATCAGGCGCGTCGGCCCGAACAGCTCGGCCAGCGCATCGACGTACGGCCGCGTGCGCACTCGCACGACATCCGGGCCGGCCGATGGCCCGGCCTCCGTCCACAGGCCGGACAGCTTGCAATGCAGGTTCGGCAGGCTCGCGAGCCTGCGCATCGCCGACAGCCACGGCTGCAGCACGCCGCGCTCGACGAACGGCTTCGCGCCGTGGTCGATCACGATCGGCAGATCCGGATGGCGCCGCGCGAATGCATACAGCGCATCGAGATGGCGCGGCATCACCAGCGCATCGAAACCGAGCCGATGCTCGAGCATCGCGGCGACCGCGCGATCCAGTCGCGGATCGTCGATCCACGCGTCGTCGGGCAGATCCTGCAGCATCGGTCGCAAGCCGCGCGCCTTCGGCGCGGTGGCGAACGCCGCGATCCGCGCCGGCGCGTCGTCGGCCTTCATGTCGACCCAGCCGACCACGGCGCCGACGCTCGACGTTGCGGCCGCGAGATCGAGCAGATAGCGCGTGTCGGCTTCGCTCGGCAGCGATTGCACGAGGACGGTGGTGTCGATGCGCGCGGCATCGAGCAGCGGCGCCAGATCGGCGGGGCCGAAATCCCGGTGAATCGCGTCGAGTTCGGCCGGCGGCCAGCAGCCGGCCCGCGCGCCGATTCGCCAGTAGTGCTGATGAGCGTCGATGCGCGCGATCATGCACGTGCTCCCGGAACCGGCGCGTGCGCGTCGATCAGACCTTCGTCGCGCAGTGCATCCCATAGTTCGGCCGGCGCAGGGCGCTCGAACCATTCGATGTTCTGCTTCAGCTGAGCGACGCTGCGCGCGCCGACCACGCACGACACGACGGCCGAATGGCCGAACGGAAACTGCAGCGCAGCGGCGGGAAGCGGCACGTCGAAGCGGTTGCACAGCGCGCCGAGCCGCATGGCCTTGTCGATCACGTCGGCGCTCGCGTCCGCATAGTTGAACTTGCCGTTGCCGGCGAGCAGGCCAGAGTTGAACACGCCGCCGATCACGATGCCCGTCCCTTCACGGGCGCACGCGTCGAGCAGCGGTTCGAGCGCCGTCTGTTCGAGCAGCGTGTAGCGGCCGGCCAGCAACACGGCGTCGAGCGCCGCTTCGTTCAGCGCATCGGCCGCGACTTCCCATTCGTTCACGCCGAGACCGAATGCGCCAATCTCGCCGCCCGAGCGCAGCGCGTCGAGCGCGCGAAACCCGCCGCCGCGAGTCAACTGTTCCCAATAGTGCGCATGACGATCGCCGTGCGTCATCGCGCCGATGTCGTGCACGTACAGCATGTCGACGCGCGCGAGCCCGAGCCGTTGCCGGCTGTCGTCGTGCGAGCGCATGATCCCGTCGTAGCTGTAGTCGTAGACCGGCCGGAACGGCAAAGGCTCGGCCCAGCCGTCGTCGCCCGGCCGCACGCTCGCATCGGCGCGCATCAGCCGCCCGACCTTCGTGCTGAGCGTGAAGGCGCCGCGCTCGCGCGGGGCGAGCGCCGCCCCCACACGCCGCTCGGACAGCGTGTAGCCGTAATACGGCGCGGTGTCGAAGTAGCGCAGGCCGGCCGCCCACGCGGCGTCGACGAGCGCGGCGGCATCGACGGCCGACATCGGACGATAAAGGCCGCCCAGCTGCGAGCAGCCGAGGCCGAGGGCCGACATCGTCATCCCGCTGCGCGGCAAGCTGCGCGTGTCGTTTGCGTTCATGAGTCGTGACTCGAGACGGGAAAGCGGCACGGCCGGTCAGTACAGGACATTCTTCGCCGCCTGCGAATCGAGGTTCTGCTTGTCGACCATCACGACGCCGGTATCGATCAGCTTCGGCGCGGGCTTGCGCGCGATGACGTCGAGCGCCGTGCGCACGCCCTGGTTCCCCATCTGCCAGGAGCCCTGCACCGCGATCGCCTGCACGGTGCCGTCGCGCACGAAGCCCTGCAGGTCCTCGTTGCCGTCGAACCCGATCGCCACCACCTTGCCCGCCTTGCCCGACTGTTTCAGCGCGCGGCCCATCCCGACCGCGGTCGGCTCGTTCGCGCCGAAGATGCCCTTCAGGTCCGGATTCGCCGACAGCACGTCGGTCGTCTGGTTCAGCGCGGTCGCCATTTGCGATTGCGAGTAGTACGGACCGACGATCTGCAGCTTCGAATGGCTCTCGATATATTTGCGGAACCCGCCGACGCGGCTGACCTCGGAGCCCGCACCCGGCACGTACGACATGATCGCGATTTTGCCGGATTGCCCGACGCGGTCGATCAGCGCTTTCGCGCACAGCGCGCCGGCCTTCTCGTTGTCGGTCGACAGGAACGCCTGGTAATACGGCTTGCCGGCGTCCGCGATGGCCGAGTCGATCAGCACGACGGGAATGTGCGCTTCCCACGCCTTCTTGATCGCGGGGACGAGCGCATCGGGGTCGGACGGTGCGAGCACGATGCCCGCCACATGACGCGTGACCGCGTTGTCGACCATGTTGACCTGTCCGCTGATGTCCGACTCGGCCGCCGGCCCCTGGAACGTCATCGTGTAGCCCTTGGCCCCGTCGAGCGCCGCCTTCGCGCCTTTCTGCACGTTCTGCCAATAATTCGAATTGACCGTCTTGACGATTACGGCGATCTCGCCGCCCGCCGCCTGCGCGCCGCCGCTGCACACCGCGAACACGCATGCCGATGCCGCCAGCAGGATGGATTTGTTCATGTCTCGCTCCGCTTCTCGTTGGTAGGGACTGCTTGCTGCCGGTCAGGGCCGGCGATTGCGCAACTGGTCGATCCACACCGTGCCCAGGATCACGACGCCGATGATGATCTGCTGGATGAAGCTCGACACGCCGTTCATGTTCAGGCCGTTGCGCAGCACGCCGATCACGAACGCGCCTATCGCCGTGCCGGAAATCGTGCCGACTCCGCCCATCAGCGACGTGCCGCCGATCACCGAGCTGGCGATCGCGTCGAGCTCGTACATCACGCCCTCGTTCGGCTGCCCGGTGACGAGCCGCGACATCAGCACGCAGCCGGTCACGCCGGCGAGCGCGCCGGACAGCACGTAAGTGAACAGCTTCACGCCCTGCACGTTCACGCCCGACAGCCGGGCCGCCTCCGCGTTCGACCCGACCGCGTAGATATGACGGCCGAGCGCCGTTCTCGACAGCAGGACGGACACCACGACGAACAGCACGACCATGATCACGACCGGATACGGAATGCCGGGAAAGGTCGTGTCGGGGAACCCGTCCGCGCCGATGCGCGAGATCCGCAACAGCGCGCCGTTGCCGAGCGCGCCGAACGCGTCGCCGAGATCCGATACCGGCCGCGCGCCGGTGATCTGCAGCGCGATGCCGCGCGCGACCAGCATCATGCCGAGCGTCGCGATGAACGGCGGCAGGCCCATCTGCGTCACGCAGATGCCGTTGACGAGCCCGCACAGCGCGCCGACCAGGATGCCGGCCGCCATCGCGGCGGGCACCGGCATGCCGGCCTTGACCAGCAGCGCCGCACACACGCCGGCCAGCGCGAGCACCGAGCCGACCGACAGGTCGATGCCGCCCGTGATGATCACGCAGGTGGCGGCCACGCCCAGATAGGCGATCGACGTAACCTGCAGGCCGACCGTCATCAGGTTGTCGACCGAGAAAAACGCCGCGCTCGAGATCGAGAACGCGAACACGAGCACGACGAGACTGCCCAGGGCCGCGAACTTCTGGATCAGGTCGCGTCGCCGCTGTCGCGCCGCCCGTTCGTCGGCCTGGCTTCGATCGGATGTCATTTCAAGCATGGGAACGCCCCGACGCGTAGTGCATGATCTCCTCCTGACTGGTGTGTTTCGTGTCGAGCAACGCGGTCAATCGACCTTCGTGAAAAACGGCGATCCGGTCGGTCACGCCGAGCAGCTCCGGCAGCTCCGAACTGATCAGCACCACGCCGACTCCGTCGGCGGCGAGCCGGTCCATCAGCCCGTAGATCGCGAATTTCGCGCCGACGTCGATGCCGCGCGTCGGCTCGTCGAAGAACAGGATCTTCGAACCGCGGTACAGCCATTTGCCGATGACGACCTTCTGCTGGTTGCCGCCGGACAGGTTGCGCACGCGCTGGTGCACCGACGGCGTGCGAATCGCGAGGTCCTGCACGTAGCGGCGCGCCACGTTCAATTCGTCGTCGAAGCGCAGGAACCCGAGACGCGACGCGATGCCGCGCACGTTCGCGAGCGTGAGATTCGCCGCGACGGGCATCGACAGCGCGAGCCCCTCCTTCTTGCGGTCCTCCGACAGATACGCGATGCCGTGCCGGATCGCCTCGCGCGGCGAGCGGATCGTCACGGTCCGGCCGTGCAGCGCGATCGTGCCGCCGTCGGGACGGTCCGCCCCGAAGATCGCGCGCGCGATCTCGGTGCGCCCTGCGCCCATCAATCCCGCGAAGCCCAGGATCTCGCCGCGGCGCAACGCGAACGACACCGGCCCGAACACGCCGTCGCGGCGCAGGTCCCGCACGTCGAGCAGCACGTCGTCCGTCGGCGCCGACTGCCGCGACGGATAGGCGTCGTCGAGCGAGCGTCCGACCATGCGCGCGACGATGTCGTCGATGCTCACGTCGGCGAAATCGTCCGTCGAGATATGGCGCCCGTCGCGCAACACCGTCACGCGATCGACGATCTGCGCCATTTCGTCGAGCCGGTGCGAGATATACAGAATCGCCACGCCGTCTGCGCGCAGCTCCTCGATGAGGCGAAAGAGCTGCACCGTTTCCGCTTCCGTCAGCGACGACGTGGGTTCGTCCATGATCAGCACGCGCGCATCGAGCGACAGCGCCTTCGCGATCTCGACCATTTGCTGCTCCGCGATCGACAGCACGCCGACCTTCGTCGTCGGTGCGACGTTCAGGCCGATTCGCGCGATGCAGCGCGCCGCATCCGCATTCATGCGCCGCGTATCGACGAACGGCCCGCGCCGCGGCTCGCGTGCGAGGAACAGGTTCTCCGCCACGCTCAGGTGCGGGACGAGATTGAGCTCCTGGTGAATGATCGCGATGCCGGCCGCCTGCGCTTCGGAAGCCGAACGAAATCGCACCGGCGCGCCGCGATAGCGAACGACGCCCTCGTCGGGCAGGTACTGGCCGCTGATGATCTTCATCAGCGTGGATTTGCCCGCGCCGTTTTCGCCGCACACCGCATGCACTTCGCCGCGGCGCAGGTCGAGACGAATCCCGTCGAGCGCGAGGACGCCCGGAAAGCGCTTGCGAATCCCTTCCAGGCACAGGATCTCCCGGTTCGTTTCGTCCGGAGCGGCCTGACCGGGCAGATTGCGAGGCAATGCCATTGCGTCTCCTTGGAGTGGATCGACCTCGGCACCGTCTGGTCAGTCCAATTTAGACGAATTACAGCAATCAAACCAATTTTGGTCAAGCCAATTTAGCTATTCACATCTGATCTTACCAATAGTGAAAACCCGCACATCCGGATGAACGGGCCGCCGCAACGGGCGAAACGACGCGCGTGATAGACTCCGCGACACGCGCTTGCGCCGAAAGCGCATTGATCCCACTGCATCGGATGAAATCGACAGAACCCAAGCGGCTTTACCAATCGGTCGCGGCCCAGATCGTCGCGTTGATTCGCCAGGGCGAATTCGCGATCGGCGAGCGGCTGCCGCCGGAACGCGAGCTGGCACTGACGCTCGGCGTCTCGCGCCCGTCGCTTCGCGAGGCGCTGATCGCACTGGAAATCGGCGGTCAGATCGAGATCCGGATGGGCTCCGGCGTGTATGTGCGCGACACGGCGGCCGATGCGGTCGGCCCGATGGCCACGCTCGGCGACAGCCCGTCGGAATTGATGCAGGCCCGCGCGGCCGTCGAAGGCAGCGTCGCCGCATTGGCCGCCGCGCGGATGACGGCCGCGATGCTCGAGCGCCTGCGCCGCACCGTTCAGCGCATGAAGCGGCTCGCGGAGGCCGGCAAATCGCCGGTCGAAGCCGACCGGCAGTTCCACATGCTGATCGCGGAAGCCGCCGGCAACTCGGTGCTCACCCGCTTCGTCGGCGAGCTGTTCGACAGCCGCCACGACCCGATCGCGACGGCCATGCGCGGCCACGCGGAGAATCCTCAGACCTGGACCGCCGCCGTGCGCGAGCACGAGGACGTGCTCCTCGCGTTGCAGGCCGGCGATCCGATCGCCGCGCAGACGGCGATCCGCGCGCATCTGCGTGCGTCGGAAGCGCGGTGGATCGAAGGCGGGCTGAAAGCCGATCCGGATTGAGCGGCGCGGGCGCGGACATGCGTGGGCATCGCAACGCACCGGCCCTCGGCGCTTCTGTCACCGAGACTCAGCCCGCAGCGACCGGATTGCCTGCCGTGACCTCGCAGATCATGCGCCAGTGGCGATCGAGCGTCCGCGCGGTTTCACCGACCACGGTCGCACAACCGGCCAGATGGATGTCGCGACTGGAACTGCCCACCATGATGTCGAACTCGCCTGGCTCCACGATCCGCTCGCCCCGTTCGTCGGTGAAATTGAGCATATCGACGGGCAGCCGGACGTTCACCGTTCTGCGCGCACCGACAGGCACGAACACGCGCTGGAAGCCCTTGAGTTCCCGTACCGGTCGCACGACCGACGCCACGCGATCGCGCACGTAGATCTGGACGACTTCCGTACCGTCGCGCGGCCCGACGTTCTCGACCTCGAACGAGAATTCGAAGACACCGTCGGAAATGCTTGCCCTTTGAGCGATCCAGTCGAGCGCGCCATAGCGGAATTGGGTGTAGCTCAGGCCGAAGCCGAACGGATAACGCGCGCCGAAATGATAGGCAATCGGCGTGCCGGCGCTTTTCAGCTTGTGGTTGTACACGTAGGGCACCGCGCCCGCGCTTTTCGGAATCGACAACGGCAATCTGCCGCTGAAGTCGGCCGCGCCGGTAATCAGCTTCACGAGCGCATCGGCACCGCCCTGACCCGGCGCGAACGCGACGATATGCGCGGCCACGGCATCTTCCAGGCCGCCCAGGTTGTACGGACGCCCGCCGGTCTGCACGACGACCGTCCGCGTACCGCTCGCGACGACCGCGTCCAGCAGTGCCTGCTGGACGCCGGGCAAGTCGAGGCTGTCCGTATCCGATCCCTCGCCGACGGTTCCCGACTGAAACAGCCCGGCCAGATCGCCGACGAAGACGATCGCGACATCCGCGGATTCCGCCACCCGCACGGCCTCGGCGATCTGGTCGGTGTCGCGGCTGACGGGTGCCTGCCGGTCTTCGTCGATCGCGCGCGCCATGTCGACATCCCCCGGGAATACCGGCGTTCCCGCGCGGCGCTCGCGAAGAATCTCGCACCCCTTCGCGTAAAGCACCCGCTCGCCTCCGAAACGCTCCCTGAACGCCTGCAACGGCGTCTTCACCGGCGAACGCGCATCCTCGCCGGTCGTGATCAGATGCACCGGGAAGCTGTATCCGGCAAGCAGCGCGAGCGGATCGTCGGCCGTCGGCCCGATGACCGCCACGCGCGACGCACCGTCGGCTCCGATCGGCAACACGGCAGCGTTCTTCAACAGGACGATCGATTCGAGTGCGGCCCGATCCGCCACGGCCGCCGCATCGGCGCCGTTCACGTCGACACCGTCCGGATCCGCGTACGGATGCTCGAACAGCCCCAGACGGAATTTCTCGGTCAGCACGCGCGACACGGCCGCATCGATCACCCGCATCTCGATGTCGCCGCGCTCGATCGCCGTCTTCAGATGCAGCGCGCATTCGTGTCCCGGCAGTTCGACGTCGAGACCTGCATTGAACGCCAGCGCCGCGGCCGCCGCTTCGTCACAGGCGACGCCATGGTGCGTGAACAGCAGGTTGACGCCCGCATAGTCGGCAACGACCAACCCGTCGAATCCCCATTTTCCGCGCAGCGTTCCATCGATCAGCGTCGGATCCGCATGACACGGGATACCGTCGATGTCGTGGTAAGCCGGCATCACGGAGCCCGCATTGGTCAACTTGACCGCCATTTCGAAGGGCAGCAGGAAGACATCGTTGAATTCGCGCGGGCCGACATGGACGGGCGCGTGGTTGCGCCCGCCTTCGCTCGCCGAGTGCCCTGCGAAGTGCTTGAGCGTCGCCAGCAAGTCGCGGCGCTCGCCCTGCAGGCCGTCGACGTAACGACAGGCCAGCACGCCGACCAGATACGGATCCTCGCCGAGCGTCTCTTCGGTGCGCCCCCAGCGTGGATCGCGCGATACGTCGAGCACCGGTGCGAGCCCCTGATGGCAGCCGATCGATCGCGCCTGCCGGCCGATTTCCCGTGCCACGGCTTCGACCAGCTCCGGGTTCCACGTCGCGGCGTAGTTGAGCGGCGCTGGAAACAGGGTCGCGCCTTCGATCATCAGGCCGACGAGACACTCCTCGTGGGACATGACGGGAATACCCAGGCGCGTGTCCTCGATCATCCTGCGCTGCAGCGCGTTCAATGCGCGCACCCCTTCGCGGGCCTCGACCGAGTGCGTACCCAGCGGGCGCGTGATCTGTCCGAGGCCATGCTTCAGAAGTTCGTCGACGGTAATCCCCGTCTGGCGCTGAGCGAAGTCGGCCAGCCTCCATGCATGGTTGCCGTCCGACGACAACCTCAGCCAACCGGCATGCAACTGTGCGATTTTTTCATCCAGGTTCATGCGGGCGAGCAGATCGGCCACGCGCGCGGGAATGGGCGCGTCGGGGTTGCGGTACAGCGCCGGTTGTTCTTCGATATCGATTGACATAAGGAATCCCAAATAAATGGCTGGATGGACGAATGGGTCAGCTACCCGTTTCAGTGCCCGACGCAAACGGCGACATACACCGGGCCCGTTCGGTCGAATTCGATCCCGGGGCGATCGACGCGCATCGGCGAAGCCGACCGGGTATGCCGTGCGATCAAGCCGATCGCAGCGCGTAATCCTGTTGCCGTGCCGCGGCGAGGCGCGGCAATGCCATGCCGTCGGCATCGAAGACATGGCAGGCATCGGGCGAAACATGAAGCGCGACGGCCCGGCCGCGCCCGATGTCGACATCGCCGGCGAGCTTCGCGATCACGCCGGCGTCACGGCCCTCGCCAACGGTCGCATGCAGATACGTAAACTCGCCGAAACGCTCGACCAGCCCGGTCGTCGCGTTGACGGCCTGACTGCGCGCGTCGCCTGCGGCAATGACGAAGTGCTCGGGCCGAACGCCCAGCGTGACGTCGGCGCCCACCTGCACGCCGCGTGCGTCGACCGCGGCCTGAATCAGCGCTCCCCCACGCAGGCTGAGCGAAAGCCCGCCTGAATCCGCCGCGACGATACGCCCCGGCAGGAAATTCATCCGCGGCGAGCCGATGAAACCCGCAACGAACCGGCTTCTCGGGCGGTGGTAAAGATCCAGCGGCGCTCCGACCTGGGCTACGCTGCCATGGCGTTCCATGTCGGCGCCGGCGTGCAGCAGCACGATCTTGTCCGCGAGCGCCATCGCTTCGGTCTGGTCGTGCGTGACGTAAATCGTGCTCGCCCGGTCGAACTCGCGATGCAGGCGCGCAATCTCCGTTCGCGTCTGCACGCGTAGCGCGGCGTCGAGATTCGACAGCGGCTCGTCGAACAGGAACACGCCCGGCTCGCGCACGATTGCCCGTCCGATCGCGACGCGCTGGCGCTGCCCGCCCGACAGCGCCGCCGGCCGCCGCTCGAGGAACTTCTCCAGTTGCAGCGACGCCGCGGCCTGCCTGACCTTGCGGTCGATCGTCGCGGCGTCGATCTTCGCCTGCCGCAAGCCGAACGCCATGTTTTCGTAGACGGTCATGTGCGGATACAGCGCATAGTTCTGGAACACCATCGCCACGCGCCGCTTCGACGGATGCAGATCGTTGACGAGCGCACCGTCGATTCGCAGTTCGCCGGCCGTGATGGTTTCCAGACCGGCGATCATCCGCAGCAGCGTCGATTTTCCGCATCCGGATGGACCGAGGAACACGCAAAACTCGTTGGCGCCGATCTCGAGATCGACATCTCGGATGACCGGGGGATTCCCGGGGTACGCCTTCTGCACATGCTTGAGACTGATGCTGGCCATGATTCGCTTGACTGAATGAGTAAGTGGATCCCGGCGTCCCGCGATGCGTGCCGGGCTGCGGTCGAGCGGTCGCTATCCCTTCAGCGATCCGGCCATCATTCCCTTGATGATCCGTTCCTGCCCGAACGCGTAGGCGACGATCAACGGAAGCGAGGTGAGCGTGACGACGGACAGCATCGCGGGAATGTTCGATGCGTACTGCCCCTGGAAATCCCATAGCGCGAGCGGCAGCGTACGGTGTTCCGGCGTGGAGGTCAGCACGTACGCAAAGATGAACTCGTTCCAGAGGGCGATCGCGTTGTAGATGGCCACCGTCGCCAGGCCGGGCATCGACAGCGGAAAGTAGATCCGCCAGAAAATCTTGAGCGGCCCGCATCCATCGAGACAGGCGGCCTCCTCGAGTTCGCGCGGGATCTGCTTCATGAACTCGGTGAGAATGAAAATCGAGATCGGCAGGCTGAACGCGACGTACGGGCCGACGAGCGCCAGCGACGTGTCGTACAGGCCGATGTTGCGGATCATCAGATAGATCGGCACCAGCGTCGCGTGAAGCGGCACGATCATCGATGCGACGACGAGTCCGAACAACGTCTTGTTGAAGCGGAACTGCATGCGAGCGAACGCGTAGGCGGCCATCGCGCTGAGCAGCACGACGACGATCACAGACAGGCCGACCACGAACAGACTGTTGCGCAGGTACATGAAGAACGCGCCATGCAGCACGTCCAGATAGTTCGACAGGTCGAGCCGGGACGGCAGCGCCCACACCGAAGCCGAATAGGTTTCTTCCTGCGACTTGAGACTGGTGACGACCACGAACAGGAACGGCAGCGTGGTCACCGCGAGCCAGACGAGCGCCAGCAGGAAGATCACGGGATGCCGTCGGCTGGCCGCCTGCCGGACTGAACGAGCGAACATGGTCAGACCTTCTGTGAGTAACGCTGCGTGGCGCGCAACGCGGCCGCCGCAACCAGCGCCACGATGATGAACATCGCCGAAGCGATCGTGCTGCCGTAGCCGAGCTGGAATGAACTGAACACGCGACGGTACATGTAGGTGGCCATCAGCTCGGACGAATTCTCCGGCCCGCCGCCGGTCATCACGAAAATCAGATCGAAGTAGCGCAGCGACCCCAGTACCGCGAGGAGTGCGGCGGTCCGTACCGTGCCTTGCAGATGCGGCAGCTTGATGCGCCAGAAGATGGTCGATTCCGACGCGCCGTCGAGCCGCGCGGCCTCGCCCAGTTCCGCCGGAAAGGACGACAGCCCGGCGAGAAACAGGATCATGTAGAAAGGGATGTTCTGCCAGCAGATCACCGCGATCGTCGCAGCGAGCGAGAAGCGCGGATCGCCGAGCCAGTCCTGCGCCAGCGCGTGCAGGCCGAGCGCGTGCAACCCGGCGTTCAGCGGACCGAAGTTCGGATCGTAGACGTTCTTGAACAGCACGCCGATCGCGACGCTGGACATCAGCAGCGGCAGGAAATACAGGATCTTCAGCAGCCGCGAGCCTTTGCCGGCCTTGTCGAGCAACACCGCGAGCAGCAGCGCGACGGGCAACTGGATCACCACGGAGAACACGGCGAGCAGCAAATTGTTGCCGAGCGCCTTCCAGAACACGTCGTCCTGAGCCAGATGCAGCCAGTTGGCGACACCGACGAAACGTGCATCGCTACCGAGCCCGTTCCAGTCGACCAGCGACAACCGGAAACTGTCGACCAATGGATAGAGCAGGAAAACGGCCAACAGCAGGACCGACGGCGCCAGCAACAGCGCCGCGGTCAACCGGTGCGGCGACATGCGGTGCGCTTTCGCGCGCGTCGCGATCATCGCTGTATCCACCATGACCTCCTTCACGATCGGTTCCACGCCAGCCGGCCTATCGGCCCGCCTCCGCCTTTGCCGCGTCTTCCATCTGTTGGGCCGCTGCCTCGGGCGTCACCGAAAGCCCCAGCAGCGCCTGCGAAATCTCCTTGTGCCGCTCGCCGAGACGCGGCGACAGTTCCTGGTCGTACCAGAGCTGGACGTTCGGCGCCTGCGCGACCAGTTCCTGCACGCGCTTGAGCATGGGATCCGCGATGGTCAGGTTCTTCACCGGCGGGAGTCGGGCATCGGCCAGTTTCGCGCGGACCGATTCGTCATCCGTCATCGTCCTGATCAGACGGAACGCCGCGTCGCGGTCGGAACACTGCGTCGATACGCTCAGGTAGCTGTCGCCGAGCGTTCCCACGACATCGCGAACATCGCCTTTGCCGCCAGGCATGGCCGGAAACGGAAAGAAGTCGAGCTTCTTGAAGAACGACGGATTTTCCTTCTGGATGGTCGACGCTTCCCAGCTTCCCATCAGTTCCATCGCGGCCCGGCCGGCGTACAGGAGGCGGCGGGACGCCCCGATGTCGTAGTCGAGCCCGTTGTAGCCGGGCGCGAATGCGCCGGCCTTGACGAGTTGCTGAAGATATTTGCCGGCGCCGATGAAGACGGGGTCGGCAAAACTGCCGCCCTTGTCGCGCTCGACGGCGCGACGAAAAACCTCCGGGCCGCCGAGCCGGTCGACCAGATACATGTAGTACATCGACCCCGGCCACTTGTTCTTGTTGGCCAGCGCGAACGGCGCGACCCCGTGAGACGTCAGCACCTTCACGACGTTCATCAGGTCGTCCCACGTCGCGGGCGGCGCGAGGTTGTATTGCCGGAACAGATCCTTGTTGTAAAAGATCACGGCAGCCGCCGTGTTCTCCGCCGGAACACCATAAATCCTGCCGTTATAGGTGACGGCCTTCCAGGACGCAGGCAGGAAGCGATCGCGATAGGCCGGATCCTTCTGCAGATAGGGCGTGAGGTCCACGACCTGACCTGCCTTGACGTACTCTCTCAGCGGCCCGCCACCCCACGTGTCGAACACGCAGGGCGGCTGCCCGGCGCCGAACGCCACTTTCAGCTTCGCCTTGTACGAATCGTTGAGCACGTGGGAATCCTCGACCTTGTACCCGGGGTTCTGTTTCTCGAACCGGTCGGCGGCGGCGCGTACGGTCCTGGGCCCATTGCCCTCCGTCTGGTGATCCCATTCGACGATGACTTTCGTCGACTGCGCATGACCGACGCCGGCCCAGAGCGCCGAGGCTGCCAACAGAGCCGTCGCGGCGCGCGAGAACCTTCGAACCTTGATCGAAAGCATCCACGTCTCCATCGTTGTAGGTCTCGTCAACGGATAGTTAGCGTTAACGTTATTGGATGTTAGGTTTGATTCGTCATCGTCGCTATCCGGGTATACCCATCGTCGAATTCGGCACCCCGCCGCCCCGGTCGAGCCGAACGAAAATGACGCGATCACCAGGCAGAGAGCGGCTCCGGTCGAATCCGGCGAATCGGTTCAACTCCGGATCCGCATGTGACCTGTTAGAATGAACAGTAAAAACCGGACGTTATCGCTATCATCCATTGCGGAATGCGTGTGGCCGGATGACCACCCTCCACCGCACCACCTCGCCCATGAGCAAACAGAATCCCACTCTCGCCCATGTCGCGCGTATCGCGGGCGTGTCCCAGATGACCGCGTCGCGGGCGCTCAACGACCGCCCGGGCGTTTCGCAGGAAACGCGCGAGGAAATATTGAGAGTCGCGGCGAACATCGGGTATGTCGTCAACCGCAGCGCGCAGAAGCTGTCCGGCGGACGCAACGGCATCATCGGTATCGTGACGCCCACGCTCGACAACGAATTCGTCGGCGAACTGATTATCGGCGTGGGGCGCGCGGCGCGGGTAGCGGGGTACGAGACCTTCGTGTACACGGTATTCGACGAAGACCGTCACTCGCATCAGTCCGTGCTGGGGTTGATGAAGCAGTTCACCGACGGCGTCGTCGCCATCCTGCCGCGCGATTCGATCTACTTCGACGCGCTTGCCGCCGCGAACGTCCCGGTCGTCGTCATCGACCAGCGCGGCGCGCTCGCGGGGTTTCCGTCCATCTCCGTCGACAACTATGGCGGCGCATTGCGCGCAGTCGAACATCTGGCGCAACTCGGGCATACGCGCATCGCGTTCATCGGCGGCGACGAGTCCATCGAAGGCGTGCGCGACCGGCGGCGCGGCTATCTCGATGCGATCGCCCGACTGCGTCTGGCCGACGATCCCGGCTTGATCGCGCAGGGCGATCTGTCGCAGATGAAGGCATTCGACGCGGCATCGCAATTGCTTGCGCTGCCGGAACGCCCGACCGCGATCTTCGCTGCGAACGACCTGAGCGCGTTCGGCGTCATCGCGGCGGCAAGGGAAATGGGCCTGAAAGTCCCTCACGACGTCTCCGTCATCGGCTTCGACGACATTCCGATGGCCTCGCAGGTTCATCCGCCGCTCACGACGATACGCCAACCGTTCGCGCCGATGGGACGCGCCGCGGTCAATACGTTGATGGCACAGATCGACAGCAACGAATCGGTGGCCCCTCGAATCGTGCTGCCGGCCGAACTCGTCGTTCGACAATCGACCGGCCCTGCGCACGGCGCGGTCGCGACGAAAGCATCGCCCTCGCGCAATCGGTCGGCGAACTGATCGACGGACGCGACGCCCGCCCCCCGGCCACGCGCCATTCAACGCCCTGCAACGCTGCCCGTTCGCTCGCCGTGCGGCACAACGGCAGCGTACGCCGCACCCGGCTCGTCACCCACACCGAGACGCCCCGACCGCGTTCGTGCCACGCACCGTTTCACTTCCCTCATCGGCGCTCAAAATTACGATTGCAAATGCCTCTCATTTGCATTAAATTGCCGCGCAAATGTACTGTTTGGAACACCGATGTCGGCGCGAGGCCGCCCGCCGTGCCCGAACGCGAAACACACTAAAAAGGGAGGAGTATGAGCAGGAGGAACTGGGCGGCCGCACCGATGGCCATCGTCGTCGGCACTGCCGGCATGGGCGCCGCCGACGCGCAGGAAGCGGCGCTGCCGACCATCGAGGTATCCGCGCAACGCGCGACGACGCCGTTTCGCACACGCGAATCGACGAGCGCGACGCGTAGCGAGGCGGACGTGATGGAGATTCCGTTCGCGGTCAGCAGCGTCGACACGAAGCTGATCCAGACCGTGGCCGCCACGCGCGGCGACGATCTTTACGACTGGGTCGCGGGCGTCTCGCGCCAGAACAACTTCGGCGGCCTGTGGGACAACTACGCGGTGCGCGGCTTCGCCGGCGACGGCAACACGTCCGGCACCGACTATCTGGTCAACGGCTTCTCGTGGAATCGCGGGATGAGCGTGCCGCGCGACACCGTCAACCTCGAGCGCATGGAAGTGCTCAAGGGGCCGGCGTCCGCGCTGTATGGCCGCGGCGATCCGGGCGGGATCATCAGCTACACGACGAAGCAGCCGCAGTTCGCACGCGCGAACACCATCGGCGTGTCGGCCGGCAGCTACGGCGCATTGCGCCAGACGCTCGATTCGACCGGCCCCGTCACGAAATCGCTGGCGTACCGCTTCGTCGCGATGAACGAGAACAACGGCAGCTTTCGCGACACGGTGTCGAGCAAACGCTACCTGTTCTCGCCGTCGTTCACGTGGGACATCGGCGCCGACACGACGCTCCACTACGAGTTCGAGAGTGCGCGTCAGCGCGCGCCGCTCGATCGCGGCGTGCTCGCGGTGAACGGGCAACTCGGCGCGATCCCCGCGTCGCGCTTCCTCGGCGAGCCGCGCGACGGCGACTACGACGTGCGCAACACGGGCCATCAACTCACGCTCGAACATCTCATCGGTTCCAGCTGGTCGGTCAATGCCGGCGTCGCGCAACGCACGACCGATCTGTCCGGGCGCTCGTCCGAGGCGTTCGCATTGCAACCGGACGGCCGCACGCTGTGGCGCCGCTACCGGCAAGTCGCGTTTCACTCGAACGACCTGCAAGGCCGCCTCGAAACCACCGGCTCGTTCCGCACGGGCGGCATCGGCCATACGCTCGTGATGGGCGTCGATGCGTACCGCTTCAACTACGACCAGTTCGTCACGCGCTCCACGCCGACCGCCGCCGCGCCGTATGCGATCGACATCTTCGATCCGGTCTACGGCCAGCCCGCGCCGACGCCACGCACCGCGACCAACCTGCTCGAACGCGATGACGGTCAAGGCGTCTACGCGCAGGACACGCTCGCGTTCGGGCCGCACTGGAAGGTTCTGGCCGGGCTGCGCTGGGATCGCTTCCACCAGTCGATCGACAACCGCCTGAAGAGCGTGACGACGAGCCAGTTGCAAACCGCGCTGAGCCCGCGTCTCGGCGTCGTGTATGAAATGAGCCCGGCGTTGTCGCTGTATGCGAACACCGCGTATTCGTTCCGGCCGAACAACGGTGCCGACATCAACGGCCGCGCGTTCGATCCCGAAAAGGGCCACGGCTACGAAGCCGGCGCG
The DNA here is from genome assembly GCF_001526325.1 of Burkholderia sp. MSMB1826. Taxonomy (NCBI): domain Bacteria; kingdom Pseudomonadati; phylum Pseudomonadota; class Betaproteobacteria; order Burkholderiales; family Burkholderiaceae; genus Burkholderia; species Burkholderia sp. MSMB1826. The sequence goes on from NZ_LOYN01000050.1 coordinate 162,435, forward strand.
AAATGGGCGGGCACGCGCTGGCTCACGACCGTCTCGGCGTTCTACGTCACCAAGCGCAACGTGCTCACCGCCGATCCGGCCAATGCCGGCTTCTCGCGCGCGGCCGGCGAAGTGCGCAGCCGCGGCGTCGAATTCGAATGGAGCGGCGACCTCGGTCACGGCTTGCGCGGCATCGCCAACTTCGCGTACGTCGACGCCGAGGTCACGCGCGATACCGTGCTGGCGCCCGGCTCGCGCCTCGTCGACGTACCGCGGTTGAGCGGCAGCGCGCTGCTCATGTACGAGACGACCCTGCCGTTCGCGGACAAGGCCGGCGCCGGTGCCGGCGTGATCTACGTCGGACGCCGCGCGGGCAACACGGCCAACACGCAGGACGGCTTCGAGCTGCCGGCCTATGCGACCGTGCAACTCAACGGCTATCTTCAGGTCAACAAGCACCTGCGTGCGTCGGTCGTGCTGAACAACCTGTTCAATCGCACGACCTACGTCAGCTCGTACAACAGCCTGTGGGTCACGCCGGGCGCGCCGCGCAGCCTGTTCGCGTCGCTCGCCTACTCGTTCTGAGTCGACCGGGGCGGCTGACCGGGATCTCGCGTCAGCCGCCGACCGCGAACCGCGCGCCCAGCGCGAGCAGCAGCGCCGGCGGCATCACGCACGCCCCGACCGCGAGGAACGTACGGAAACCGACCTGCAGCCCTTCGCGCCGCATCGCCGCCAGCCACAGAATCGTCGCGAGCGAACCGGTGACCGACAGGTTCGGGCCGAGATCCACGCCGATCAGGATCGCATCGACCACCGTTCGCGGGCTGTGCGCAGCCTGGATCGTCGAGCTCGCGATCAGCCCGGCCGGCAGGTTGTTGACCCCGTTCGACACCAGCGCGACCGCGACGCCCGCCGCCGCCGCGGCGACGTGCTCGCCGCTTTGCATCAGCGCGTGCAGCAGCCCCGCCAGTACGCGCACCGCGCCGGTCCGGTCGAGCGCCTCGACGACGACGAACAACCCCGCGACGAGCGGCAGCACGCTCCACGAAATCCCGCGAACGATCGGCACGCATGCCGCACGATCCCGCATCGCCACGCACGCGACCGTGACGACACCCGCCAGCGCGGTCGGCAATCCAAGCGGACGATCCAGGACCGACACCGCCATCAGCGCGACGGCCGTTGCCGCAATGCCCGCCAGCGTGATGCGCCCGCCGCGCGTCAGCGGCTGCACCGGCAGCCCCGACTCGCAACCGCCGGAAAACGCACGTCGCTGCACGATCCGCAGCATGACGAACGTGCACGCGATCGATGCGACGGACGGCGCCGCGAAGTGCGCGAGCCATGGGCCGAGCGACGGCATGTGCGCGCCATACAGCACCAGGTTCGCCGGATTCGAAATCGGCAGCACGAAACTCGCGGCATTCGCGACGAGCGCGCAGCTGTACAGCAGCGGCATCGGGTCGGCCTTCGCCCGGCGCGCGGCGGCAAGGACCGCGGGCGTCAGCACGACGGCGGTTGCGTCGTTCGACAGGAACGCCGTGGTGACGACGCCGACCCCGTAGATCAGCGCGAACAATCGCCGCGACGAACCCTGCGCGAGATTGACGACGTGCGTCGCGACCCAGTCGAACAGCCCCTCGCGACGGGCCGCCTCGGACAGCAGCATCATGCCCGTCAGAAAGAGGTACACGTCGCCGCCCTTCGCGACGGCGTCCAGCGCCTGCGCGACGGGCAACAGGTTCAACACGACCAGCAGCAGCGCGCCGCTCACGGCCCAGATGGCCTCGGGCCAGCCGAACGGACGCGTGATGACGCCCGCGGTGGCGAGCGCGGAAATCAGCCAGGCAAGCGAAACAGGATTCATGGGCAAGTCGACGGAGGCACGAGGATCGAAACGGCTTTCAAGACGACGTCGCCGACGAGTCGGCGGGTTTGCCGCACACGCTGCTCAGCGAGCGCGCATGACCGAGCCGCAGCGCGAGCGAGCCTGTCGACACGGCGCCCGGCACGACGAACGCGGCCGGATAGCCGACGTGCTGCGCGAGCACGCCGCCCGGCAGCGGGCCGAGCGCCGCGCCGAGTGCCCCGAGCATGACGAGTCGGGTGGAGAACGACGGACGCTTCATCGGAACGGGCCGGCAGTCGAGGACGACAGAATAGCGTATCGCCTGTCATGCGCAGCCGCCACGTGCGACGCATCGCACCGACGGCCAGCCGGGCCGGATCGGCAACGGCTCACCGTGGAAAGCCGCGCGAAAGCCCCGGGCGCTAGACTGCCTTCGGTCCTGCGTCCCGCCCGAAACTTCCCCGTCGAGCCCCCATGCGCGCCCTTTCCGTTCGAACCTTGTCCGCCGTCCTGTTCGCCGTCGGCACACTCGTCGGCACGGCCGCCGCCAGCCATGCATGCGAAGTGCCGCCTCCCGTGCGGACGATCGACCCGCCCGGCTACTACGACGACCCCAGCGGCTATGCGCGCGACGTGAAGCCGATGCGCGACTTCGTCGCGAAGCTGAACGCGGCGGCGGATCGCGGCGACTGGTCGTGCGCGTTGACGCTACTCGACGGTTGGGCGCAATCGGATGCGTTGATGGGCCCGATCTCCGGCTATCAGGGCGACTACGAGCGTTCGTGGGCCGGCACCGATTTCGCGATGGTGATCCTGCGCATGCCGTATGGGTTGCGCGAAGCGAATCGCGCGGCATTCAACGCGATCGACCCGTGGCTCGAACGCATCGCGATCGCGACCCGCAATGCCGAGGCGATCAACCATCTGCACAACAATCTCGTGTATTGGGCCGGGCTCGACCTGATCGCGATCGGCACCGTGACCGACAATGCAAGCCTGATCGATTCGGGCTTGCTGCGGGTGCGCGAAGGCATTCGCGACATCCGCCCGGACGGTTCGCTCGAGCGCGAGGTCAAGCGCGGCGACCGCGCGCTTCACTATCACACGTTCGCGCTGCTGCCGCTCGTGTTCGCGGCCGAACTCGTCCAGCGGCGCAACATCGATCTCTACCGCGAAAACGACGGCGCGATCGGCCGCCTCGCAAACCTCGTGATCGACGCGGTGGAAGATCCCGCGAGTTTCAGGAAGATCACGCCGATCAAGCAGGACCTGTTCCCGTGGACGTTCCGCGACGAACTGAGCTGGGTCGAGCCGTACTACGCACGCTTTCACGACCGACGCCTGCCGGCGATCATCGCGCCGCGCCGCCCGTTGAGCGAATGGCGGCTCGGCGGCGACGTGACGGCGGCATGGGGCGCGCCGCTGCCATGATGCGCGGCGCGGCGGGTCGCGGCGCGGCAACCCGGGTCGGCGGCGCGCATCGCGAACGCGAGCGCTTCGGCGAGCGCTTCTGCAAGCGCTTCTGCAAGCGCTTCGGTAAGCGCTTCGCCGAGCGCCTCGCAACGCTCGCGCAGCAGCGCGCGCAGTGCCCCCGCGATCACCTGCCGGTCGCGCCGATCATCCAGGCCAATCACGGACCCGGCCTCCGGCACCGCGAACGGCCCGGGCGCCGGCACGGAAACGTCCGACAAGCGCTTCGCGTTTCGCTCCATGGTCGTCCTCTTGGTCGACGCGCGCCCGACACGGCTTCGTCACCGCCGGTTCGACCGCGACACCACGTCGATCCACACCGCCAGCACGAGCACCGCGCCCTTGACGATCATCTGCCAGTATGCATCGACGTCCAGCATCGACATCCCGTTGTCGAGGCTCGCCATCACGAGCGCGCCGATCAGCGCGCCGTAGACCGTGCCCGACCCGCCGCGCATCGACGTGCCGCCGATGAAGCACGCGGCGATCGCGTCGAGTTCGCCCATCGAGCCGGCGGACGGCGACCCGGCCGCGAGCCGCGCCGTGTTGACGAGGCCGGCAAACGCGCACATCAGCCCCATCAGCGCGAAGATCGCGAGCTTCACGCGATCGGTGTCGACGCCCGACAGCCGCGTCGCCTCCAGGTTCGAGCCCACCGCATAGATCCGCCGGCCGAACACGGTCTGCGTCGCGATCCACGAGAACACGCCGAGCAGCACGAGCAGCAGCAGCACGGGCACCGGAATACCGCCGTAACGATCGAGCGTCGCGACGAACGCGAACAGCACCGCGCCGGCGCCGACGATCTTCGCGACGTCCTGCCACAACGGGGCGACCGCGAGCCGGTAGCGCCGCCGCGTGCCGCGCTGCCGCACCACCAGCAGCGTCGCGACCGCGAACAGCAGGACCGCGAGGCCGTCCCCGGCCAGACGCGGCAGATAGCCCTGCCCGATGAACACGAAGCCGTCCGACACGGGCGCGATCGTCGAGCCGCCCGTCACGCCGAGCAGGATGCCGCGAAACGCGAGCATCCCGCCGAGCCCGACGATGAACGACGGCACGCGCCGATAGGTCGACCACCAGCCGTTGAAGAGCCCGATCAGCACGCCGAGCGCGAGCACGGCCGGAACCGTCGCCGCGACCGGCCAGTGGCGGTTGACGTCGAGGATCGCGGCGACGCCGCCGAGCAGCCCGAGCAGCGAGCCGACCGACAGGTCGATCTCGCCCGCGATGATGACGAACACCATGCCGCACGCGAGCATGCCGGTGATCGACATCTGCCGCAGCAGGTTCGACACGTTGCGCGGCGTGACGAACGCGCCGTCCGTCAGCACCGAGAAGAACGCCCAGATCGCGACGACCGCGAACAGTAGCGCGAGCACCTTGTAGCGCGTGAAGACGTGGCGCAACGGCAGCCGCGGCGCGCGGCCGTCCGGACGCCGCGCGTCCGCATCCGGCGTCGCCGGGGTCGAGGAAGAAAGTTCGGAATTCATGTCGCACTCGCTGCGGTGGGTTCGGCGGGCAGCCGCGCGGGCTTCAGCGCGGCGCCGAGAATCTGTTCCTGCGTGAGGCCCTGGTTGACGAAATCGCCGCGCAGCTCGCCTTCGCCGATCACCAGCACGCGATCGGCCAGGCCGAGCACCTCCGGCAGTTCCGACGACACGACGATCAGCGCGACACCGCGCTTGGCCAGCGCGAAGATCAGCCGGTAGATCTCGGCCTTCGCGCCCACGTCGACACCGCGCGTCGGCTCGTCGAGGATCAGCACCTGCGGCTCGGTCAGCAGCATCTTCGCGAGCACCGCCTTCTGCTGATTGCCGCCCGACAGGCTCGCAATCGACAGGAACGGATGCGCGGCGCGCACCGACAGCCGCTGCATCTCGGTGCGGATCGCGTCGAGCTCGGCGGCCGCGTCGATCCGCCCGCGCGCCGCGAAGCGCTGCAGCACCGCCAGCGTGATGTTGTGCCCCACGCCGAGCTGCGGCACGATGCCGTGGCGCTTGCGGTCCTCCGGCACCATCGCGATGCCGGCGCGGATCGCGTCGGCCGGCGAGCGGATCGACAGCGGCCGGCCGTTCATCGTCACGCTCGCCGTGCACGCGCCCGGATACGCGCCGAAGATCGCCTGCATCAACTCGGTGCGGCCCGCGCCGACCAGCCCGGCCACGCCGACGATCTCGCCGCGCCGCACGCTGAACGACACGTCGTCGACGCGCTTGCGGCGCGCGTTCGTCACGTCGCGGCACGTCACGTGGCGCACGTCGAGCACGACGTCGCCGATCTCGTGCGGCTCGCGCGGATACAGGTCGCGGATCTCGCGGCCGACCATCATCGCGATGATCCGGTCGGTCGTCAGCGCATTCATCGGCTCGGTCGCGACATGGCGGCCGTCGCGGATCACGGTGACCGTATCGCATACGGCCGCCACCTCGTCGAGCTTGTGCGAGATGTAGACGCACGCGACGCCACGGCGCTTCAGGTCGCGCACGATGTCGAGCAGGATGCGCGTCTCCGACGCGCTCAGCGACGACGACGGTTCGTCGAGGATGAGCAGCTTCGCGTGCTTGTTCAGCGCCTTCGCGATCTCGATCAACTGCTGGTGGCCGCCGCCGTAGTTCATCACCGGCTGCGCGACGTTGATCGTGTCGATCCGCAATTCGTGCAGCAGCTCCTCGGCGCGCCGCACCATCGCCGCGAAGTTCATGCGCCCGCCCGGCAGCGTGATCTCGTTGCCGAGGAAGATGTTCTCGGCCACCGACAGCTCGGGCACGAGCATCAGCTCCTGATGGATGATCGCGATGCCCGCGCGCTCGGTGTCGCGCACGCCGGACGCCACGAGCGGCGCGCCTTCCCAGCGGATCTCGCCGTCCCACGTGCCGTGCGGGTACACGCCCGACAGCACCTTCATCAGCGTCGACTTGCCCGCGCCGTTCTCGCCGCACAGCCCGACGCATTCGCCGGGCCGCACGGTCAGGTCGATGCCGTCGAGCGCCTTCACGCCGTCGAAGGCCTTGACGATGCCGCGCATCGTCAGCAAGGGTTCCGTCATTCGTTCATGCCTCGCAGTAAGCGCGGCCGCCGTCGCGGCGACCGCGCGTCGCGCCCGTCGTACGCTTACTGGCTCGCCAGCTGGGCCTGGGTATAGAAGCCGTCCTTCACGACGACGTCGACGTTGCGCTTGGTCAACAGCGTCGGCTGCAACAGCACCGTATCGACCTTCTTCTTGCCGTTGTCGTATTGCGCGTTGAACGCGGGCTTCGTGCCCTTCGCGAGATCGACCGCGAGCTTCGCGGCTTCGCTCGCGATCAGCTTCAGCGGCTTGTAGACGGTCATCGTCTGCGTGCCGGCGATCACGCGCTTGACCGCGGCCAGATCGGCATCCTGCCCGGACACCGGCACCTTCCCGGCCAGATGCTGCGCGGCGAGCGCCTGGATCGCGCCGCCGGCCGTGCCGTCGTTCGACGCGACGATCGCGTCGATCTTGTTGTTGTTCGCGGTCAGTGCGTCCTCCACGATCCGCAGCGCGGTCGACGCGCTCCATTCGGGCACCCACTGCTGGCCGACAACCTTGATGTCGCCGCGGTCGATCGCGGGCTTGAGTACCTTCAGTTGCCCTTCGCGCAGCATCTTCGCGTTGTTGTCGGTCGGCGCGCCGCCCAGCAGGAAATAATTGCCCTTCGGCTTCGCGGCGAACACGCCCTGCGCCTGCAGCTCGCCGACCTTCTCGTTGTCGAACGAGATATAGGCGTCGACGTCCGCGTCGAGGATCAGGCGATCGTACGACACGACCTTGATGCCGGCCTTGCGCGCTTCGGCGACGACGTTGCCGAGCGTCTTCGAGTTGAACGGCACGATCACGATCACGTCGACGCCGCGCGAGATCAGGTTCTCGATCTGCGAAATCTGCCGCTCCTCGCTCGCATCGGCCGACTGCACCGACACCTTCGCGCCGAGCTTCGTCGCGGCCGCGACGAAATAGTCGCGATCGCGCGACCAGCGCTCGACGCGCAGGTCGTCGATACAGAAGCCGATCTCGGGCTTGTCCTTGCTCGCGTGGGCGAGCGGCGTGCCCAGCGCGAGGATCGCCAGCGCGGCGGCGCCGGCAAGCGAACTCAATACGGTACGACGCGTCACGGATTTCATGTCTCCACTCCTTGTTATGGAACCACCTCACGAACCGCGGGCGGCCGCCGGATTGCACCGCCCGCATCGAATCACGGCGACGTGCGTCACGCGTCCGTCGCAAACACCGGTTCGAGCGCACGATACAGCGCGCGAAACGTCGGCCGCCGCATGTCGCGATACCACGCGTGCCGCGCGGAGTCGGGCTCGCGCACCGCGACGACCGGCGGTTGTGGACACACGTCGGCGAGCGCCGCATCGGGTTCGAGCGCGAGATGCGCGAGACGCGCGGCGCCGAGCGCCGGCCCCACTTCGCCGCCCGCGCGCAGCGTCAGCGCACGGCCGCTCAGGTCCGCGAGCATCTGCGTCCAGTACGCGCTGCGCGAGCCGCCGCCGATCACGGTGATGTTGTCGGGCGCGAGCCCGGCCGCATGCAGCGCGTCGATGCCGTCGAGCAGCGCGAAGCCGACGCCTTCGAGCGTCGCGTTCGCGAGATCCGCGCGCCGCGTGTCCGGCGTGAGCCCGTAGAACACGCCCTTCGCGTTCACGTCGTTGTGCGGCGTGCGCTCGCCGCTCAGGTACGGCAGGAACCACGGGCGGCTCGCGCGTGCGTTCGTTTCCGCATCGTCGAGCAGCGCCGCGACGCCGTCGTAACCGGCCAGTTGCGCGGTGAAGTCGACGCAGCCGGCCGCGTTCAGCATCACGGACATCAGGTGCCACGTATCCGGCAGCGCATGACAAAAGCTGTGCACCGCCGATTCGGGATTCGCGCGGAACCCGTCCGACACCGCGAAATACACGCCCGACGTGCCGAGCGACAGCAGCGCGTCGCCGGGCCGCACGATCCCGACGCCCACCGCGCCGGCCGCGTTGTCGCCGCCGCCGGCCACCACCGGGATCTCGCGCAGGCCGAGCGCCCGCGCGACGGCCGGCAGCAGCGTGCCGGTGATGCGATTGCCCTCGAAGACGGCCGGCATCTGCGCGCGCGACAGCCCGCAGGCCGCGAGCAACGTGTCGTCGTAGTCGCGCTTCGCGACGTCGAGCCACAGCGTGCCGGCGGCGTCCGACGGATCGGTCGCGAACGCGCCGGTCAGCCGGTAGCGCAGATAATCCTTCGGCAGCAGCACGTAGGCGATGCGCGCGAACACGTCGGGCTCGTGACGGCGCACCCACAGCAGCTTGGGCGCCGTGAACCCCGGCATCGCGATATTGCCCGCCACCGTGCGCAGCGCGGGCGCGAGCCGTTCGAGTTCCTCGCACTCGGCATCCGCGCGGCCGTCGTTCCACAAAATCGCAGGGCGCAGCACGTCGCCGTGGGCATCGAGCAGCGTCGCGCCGTGCATCTGTCCGGTCAGGCCGAGCGCATCGATGTCGTGCGGGTCGATGCCGGCCGTGCGCGCGTCCGACACGAGTGCGGCGAGCGCGCCGCATGCGGCGTCCCACCAGTCGCGCGGCGCCTGCTCGGACCAGCGCGGCTGCGGCCGGCTCACCGCGAGCGGGCGGCCCGCGCTTGCGCGCACCGCGCCGTCGCGGTCGAGCAGCACCGCCTTCACGCCCGACGTGCCGAGATCGAGTCCGATGTACATGGCGTCAGCGCAGCCCGTAGATCGCCTGGTTCACGATGTTCTCGAGCCGCTCCTGCGCGCCGCTTGCATGCCGCGGGTTGACGCCCCGCGCGAGCGCGTCGGCCGCCAGCGACTCCAGCGTATAGCCGCCCGACAGGATCTTGCGGCCGAACTCGCTGTCCCACTGCGCGTAGCGCTGCCGGCGCAGTGCGTCGAGCCGGTCGTTCTCGACCAGCACCGCCGCGCGTTCGAGCGCGAGCGCGAGCACGTCGATCGCACCGACGTGACCGTAAAACAGGTCTTCCGGATCGATGCTCTGGCGCCGCACCTTCGCGTCGAAGTTCATCCCGCCGGTCGTGAAGCCGCCGTGGCGCAGGATCTCGTAGAACGCGAGCGTCAGTTCCTCGACGCTGTTCGGGAACTGGTCGGTGTCCCAGCCGTTCTGCGGATCGCCGCGGTTCGCGTCGACGCTGCCGAACACGCCGAGCGCGAATGCGTTCGCGATCTCGTGATGGAACGAATGGCCCGCGAGCGTCGCGTGATTGGCTTCGATGTTCACGCGGATCTCGTTCTGCAGTCCGTACTGCACGAGGAAGCCGTGCACCGTCGCCACGTCGTAGTCGTACTGATGCTTGGTCGGCTCCTGCGGCTTCGGCTCGATCAGCAGCGCACCCTTGAAGCCGATCCGGTGCTTGTGCTCGACGACCATCGACAGGAAGCGGGCGAACTGGTCGCGCTCGCGCTTCAGGTCGGTATTGAGCAGCGTCTCGTAGCCTTCCCGGCCGCCCCACAGCACGTAGTTCTCGCCGCCGAGCCGATGGGTCGCGTCGAGCGCATGGCGCACCTGGGTCGCGGCCCACGCGAACACGTCGGGGTTCGGGTTCGTCGCGGCGCCGGCCGCGAAGCGCGGGTGCGAAAACAGGTTCGCGGTCCCCCATAACAGCCGCACGCCGGTTGCCTGCTGACGCTCGGCGAGATAGTCGACCATCCGCGCGAAATTGGCCGCGTATTCGCGCAGGCTGTCGCCTTCCGGCGCGACGTCGGTGTCATGAAACGTATAGAACGGCGTGCCGAGCTTCGTGAAGAACTCGAATGCGGCGTCGGCCTTCATCCGCGCGCGTTCGAGCGCGTCGCCGGGCTGCTGCCACGGCCGCTGAAACGCGCCCTGCCCGAAGATGTCGTGGCCCGGCCACACGAACGTGTGCCAGTAGCAGACCGCGATCCGCAGATGCTCGGCGAGCGTCTTGCCGAGCACGCGCCGCTCGGGGTCGTAATGGTGATAGGCGAGCGGGTTGTCCGACTGCGGACCTTCGTAGCGAATCGCGGGAATGTGTTCGAAATACGACATGGCGTCTCCGTGCAGGTTCTTGTTGCAGCGCAACGCACGTCGGGACGACGTACGCAGCCGAATTCGTTGGCTGGATCGTGCCCGCGCGCCTGCCGGCCGGCAATTGCGAAATTGCGCAGCGCGCTTGATGTTTCTTGCCAGCCGCGTTCGCGCGGCGCAGGTTCCGTCCTACAATCGCCGTACACCGCGCGCCGCCTCCATGAGCGCGCCCCGGAGACAACGGCGCCCGACGCGCTCACCCGACACCGAGATGACACGCGCCCCATCCGCCCAGACACCGCACCGCATCGCGCTGCTGTTCAACGCGAACAAGGTCTACGACCGCGAGATCATCAGCGGCATCGGCCAATATCTGCACACGACGCGCGTCGTGTGGGATCTGTTCCTCGAAGACGATTTCCGCTGCCGGCTCACCGGGATCGAGCGTTTCGACGGCGACGGCATCATCGCGGACTTCGACGACCCCGCCGTCGCCGACGCGCTCGCCGGTTCGCCGCTGCCGATCGTCGCGATCGGATCGTCGTACGAGGATCCGGCGCAATACCCGGACGGCGTCCCATATATTGCGACGGACAACCCGAAGCTCGTGTCGCTCGCCTATACGCACCTGATCGGGGCGGGACTCGCGCATTTCGCGATGTACAGCCTGCCGGTCGCGCAGGAGAACCGCTGGGCGCAGCAGCGCGAACTGGCGTTCGACCGGCTCGCGCGCGCGGACGGGCTCGACGCGCCGATCTACCGCGGGCTGTCGACGAGTGCGTCGGGCTGGAATCACGCGATCGAACAACTGATCGACTGGCTGCATGCGCTGCCGAAGCCGGTCGGCGTGATCGCGGTGACCGATGCGCGCGCGCGGCACCTGCTGCAGGCGTGCCTGATCGCCGGCATCGCGGTGCCGGAACAGGTCGCGATCATCGGTATCGACAACGATCCGCTCACGCGCACGCTCACGCGCATTCCGTTGTCGTCGGTGATCCAGGGCACCGAGGAAATGGGCCGCACCGCCGCGCACCTGCTGCACCGGATGCTGCGCGGCGCGCGCTTTCCCGGGCAGCGGATTCTCGTGCCGCCGGTCGGCATCAACGTGCTCGAATCGACGCGCCACCAGCCGCTCGCGAGCCCGCACGTGATGCGTGCGCGGCATTTCATCCGCCAGTACGCGTGCCAGGGGATCAAGACCGAACAGGTCGCCGACTATGTCGGCGTATCGCGCTCGCTGCTCGAGGAGCACTTCCGGCGCGAACTGCAGCGCACCGTGCACCAGGAGATCCTGCGCCACAAGCTCGAAGCCGCGCAGGCGCTGCTCGCCGGCCGGCAGGCGTCGAGCGCCGAAGTCGCGATCCGTTGCGGGTTCACGTCGCTTCAGTACATGTACGCGGTGTTCAGGCGCGAACTCGGCTGCACGCCGCGCGAATATCAGGAACGCGCGGCCGCCACGAACTGACGCCCGCCGCCCATCCGACATCCACTCATGCACATCGATACCGATTCCTCATACCTGACGCCCGGCGTGGCACGCGTGCATGCCGAGCCGTGGGGCGCGTTGCCCGACGGCGAGCCCGTGCGGCGCTATACGCTGCGCAACGCGCACGGGATGCGCGTCGTCGTCAGCGACCTCGGCGCGACCGTCGTGTCGTGGCTCGCGCCCGACCGCACGGGGCGCTTTGCCGATATCGTGCTCGCGCACGACACGCCGGCCGAGTACCTCGAATCCGGGGTCTATCTCGGCGCGACGATCGGCCGATGGGCGAACCGGATCGCCGGCGCGCGCTTCACGCTCGACGGCGTCGACTACCTGCTCGACCGCAACGAGAACGGCAACCTGCTGCACGGCGGCGCGAACGGTTTTCATCGCGCGCGGTGGGACGTGCTCGACGATAACGGCGGGCTGACGCTGCGGCTCGATTCGCCGGAAGGCGACGCGGGATTCCCCGGCAACGTGAGCGTGCAGGTTCGCTACACGCTCGACGACGACGGCACGCTGACGATCGACTATACGGGCTGGACCGATGCGCCGACGCCGCTGAACCTGACGAATCACAGCTACTTCAACTTGAACGGGCGCGCAGGCAGCGACGTGCGCGGCCATCTGCTGCATATCGACGCCGACGCGTTCCTCGAAGTGGACGATGCGCTGATTCCGATCGGGACGGCCGACGTGACGGGCACGGCGTTCGATTTTCGGCAAAGCGCGCCGCTCGGCGCGCGCCTCGACTGGCCGCATGCGCAACTGGCGCGCGCACGCGGCTTCGATCACTGCTTCGTCGTGGGCAACGGCGCGCGCGAGGTCCGGCCGGTCGCACGCGTCTACGATCCGGAGAGCGGCCGCGAGTTGACCGTGTCGACCGATCAGCGCGGCCTGCAGCTCTATACGGGCAACTATCTCGACGACGTGCGCGTGAGCGGCGGCACGCGGTGCGCCCGACACGCGGCACTGTGCGTCGAAGCGGGCGGCTTTCCGGATCAGGTCAACATGGACGGCTTGCGCGACGAAGCGATCGTGCGTCCGGGCGACGTCTATCGGCAAACCACCCGGTATCGGGTGGTGGTTCAGGCATAGGTCGCGCACGGGACGCGCGAGCCGCGTCGTCGCGCGTCAGGCGGCGTCGACGTCGCGCCGGGCGACTGCCGCGCCGGCGACGGCGATCGGCGCGATCGGCACGCCGGGTTTCATGCTCGCCGGCAGCGCGCTGCCGGCGTCCGACCGCCGACGCTCAATTCCACGCATGCCGCGCCGGGCGCGCGCCGTTCAGGTAGTAGTTGCCGACGAGGTGATATTTCCAGCGCACCGGATCGTGCAGCGTATGCGTGCGCGCGTTGCGCCAATGCCGGTCGAGGTTGTGCTCGGCGAGCGTCGACTGCGTACCGGCCAGCTCGAACAGCTTCTCGCCCGCGAGCAGCGCGACCTCGGTCGTCAACACCTTCGCTTCGCCGACCGCGACGGACGCCCGCGCGACATCGTCTTCGGTCACGTCGCCCTTTGCCGCGATCTCGTCGAGCGTGCGCGCCGCGCGCTCGAGCAACGCGTCGGCCGCATGCAATTGGATATGCAGGCCGCCGATTTCGCGAATCGTCAGCGGGTCGTCCGCTGCCCGTTCGACGCCGCTGTCGACCCACGGCCGCGTGCGGGTCCGCACGAACGCGAGCGTATCGTCGATGGCCGCCTTCGCGATGCCCGCGTCGATCGCCGCCTGGATGATCTGCGACAGCGGACCGTTGAGCGTCGGCACGTCCGACACGCGCTGCGCGGGCAGCACGTGCGATGCCGGGATGCGCACCGCGTCGAGCACGACCGTGCCGCTCGCGGTCGTGCGCTGCCCGAATCCCGACCAGTCGTCGATCACGGTCAACCCCGGCGTCGGTTGCGGCACGTACGCGAGCCATGCCTGGCGCGCGTCGTCGAGCCCGAGCACCGGCACGTAATGCGCGAACAGCGCACCGGTCGAATAGAACTTCGTACCGTCGACGACGTAGTCGTCGCCGTCGCGGCGCACGCGCGTCTTCAGGTCGAGCACGTGCTTCGTGCCCTTCTCCGAAAACCCGTTGCCGAACCGCTTGCCGCTCAGCACTTCGGCGAAGAAATGACGCTTCTGCGCGTCGGTGCCGACGAGCGCGATCACGTCGACCAGCCCGAAATGGTTCTGCGGAAGCTGCCCGAGCGACGCATCGGCCGCGGCGACGATCTTGATCACCTCGGTGAGCGTCACATGCGATACGCCTGCGCCGCCGTATGCCTTCGGCACCGTGATCGCCCACAGCCCCGACTGCGAAAACCATTCGATTTCCTCGCGCGGCAGGCGGCGCTCGCGATCGCGCTCGGCGGCCCCTTGCGCGAGGCGTTGCGCAAGCGCCCGCGCGACCGCAAGCGCTTGCGCATCGTCGGCGATCACGTTCGCCGCCTGCGCCGGCGCGTCGGCCGGCCGCTCCTGAATCGTCGCGCTCGTGTCTGACATCGGTCTCTCCTGTCGAATGGCGAAGGCATTCAATCTAGCAGCGCCGTGCGTGCCGGAAAACCGAGCGATTCTCGAAACGATATTCCTCGGGAGAACAAACGACGTCGAGCCCGACGCAGGCGAACCGATGTTTCGGCGTCGCAACGGACGCGAGAACGTCGATGCGCCATCACCCGGTCGCGGTCGCCGCCCCGGTAATACGCAGCGACGATAACGATCCGAGAATCCGTTATTGGAACGCTCGCGTCGCGCTTCCTATACTGGGCTCCCGGCGCACACGGCCCGTTTTTCGAGGAATACCGCATGACTTCGTCGCACGCAGCCTCCGACCTTTCCACCGGTACCGACTACGATGCGCTCGCGAGCCGGTTCCGGCCGATCTTCGCGCGCATCGCCGCCGGCACCGCCGAGCGCGAACGCCGCCGCGAACTGCCGCACGAGGCGATCGGCTGGCTGAAGTCGGCCGGCTTCGGCGCGATACGGCTGCCGGCGAGCGCCGGCGGCGCCGGCGCGTCGCTGCCGCAGTTGTTCCGGCTGCTGACCGAGCTGGCCGCCGCCGATTCCAATTTGCCGCAGGCATTGCGCGGACACTTCGCGTTCGTCGAGGACTGGCTGAACGCGCCGGACGGCCCGCAACGCACGACCTGGCTCGACCGCTTCGCGAGCGGCCAGCTCGTCGGCAACGCGTGGTCGGAAGCCGGCGACGTCCCGCTCGGCCAGACCGTCACGAAGGTGTCGGAGCGACACGGCCGGCTCGTGCTGAACGGCCGCAAGTTCTACAGCACCGGCAGCCTGTTCGCCGACTGGATCGACGTGTTCGCGCAGCGCACGCACGACGGCAGCGACGTGATCGTCGCCGTGTCGACCGCGCAGCCGGGCGTGATCCGCGAGGACGACTGGGACGGCTTCGGCCAGACCACCACCGGCAGCGGCACGACGCGTTTCGAGGATGCGGCGGTCGACGCGGAGAACGTGATCGATTTCGCACGCCGCTTCAAGTACCAGACCGCGTTCTACCAGCTGTTTCACGTCGCGACGCTCGCCGGCATCGGCCGCGCGATCGTGCGCGACGCGGGCGAGCTCGTGCGCAACCGCACGCGCGTGTACAGCCACGGCAATGCGCAGCGCGCAGGCGACGATGCCCAGCTGCAGCAGGTGATCGGCGAGATCGCGTCATGGGCGTACGCGGCCGACGCGCTCGCGCTGCGTGCCGCGCAACCGCTTCAGCAGGCGTACGAAGCGCGCTTCGGCGGCGACGAAGCGGCCGAGCAGGCCGCGAACGTCGCGGCCGAAATCGAATCCGCGCAGAGCCAGCTCGTCGTGTCCGAACTCGTGCTGCGCGCGGCGACGCGCCTGTTCGACGCGCTCGGCGCATCCGCGACCCGCAGCACGACCGCGCTCGATCGCCACTGGCGCAACGCGCGCACGGTGTCGTCGCACAATCCGCTCGTCTACAAGGCGCGCATCGTCGGCGACTGGATCATCAACGGCCGCACGCCGCCGTTCGTCTGGCGCGTGGGCAGCGGTGCGGACGCCCATGCGGACGCCGGCGCGCGAGCGGAAGCGGAAACGGGAGCGGCGCAATGAGCAAGACGATCCGCTTCAACGCGTTCGAGATGAACTGCGTGGGCCACCAGTCGCCCGGCCTGTGGGCGCATCCGCGCGACCGCTCGTGGCAATACAAGGATCTCGACTACTGGACCGACCTGGCCCGCGTGCTCGAGCGCGGGATCTTCGACGCGATCTTCATCGCGGACGTGATCGGCTACTACGACGTGTACAAGGGCAGCAACTATCACGCGCTGCACCAGGCCGCGCAGATCCCCGTCAACGATCCGCTGCAACTGGCCGCGCCGATCGCGATGGCGACCGAGCATCTCGGCATCGGCATCACCGCATCGACGACGTTCGAGCACCCGTACACGTTCGCGCGCCGGCTGTCGACCGCCGACCATCACACGAAGGGCCGGCTCGCATGGAACATCGTCACGTCGTACCTGGAGAGCGGCGCGAAGAACGTCGGCGATCGCGGGCTGCGCACGCACGACGACCGCTATGCGGTCGCAGCCGAATACGTCGAGGTGCTGTACAAGCTGTTCGAAGGCAGCTGGGAGGACGGCGCGGTGGTGCGCGACCGCGCCGGCCGCGTGTTCACGCATCCCGAGAAAGTGCACGAGATCGGCCACAAGGGCCGCTTCTTCGACGTGCCCGGCTATCACCTGTGCGAGCCGTCGCCGCAGCGCACGCCGGTGCTGTTCCAGGCCGGCGCGTCGGGCCCCGGCAAGGCGTTCGCCGCGCAGCACGCCGAATGCGTGTTCGTCGCCGCGCCCACCCGCGATCAGCTCGCGCGCTACGTGGCCGACGTGCGCGCGCAGGCCGCCGCCGCCGGACGCGACCCGGCGAAGGTGCTGATCTACAACCTCGTCACGGTGATCGTCGACGAGACCGACGCGCAGGCGCAGGCCAAGTTCGACGAGTATCGGCGCTACGTGTCGTACGACGGCTCGTTGGTGTTCATGTCGGGCTGGACCGGCATCGACTTCGGCCAGTACGCGCCGACCGATCCCGTCAGGCGCGTCGAAACGAATGCGATCGTGTCGGCGGTCGAGCACCTGTCGGGCGGCGACACCGCGTGGACGATCGAGGCGTTGGCCGCCTGGGGCGGCATCGGCGGGATGGGCCCGGTGTTCGTCGGGTCGGCGGCGACCGTCGCGGACATCCTGCAGGAATGGGTGGCCGCGACCGACGTCGACGGCTTCAATCTCGCGTATGCGGTCGCGCATGAAACCTTCGAGGATGTCGTACGCCACCTCGTGCCCGAACTTCAGCGCCGCGGCGTGTATCCGACCGCGTATGCGCCGGGCACGTTGCGCGAAAAACTCTTCGGCGGCTCGGCGCGACTGCCCGACGCGCATCCGGCCGCGCGGTATCGCGATATCGAACAGGTCAAGCGCGAGGCCGAGCGGGAAACGGTCGACGCGTAACGGCAGTATGTCGAAGCCGGTCCGTCCGCCTCACGCGGCGACCGGCTTCAGCGCAAACGGCTTCGTGCAGTCCGACGAAGCCGTTCGTGTTTGGCGGGGAACGCGAGCGTCCCCGCCGGCGCCTACGCGACGCTTTCGTCGTCGATGTCGTGCGCCGTCGGTTCGTACCGCACGATCAGCAGAAACGCGATCGGCGTGACCGCACTGACCGCGACGACCCAGAACATGTCGGTGCCGAGCCGGGCCTGGAGAATCGGCAGCACGAACAGCGCGAGCGCCTGACCGATGCCGCACAGCGACCGCCCGAAGCCGACGCCGGTGCCGCGAATCGCGGCCGGATACGACAGCGTCGGATAGATCATCATCTGCGCGCCCGGCCCGAATCCTTCCGCGAACAGCCACGTGCCGAGCATCAGCAGCACGACGCCCACCGCCAGCGCGCCGTGCGGATGCCCTGCGAGCGCCAGCGCGACGAGCGCGACCGTTTGCAACGCGAACCCCGCGATCGCGACATGACGCGACGGATAGCGATACGCGAGACGCATGCCGAGCAAGCCGCCGGTGAACGCGAACAGCACGTTCAACGCCAGCGATGCGGCGATCGTCTCGAACACGCCCGCCCCCAGAAATTGCGACAGGATCGACGGCAGGAAGAACGCGATCGCGGTGTATTCGAACGGGATGCACAGGTTCATCACGCTGGCGACGATCGTGCGCCCCAGATACGGCCGCTGAAACAGCACGCGAAGCCGCACGGGCGGCGGGCTCGGCTCGCGTCGCGCGTCGTCCGCTTCGTGTGCGTGAATGCCGTACGACTCGCGCAGGATGCGCGCGGCATTGGCCAGATCGCCCTGATTCGCGGCCCACAGCGGCGATTCGTTCATGAAGCGGTTCCGGAACAGGATGATGACGAGCGCCGGCACCGCGCCGAAGATCAGCGACGCGCGCCACAGCCATCCCGCATGCTCGGCCGGCAGCAGGAAATACAGGCCGAAAATCAGCAGGAAGCACACCGACGACGCGACGTACCACATCGGGCACCATGCGGCGAGCCGGGACGCCTTGTTGCCGCGGCCGTTGAACTTCGAGAATTCCGCGAGGAACGCCATCGCGACGGGCAGGTCGATGCCGACGCCGAGCCCCATCACGAAACGCGCAGCGATCAGCACCCAGACGTTCGGCGCGAGCCCGGCCGCGATCGCCGCGACCACGAAGAACAGCATGTCGGCCATGAATACCTGATAGCGGCCGATCCGGTCGGTCAGCCAGCCGCCGATCAGGCTGCCGAAGATCGTGCCGATCATGATCGCCGACCCGACCAGCCCGGTCAGCGCGGGTGTCAGCCCGAATTCGCGCGCCACGTCGTCGATGCCGTACGACAGCGTCGTCAGGTCGTACGCGTCGAGAAACACGCCGCCGAGCGCCAGCAGCACGATCATCCGCGCATGGCTGACCGAACTGTCCACGGTGTTGATCAGGCGCGCGACGTCGCTGGCCGAGCGGATGGGGGAAGAAACCGGCGTGACCGGGCTCAGATCGATCGAACTCATCGGATTCCTTAGTTTGATGCCGAGTGCACGGCAAGGTCGTCGTGAAGCCGGGAACCGGGAAGGTGCCTGCGCGACCCGCGCGGCGTCGAGCGAATGCGGCCGTGCGATCGCCGGGTTCCGGCAGCGGAAATTCTGTTCCTCCGCTTCGGCAATCCCAAGCGATATAAAGCGATAAATTAATCGGCGTGCGTCATAAAGTTGCGCGGAGCGCGCTTATCAGCAACGTGCATGTTCAATCGCGGATTTCTTCGTTAACGGATCGCCTGCGCTTCGTTACATTAGGGTCTGTTTACATATGGAACGCACATGCGAATGCCCGAAATCGCTCGTAGGGCAAGGAGTGAGGAGCGCCGTTTGGCCGCGCCAAACAAGCGACGAACGACGCCGCCATACGGGCGATTTCGGGCATTCCCGTGACATGATTTTTAATTTGGGGTTGCCACGAGAACGGCCGCTCGCCGTGTTGCGCTCCTTGCGAATACGTCAGTATTCGCGGCGTCGCGCGCCTCGCGAGCGGCCGTTCTCGTGGCAACGCATGCGCGTTCCATATGTAAACAGACCCTAGCCCTCTTCCCAGCCTGTTCGCGGCGCATTGCCGCTCTTCCGGAGAATCCCCGATGAAGCCGTTCTGGTCCCGCGTGTGGCAATCCGCGGCCCTCGTCGTTGCCGCGCTTGCCGGCCTCGCGTCGACGCACGCGCACGCGGCGACGCCCGCCGAAATCCGCGTCGACTATGCGTACTACTCGCCCGAGAGTCTCGTGGTTCGCCACTTCGGCTGGCTCGACGACGAATTCAAGGCCGACGGCACGGCGATTCGCTGGGTGCTGAGCCTCGGCAGCAATCGCGCGCTCGAATACCTGAACAGCGGCGCGGTCGATTTCGGCTCGGCCGCGGGGCTGGCGTCGGTGCTCGCACGAGCGAACGGCAACCCGATCCACACCGTCTACGTGTTCTCGCGCCCCGAATGGACGGCGC
Organism: Burkholderia sp. MSMB1826; assembly: GCF_001526325.1. NCBI lineage: Bacteria > Pseudomonadati > Pseudomonadota > Betaproteobacteria > Burkholderiales > Burkholderiaceae > Burkholderia > Burkholderia sp. MSMB1826. Next base: position 182,233 of record NZ_LOYN01000050.1, read on the forward strand.
TCGTGGTGCGCAAGGATTCGCCGATCCGCTCGCTCGCCGATCTGAAGGGCAAGAAGATCGCCGCGACGCGCGGCACCGATCCGTTCCTGTTCACGCTGCGCGCGCTGCACACGGTCGGCCTGACGCGCGACGACGTCGAGATCGTCAACCTGCAACATCCCGACGGCCGTACCGCGCTCGCGAACGGACAGGTCGACGCATGGGCCGGGCTCGATCCGCACATGGCCGCCGCCCAGCTCGACGACGGCGCGCGCCTGCTGTACCGCAATGTCGCGTTCAACACGTACGGGTTCCTGAATGTTCGCGATGCGTTCGCCAGCCAGTATCCGCAGGCGGTGACGCGCGTGCTGAAGGTCTACGACCGCGCGCGCCAGTGGATCGTCGCGCATCCGGCCGAGACCGCACAGATCGTCGCCGATCAATCGAAGGTGTCGCTGCCGGTCGCGAAACTGCAACTCCAGCGCAACGACTTCGGCGACCCGGTGCCGGGCGACACGCAGCGCGCGGCGCTGAAGGCCGCGGCGCCGGTGCTGACGGCCGAACAGTTGACCAAGCCGGGCGTCGATCCCGCGAAGATCGTCGATACGCTGATCGATCCGTCGTTCGCGCGCCCGATCGCCACCGCGTCGCATTGAGCGTGCCGCCGATGACGGACACCGCCGCGCGCAGCGGTGCGCGCGCGTCGCACCCACCCGCTTCGCCGCCCCGCACGGCCCGCCGTGACCCGCTGCGCGCATGGCGTATCGCGGGCCTCGCGCTGCCGTTCGTCGCGCTCGTGCTGCTGGAGTTCGTGGTGCGGCGCGGCTGGCTGCCGGATCATCTCGTGCCGGCGCCGAGCGAGATTCTCGATACGCTCGCGCGGATGGGCGCCACGCGGCTCGCCCGTCACGTCGGTACGAGCGCGCTGCGCGTCGCGGCCGGCTTTGCGGCCGGCGCCGGGCTCGCGCTCGTCGTCGGCGCGGCGATGGGCCTGAGCCGCCGGATCGATGCGCTGTTCGAACCGACGTTCCAGGCGCTGCGAGCGATTCCGTCGCTCGCATGGGTGCCGGTGCTGCTGCTGTGGCTCGGCATCGACGAGGCGCCGAAGATCACGCTGATCGCGATCGGCGCGTTCTTTCCGGTTCACCTTGCGGTGGTCGCCGGTATGCGCGACGTGGACCGCAAGCTCGTCGAGCTCGGCGCGGTGTACCGGCTCGGCCCGCTCGCGCTGTTCCGTAGGATCCTGCTGCCGGCCGCGCTGCCGCAGATCGTCACCGGCCTGCGGACCGGCCTCAGTCTCGCGTGGATGTTCATGGTCGCCGCGGAGCTGATCGCGGCCACGCGCGGTCTCGGCTTCCTGCTGAGCGACGGCCGCGAAACCGGGCGCCCCGATCTCGTGTTCGGCGCGATCCTGCTGCTCGCGTTGCTCGGCAAGCTGACCGACGGCGCGATGCGCCGCATCGAGTCGCGCTGGCTCGGCTGGCGCGATGCGTTCGGCGGTGCGTCGCGCGAGGGCGGGCAATGAGCGCCTACCCTTCCGTGCGCCCGACCGCCGGCGTCGCCGCGCCGCTGCTCGACCTGCGGATCGCCCGCAAGCTGTACGGCGATCGCACGATCCTGGCCGACGTCGCGTTGCAGGTCGCGCGCGGCGAGATCGTCTGCGTGGTCGGCCCGAGCGGTTGCGGCAAGAGCACGCTGTTGCGGATCGTCGCGGGCCTGGACCGGGATTTCCGCGGCAGCGTGACGCTCGACGGCAGCGCGCTGGCCGGGCCGTCCGCACGCATCGGCGTGATCTTTCAGGAACCGCGGCTGCTGCCGTGGCTGTCGATCGCGGACAACGTCGGCTTCGCGTCCGGAGCACGGGGCGGACGCGACCCGAGCGTCGCGCGCTTGCTCGACGAAGTCGGCCTGGCCGGCGTCGCGCGGCAACTGCCGGCGACGTTGTCGGGCGGGATGGCGCAGCGCGCCGCGATCGCGCGCGGGCTGTTCGGCGAGCCGGATCTGCTGCTGCTCGACGAACCGTTCAGCGCGGTCGACGCGATCACCCGGATGCGCTTGCAGACGCTGCTGCTCGATGTCGTCCAGCGGCACCGGATGGCCGCGATCGTCGTCACGCACGATCTCGACGAAGCGCTGTATCTCGGCGATCGCGTGCTGATGCTCGCGCCGAACCCGGGCCGCATCGACGACGAAATCCACGTCGACGTCGCACGGCCGCGCGACAGGCGCGATCCGTCGCTGGCCGCGCAGCGCGCGCGGCTGCTCGATGCGTTCCAGCGCTTTCACGATCGCGCGGCGGGCGACACGGCCGGCATCGCGGTCGCGCCGGCCTGACGTCGCCGGCCCGCGCGACACCCGACTTCACGGCGAGGACGCCGACCGGACGAACGCGGCCAGATCGCGATTGAACCGCTCGGCTTCCTCGATGAACGGCGCGTGCCCCGATTCCGCGTACACCTTGCTGACCACGCGCGGGTTCAGCTCGGCCGCGCGGGCCAGCGTCGCGTGCGTATCGACCAGCGCGTCGCGGCCGCCGTAGACGAAGAGCAGCGGCACGCGCGCGTTGCCCAGCCCCGCGGCGGCGAACACCGACATCGTCGGGATCGCCTTTTGCATGTCCCACGACGCCATCGCGGCGTTGGCGAGCAAGCGCTCGAACGTGGCGGCGTTCGGCCGACGGTTGAAGCACAGACCGACGAACGTGCGCTCGCCGTCGAGATGCGTTTTCAGATCCGCCGCATTCATGTCTCGGTACACGTCCGGATGATCGACGATCTGGCCCGGCGCAAGCTCGACCACGCCGTCGACGTACACCGCGCCCGCGATCGCGCGATCGCCGTATTTGGCGAGGTAGTTCGAGATCACCACGCCGCCGAGCGACCAGCCGACCACGACCGGCTTGCGCGCATGCGCGCCTTCGATGACCGCGGCGAGATCGTCGCCCCAGCGGGTGCCGTCGCGATACGGCTGCGCGCCGGACGGCTTGTCCGACAGCCCGTGGCCGCGCAGATCGTACGTGATGATCCGGAATCGGCGCAGTTCGGGGCTGTCGACCTGCGCGTCCCAGTTCAGGCGGCTGCCGAGCAGGCCGTGAATCAGGATGACCGGTACGCCGTCGGGGTCGCCGCTTTCCTGAACGGCCAGCTTCACGCCGTCCGTCGACGTGACGGTATAGCTCAGCGGCGCGGCGGCCGCGTCGTGCGCCAACGCGAACGGCGTCAGCCACCCGATCGCGACAAGCAACCAGCGGATCAGCACTCGGGTATTCACGATTGTTCCTCCAGGCATGAACGGACGCCCAGTCTCAACCCTCACACTGATGTGAGAGTCAAGCGAATCGTGTTAGCCTGCCTCTCATGAAAAACCCGCCTGCTTCGCCCCCGCTGACCATCGGCAAACTCGCGCAGCTCACCGGCGCGAGCGTGCGCTCGATCCGGCACTACGACGAGCACGGCCTGCTCGCGTCGGTGCGCGCGGCCAACGGCTATCGCCTGTTCCCCGAAAAAGCGGTGACGCAGGTCAAACAGATTCAGCGCATGATCGCGACCGGTTTCACCCTCGACGACATCCGCGGCTTTCCGGACTGCATGCTGCTGATCGACGGCGCGCGTTCGTGCGATCAGATCACCGACGTCCAGCGCGAACGCCTCGAAGCGATCAACCGCCAGATCGCCGATCTCGAAAAGCGGCGCGCGCGGCTCGTCAAGATGTTGCGGGAGGGCGCGGCGCCGCCGCTCGATTGATCGATGCGCGGCGGGTTCGCCGGCGGCCCGCCTTTTCCGCCACGGATACCGGTCCGCCCGCGCGCTTCGGGCACAATACGCACCCTCACCTTTTTGCCCGTGGTCACACACATGCGTGTCATCGTCGTCGGAACGAGCGGATCCGGGAAATCCACCTTCGCCAGCGCGCTGGCCGCCGCCGCGGCCTGCCCCTGCATCGAACTCGACCGGCTCTACTGGGGCCCCGGCTGGACCGCCGTGCCGCCCGCGCAGTTCGAGCGGGAGGTGCGGGCGGCGACGGCCGGCGACCGATGGGTCGCCGACGGCAACTACAGCGCGGTGCGCGACGTGCTGTGGTCGCGCGCCACGCACGTCGTCTGGCTCAACTTCGGGCGATGGACGGTGTTTTCCCGCGTGCTCCGGCGCACGATCGGCCGCGGGCTCATGCGCACCGAGCTGTTTCACGGCAACCGGGAATCGCTGCGGATGGCGTTCTGCTCGCGAGACTCGGTGCTGCTGTGGTCGTACACGACATTCGCGAAAAACCGCGTCAAGTTCGCCGGCTTGCGCGACGACCCGAAATACGCGCATCTGCAATGGACGGAGATCACCCAGCCGTCGCGTACCCGCGCGGCCATCGAGACCCTCGCCCGCGTCGGCCGTTGCGATTGAGCGCGGCACGAACCGCGTCGCGTCAATCGTCGAAGGTGCCCCGATATTCCGGCGCGGCATCCGCGCGCGTGTTCAGTTCGAACATCACGCCGCCCGGCGCGCGGCAAAAGAAGCGCGAGCCGCGCCCGTTGTTGAAGACGCCGGTCTCCATCGCGACGCCCTCCTCCTTGAAGCGCGCGAACAGCGCCTGGACGGCATCGAGGCTCGGCAGTTCGAAGCCGACGTGGAAATTTGTCGGCCACGCGGGCACACCGTCGCCGTCGTGATCGATCACGACGTCGAAGCCCGGGCGTTTGAGGATCCACGATTTGTCCCAGCTTCCCGCGATCTTGAAGCCGAGGTATCGCTCGAAGAATCGGGCGGTCGCCAGTGTGTCGGCGGAAGGAAAGCTCAAGTGGTTGAGCTTCATCGTGGGTGTCGTTTCGTTCATGATCGCGCTCTCTGATGCGGTGATGGGCGCAGGCCCCATGCCGTGCCGCCCGATGACGTCAGAATACGAGCGCGGGTTCGCATCCCACAACTCGCATTGGACGTTCCGCCGCACGGGCGCGAAACCCTTGCGGGGCCGAGCGCGGCGGGATGACGACGATCACGGCGGAAGGCGCCACTCGCATTTGCGACGGGTACCGTCGATGCGGGATGGCCGAGCGGCCGGCGACGCGAAACGACGACGGCCCGGGATTCGCGAACGAACCCCGGGCCGCCGATCGGCCGCGGGTACCGGGCTTCGCCTGCATCGCCCGGCACCACGCGTCGCTCACGACGACGCGACCTGCATCAGAACTGATAACCCGCGCCGACCACCGCGCCGAAGTCCGACCGCGCGTTGCCCGTCACCGATGCCTTGACGACCCAGCGGTTGTTCTCCGTCACGTACGAGTAGCCGGCTGCGAAGCCCTGCTGGCCGTGATAGTTCGACGTCGCCGCCGACACCATCGAGCGTCCCGCGCCGGTCGGCTGCGGCAAGCCGGCCACCGCCATCGCCGACGCGACGCCGCCGTACATGTCCTTCTTCAGGTCGTTGAACGAGTTGTACACCTGCCCGATACGCTGGTCGGTATACCCCTTCGCCTGCGTCGACGCCGTCGCGAGGTTGTCGTTCAGCTGCTGCACGTTCACCGCGTCGGTCGGCGCCGTGCCGGCCGCGACGTTCGTGATCTGGCGCTCGCTGCCCTTCGCGCCGACCGAGAACGAGTTGTCGCGATCGGCGACGGAGCCCTGGCCGACCGCCACCGCGTTCTTGCCGGTCGCGGTCGCCGTCGACCCGATCGCCCCCGCATCGGCGCGCGCGATCCATGTCGTGTTCGCATCGGTCGCGGCCGCGCGGATCTTGTCGTTGGCCGCCACGTTCTTCAGCGCGTTGTTGAACTGACCCATGTTGACCGCGTCGTTGTCGTTCACGCCCGCCGCGACACCGGTCAGCACGCGGTCGCCCGCCGTGCCGGAGAAGTTCACGCTCGCGCCGCCCGAATCCTTGCCGACCGTGATCGCGCCGTTCGGATCCTGCTGCTGCACGAGGCCGGCCTTGCCGTTCGCGATGTTGGTCACGCTGCCTTGCAGGTTCGAAATGTCGGTGGTGTTCTTCGCCACCTGCTGGTTGGTCGCGTAGAGCTGCGAACCGTTCACCGCGTCGGTGCTGGTCGCGGCGAGCGTGCCGGCCTGCACGTTGGTGATGCGCGTGCCGCCCGCACCGCCGAGCGTGATCGTGCTCTTGGAGCCATCGTCGTACTGCACCGCGAGCGCGCCGAGCTGGTTCAGGTTCGACTGCACGTCCTTCAACTGCTTCACGTTCACCGCGTCGGTATCGCCGGTGCCCGCCGCGACGTTCTTCAGCACGACCGCCGACGTCGCATCGCCGCCGACGAGCGACACCGAATTCAGCCGGTTGCCGCTCGCGTCGACGTCGTACTTGACGACGTTCTTCACGGCTTCGCCGGCCTGGTTCGACACCTGCGTGATCTGCTGTTCGAGCGCGGTCTTCACGCCCGACAACTGGCCGCCGTTCACCGCATCCGTGCTGCCCGCGGCGAGGTTGCCGTCGGCCACGTTCGTCAGCTTCGTCGGCGCACCGCCGCGCGCGGCGTTGAACGCGCCGAGCGTCGGGTCGAATTGCAGCGCGTCCTGCTGCAGCCCGGCAATCGCGGCGGTGTTGCCCGCGATGTTCGTTTCGGCATTGCCGATGCGCGTTTCGTGATTCGCGAGCGTCGTCGTGTTGCTGCCGACGCGGCCGTCGAGGTTCGTCAATGCGTCGCCGACGTTGTCGAACGCGCTGCCGCCGATCTTGTAGTTCGGTGCGCCGATCGAGCCGTCCGGGTTTGCGGTCGCGCCGCCGCCGAGCGCGGCCGCGGCGCCGTCGGTCGCGCGGCGCAGTTGCGCGCCGTTCACCGCATCGGTGCTGCCTGCCGCCACGTTGCCTTCCGCGACGTTGGTCACGCGCACCGGGCTGCCGCCGTTGCCCGCGCCGAGCGACACCTGCCGCTTGCTCGGATCGTCGTATTTGACCGCGAGCGCATCGAGCTGGCTCGTCCCGTCGTGAATCGCCGCGTTCAGCTGATCGACGTTGACCGCGTCCGTTCCGCTCTTGCCGGCCGCGACGTTGCTGATGAGCTGCGGGCCGTGGCCGCCGTGGCTCGCATCGTACGCGCCGAGGGCCGGGTTCCATTGCAGCGCGTCCTGCTGAAGCGCCGCGATGTTGCCGGTGTTCGTCGTCACCTGGTTGCCGACGGTCGCGATCGACTGGTTGAGCGTGTCGGTCGCCTTGCCGAGCTGGCCCACGTTCACCGCATCGCCTGCCGCCACGCCGTCCGCGACGTTGTGCAGGCCGACCGGCGCCGCGGCGCCCTGGCCGCCGAGCGTGACGCCGCCGTGCGCATCGTCGTCGTACTGCACCGCGTTCTTCGTCGCGGTGCCGATCTGGCTGGTAATCGACGTGCTCAGGTTGCCGAGCGTCGTGCTGAGGTTGTTCGTCACGCTCGTGCTGAGCGATGCGAGGCCGCCCGTCAACTGGCCGACGTTGACGGCGTCGTGGACGTCCTTGCCGTCCGCGACGTTGTGCAGCGTCGTGCCGTTCGGGCCGGCGAACGTCACCGAGTCGAAGCCGCTCGCGCCGTCGTACTTGACGTTGCGCGTATCGGCCGCTTGCAGGTTGACGATGTTCGACGCCGCGGTGCTCAGCGACCCGTTGATGCCGGTCACGCTGTTCTGCAGGTTCGCGATGTTCGACGCCGCCGTCGAAACGGACGTCTGCAGCGGCGCGAGGCTGCCCTTCAACTGGCCGACGTTGACGGCGTCGGTATCGGCGACGCCGGCGGCCACGCCGCCGATCGTCGTGCCGGTGGCGCCGTCGAGCGCGATCGCCGCATGCGAGTCGTCGGTGTATTTCACGACGTTCTGCGTCGCCGTCACGATGCTCGTGCTGAGGCTGTTGCCGACGCTGGTCACGCGCTGGTCGACGTTCGAGATCGAGGTCGACAGCGCATTGCCGACCGACGTCACGCGTGCGTCGACGTTGCCGATGGCCGTGCTCAGCGTGCCGTTGACGTTCTTCAACTGCTGGACGTTGACGGCGTCCGTATCGGCCGCGCCCGCCGCGACGTACTTGAGCTGGCGCTCGCTGCCGAGCGCGCCGAACGAGACCGCGCCGCCGACCGGCGCGGCCGTGCCGCCGAACACGGGCGTGCCGCCGTTGTTCGCGCCGACACTGCCCGAGCCGATCGCGACCTGGTTGTTGTCGTTCGTCTGCGCGCCTGCACCGATCGCCACGGACTGCGTGCCGGCCGCACGCGTCTGCGTGGCCGCATCGTACGATGCGCCGGCCGATACGCCGTCGCTCGACGTCGGGTTCGCGCCGCCGATCGCGACCGAGCGGTCGCCGCTGGCGAGCGCCGAATGGCCGAGCGCGATCGAGCTCGTGCCGTGCGCATCCGCGACGTTGCCGAGCGCCATCGAGAAATCGCCGACCGCCGCCGACTGGCGGCCGATCGCCAGCGCCGTGTTGCCCTGCGCGACCGCCACCGTGCCGATCGCGGTGGACGAGTTCGCCAGCGCCTGCGAGCCGACCCCGATCGCGATCGCGCCGCCGCTGCTGCTGCCGCCCTTGCTGCTCGCATTCGACTGGTCGCCGATCGCGATACCGCTGGCGCCTGCTTTCGCATTGGTGCCCTGCGTCACGTTCGTGGTACTGACTGCGACGTAGTTGCCGTTCTTCGTTGCCACGCACAGCGGGTTGGTGCCGTCGATGCACTGGCCGTTCAGCGCGTTGTCCGGGTTGCCGCGGTCGACGAAATTGTCCGCGTGCGCGGCGCCGGCGATCAGCACACCCGCACCCGTGAACATCGCGGCGGCGAGCGCCGAAATCTGCTTCCTCTTCATGGTCTTCTGCTCCGTTGTGTAGCGTCTGGTTTGAATACGGACTACTTACTTTTATTGACAGCTTCGACTTCGATTGCGACTTCGGTTCGGCAGCGGATTCCGACGCCGGGCAAGCCGTGTCGACACGGCACGCATCGAGCACCCGTTTCGACCGGGCGTCCGAAAGCCCGGGGCATGCCGTCGGCCTGACGTCCCGCTCCGTTGATTCGGCAGTTACATTAGGAATACGTATTGATTGTCATGGACGAGTCTTTCCCCGGCTGAATCCGGCGATTCAACCCGTCGTCATGTACTTCCCCGATTATTCGTCGCGTCGATCGCGACCCACACCGCTTCTTTTATTTCATCCCCCGTCACCCGGGTTTCACTTCGTGCAGCGAGCATGTGCCGGCACCGTCATCAATTGATGCGCCGGCCCCGGGTTCAGGCAACGTCCGTCACCGCTTGCGGCACTTCCGCTGCCCTGCTCCACCCGTGACTCAAAGTTCGGACGAATTATGAGACACGAAATTAAATTATTAAAGCCGACATTCTTTATAGATTGTAAAATTCCAAATATTCAATGGTTTACGCAAAATACATCCATTCCGCAAACGATTTCGCGCCAGCACCGTTATTCAAAATCTTTTGCAGAGCGTATAAATACTTTGCCAAAGCGGATTCAAATAATTCTTTTCCCTAAAATACGATCCGAAAGCCGGCCGGCCACGCGGTTTCTCACTCGATATACGCGTAAACCACCAGCAATGGCGCACGTCGACGTTTCACGTTCCTGTCGCAAACCGCCATTTTCGATAATCACGAACATGGAATGGTGAGAATCGAGCCGTCATGTCTGGCCGGATTCCAAATATGCTCCTACAATTCCGCTCGCATCGATTCCGGCAGCCGCGATCGCCGTCCATGCGAGCACGGCGATCCGTCGCGTCCTGCCGATTCGGCGATCAAGACCACGAACGCCGCACGATGCGTCGAGCGGTTGCCGGCCGCGCGGTTCCGCGTCGTCCGGAATCGATGCGAGCGTGCGATGCGCCGGGATGCATCGCCACGCAGCGGCGTCCCACGTTTCCCGCTCACCGGGCAGGCCACCCGCGGAAAACGCAGCCAACCGCCTTTTCACAACAGGTGCACGATGCCTTCATCGATCTCCGCATTGCGCGACGCGCATATCCTGATCGTCGACGATCAACCCGACCAGCTCCGTTTGCTGACCGACATGCTGCGCAGCACGGGATGCCGGATCAGCATCGCATTCGACGGCGCGCAAGCGTGCCAGCGCGCGCAGGCGCTGATGCCCGACCTGATCCTGATGGACGTGCGCATGCCGCGCATGGACGGCTTCACCGCGTGCCGCCTGCTGGCCGCCGATCCGCTGACGGGCGCGATCCCGATCATCTTCCTGACCGTGGCCGGCGCGTTGCACGAACGGCTCGAGGGGCTCGAGATCGGCGGCGTCGACTATGTGGTGAAGCCGTTCGAGCCGGCGGAGGTGATCGCGCGGATTCGCGTGCAGCTCTCGCGCGCGAAACGCGAACGGTCCGCCGGGACGGAGCCGGCGGAAAGCCCGTTCGCGGGCGGCAACGACGACGACATCATCGTGCGCGCGGCCATCCGCCACCTGTCGCGCACGCTGAACGATCCGCCGACGGTGGAGGAGCTGGCGCGTGCGGTCGGCACGCACGAAAAGCGCTTGTCGCGCGCGTTTCGCGACAATCTCGGCCAGACGGTGTTCGAATATCTGCGCTACGAGCGGCTGCGGATCGCGCAGGATCTGCTGGACTCCACGTCGCTCAGCATCGCCAGTATCGCCAAGGAAATCGGCTTTTCCACGCCGGCCAATTTCGCCACCGCCTTCCGCGAACGTTTCGGCATCACGCCGACCGAATGGCGACGCCAGGGCCATGCCGGCGCGCGCACCGCGAGCAGGGAGCCGCAACGCCGCGCGTAGGCCGGATGCGACGCGCTCACCAGTTGTATTTCGCGCTCGCCAGCACGGTCCGCTCGTTGCCGAACACGCACACGGCGTACGACTGACAGCCGCTGACGTAGCGCCGGTCGAACAGGTTCGCGACGTTCACCGCGAAACGCCAGCGCGGCAGCTCGTAATGGATCGCGAGGTCGTAAAGCGTCGCGCTCGGCACCGTCAGCGAATTGTCCGGCGCGCCGGCCGATGCGCTCTGGTAGCGCACGCCGCCGCCGATGCCGAAGCCCGCCAGCGCGCCCGTGCGCCAGGTCCAGTCGGCCCACATCGACGCCATCTGCCGCGGCAGCGGGACGGACACCGGCCAGTGGTTCAGCGACGCGTCGTTCGCCTGCACGTTCTTGACGTCCTGATAGAGATACGACGCGACGATCGACAGCTCGCGCGACACCTGGCCGACCGCGCTCAGCTCGATGCCTTGCGAGCGCACCTTGCCGGTCTGCACCGACGTCGTCGCGGTCGGGTCGAGCGCGACCGGCGTCGGCGTCACGACGTTGGTCTGGTCGATCCGATACACGGCCGCATTCAGCATCAGGTTCCGGCCGGCCGGCTGCCAGCGCAGCCCGGCCTCCGTCTGCGTGCCGCGGGTCGGCTTCGGCAGGCCGCCGCCGTACATCCGCACGCCGATGACCGGATCGAACGACGTCGAATAGCTGACGTACGGCGACAACCCGGCGTCGCCGCGATAGGTGAGCCCGACCCGCCCGGAGAACGCACTGACGTCCTGCTGCGCATGCGTGCCGGCGGCCCGGTCGTCGAACCGCGCATTCACGACGTCCTCGCGGCCGCCGAGCGTCAGCGTCCAGCGCCGCCAACGGATCTGGTCCTGCGCATACACGCCGACCGCGTTCATCGCGGTGTACTGATCGACGTGGCCGAGCGACGTCGGGCCGGAGAAGATCGCGGCCGTCACGGGCCGATAGACCGGGTGATACAGGTCGAGCGACGGGGCGAGCGCAAGCAGCACGCTGTTGGTCGTCGTCTGCCGGTCGAACTGCAGGCCGAACAGCAGCGTATGTTCGAGCGGCCCCGTGCCGACGCGCGCCTGCGCACGATTGTCGATGTCGAGCCTGCTGTAGTTGAGCTGGAACAGCCCCGCGAAACGCATCATGTTCGTCGTGCTGCGGGGCGCGAAGCCGTTGCCGAACACCGTCGCATCGTCGAGCGACAGGTGCGACCAGCGCACGTCCTGATGCAGCGTCCAGATCGCGTTCACGCGGTGTTCCAGCGCGTAGCCGAGCGACCATTGCTTCTTGCGGTAGTCGTTGAACGACGGGTCGCCCATGTAGATGTCCTGCGACAGGCGGCCGTTCGGGTTCGGCAGCACCGTGCCCGACGCGGGCAGGAAGTTCGACGAGATGTCGCCGCTGTCCTGCAGGTACGTCGCGGAAAACGTCAGCGACGTGTCGGCGTTCGGCCGCCACCGGAACGACGGCGCGAGCGCGACGCGCCGGTCGCCGTTCGGGCCGGTCACCGCGTTGCCGTCGCGCGCGACGCCGACGAAGCGGTACGCAGCCTTGCCGTCAGGGTCGAGGCTGTCGCCGACATCGAGCATGGCCTGCTTGCGCGCATCGTTGCCGAGCTGCACGCCGGCTTCGCGCACGCGCGCACCGTCGGCGCGCTTCGTCTGCGCGTCGACGATCGCGCCCGGCTCGCCCGCACCGTACAGCACCGACGTCGGCCCGCGCAGCACCGCGATCGAATCGATCGTGTACGGATCGACGCGCCAGTTCGCGATCACGGCCGTGTTCGGCGCCGGCAGGCCGTCGACGTACAGCGTCGGCGTGAAGCCGCGCAGCGCCGCATACCAGTCGGTGCGGCTGTCGGCGCCGAACGTCGCGAAGCCGGGCACGTAGCGCAACGCCTGGTTCAGGTCGGCCGCGCCGGTCATCTCGATCTGTTGCGCGGTGACGATGTCGATCGTTTGCGGAATCTCGTCGATCGGCGTGTCGGTCTTGGTGCCGGTGGCGGTGCGCCGCCCGACGAGCCCGACGGCCGAAGCATCGGCCGGCCCTCGCACGTCGATGGCCGGCAGCACGGCCGCCGCCCCCGGCGCCGATGCCTGCGCGTGCGCACCGCCCGCGGCGGCCGCGCACCACGCTGCGCCTGCCGCGATCGCCATCGCGCGCCGCCCCGTCCCTGTCTCCGTCCACATCGTCTCGATACTCCGTCGTGCTGGATTGGCCCGTTCGGCCGGATCGACGAACCGTGTATTGCCCGGTCCGTCCGGTGGTGTCGTGATTGCCGTGCCCGGCGAACGCAGTGAAGCGGGGATCGGTGCGCACCGACCGATTGCGCCGTTCGCGAGCGCAGCGATCATACCGGCCGAACGTGGCGCGGTCTTTAAAAAAAGAATTGGACCGACGGCGGCGGCACGCATCTTGCGCGTCGCCCGAACCGCATCAGGGACCCGGCGCAGCCGGGCATCGACGTGACACGCACATCCGGCAGGATTCACATCGGCATTTCAGGCTGGCGCTACCCGGGCTGGCGGGGGACGTTCTACCCTGCCGACCTGAAGCAGGCCGGCGAGCTGCGGTATGCAGCGGGCCAGATGCAGACGATCGAGATCAACGGCACGCACTACAGCCTGCAAGCGCCGGACAGCTGGCGGCGCTGGTATGCCGAAACGCCGCCGGGGTTCGTGTTCAGCGTCAAGGGTTCGCGCTACCTCACGCACATCCTGCGTTTTCGCGACGAGACCGCCACGGTCGCGTGCGCGAATTTTTTCGCCCAGGGGCTGTTCGCGCTGAAGGAGAAGCTCGGGCCGCTGCTGTGGCAATTCCCGCCGTCGCTGCGTTTCGACCCGGCGCACATGGAGCGCTTCCTGAGCCTGCTGCCGCACGATACGGAAGCCGCGCTCGCCCTCGCCCGCCGGCACGATTCGCACGTCCGGGCGCCATATCTGGAGATCGACCGCAAGCGAGCGTTGCGTCACGCGGTGGAAGTGCGGCACGACAGCTTCGTGGATCCGGCGTTCGTGAAACTGCTGCGCCGCCACAAGGTCGCGCTCGTCGTGTCGGATTCGACCGAGGCGTGGCCTCAGTTCGAGGATCTGAGCGCGCGGTTCGTGTACATGCGGCTGCACGGCACCGAAACGAAGTATTCGGGCGAATACGCCGACGCGGCGCTCGAGCGATGGGCACGCCGGATCGACACGTGGAGCCGGGGCGCGCAGCCCGACGATGCGCGTCTCGCCGCACCGGCGCTGCACCCGCCACGCGCGGCGACGCGCGACGTGTACTGCTATTTCGACAACGACACGAAAACGCAAGCGCCGTTCGACGCCAGGCGGCTGATGGCGCGGCTCGGGCTGCACGCGCATGACACGGCGGCCGAATGAAGCGGCCGGCAAACTGCACGCCGAACACGCCGCCGGAAACCGCGAGGCCGGGCGCGAAAGATGCTCCGGTGCTGCCGGATCGCACGTCCTCGTCGCGCGCACCGCGCGCCCGGTAAATTTTTCACGACCGGCAATCGGCGCCATGGGCCAACACTGCAAGGAGAAAAAGCGATGACCCTGCTCATCTACCTGGTCGGATGGATCATTTTCATCGGCGGCGTCGTCTGGGGTTTGATGACGCTGCACGTCGCCCAGCACATCATCGAGATCGTGGCCGTCATCCTGTTCGGCATCGCGGTCATCACCGGCGCGACGCGCGCCCGGAATCGCGACCGCTCGTAGCAGGGCGCCGGCGCGTGCCCGCCCCGCACGGTCGGACGGCATCGTCCGGATTCCTCACGTACGTCGCTGGCCGTTTCGTACGCACGGCGGGACGCCGGGAAGGCAGGCGCCTCCGCGCCTCACCAGATAGTAGGCAACGCATGCGTCCTTTGCGTCGGCGGCAGCGGTTGCGCTACGCTCGATTCGGCCTCACGTAGAGGCCGAAATTTAAGCGCTTAAACTTTTGATGCCGGCGATCCCGCACCCGACGGGATCCCTCACCTGGAGGATGACGATGAACAGACGATCGATGCTGAGCTGGAGCGTTTCGACCGCGGCACTTGCCTGTCTCGACCTGGCCGGCCCGCTGCCGGCCTTCGCACAGGCCGTCACGCGTGCCGCAGGCAGCGCCCCGTTCGCGATGGGCGCCGACGTGTCGACGCTACCGGAACTCGAGGCGCACGGCGCGCAGTACTTCGACCGCGGGCACCCGCGCGACTGCCTGAAGATCCTGCACGCGCACGGCGTCGATTCGATCCGCATCAAGGTATGGAACGATCCGGGCAATCCGGACTTCTTCCCCGCGAACCAAAGCGCCCCGGCCGGCTACAACAACGCGGCTCATGTCGTTGCGCTCGCCAGGCGCGCGGCCGCGCTCGGAATGCGCATCCTGATCGATTTCCACTACAGCGACTGGTGGGCCGACCCCGGCAAGCAATACCCGCCGCATGCGTGGGCCGGCAAGAATCTCGCCGATACGTGCGCGCTGCTGTCGGCTTATACGACCGACGTGCTGCGCCAGTTGCAGCGCGCCGGCGTGCGGCCCGAGTGGGTGCAGATCGGCAACGAGATCACGGGCGGCATGCTGTGGCCGCTCGGCCGCTACGACCAGTGGGACAACCTCGCTCAATTGCTGAAGGCGGGCCGCGATGCGGTGAAGGCCGTCGACCCGCGCATCAAGGTGATGCTGCACATCGACAGCGGCGGCGACAACGCGAAAAGCCGCTGGTGGTTCGACAGCGCGACGCAACGCGGTGTCGCATTCGACGTGATCGGCCTGTCGTATTACCCGCAGTGGCAAGGCGCGCTCGACGACCTGCGCAACAACGCGAACGATCTCGCGGTGCGCTACGACAAGGAACTGATCGTCGTCGAGACCGCGTATCCGTGGACCACCAGCGACGGCGACTCCGAGCCGAACGCGATGACGAACACGGGCTCGACCGCGTTCCCGCCGTCGCCGGCCGGGCAGGCGCAATTCCTCGCGGCGGTCGTCGATATCGTGAAGGGGGTGCCGGGCCGTCGCGGCGCCGGCGTGTTCTGGTGGGAGCCGGAGTGGATTCCGACGCCGGGCGTCGGCTGGAAGGTCGGCGCGGGCGACCAGTGGGACAACAACACGTTGTTCAATTTCCACGGCCACGCGCTGTCGTCGCTCGACGCATACCGCCAGCGCTGACGCGGCACGGCCGACGGCATCACCGCACCGGCGTATCGCGCGTCAGTGCGGTGCATCGACACGGCGGCGCGCAGGCGCCGCCGTGTCGCTTGTGCCGCTCGTGCCGCTTGCGCCACCGGCCCGGCCGCGCTCGCCGCGCGCATCCCGGGCGAGCAGCGCGAACGCGACGAGCGCGAGCCCGCAACAGCCCGCGAACGTCGCGCGATAGCCGAACAGGTCGACGCACGCGCCCGACAGCACGCCCGACGCAATCGAGCCGACGCGCGCGGTGCTGAAGAACATCGCGGTGGCGGTTCCGGGGCGCGTGGGCATCAGATCGCATACGCGCGTCATCCCGAGGCACGACGTGATCGCGACCACGCATGCGCTCAGCAACTGCAGCGGCAGGATCGCATCGACCCGCGACACCGCCGCGAGCCCGACGAAATACGCCGCATGCACGAGCGCACACGCCGTCAGCCAGCGCGCCTTGTCGAGCCGCGTCGACCGGATGCCGAGCCACAGCATCATCGGAATCTCGAGCAATGCGGCCAGGCCGAGCGCCGCCGATACGTTCGTCGGCGTGCCGCCGAGTCCGCGCACGATGTAGAGCGGCAGCACGATCATCGTCGCGTTCGCCGCGAGCCCCATCAGCGTGAGCGCAACGAGGGTCCGCAGCACGCTCGCGCGCGGCGCGACGACGGCCGCCGTCGCGTCGCCCGGCGCTGCCGGGGTGCGATCGACTGCGCGCGCATGCGTCGCCGCGGGCCGCCGCACGGGTTCCGGAATCCGCGCGACGATCGCCGCGCATGCGACGAAGCCGGCGGAAGCGGCGAGAAAGAGTCCGGCGAAACCCGTCTGCGCGAGGATCAGCGCGCCGAGCGCAGGACCGAATACCCACGCGATCGACAGCATCGTGCGCAGCGCGGCCGACGCGAGTTCGCGCTGCGCGTCGTCGGCGACGGGCAGCGCCGCGCGCGCGAACGAGAAGATCTGCGACAGCGACACGGCGCCCGCGCCGAGCAGGATCGTGCCGGCGGCGATCACCGGCCCGTGCGCCCGCAACATGCACAGCAGCGCGAAGCCCAGCGCGGCCGCCGCGAGCGACACGACGAGCAGCGGCCGGTGCCGGTCGCGGCGATCCGACCAACGCCCGGCCCACGTGCTCGCGACGACCCCGCTCGCCGCGATCAGCGTCATGAACACGCCCGCGAGCAGCGGCGACATCCCCGCCGCTTCCACGCCGAACAGCGACAGGTACGGCGCGGTGAACGACATCGCGACGCCGAGCAGCAGCGCCGCCGCGGACAGCGGCACGAAATGCGCGATCCCCGCCAGGCGCGCGAAATGCAACCGCAGCGACCGCAACGACTGCATCGCGTCAGTCCGGCTCGACCCACGCGGCAACGTCCACCGCGCCGAGTTCCCGGCCGCCGAGGACGAAGCGCGCACCGTCCGGCACGGGCAGCGTGCACGGCGCGTCGCCGTAGTTGAACGCGAACGTTACGCGCCCGCGTCGACGCAACCGCACGCCGTCCGGCAGCGCGCGCATCGAAAGGCCGGCATCGCGTGCGCAGCGGGCAACGATCGCGCGCAACAGCGTCCGGTCGAAACAGGCCGTCGCCATCGTGACGCCACCGCACCGCACGAGCACCGGCACACCGTCGTCGCATGCGGCGAGCACGTCGATGCCGGCCGTCGATTCCATGTCGATGTGATCGCGCCATTTCAGCGCATGGCCGTCGACACCGTCGAACGACACCCGCGGCGCGAGCGACGGCCGCAGCGATTCGACCTGGCCGATCCGCACCGGCAGCACGTCGCGCAGCTTGCCCGTCGCGAGACCCGGCGCGATCGCGAATTCCGCGGTGCGCGAGCCCGTGCGCGGCCCGAACAGCCAGTGCGCGCGTCCGCTCGCGGCCTGCTCGACGATGCGCTCCGTCACGACCGGCAGCGTCGGCGCGACGACGAACGCATAACGCGACACGTCGGCATCGGCCGCAACGATGTCGACGTCGAGACCCAGCTCACGCAACGCGCGATACCAGTCGAACGCGTGCTGCTGATAGTCGAAATCGGCGCCGTGCGGCTGGATCCGGATCATCCAGTCGGCCTCGTAGTCGAACAGCAGCGCGACGCGCGCCGTCTCGCGCTCGCCGACGACGAGCGCAGGATCCAGTGCGGCGATCTCGCGCGCGACGCGCGCCACTTCATGACCGCCCGGCGACAACCGGTCGTCCGGTGCGTTGAGCCCCGAGTGCAGTTGCTCCTGCGCGTGCGGATACTGCCGCCAGCGGAAATACGACACGAGTTCCGCGCCGTGCGCGAACGCTTCCCAGGTCCACAACCGCACCGCGCCCGCGTGCGGCACCGGGTTGTACGGCGCCCAGTTGACGGGCCCCGCCTGTTGCTCCATCACCCACATCCGGCCGTTGCCGACGCCGCGATACAGGTCGTGCGAGAACGCCGACACGTCCGGATGCCCGGTGCGGGCCCAGCGTCGCTTGTCGGCTTCGTCGAGCGGCAACACTTCGGTACGCGGCACCGGATAGCTGTCCCACGCGGCGACGTCGAGCCCGCCTCGCGCGAACGCGTAGTGGTCGAACTCGGCGAAAAAGCCCATGAAGTTGTGCAATACGTCGCGGCCCGGCGCGTGCGGACGGATCGCGTCGACCTGCGCGGCATGGAACCGCGCGACCGCGTCCGACTGATAGCGCCGGAAGTCGAGCAGATGCGCCGGATTCGCGTCGGTCGGCGTATGGCGCGGCAGTTCGATCTCGTCGAAGCCGCGATACTCCATGCTCCAGAACACGTTGCCCCACGCGCGGTTCAGCGCGCCGATATCGCCGTAACGCGCGGCGAGCCACGCGCGAAAGCCTTCGAGCGCCGCCCGCGTATAGCTGGGCAGCGTGTTGTGGCAGCCGAGTTCGTTGTCGGTCTGCCACGCGATCACGGCCGGATGTGCGCCGTAGCGCCGCGCCATCGCGTCGGCGATGCGCACGCAGTGCTCGCGATACACGGGGCTCGCGATGTCGTAATGGCGACGCGAGCCGAACTGCCACACCGCGCCGTCCGCGCCCACCGGCAGAATCTCCGGATGACGATCGACGAGCCACTTCGGCGGCGCGGCAGTCGGCGTGCCGAGCACGATCTTCAACTGCCGGCGTGCGAGCGTGTCGATCGCGTCGTCGAGCCACGCCCAGTCGTAGCGGCCCGGCTCCGGCTCCATCCGGCTCCACGCGAATTCGGCGATCCGCACGCGGGTCAGGCCCAGTTCGGCCATGCGCCGCGCATCGCGATCCCATTGTTCGCGCGGCCAGTGTTCGGGGTAGTAACAAACGCCGAGATGCATCGTGGATTCCTTGCTGAAGAAAGAGGATGGGACGGATCAGCCCTTGGTCGCGCCGAATGTGAGCCCCGCGACGAAGTGCTTCTGCATCGCGAAGAACATCGCGACCGACGGCAGCGCGGCGAGCACCGAGCCGGCCGACACGATGTTCCAGGCCGTCGTCCACTGCCCTTTGAGCGCGGCGACGCCGACCGTAATCGGCGCCGCGTCGTCGCCTTGCGTGAGGCACAGCGCCCAGAAGTAGTCGTTCCACACGAACGTGAACACGAGGATCGCGAGCGCCGCGAGCGCGGGCCGCACGAGCGGCAACACGACGCGCCAGTAGATCGCCCACTCGGACGCGCCTTCGACGCGCGCGGCCTCGATCAGCTCGAACGGCAGCTCGCGGATGAAGTTGCGCAGGAACAGCGTGCAGAAGCCGGTCTGAAACGCCGTATGGAACAGCACGAGCGCCCACACGGTGTTGTAGAGCCCGACGCCGAGCATGATCTGGCGCACCGGAATCATCAGAATCTGGATCGGCACGAAGTTGCCGGCGACGAACAGCCCGAGCAGCACGAGATTGCCGCGGAAGCGGTAGTTCGCGAGCGCGTGTCCGGCGAGCGACGCGAGCAGGATCGACGCGGCGACCGACGGCACCGTGATCAGGATGCTGTTCGCGAAGTAATGCAGCATCGGCGTCTGCGTGAGCGCGGCGCCGTAGTTGTCGACCAGCGCGAACTGCTTCGGCCAGTCCCAGTAACGACCGGCCGCGATCTCGTCGGTCGAGCGGATCGACGTGACGAGCACCGCGAGCAGCGGCACGAGCCACAGCACGAGCGCGCACGGCAGCGACAGCCGGTACAGCAGACGGGCGGGACGTCCCCAGCGGGACACGGGCATCGGATACATGTTGGTCATCCTTACGACTCGACGCGCACCAGCTTGCGAAGCTGCCACACGATATAGACGAGCATGATCGCGAACAGCACGACCGCAATCGCGGCCGAATAGCCTTCGCGGTAATACTTGATCGCCTGATCGACCATGAAATACGCGAGCACGGTCGAGCTGTCGAACGGGCCGCCGCCCGTCATCACCGAGATCAGGTCGAAGCTGCGCAGCGCGCCGATCACGGTCAGCACGACCGCCATGAACGTCGCGGGCCGCAATTGCGGCAGGATCACGTGCCACAGCAGCGTGAAGCCGCGCGCGCCTTCCATCCGCGCCGCTTCGACGATCTCGCCGTTGATGCCGGTCAGCCCGGTCAGGTAGAGAATCATGCAGAACGGAATCTGCGGCCACAGCGCCGCGGCGATCACGCCGTAGGTCGCATAGCGCGGATCGCCGAGCACCGGGATCCCGTGCCCGACGATCAGCTTCAGCAGCCCGAACGTCGGATCGTAGAACCACGAGAACACGAGCCCGACCACGACGCCCGGCAGCACGAACGGCGCGAAGAACAGCGACTTCACGAGCCGGATGCCGAACACGTTCTGGTTCAGGTACAGCGCGAGCGCGAGGCCGAGCGGCGGCGCGGCGAGAAACAGCACGAGCCACAGCACGTTGTTCTTCAGCGCGACGTAGAACGTGTCGGACTGCAGCAGCTCGCGATAGTTGTCGAGCCCGGCGAACGTCATCGGCGTCATCCCGTCCCAGTGATGGAAGCTCAGCCAGATGCTGCTGACGATCGGGTACAGCACGAACACGGTGAAGAGCGCGAAACCCGGCAGCACGAACCACAGGGCCGCGCGGTTGCGCCGTCGCGCGAGCGACGCGCGCGCATGCCGCCGCGGGCCGGCATCGCGGCGCGCGGCGCTTTCTGACAGGCTGGTTGACATGAGGTGACCTTCGACGAAACGAACTTAAAGGTGGCGACGAAGCGCCGGACCGGCCGCGCCGGCCCGGCCGCGCGGCGCATTACTTGCGGTAGATGCGCTTGCGGGTCTGCTCGAGGCGCTGCAGGATCGCATCGAGCTGCGTCGGATCGGACAGGAACTGCTGCATCGCCTTCATCCCCTCGTCGGCCATTTCCTTCGTCATGTCGCGGTCGTAGAACTGCGCGATTCCGCCCGGCGTCGTCGCGAGCGTGCGGAAGCCGATCTTCGAGATCGGATCCTGCGGCTCCGGCGCCTTGTTGTTCGACGGCAGTTGCCCCATCCCCTTCGCGAACTCGCCGCTCACCGCCGGTTGTCCCATGAACGCGAGGAAGCGGCGCGCATCGGCCTTGTTGTGCGCCTTCGCGGGGACGATCAGCACGTTGACCGGGCCGTCCTCCGCCAGCGGCACCGATGCGTCGATCGCCGGGAAGCGGAAGAAGCCGATCGGGTTGCGCGTCGCGCTCAGCAGTCCTGCCGAATACCAGGTGCCCATCAGCGTCATCGCGGCCTGGCCGTTGACGATCAGCGGGCTCAGCGAATCGACGTCGTAGGACAGCGCGTTGTCGATGAAATACTTGTCGTCGATCAGCTTCTTCCATGCCGCGTACACCGCCCGCACGCGCGGATCGGTATAGGCGACGTCGCCGGCCATCAGCTTCTGGTGGAACGCATAGCCGTTGATCCGCAGGTCGAGGTAGTCGAACCACGCGGCGAGCGTCCACGCATCGCGCGCAGCCACCGCGATCGGCGCGATGCCGGCCGCCTTCAGCTTGCGGCATGCGTCGAGAAACTGCGGCCAGTCGGCCGGCTCGCCGTGAATCCCCGCCTTCTCGAACAGATCCTTGCGGTAGAACAACCCGTACGCGTCATAGCCGAGCGGCAAACTGTAGAGCTTGCCGCCGTAGGTCGACGACTGCTTGACCGACGCATACGTGTCGTTCCAGCCGTTCTTCTGCCAATCCGCGCTCAGGTCCTCGATCAGCCCGCGCTTCGCGAAATACGCGAGCCGTTCGCCGTTGTTCCAGCTCAGCACGTCGGGCGGATCGGTCGCGAGCCACCCGGACATCTGCACCTTGTACGCCTCCTCGCCGACGTAGCTGACCTTCAGGTCGATATCCGGATTCGCCTTGTGGAACTGGTCGAACGCTGCCTGCCACGTCGCGCGCTGGTTGCCGCGCGCGGCGACGTTCACTTTCAGCGTGCCCGCGTCGGCCATGCCCGCGGCGCACGCCGCGGCAGTCGTCAGGGCAAGCAGCAGTCGGCTCGCACGAAGTCTCATCGTTGTCTCCTGGTATTGGTGTGTCGAATGCCGCGTCGCACGCGGCGGCTCGGCATTGCGCCGTTACGCGAACGCCGCTTCGGCGTGAAGGGCCGGCAATGCGATGCCGGCTTCGTCGAAAAGGTGACAGCTCGACGGCGGCATGCGGAACGCATGGCGCTCGCCGCGCCGCAACGCGGCCTGCCCGGGCAGTTTCGCGAGTAGCGGCACACCGTCGGGCTGGTCGAGATGCACGTACGCGGCTTCGCCGAGCTGCTCGACGAGCGCGACGTCGCGGACGATCGACGGCCAGCCGGCCTCGCCGGACGCCGCGAGCGTCAGGTGCTCGGGACGGATCCCGAGCGTCACGCGCGCGCCGCGGCCGACGTGGCGCGGCAACGGGCGATCGCGCAGCGTCAGCGTTTCGCCGGAGCCTTCCAGCGTCAGCCGACAGCCGTGCGCATCGCCCGCGTCGACGATCGCCGGCAGAAAGTTCATCCGCGGCGAGCCGATGAAGCCCGCGACGAAGCGGTTGGCCGGCCGGTGATACAGCTCGAGCGGTGCACCGGCCTGCGCGATGCTGCCGAAGCGCGCGACGTCGTCGCCCGCGTGCAGCAGCACGATCCGGTCGGCCAGCGTCATCGCCTCGATCTGGTCGTGCGTGACGTAGACCGAACTCGATTGCGTGAAGCGCGCGTGCAACCGCGCGATTTCGACACGCGTCTGGCCGCGCAGCGTCGCGTCGAGGTTCGACAGCGGCTCGTCGAACAGGAACACGCGCGGCTCGCGCACGATCGCGCGGCCGATCGCGACGCGCTGCCGCTGCCCGCCCGACAACGCCTTCGGCTTGCGATCGAGCAGCGCTTCGAGCTGCAGCACGCGCGCGGCCTCGGTCACGCGGCGGCGGATCTCGTCCTTCGGCGTGCCGGCGATTCGCAGTCCGAAACCGATGTTGTCGAACACGGTCATGTGCGGAAACAGCGCATAGCTCTGGAACACCATCGCGACGCCGCGCTCCGCGGGCGGCGTGTCGTTCATCCGTGCGCCGCCGATCCGCAGCTCGCCCTCGGTCACGTCCTCGAGCCCGGCGATCATCCGCAACAGCGTGGATTTTCCGCAGCCCGACGGACCGAGAAACACGCAGAATTCGTGCGACGCGATCTCGAGGTTCACGTCGCGCAGCACCGGCGCATGGTCGCCGTAGCGCTTCGAGACATCCTTCAATGAAATGGCGGTCATCGCGCTCTCCTTTCGCCGGTCACACGCATCGGACCGAAAAATTTAAACGCTTAAATTTCTGTGGCGCGATTCGCCCGGTTCGCCGTACCATGTCGTCTCCTTCCTCTGATGTGTCGAGAAATTAGCGTATCGGCCGTCCCTGTGCAACTTGTGGGACGCACTCCCAGAATATGAGCAGACACTTCCCCGTCTTACTGTCCTCGCGCGGTGCTGCCCGGCCGGCCGGAGCCTGCGCATGGTGACGCTCGCGCAAGTCGCGCGGCGCGCGAACGTCACCGCGGCGACCGTCTCGAACGTGCTGCGCAATCCGCAGAAGGTGAAGCCGGCGACCGTCGAGCGCGTGATGGCCGCGATCCGCGAACTCGGGTATCGGCCGAACCTGACCGCGCGCGCGCTCGCGGAGGGCCGCACGTCGACGCTCGCGCTGATGCTGTCGAACATCACGAACCCGTTCTATCCGGAGTTCGTGCTGGCCGCCGAACGCGAGGCGCGCAAGCGCGGCCATTACCTGCTCGTGTCCAATACCGACGACGATCCGGCGATCACGCGCAACTACCTCGAGCGGATCGCGGGGACGCTCGCGGCCGGTGCGATCGTGATGAACACCGATCTCGCCGAAGCGGAACTCGCCGACATCGCCCGTCACGGCGCATCGATCGTGCTGTGCATGTGGGAACACGTGCATGCGTCGCGCACGCTGCCGTGCGTGACCGTCGATTTCGCGGCGGCGGGCGCGCTGGCGGCCGCGCATCTGTCCGGTCTGCGGCATCGCACGTTCGGCGCGCTCGTCGGCAAGGGTTCGGGCGGGCCGCAGTCGGTGCGGCTGCGCGGTTTCGCCGACGAACTCGCGACGCGCGGCCATCCGGCACATGCGCTGACGACCGTGTCGGCCCACGACTCGATCGAAGGCGGCTACGAAGCCGCCGCCACGCTGCTGCGGGAGCAGCCGGGCCTCACCGCGCTGTTCGCGACCAACGACCTGATGGCGATCGGCGCGATGCAGGCCGCCGCCGATCTCGGCCTGCGCGTGCCGGCCGATCTGTCGGTGGTCGGCATGACCGATATCCAGCTCGCTCACCAGTTCCGCCCCGCGCTCACGACCGTACGGTTCCCGACCGCGCAGATCGCCGCGCGGGCGATCGCGCTGACGCTCGACATGATCGACGGGATCGAGCCGGGCACGGCCGTGCATACGATCGGCGCACCCGAGCTGGTCGTGCGCGAATCGACCGGGGTGGCGCCGGACTGACGGTTCGGTGTCCACACGTTTGCGGCTGCGGCGTGCGGCGTATGCGTCGGGAATGAACGAAGTGGCGTCGGTCCCGCGGTTGCCGTTTTCTCGTTCGACGAAGGCGGAAACGTACATCGCTCCCGTCGACGCGCGGCGAACCGATGCAGACGGGAAGAGGTCGGGAAGCCCGAGATGGAGGCATCCGACGCAACGGCTCCCCGAAACGCAAAATGGCGCGTCACCGGCCAACGCCGCGCGAGTCGACACGATTCGTCGGTCGGCCGGCGTTGTGAATGACGCGCCTAAGGTGTGAAGATGCGCGACCGCCCGGAGCATGCAGCGGCCGCGATATCGACGTCGCCTACTTCTTGATCACCGGAACGGTGAGCGAAGTGACGAGCGACGTCACGGGTGCCAGCAAACCACCCGACGAACTGCCTCCGCCTTGCGCGGAATTGCCGTTCAGCGAAACCGCCAGCGCGGGGACGACGCCGGCCACCGACCCGACGGCCGAACCGACCGATTGCACCGCCGCGTTGGCGATCGTCGCGCCGCCGGAGATGAGCGCCCCCGCGGCGTTCGTGACACCGCCGACCGCACCGGCTGCCGTACCGCCATTGAGCGCGACACTCAGTGCCGGAAGGGTTCCGGCGACCGCGCCGGCGGTGCCGGTCACGGTGTGCGCGAGCGAACCCGCCAGGCCTGTGGTGACCGTCGCGAGCGAGCCCGCCGCACCGGTTGCGCCGGAGAGCGCGCCGGATCCCGAGCCGACGACGTTGCCGGCGCCGCTCGCGGCGGATCCGATCAGCGACGTGACGGTCGATGCGATCGGTGCGATCGCCGCGGTGCCGCTGCCGGCGAGGCCGGTTACCGCGCCGGACGCTGCGCCGATCGCACCGGTGGCTGCGCCGACCGGCAACGAGCCGCCGAGATTGCCGACGATGCTCGTGATCGGCGTGATCAGCGCGCCGCCGTTGCCCGCGACACCGGTGACGGCGTTGACGACGCCCGTGCCCGCGTTGGCGACCGTGCCCACGAGGCCGCCGAGACCGCCGGCCGCGCCGCCGGCACCGCCCACTGCGCCGGCCAGCGTTCCGACTGCACCGGTGGCCGTGTTGCCGACCGTGCCCACGACGCCGCCGAGACCACCGGCCGCGCCGCCGACACCGCCCACTGCGCCAGCCAATGTTCCGGCTGCACCGGTGGCCGTGTTGCCGACCGCGCCCACGACGCCGCCAAGACCACCGGCCGCACCGCCGACACCGCCCACTGCGCCAGCCAATGTTCCGGCCGCACCGGTTGCCGAGTTGGCTACCGTGCCTACGATGCCGCCGAGACTGCCGAGGCCTCCGGTCGCACCGCCGCCGACACTACCCGCTGCGCCGGCCAGCGTTCCGACTGCACCGGTGGCCGTGTTGCCCACCGTGCCCACGATGCCACCGAGACTGCCGGTCGCACCGCCGACACCACCTGCTGCGCTGGCCAACGTCCCGACTGCACCGGTTGCCGAGTTGGCTACCGTGCCTACGATGCCACCGAGACTGCCGAGGCCTCCGGTCGCGCCTCCACCGACACCGCCCACTGCGCCGGCCAACGTCCCGACAGCGCCTGTTGCCGAGTTGCCGACCGCGCCCACGATGCCACCGAGACCGCCGGTCGCACCGCCAGCACCACCCAGCGCGCCAGTCAACGTTCCGACTGCACCCGTCGCCGTGTTACCGACCGTGCCCACGATGCCACCGAGACCGCCGGTCGCACCGCCAGCACCACCCAGCGCGCCAGTCAACGTTCCGACTGCACCCGTCGCCGTGTTCGCGACCGTGCCGACAACGCCACCGAGACCACCGGTCCCACCGCCGACACCACCCAGCGCACCAGTCAGCGTTCCGACTGCACCCGTCGCCGTGTTCGCTACCGTGCCGACAACGCCACCGAGGCCACCGGTCCCACCGCCAACACCGCCCAAAGCGCCAGTCAGTGTTCCGACTGCACCAGTGGCCGTGTTCGCTACCGTTCCAACGACACCGCCAAGACCGCCAGCCGGATCGCCAACTCCACCCAAGGCACCCGTCACCGTGCCGACTGCGCCGCTTGCCGCGTTGCCCACCGTTCCGACAACGCCACCGAGACCACCAGTCCCACCGCCGACACCACCCAGCGCGCCAGTCAGCGTTCCGACTGCACCCGTCGCCGTGTTCGCGACCGTTCCAACGACACCGCCGAGGCCGCCGGTCCCGCCACCACCGATGCCACCCAATGCGCCGGTTACCGTGCCAACCACGCCACCAAGCCCACCGGTCGGATCGCCAACTCCACCCAAGGCACCCGTCACCGTACCGACTGCGCCGCTTGCTGCGTTACCCACCGTTCCGACAACACCACCGAGACCGCCAGTCCCGCCACCACCGATGCCACCCAGTGCACCGGTTACCGTGCCAACCACACCACCAAGCCCGCCGGTCGGATCGCCGACACCACCCAAGGCGCCCGTCACCGTACCGACTGCGCCGCTTGCTGCGTTGCCCACCGTTCCGACGACGCCACCGAGACCACCGGTCCCACCACCGACACCGCCCAAAGCGCCAGTCAGCGTTCCGACTGCACCCGTGGCCGTGTTCGCTACCGTGCCAACGACGCCGCCGAGACCGCCCGTCCCGCCACCACCACCGCCGACACCACCCAACGCCCCCGTCACCGCACCGACCGCGCCGGCTGCCGTGTTCGCTACCGTCCCGACGACATCACCAAGCCCGCCAGCCCCGCCACCACTTCCGCCAAGGCCGCCCAGCGCACCCGTCACCGTGCCGACCACACCACCGACACCACCTGTCCCACCGCCACCACCACCACCGACACCACCCAACGCCCCCGTCACCGTACCGGCCACGCCTGCGACCGGCTCGAGCAATCCGCTACCGATATCGATGGTCGCGCTTCCCGTCCCCGTCCCTGCCAGCCCGATCGAGATACCGCCCGCATTCGGGCTGCCGACCGTCACCACCCCGTTCCCCCATCCCGTCACGGTGCCGACGAGTTCCCCGGGCGCGGGGGATCCGCCTGCGACGATGAGACCGTCGGATTTGCTGACACTTCCCACCGGGGAAGCCAGTACCCCCGCCTGGGACGCCGAGGCGGCCAGGCTGAACAAAGCCGCGACCGACAAGGCGATGCCTGTCAATTTCACGTTCGCTTTCGTTTTCATGAATAACCTCATTTCGGTTGGACAACCGCGGAACGGCTCGAGCGATGACGCGTGGACCCTGCCGCTGCGAAGGCGGCGCGAATCGTTCGCGGATTGCCCGATACGGCAAAGCGTTGAAACAGGTTTAAACAGGCCGATGCAACGGGACACCGGTCATCAAGCGACGCACTTCATGAAAGTTGATTCGCATCACAAAATTTAAGCAATGCGAACCTGACGACCGACCATCATCGAGCCATCTATCGACGATTGACCGCTCACGACGATACCTTCCGTCGCGAGCGGCCCCCGCCTCCCTTTAGAACTTCCACAGCAGATTGCCGTACAGCGCGTGGTCGCTGATGCTGCCGCCGATCTGGCCGCTGTAGGACAACCCGAGCGACAGGTTCTTCGTGACGGCCGCGTCGACACCGACCTCGAGCACCGCGGCGTCACGCGCGACCGGCACACCGACCACGCTGAACGGCGAACCGCCGCTCGCGAACGACAGCCTCGACGCCGGCTGCGTATTGCCGAACGCGTGCCGCCAGCCGACCGTGCCGAACGCCGTGACCTTGCCCTTCGTCGTGACCGCGACGTCGGTCGAGGCCCGCACGCCGAGGGTCGAGAAGCCGAGGCCCGTCGTGTCGGAATCGCCCTGCAGGGCAGCCGCGCCGCCGTTCTCCTTGAAGCCGTCGGTGTGCAGGCTCGCGTACCCGAGCCCGACGAACGGTTCGAGCGCGACGTTGCGAATGGCCGTCGAGTAGCCGATTTCCGTGAACACCTGCGTCGCGTTCGCGTCGTAGCTCGCGGTGTCGTGATCGGAGAAGCTGCCGAACGACGGATTGCGCTCGCTATGCACGCGGTACCACGACTGCGACACGCCACCGCGTACGTTCCACGCGTCGTATCGGCCGCTGGCGTACAGCGCGATCGTCTCGCCGTTGACCTTCGCCGACTCGTTCTGGTCGGTATTGAGCTGGCTGCGCGACGCGCCGCCCGCGATACCGACGCGCCAGTGGCTGCTGATTTCCGCGTCCGTACCGACGACGAAGCCGTACAGGTTGCGATCGATCGAAGCGACGCCGTCGCCGTCGAACCGGCTATGCGAACCGTACAGCCGGCCCCACACCGCGGGCTTGAACGACTTGGCCGGCGTGCAGCCGTTCTCCGCGGCCATGCGCCGGTCGAGCGCCGCCGAGTGATCGTCCGCCGACACCGGCGCCTCGCATCCGCAGAGCGCCCCGCCCGGCTGCGAACCGAGTCGTGCACGATCGAGCACCGCGTCGCGCACGTAGCGGCTATCCGACAACAGCACGCTGCGCGTACTCGGATACAGGTCGCCGGCCAGTTGCGTGAACGCGCGGTTCGCGGTCGGCGCATCCGTCGTCAGCACCGTATCGAACAGCGGGTTGCCCGCGCCGAGCGTGCCGACCGCGCCCGCCACCGCTTGCCCGTCGGGCGTCGTCGCGACCGACGTGAACGGCGTGCCGTTCGGCGCCAGCGACATCAGCACCTGCGCCGGGTTGTACGTGAGCGTCGGCGTGAGGAACGCATACGTCGAGTTCACCGCGCTGAACTGCCCTTGCACGCCCGCGCCGGCATTCACGATGGTGTAGAGCTTGCCCGGCTGGTATTGCCCGGTCGCCGCGACGACCTGTACCGACCCGCCGTTGAGCGTGGCGGAGCCGGTCACGTCGAGGCCGCCGCTCTGTTGCGGCGTGGCGCCGACCTGCAGCGTCGAACCCGGCTGGAAGGTCGCGTTGCCCGCGACCTTCAGCGGCTGCCCGAGCTGGAGGACCGATGCGGTGCCGCCGCCCGACACGACCAGGCCGCCGATCGTGCCCGTCCCGGTGACGGTCGCGCCGTTGCCGACGGTCACCGGCGAGTTGGCCAGCGAACCGGTGACCGCGAGCGTGCCGCCCGTCACGGTGGTCGGCCCGGACAGCGTGCTGGTCCCGCTCAGCACCTGTGCGCCCGTGCCGGCCAGCGTCAGCGGGCCGGTACCCGACAGCGTGCCCGCGAACGAGCTGGTGCCGGCGGTATTGACGGTCAGCGGCGTCGCGCCGAGGTTCACGTTCGAACCCGTCGTGCCCGACAGCGTGCCGATCGATTGCGGTGCGGCCGAACCCGTGAGGTCCAGCGTCGCGCCGCTGCCGGCGAGCGTCACCGGGCTCGTCGGCGCAAGGCTGCCTGCGCCGGCAAGCGCGAGCATGCTGCCGCTGCCGATCGTCGTGCCGCCGGTGTACGTGTTGACGCCGGTCAGCGTCTGCGTGCCGCCGCCCTGCACCGCGAAGCCGCCGGTACCCGCGATCGTGCCGCCGAACGAACCGCCCGTCGGGCCGGCCACGGTCAGCGTGTTGCCGCCGAGATTCACGGTCGAACCCGCCGCGCCCGACAGCGCGCTGGCCGTCTGCGGCGTCGTCGTGCCGCTGACGTCGAGCGTCGCGCCGTTGCCGGCCAGCGTCAGCGCACTGCCGGCCGACAGGCTGCCGTTGCCGCCGACCGCCAGCGTGCTGCCGTTGCCGATCGCCGTGCCGCCCGTGTACGTGTTCGCGCCGCTGAGGGTCGTCGTCGACGGGCCGCTCACCGCCAGGTTGCCGCCGCCCGAGATCGGGCCGCTCAGGCCGAGGTTGTTGGCGCCGCCCACCGTCAGCGTCGAACCCGTGCCGAGGTTCACGGCGTTGCCGAGCGTCGTGCCGGGCACGCTGGTCCCGAGCGTGCCGCCGTTGCCGCCGACACTCAGCGTGCCGCTGCCGAGTGCGGTCGGCGTGCCGGCGACGAGCGTGCCGCCGCCCGTGACGCTGGTGCCGCCGGTGTACGTGTTGGCGCCGGACAGCGTCGTCGTCGCCGGGCCGCTGAGCGCGAGTGTGCCGCTGCCGGAGATCGGGCCGCTCAGACCGAGGCTGTTCGCACCGCCCACGGTCAGCGTCGAGCCCGTACCGAGGTTCACCGCGTTGGTCAGCGTCGTACCCGGCGTGCCCGCGGCCAGCGTGCCGCCTGCGCCGCCGGTGTTCAGCGCGCCGGTGCCGAGCGCCGAGCCGCTGCCCGCGACCAGCGTGCCGCCGCCCGTCAGGTTCGTGCCGCCCGTGTACGTGTTGTTGCCGGTCAGCGTTTCGGTGCCCGGGCCGGCCAGCGTGAGGCTGCCGCCCGCGCCGGCGATCGTGCCGCCGTACGTGCTGCTGCCCGTGCCGCCGAGCGTCAGGTTGTTGCCGCCGAGGTTCACCGTCGAGCCGGCCACGCCCGACAGCGTGCCCGTCGTCTGCGGCGTGGTCGCGCCGCTCAGGTCGAAGGTTGCGCCCGCACCCGTCAGGCTCACCGGCGTCGTCCCCGACAGGCTGCCGCCCGCGCCGATCGCCAGCGTGCCGCTGTTGATCGTCGTCGCGCCGGTGTACGTGTTCGCGCCCGTCAGCGTTTCGGTGCCCGTGCCCGACAGCGTCAACCCGCCCGTGCCGCCGACCGTACCGCCGAACGTGCCGTTGCCCGACCCGCCGAGCGTCAGCGTGTTGCCGCCGAGGTTCACCGCCGAACCCGCTGCGCCGGACAGCGCGCCCGTGGTCTGCGGCGTCGTCGCGGCACTCAGGTCGAGCGTGGCCCCTGTACCCGACAGATCGACCGCGCTGCCCGCCGACAGGCTGCCGCCCGCACCGACTGCGAGCGTGCTGCCGCCGCCGATCGTCGTGTTGCCCGTGTACGTGCCGACGCCGCTGAGGGTCGTCGTCGACGGGCCGCTCACCGCGAGGTTGCCGCCGCCCGAGATCGCGCCGCCGAGGCCCAGGTTGTTCGCGCCGCCGACCGTCAGCGTCGAGCCCGAGCCCAGGTTGATCGCGTTGGTCAGCGTCGTGCCGGCCACGCTCGTGCCGAGCGTGCCGCCTGCGCCGCTGGTGTTCACCGTGCCCGTGCCGAGCGCCGAGCCGTTGCCGGCGAGCAGCGTGCCGCCGCCGCTCAACGTCGTACCGCCCGTGTAGGTGTTGTTGCCGGTCAGCGTTTCGGTACCGGTGCCCGCCAGCGTCAGGCTGCCGCCCGTGCCGGCGATCGTGCCGCCGAACGTGCCGCTGCCCGACCCGCCGAGCGTCAGCGCGTTGCCGCCGAGGTTCACCGTCGAACCGGCGACGCCTGCCAACGCGCCCGTCGACTGCGGCGACGTGGCCGCGCTCAGATCGAGCGTGGCGCCGGCGCCGGCCAGATCGACCGCGCTACCCGACGACAGGCTGCCGCCCGCGCCGACCGCCAGCGTGCTGCCGTTGCCGATCGTCGTGTTGCCGGTGTACGAGCTCGCGCCGGTGAGCGTCGTCGTCGACGGGCCGCTCACCGCGAGGTTGCCGCTGCCCGAGATCGCGCCGCCAAGGCCCAGATTGTTCGCGCCGCCGACCGTCAGCGTCGAACCCACGCCGAGATTCACCGCGTTGCCGAGCGTCGTGCCGGCCACGCTGGTGCCGAGCGTGCCGCCCGCGCCGCTCATGTTCAACGCACCCGTGCCGAGCGCCGAGCCGTTGCCCGCGATCAACGTGCCGCCACCGGTCAGGCTCGTGCCGCCCGTGTACGTGTTCGTGCCGTTCAACGTTTCGGTGCCCGTGCCGCCCAGCGTCAGGCTGCCGCCTGCCCCGGCAATCGTGCCGTCATACGTGCCGCTGCCCGTGCCGCCGAGCGTCAGGTTGTTGCCGCCCAGGTTCACCGTCGAGCCGGCCACGCCCGACAGCGTGCCCGTCGTCTGCGGCGTGGTCGCGCCGCTCAGGTCGAAGGTTGCGCCCGCACCCGTCAGGCTCACCGGCGTCGTCCCCGACAGGCTGCCGCCCGCGCCGATCGCCAGCGTGCCGCTGTTGATCGTCGTCGCGCCGGTGTACGTGTTCGCGCCCGTCAGCGTTTCCGTGCCGGTGCCCGACATCGTCACGCCGCCCGTGCCGGCGATGTTGCCCGCGTAAGTGCCGTTGGCCGAGCCGCCGAGCGTCAGGTTGTTGTTGCCCAGGTTCACGGTCGAGCCGGCCACGCCCGAGATCGCGCCCGTCGATTGCGGCGACGACGCGCCGCTCAGGTCGAGCGTCGCGCCGGCCGCCGTCAGGCTGACCGGGCTGCTCGACGACAGGCTGCCGTTGCCGCCGATCGCGAGCGTGCCGCTGTTGATCGTCGTCGCACCGGTGTACGTGTTGGTGCCCGTCAGCGTTTCCGTGCCGGTGCCCGACAGCGTCAACCCGCCCGTGCCGCCGATCACGCCCGCATAGGTGCCGCTACCCGAACCGCCGAGCGTCAGCGTATTGCCGCCCAGATTGACGTTCGTGCCCGTGCCGCCGGACAGCGCGCCGCTCGTCTGCGGCGACGTGGCCGCGCTCAGGTCGAGCGTGGCGCCGGTGCCGGACAGGTCGATCGCGCTGCCCGACGACAGGCTGCCGCCCGCGCCGACCGCCAGCGTGCTGCCGCCGCCGATCGTCGTGCTGCCCGTGTAGGTGTTCGCGCCCGACAGCGTCGTCGTCGACGGACCATTCACGGCGAGGTTGCCGCTGCCCGAGATCGCGCCGCCGAGGCCGAGATCGTTCGTCCCCCCGACCGTCAGCGTCGAACCCGCGCCGAGGTTCACCGCGTTGCCGAGCGTCGTGCCCGGCGTGCTCGCGGCCAGCGTGCCGCCCGCGCCGCTCGTGTTCAGCGCGCCGGTGCCGAGCGCCGTGTTGCTGCCCGCGACCAGCGTGCCGCCGCCCGCCAGGTTCGTGCCGCCCGTGTACGTGTTGTTGCCGGTCAGCGTTTCGGTGCCGGTGCCCGACAGCGTGAGGCTGCCGCCCGCGCCGGCGATCGTGCCGCCGTACGTGCCGTTGCCCGTCCCGCCGAGCGTCAGGTTGTTGCCGCCGAGGTTCACCGTCGAACCGGCCACGCCCGACAGCGTGCCCGTCGTCTGCGGCGTGGTCGCGCCGCTGACGTCGAACGTTGCGCCCGCACCGGCCAGGTTCACCGGGCTGCTCGCCGACAGGCTGCCGCCCGCGCCGATCGCCAGCGTGCCGCTGTTGATCGTCGTCGCGCCGGTGTACGTGTTCGCGCCGGTCAGCGTTTCGGTGCCGGTGCCCGACAGCGTCAACCCGCCCGTGCCGCCGACCGTACCGCCGAACGTGCCGTTGCCCGACCCGCCGAGCGTCAGCGTATTGCCGCCGAGGTTCACCGCCGAACCCGCTGCGCCGGACAGCGTACCGGTCGTCTGCGGCGACGTGGCCGCGCTCACGTCCAGCGTCGAGCCCGCACCGGTCAGATCGATCGCGCTGCCCGACGACAGGCTGCCGCCCGCCCCGACCGCCAGCGTGCTGCCGCCGCCGATCGTCGTGCTGCCCGTGTAGGTGTTCGCGCCCGACAGCGTCGTCGTCGACGGACCATTCACGGCGAGGTTGCCGCTGCCCGAGATCGCGCCGCCGAGGCCGAGATTGTTCGCGCCGCCGACCGTCAGCGTCGAGCCCGAACCGAGATTGATCGCATTGGTCAGCGTCGTGCCGGCCACGTTCGTGCCGAGCGTGCCGCCCGCGCCGCTCGTGTTCAGCGCGCCCGTGCCGAGCGCCGAACCGCTGCCCGCGATCAGCGTGCCGCCGCCGGTCAGGTTCGTGCCGCCCGTATACGTGTTGTTGCCGGTCAGCGTTTCGGTACCCGTGCCCGACAGCGTGAGGCTGCCACCAGCCCCCGCGATCGTGCCGTCGTACGTGTCGCTGCCCGACCCGCCGAGCGTCAGGTTGTTGCCGCCGAGGTTCACCGTCGAACCGGCCACGCCCGACAGCGTGCCCGTCGTCTGCGGCGTGGTCGCGCCGCTGACGTCGAAGGTCGCGCCCGCGCCGGCGAGATTCACCGGGCTGCTCGCGGACAGACTGCCGCCCGCGCCGATCGCTAGCGTGCCGCTGTTGATCGTCGTCGCGCCCGTGTACGTGTTGGTGCCGGTCAGCGTTTCCGTCCCCGTGCCGGCCATCGTCAACCCGCCGGTGCCGCCGATCGTCCCGGCATAGCTGCCGTTGCCGGTACCGGCCAGCGTCAGCGTGTTGCCGCCGAGGTTCACGTTCGTACCCGCAACGCCGGACAGCATCCCGCTCGTCTGCGGCACGGTCGCCGCGCTGATGTCGAGCGTCGCGCCTGTGCCGGCGAGATCGAGCGCACTGCCCGACGACAGGCTGCCGCCCGCCCCGACCGCCAGCGTGCTGCCGCCGCCGATCGTCGTATTGCCGGTATAGGTGTTCACGCCCGTGAGCGTCGTCGTCGACGGGCCGCTGACCGACAGACCGCCGCTGCCCGAGATCCCGCCGCCCAGCCCGAGATCGTTCGCACCGCCAACCGTCAGCGTCGACCCTGCGCCGAGATTGACCGCATTGCCGAGCGTCGTGCCGCCGACGCTCGTGCCGAGCGAGCCGCCCGCGCCCGTCACGTTGAGCGCGCCGGAACCCAGTGCGCTGCCGTTGCCGGCAATGAGCCCACCGCCGGCGAGCGTGGTGCCGCCCGTGTACGTGTTCGTGCCGGTGAGCGTCGTGGTGCCCGCGCCGGTCTGCGCAAGGCCGCCGCTGCCGGAAATCGTGCCGCTCAGGCCGAGATCGTTCGCGCCGTTCAGGCCGAGCGTCGCGCCCGCGCCGAGCGTGACCGCATTGCCGAGCGTCGTGCCGCTCACGCTCGCGTTCAGCGTGCCGTTGCCGGTCACGTTCAATGCGCCGGAACCGAGCGCCGTGTTGCTGCCCACGCTCAGTCCGCCGCTGCTCAACGTCGTCCCGCCGCTGTAGGTGTTCGCGCCGCCGAGCGTGGTCGTGCCCGAGCCGGACTGCACCACGCCGCCCGCGCCGGAAATCATGCCGTTCAGGCCGAAGTCGAACGCGCCGCCGAGATTCAGCGTCGAACCGGCGCCCAGATCGACGGCGTTCGCCAGCAGCAGGTTGGCCGTGCTCGCGCTGAGCGTGCCGCCGCTGCCGGTGACGCCGAGTGTGCCCGTGCCGAGCGCCGTGTCGTTGCCGACCGACAGGCTGCCGGCGCTCAACGTCGTGCCGCCCGAGAACGTGTTCGCACCGAGCAGCGTCGTCGTGCCGGTGCCGGTTTGCGCGAGACTACCGGCGCCGGAAATGGTCCCGCCGAGGCTCAGGTCGGCCGCGCCGTTCAGGCCAAGTGTCGCGCCCGCGCCGAGATTCACCGCATTGCCGAGCACCGTGCCGCCGACATTCGTCGCGAGCGAGCCGCCCGCGCCCGAGAGATTCAGTGCCCCGGTGCCGAGCGCCGCGCCGTTGCCGGCGATCAGCGTGCCGCCGCCGGTCAGGTTCGTGCCGCCCGTGTACGTGTTGGTCCCGTTCAGCGTTTCGGTGCCCGTGCCCGACAGCGTCAGGCTCCCGCCCGCTCCCGCGAGCGTGCCGGCGAACGTGCCGCTGCCCGTGCCGCCCAGTATCAGGCCGTTGCCGCCGAGGTTCACCGTCGAACCGGCCACGCCCGACAGCGTGCCGATCGCCTGCGGCAGTGCTGCCCCGCTCAGGTCGAACGTCGCGCCGGCCCCGCCCAGATTCACGGCGCCGCCCGCGGCCAGGCTGCCGCCCGCGCCGATCGCCAGCGTGCCGCTGTTGATCGTCGTGCCGCCGCTGTAGGTGTTCGCGCCGGTGAGCGTCTCCGTGCCGGTGCCGGCCATCGTCAGCCCGCCCGCCCCGCCGATCGTGCCGCCGAAGGTGTTGTTGCCGGCTCCGCCGAGCGTCAGCGTGTTGCCGCCGAGGTTCACCGTCGCGCCCGCGACGCCGGCCAACCCGCCCGTCGCCTGCGGCGACGTGGCCGCGCTCAGGTCGAGCGTCGCGCCCGCGCCTGCCAGATCGAACAAGCTGCCGCCGGACAGGCTGCCGCCCGCGCCCACCGCGAGCGTGCTGCCGTTGCCGATCGTCGTGTTGCCGGTGTAGCTGCCCGCCCCCGTGAGCGTCGTGATCGACGGGCCGTTCACCGCGAGGTTGCCGCCGCCCGAAATCGCACCGCCCAGGCCCAGGTTGTTCGCGCCGCCGACCGTCAGCGTCGCGCCCGCGCCCAGGTTCACCGCATTGCCGAGTACCGTGCCGCCGACGCTCGTGCCGAGCGAGCCGCCCGCGCCCGTCACGTTCAGCGCACCGGTGCCGAGTGCGCTACCGTTGCCCGCGACAAGGCCGCCGCCACTCAGCGTCGTGCCGCCCGTGAACGTGTTCGCACCGAGCAGCGTCGTCGTGCCGGCGCCGGCTTGCGCAAGACTGCCGTCGCCGGCAATCACGCCGCCGAGGCTCAGATCGGCCGCGCCGTTCAGGCCGAGCGTCGCGCCGGCGCCGAGGTTCACCGCGTTGCCGAGCAAGGTGCCGGCGACGTTCGTGGCGAGCGTGCCGCCCGCACCGCTGACATTCAGCGCACCGGTGCCGAGCGCCGCGCCATTGCCGGCGATCAGTCCGCCGCCGCTCAACGTCGTGCCGCCCGAGAACGTGTTCGCGCCGAGCAGCGTCGTCGTGCCGCTGCCGGTTTGCGCGAGGCTGCCGTTGCCGGCGATCGTGCCGCTCAGGCCGAGGTCGTTCGCGCCGTTCAGCCCCAGCGTGACGCCGGCCCCGAGATTGACCGCGTTGCCGAGCGTGACGCCCGGCACGCTCGCGCCGAGCGACGCCGAGCCGTTGACGTCGAGCGCGCCGACGCCGAGCGCCGCGCCGCTGCCGACGAGCAGGCTGCCGCCCGTCAGCGCCGTGCCGCCCGCGTACGTGTTGTTGCCGGTCAGCGCCTGCGAGCCGGTGCCGGACAGCGTGAGCCCGCCCGCACCGCCGATGTTGCCGGCGAAGACGCCGCTACCGCTGCCCGCCAGCGTCAGGTTGTTCGAACCGAGAGCGATCGTCGAACCCGCGACGCCCGACAGCGTGCCGATCGACTGCGGCGTGGTCGCACCGGCGATGTTGAACTGCGCACCGGCGCCCGTCAGGTTGACGGGGCTCGACGCGGCGAGGCTGCCGCCCGCGCCGATCGCGAGCGTGCCGCTGCCGATCGTGGTGCCGCCGGTAAACGTCTCGGCCGCGGTGAGCGTCGTCGTGCCCGGGCCGCTCACGGACAGGCCGCCCGCGCCGGAAATGATCCCGCCCAGCCCCAGATCGTTCGCACCCCCAACCGTCAGTGCCGCGCCCGCGCCGAGCTGGATCGCATTGCCGAGCACCGTGCCGCCGACGGTCGTGCCGAGCGAGCCGCCCGCGCCCGTCACGTCCAGCGCCCCCGTGCCCAGCGCGGCGCCGTTGCCGGCGAGGATTCCGCCACCGGCGAGCGTCGTGCCGCCCGAGAACGTGTTCGCGCCGGTCAACGTCGTGATGCCCGAACCGATTTGCGCGAGGCCGCCGGTACCGGCGATCACGCCGTTCAGGCCGAGATCGTTCGCGCCGGTCAACGAGAGCGTCGCGCCCGCGCCGAGGTTCACCGCATTACCCAGCGTCGTGCCGCTCACGCTCGCGCCGAGCGCGCCGCCCGTGCCGGCGACGTTCAGCGCGCCGCTGCCCAGCGCCGTATTGCTGCCGGCGAGCAGCGTGCCGGCGCTCAGCGTCGTGCCGCCGCCGAAGGTGTTCGCGCCGGACAGCGTCGTCGTCCCCGTGCCGCTCAGCACGAGACCGCCGGTGCCGCCGATCGCGCCGCTCAGGCCGAGGTCGTTCGCGCCGTTCAGCGTCAGCGACGCGCCGTTCAGGTTGATGCCGTTCGCGAGCGCCGCGCCGGCCGCCAGATCGGCGCTCAGCGAACCGCCGAGACCGCTCACGTTCAACGCGCCGCCCACGCCGAGCGCCGAGTTGCCGCCGACGATCAGGCTGCCGCCGCCCGTCAGGCTCGCACCGCCCGTGAACGTGTTCGCACCGGACAGCGTCGTGGCGCCGGTGCCGCCGAGCGCCAGGCCGCCCGCGCCCGAGATCGCGCCGCTCAGGCCGAGATCGACCGCGCCGTTCAGGCCGAGCGTCGCGCCCGCGCCCAGGTTGACCGCATTGCCGAGCACCGTGCCGCCGACGTTCGTCGCGAGCGTGCCGCCCGCGCCGGATACGTTCAGCGCCCCCGTGCCCAATGCCGCGCCGTTGCCGGCGATCAGCCCGCCGCCGCTCAGCGCCGTGCCGCCCGAGAACGTGTTCGCGCCGAGCAGCGTCGTCGTGCCGGCACCCGATTGCGCGAGGCTGCCGCTCCCGCCGATCGCACCGCCCAGGCTCAGGTCGGCCGCGCCGTTCAAGCCGAGCGTCGCGCCCGCGCCCAGGTTGACCGCATTGCCGAGCACCGTGCCGCCGACGCTCGTCGCGAGCGTGCCGCCCGCGCCGGATACGTTCAGCGCGCCCGTGCCGAGCGCCGCGCCAGTGCCGGCGATCAGGCCGCCGCCGCTCAGTGCGGTGCCGCCCGAGAACGTGTTCGCGCCGAGCAGCGTCGTCGTGCCGGTGCCGCTTTGCGCGAGGCCGCCGCTGCCGGCGATCGTGCCGCCGAGGCTCAGGCCGGCCGCGCCGTTCAGGCCCAGCGTCGCGCCTGCATCGAGATTCACCGCATTGCCGAGCAGCGTGCCGCCCACGTTCGTCGCCAGCGAGCCGCCCGTGCCGCTCACGTGCAGCGCCCCCGTCCCGAGTGCCGCGCCCGTGCCGGCAACGAGCCCGCCGCCGCTCAACGTCGTGCCGCCGGTAAACGTGTTCAGGCCGAGCAGCGTGGTCGTGCCCGAGCCGGTTTGCGCCAGCCCGCCGTTGCCGGCGATCACGCCGCCCAGCCCGAGATTGGCCGAGCCGTTCAGACCCAGGGTGACGCCGGTGTCGATGTTCACCGCGTTGCCGAGCACCGTGCCGCCGACGCTCGTACCGAGCGTGCCGCCCGTGCCCGTCACGTTCAGCGCGCCGCCGCCGAGCGCCGTCGCGGTGCCGACGAGGAGCCCGCCGCCGCCCGTCAGATTCGTTCCGCCCGTGAACGAATTGGCGCCGTTCAGCGCCAGCGTGCCGGTACCGCTCACGTTCAGCGCACCGGCGCCGCCGATCGCACCCGACAACCCGAGCCCGGTCGCGCCGTCCACCGTCAGGCCGCCGGTCAGCGTCACGTTGTTGAGCAGGTTCACGCCGGCCGTGCCGGCCTCGAGCGTGCCGCCGCCGCCGACGATCGTGCCGGTGCCCAGCGCGCCGGCGCCGTGGACGATCGCGGTGCCGCCGGTCAGCGACGCGTTCGTCGCGGTCGATGCGCCGGTGATGTCCCACGTGCCGCCCTGCACGGCGAGGTTGTTGAAATTGCCGTACGTATCGACCGCAATGGCGCCGTTCGCCGCGCCGCCGGCGGCCGTGTTCAGCTGCAGGTTGAGCGTGTTGTTGCCGCCCAGCCCGGCGTCGACGCCGAGCCCGACCGACGACCCGGTCAGCGCGTTGAACGTGTTCGACGTGCCGAGGGCCGCGCCCAGCGACACGTTGCCCGTGACGGTGCCGGCGTTCGTGAACGTGTTCCCTGCGCCCGGCGTGCCGCTGGGCGCGAGCGCCACCGAACCGTTGATCGTGCCGCCGCTCGCGTTGGTGAAGTTGGTCTGCGCACCGCCCGACGTGGTCACGACCTGCGCGGTCGGCCCCGCGCCGAAGCCGAGCAGGCCGGTCGTACCGATCGTGCCGGCGTTCGTGATGTTCGTCGTGCCGCCGATGCCGTTGTTGACCGTCAAAGCCGGCCCGTTGACCAGCGAGCTCGTCGACCCCATCATCACGCCCGTGCTGGCGTTCGTGACGTTGACGGTGCTCGCCGACGCGCTATTGCCGACCACCGTGCCGTTCGACACGACGCTCAGCCCGGACAACGCGGGGTCGATCCGGCCGTTGTTGGTCAGCGTGACGCCGCTGCCCGTCAGCGACAGCGCGGTGCCGCCGAACAACGGCACCACCGAAATGGTCGCGCCGGGCTGGACGGTCAGGTTCAGATTGTTCGTGCCGTTCGAATAGGACGTGCTGGCTCCGGTACAACTGACGGTCGTCGTTCCGGTGCAGGCAGCCAGGGCGTCGGCGGGGACGATCCCGGCGCCGACCAGCGCGACCAGCACGCCGGTCGGGACGAGGAGTTTCGGACGTGCTTCCGCGCGCTTTTTGTTCGAGCCCATGCGCATACGCATAATCACACCTTCCCATAAGAGAATCGACGACACCGGGCATTCGCCGGCGCATTCAAAATGCCGGGGATAAATACCGGAATGCGTTATTCGACGTTTTTCGGAAAATACCGTCCCATCACCAATCCAAAGCGGCTGGCCGGATTAAAAACAAACAAGAACGAATCGACGAGAATTATTGAATCGGCATATTTTACTTTTAACCCCCTTTGTCACCCGGTAAATTTTCCACTAATCAATAACAGTTGTTTTAACGACACCGGAAACGTTGCCTCGACGAGCACAGCTCATCGCATATCCGTCCATCCAGGCCAACAACGCATCCATGCCGAAACCCCGCCCGTACGGGGCCTCCCGCCCCACAATCAAACGCCGCCCGCTCCCGTCGGATAACCGCGCGCCTGTTGCCCCGCACACCGATTCGTCAGTGCCTGCCGCCCGATCCGCCTGTCTCCCGGCGTGATCGCGAGTCAAATATAGGCCCGAGTCGCAAACGTTTTCCATCGGCCGGGTATTTTTTGGCAAAACTCAATACTCTTTCATTCACATTAATTCATTGGCGCGCGAGATGAAAATGATTCTCTTTAAATAAATCACGAAAATCATTAAGAAAGGCAAAAAAATCAAATTCCCCGGTGCAGGTTTTTTAGCGAATCTGCTTTAATTGGTTCAGATTCGCTGCATTGCCTTTCCGTCTCGCGGGCGATAACGAGGTATCCAACGGAGAACTTCACGATGGTGACGTTGAACATCAACAACCGGCCGGCCGAGATCGACGCCGATCCGTCGACACCGGTGCTCTGGGTGCTGCGCGACAACCTCGGGCTGACCGGCACCAAGTTCGGATGCGGCACCGGCGACTGCGGCGCCTGCACCGTCCACGTCGACGGCCGCCCGGCCCGAAGCTGCACGCTCGCGCTGTCGGCGGTCGGCAGCGCGCGCATCACGACGTCCGAACATCTCGCCGACGATGCGGTCGGCAAGGCCGTCCTCGACGCATGGATCCGGCACGACGTCGCGCAATGCGGCTACTGCCAGAGCGGCCAGATGATGAGTGCGGCCGGCCTGCTGCGCGGCAACAAGGCGCCGACCGATGCCGACATCGATCGCGCGATGGCCGGCAACCTGTGCCGTTGCGCGACCTACCAGCGCATCCGCGCCGCGATTCACGATGCGGCTCACGCGCTCGCCTGAGCCTGCCCGGAGACTGTGACCATGCGTATCCGCACTTTCGGGCGCCCGGCAAGCGCCGACACCGCCCATCGCGACGCGCCGCCCGCCACCGGAGCCGATGCTCCGATGCTCGGCCGGCGCGGCTTCCTGAAGCTGACGATGGCGGCAAGCGGCTGCCTCGCGCTCGGCATCGCGCCGACGCGCGCCGCGGCGCAAGCGGGCAAGACCTCGCCGGCTTCGCCACCGCAAGCATTCCTGATCATTGCGCCCGACAACATCGTGACCGTCGCCGTCAACCGGACGGAATCCGGCCAGGGCGTCAGCACCGCGCTGCCGATGGCGCTGGCCGACGAGCTCGACGCCGACTGGCGCAACGTGCGCACCGTGCTCGCGCCGGCCGGCGAGCCGTACAAGGATCCGGTGACGGGCATCCAGATGACGGCCGGCTCGACGTCGGTCAATCACTCGTTCGCGCAATACCGCGAACTCGGCGCGTCCGCCCGCGCGATGCTCGTCGCGGCGGCCGCGCAGCGCTGGAACGTCGATCCCGCCACGTGCCGGACCGCGAATGGCGTCGTGACGTCGGGCAATTACCGTGCGACCTACGGCGAGCTCGCGCCGGCCGCGATGGCGATGCCGGTCCCGCAGCGGGTGCCGTTGAAGTCGCCGGACCAGTTCCGCCTGATCGGCAAGCCGACACCGCGCGTCGACGCGCGCGCGATGCTCGACGGCACGCTCAAATACGGGATGGACTGGCGCCTGCCGGACACGATGGTGGCCGTGGTCGCGCGCCCGCCGCGCTTCGGCGGCAAGGTCGCGAGCTACGACGCGGCGGCGGCCCGGGCCGTCAAGGGCGTGGTCGAGGTCGTCGAGATCCCGACCGATCGCGGCGGCACCGGCGTGGCCGTGATCGCGAACGGCTACTGGCCGGCCAAGCTCGGCCGCGATGCGCTGAAGGTGACGTGGAAGGACGCCGGCTCGACCGTCACGTCCGCCGAACAGATGCAGGCGTACAAGCAGCTCGCCGGCACGCCGGGGACCGTGGTGCGCACGGCCGATGCCGGCAGCGCGCCGCCGGCGGCGACGCGGATCCAGAAGGACTACGAATTTCCGTATCTGGCGCATGCGGCGATGGAACCGCTCAGCTGCACGGTCGACGTCGGGCCGGCGAACTGCGCGTGCGGGATCAAGATCTGGGGCGGCTCGTCGCTGCAGACCGCCGACCGCGCGGCCGTCGCGAAGGCGCTCGGCGTCGCGCCGGAGAAAGTCCAGATCTTTACGCTGACGACGGGCGGCGACTACGGCCGGCGCTCGACGCCCACGTCGGACTACGTGGTCGAGGCCGCCCGCGTGTCGTCCGCGTACCTCGCCGCCGGCCATCTCGGCCCGGTCAAGACGATCTGGACGCGCGAGGACGATCTGCGCGGCGGCTATTACCGCCCGATGGTACTGCATCGCGTCGACATCGGCGTCGACGGCAGCGGCGCCGTGCGCGACTGGCAGCACGTCGTCGTCGGCCAGTCGGTGCTGAAGGGCTCGCCGCTCGAGCGCACGGCGATGCTCCGGCGCGGCACCGATCCCAGCCTGACCGACGGCGTCGCGAACAGCCCGTACGGCTTCCCGATGCAGGTATCGGTCCATCAGACCGACGTCGACGTGCCGGTCCAGTCGTGGCGTTCGGGCGGCCATACGCATACGGC
This sequence comes from Burkholderia sp. MSMB1826, assembly GCF_001526325.1. Classification (NCBI taxonomy): domain Bacteria; kingdom Pseudomonadati; phylum Pseudomonadota; class Betaproteobacteria; order Burkholderiales; family Burkholderiaceae; genus Burkholderia; species Burkholderia sp. MSMB1826. Next base: position 226,080 of record NZ_LOYN01000050.1, read on the forward strand.
GTTCGTGATGGAAACGCTGGTCGACGAACTCGCGCACGCGGCGCGCCAGGACCCGGTCGCGTACCGGATGGCGCGGCTGGCCGGCCCCGAGCATGCGCCGCATCGCCAGGCGCTCGCGCTGGCCGTCGACAAGTCCGGCTACGGCACGCGCACGCTGCCGGCCGGGCACGCATGGGGCGTCGCGATGCACGAAACGGCCGGCTCGGTCGTCGCGTACGTGACGGAGGTGTCGATCGAGGCGCAGCAGCCGCGCGTGCATCGCGTGACGGCAGGCGTGTATGCGGGCCGCATCGTCAACCCGACCGGTGCGGAAGCGCAGATCCAGGGCGGCGCGCTGTTCGGTCTCGCGACGACGAAGCCGGGTTTCGCGATCGACGTCGACCACGGCGCGGTGCGCAACGCCGGTTTCGCCGACTATCCGCCCGTGCGCATGCAGGAAGCGCCGCCGGTGGACGTCTTCTTCGTGCCGTCGGACGCCCAGCCGACCGGGTTGAGCGACGCCGGCGTACCGCCGATCGCGCCGGCGGTGGCCAACGGCGCGTTCGTGCTGACCGGCGAACGGATGCGTGCGTTGCCGTTCGCGCCGATGCTGGTCGCATCGGCCGCGCCCGCGATGCCGGAGGCCCCTGCTGCGGCCGTCGAAGAGGATCCGTACGGCGACCTGCCGGCCGGCGGTTGCCGGATTCCGCACAAGGTCAAGCGGGCCGCGTTGAAGCCCAAGGCCGACCAAAGCCACGCAGGCGTCGGCCAGGCACCCGCCGTGCCGAAATTCCTGCGGCCGAAACGGCGCGCCGGGATTCCGTGCATCGAGGATCTGAAGAAAGGCACGGTGTGACGTAGACGATCCGGCGCGCGATCGATACCGGCAGTCGTTTTCAGTGACGCGCCGCGCGCCGGCCGCCCCGATACGGGGCGCCGCCGCTTCGAGCGGTTAGCAGTAGGGGGCAGCCGCGAAGGCGGTGGACTACGGCTTGTTCCATGGCCGACCATGGGTCCAGGATGCCTCGACGCCGCTATGGTCGACCTGTCTCGCGGCGCCGCCCGGGGAGGAAGCCTCCATGAAGCCTGTTGCCGTGCCGGCCGCCGGATCGCCCGGGGCCGGCACGCAAGATCGCGATCGATGCAGGTAAAGCCGCCGCGCCTCGCCGCTCACTGCGCGATGCCGACGAACGTCGGCAGCAGCACGCGATAGACGTGAATCATCGCCGGGCCGAGCAGCACCATCATCAGCGCGGGGAAGATGCAGAAAATCAGCGGGAACAGCAGCTTCAGCGCGATCTTCGCCGCGCGTTCCTCCGCGCGCATCCGGCGCCGCGTGCGCAGCATGTCCGACAGCACGCGCAGCGATTCGCCGATGCTCGTGCCGAACCGGTCGGCCTGGATCAGCATCGCGCAGAACGATTCGATGTCCTCCACGCCGGTGCGCAGCGCGAGATTGCGCAGCGCCGTCTCCTTCGTGAAGCCGGAGCGCATCTCGAGCAGCAGCAGGTCGAGCTCGCTCGCGACCACCTCGCTGCGAAACCGCAGCTCCTCGCTCACCTTCATCAGGGCCGCGTCGAGCCCGAGCCCCGCCTCGACGCACACCGTCAACAAGTCGAGCGCGTCCGGGAAATCCTCGAAGATCTTCTGCTGGCGCACCTTGGCCCGTTGCGACAGCACGACGTTCGGGATGTAGTAGCCGATGCCGGCGAGCGCCACGAGGATCACCGACAGCAGCGCACGCTCGTCGCCGAGCGGCGTCGTGATCAGCACCAGCAGCGCCGCGCACGGCAGGCCGAGCGCGAGCATCGTCTTCGCGGTGAAATACAGCGCGGCCGCGCTCTGGTTGCGCCATCCGGCGTTCATCAGCCGGATGCGCAGCGGCGAATTCTCCCACCCCTCCTTCGGCACCGACAGCTTCGAGATCGGGGTGGACAGCTCGACCAGCTTCGCGACCCAGCGCGACGCCATGTCGTCGCCCTGACCCGGGCCGGCGACGGCACCCGCCCCGGCCCCGCCGGCCTGCTGGATCCGGCGCTGGATGCCGCGCGGCGCGAACAGCAGCATCGCGACGAGCACGCCGCCGGCCACGACGATGAACAAGCCGCCCAGCATCACGGCCTGGACCACGCTCAGGTTTTGCATGACAGCCTCGCAACGGTTCGTTATTCGGCTCGCGCGTCAGACGCGAATACGGACGATACGACGGATCCAGAACAGGCCGAACAGCATCGACACCAGCATCGTGCCGACCATCCGGATCCCGGCCGGATCCTCCCAGAGCACCGACAGGAACTCGCGGTTCAGCAGCGCCATCACCGCCGCGGTGCCGAACGGCAAGAGCCCGAGAATCCACGCCGACAGCCGCCCTTCCGCCGACAGCACGCGCACCTTGTCGAACAGCTTGAAACGCTCGCGGATCAGCCCGGCGATGCTGTCGAGCAGCTCGGCCAGGTTGCCGCCCGTCTCGCGCTGGATCAGCACCGCGATCACGAAGTAGCGCAGATCCTGCACCGGTACGCGCGTCGCGAGATTCATCAGCGCGTCGTGCAGCGACACGCCGTAGTTGACCTCGTCGAACGTGACGCGGAATTCGCCGCCCATCGGCTCGGAAAACTCGTCGCCGACCATCCCGAGCGTGCTCGTGAACGAATGCCCGGAGCGCAGCGCGCGCGCGATCATGTCGCAGATCTCCGGCAACTGCCGCTCGAGCTTGCGCAGCCGGCGCGCGCGGCAGCGCAGCACGTACATCATCGGCATCCACCCGGCGAACAGCGCGATCGGCACCGCGGCAAGTTGCGGCAACCGCGCGAAGCTCGCCACGAACCACGCGAGCGCCGCGAACGTCGCGCCGAGCGTGATCAGCTTCGGCAGCGTCCAGTCGAGGCCCGACTGCTGGATCACGAGATCGAGCGCGTGCACGCGCGGCAGCCGCAGCAGCAGCCGGTCGAACGGTTTCGACTCGTCGAGCATCCGCTTCTTCAGGATCGACAGCCGCTCCTGCTGGACGTTGCCGCCGGCCGACATCGCGCGGATGCGCGATTCGATCCGGCGCGCGGCGGCGCCGTGCCGCGCGTTCCACCATTGATAGACGCCTTCGATCGACAGCACGACCGCGACGAAGGTGAGAATCACAAAACCGTAAAAGATCGCATTCATGAGGCCTCCCCGGCAGCGCACGGCGCCCTGGCGTCAGTCCGTCTCGTAACGCACGGACGGGTCGTACAGCGAATCCGGCAGGTCGATGCCGAACGCCTGCAGCCGCTCGACGAACTTCGGCCGCACGCCGGTCGCGCAGAAGTGGCCGCGCACCGACCCGTCGCGGTCCACGCCCGTGCGCTTGAACGTGAAGATCTCCTGCATGTTGATGATGTCGCCTTCCATCCCGGTCAGTTCCTGGATGCTGACGATCTTGCGCTTGCCGTCCGTGAGCCGCGCCGCCTGCACGACCACCGAGATCGCCGATGCGATCTGCTGGCGCATCGTCTTCGGCGGCAGCGTCAGGCCGGACACGCTGACCATGTTCTCGAGCCGCGTCAGCGCATCGCGCGGCGTGTTCGCGTGGATCGTCGCGAGCGAGCCTTCGTGGCCGGTGTTCATCGCGTTGAGCATGTCGAGCGCTTCGGCGCCGCGCACTTCGCCGAGGATGATCCGGTCCGGGCGCATCCGCAGCGCGTTGCGCACCAGCGTGCGCTGCGTGATCTCGCCCTTGCCTTCGATGTTCGGCGGCCGTGTTTCGAGCCGCAGCACGTGCGGCTGCTGCAGTTGCAGCTCGGCGGCGTCCTCGATCGTCACGATCCGCTCGTTGCGCGGAATGAAGCCGGACAGGATGTTGAGCAGAGTGGTCTTGCCGCTGCCGGTGCCGCCCGACACCAGCACGTTCACCTTCGCGCGCGCCAGCGCGTCGAGCAGTTCGGCCATCGGCGGCGTCAGGCTGTGGAAGCGCACCAGGTCGTCCATCTTCAGCGGGTTGACCGCGAAGCGCCGGATCGACATCAGCGGCCCGTCGATCGCGGACGGCGGGATGATCGCGTTCACGCGCGAGCCGTCCGGCAACCGCGCGTCGACCATCGGGCTCGATTCGTCGATACGGCGGCCGACGCGCGACACGATCTTCTCGATCACCTTCATCAGGTGCGCGTCGTCGTAGAACGTCACGTCGGTCAGTTCGAGCTGCCCGCAGCGCTCGACGTAGACTTGCCGGCAGGTGTTCACGAGGATGTCGGAAATGCCGGGGTCGCGCAGCAGCGCTTCGAGCGGGCCGAAGCCGAACATCTCGTCGTACACGTCGATCGCGAGTTGCCGCCGCTCGATGTCGTTCGCGGGCAGCCGTTCCTCGTCGAGGATGCGCGCGATCAGCGCGCCGATTTCCATGCGGACCTGGTCCTGATGCAGTCGCGACAGGCGTTCGAGCTCCACGCGCTCGAGCACGGCCAGGTGAATTTCGCGGCGCAGCTTCTGGTATGCGTCGCGCACCGACGAATGGGCCGGGCCGGCCGGCTCGCCGCCCGCCGCCATCGGCTGGGCCCGGTGCAAGGACATCTGTTCGCGCAATGACATGACGGTTCCCCGAAAGAATTACATCGACTTGAGCTTCGGCGTGGCCTTGCGGCCGAACAACCGGGACATCAACGGTTCGGTGCGCGTCGAGCTGCGTCCCGCGCGCACTTCGCCGTCGACGAGTTGCTTCGCATAGCCCTGCAATGCCCGTGCGACCGCCGAGCCGCGCGCGAGCCGCGACACCGGGTGGCCCTGGTTGATCGCTTCGAGCACGGTGTCGGCGTCGTCGGGAATCGTGCAGGCCGCATGCAGGCCGAGCACTTCCTCGAGCGCGGTGCGGGTCCGCTCGCTCGCGCGCGTCGCGCGGTTCACGATCAGCCGCAACTGGTCGGTCGAATAGCCGAGCGACACGAGGATCTCCAGCAGCCGGCGGCCGGCGCGCACGTGCGGCATCGCGGGCTGCAGCACGATCTGGATCTGGTCGCTGCGATCGAGCGCGACCATCGACAGCGGGTTGATGCCGACGCCGACGTCGAAGATCACGAAGTCGTAGCGCGGCGCGGCGACCCCGAGAATCCATTCGAGCGCGTCCTCGCGCACCTCGGCGGCCTTGACCGGGTCGCCGGCGCCGGCCAGCACGTGAAAATTTTCCGTCACGTGCGCGACGCTCGCGTCGAGAAACGCGCTGTCGAGCCGCTCGATCTGCGCGCACAGCTGCGGTAGCGACGACGGCGGGGTTTCGTCGCTGACGAGGAACGCCGCGTCGGCGAACTGCTGGTTCACGTCGATCAGCAGCACGCGGCGCTTGAAGCCCTCGGCGATCTCGAACGCGACGTTGCCGGCCGCGAAGCTCGTGCCGGCCCCGCCCTTGCACGACATGAACGACACGATCCGCGTGTCGTCGGTATCGCGCCGCGTGCTTTGCGCGGCCGCCCGTTCGAGCGCGTTGCCGAGCGCCTGCAAATCGAGCGGCCACTGCAGCACGTCGCGCGCGCCGGCGCGCATCGCGTCGAGCAGCACGTGCGGCGATGCGTCGGCCGTCACGAGGATGCAGGTCAGGCTCGCGTGCGCGCGGCAGATGCGCTCGATCGCCGCCAGCTCGAACGGGTCGAGCGACGTGCCGTCGATCAGCAGGACGTCGAACGCGTCGAGCCCGTCGGTGCGATGTTCGATCTGCGACGGGCGGCCGGTGGCGCGCGTCGTGCGATAGCGTCCGCTGTCGGCCACGAGACGCGCGATCTGCGAAAGCCGCGCGGTATCGTCGGAAGCGACGAGGATATTGATCATGTCGTGTGCCTCGTGTGTTCGATCAGTTGCAGGCGGAGCCGCCCGTCGCGGAGTTCAGGCTTTCGCGCGGCAGCGTCGTCGTGAACGGCGGCATCGTGACCGTGACGTTCACGAACGGAATCATGGTCTTGACGGTGACGTTCGTGACGCTCACCGTCACGAACGAGCACGTGTTGATGTCGCAACTCGACGGCGTGTAGTTGACCGAGACGTTCGCGTTCGACAGCAGCGGCAGCAGCGATCGCACGCGCTTCACGACGCCCGCGGCGTTCACGTCGCAGACCACCGCCGTGCGTGCGCCGAGGCGCACGGCTTCGCTCGCGGTGTTCCAGTAGAACAGCACGCGGCCGAATTCGAAGATGCCGATCAGCAGCACGATCAGCACCATCGCGATGAGGGCGAACTCGACGATCGCCGCGCCGCGCTGCGCGCGCCGGCGCGACCGCGGAAATTGGCGCGCGTTCATGACACCTGCCTCATCACGGTGACGATGTTGCCGAAGGTGATCGACGGCAGCGCCGGATACGCGGGAATCGGCTGGTACTTGTAGCCGCTGATCTTCACTTCGACGACGTTGATCGCGCCCGTGGCCGTCCCGCTTGCCGTGTTGTTGTCCGCGTCGTAGGTCGGCAGGTTCGCGAACTGCGCCGGGTCGGACGCATCGCTGCAGCCGGTCGTGCGCTGGGCGTCGCAGATCGTGACCATCGACGTCGTGAGCCCCGGCACCAGCTCGGTGCCCGACGTACCGCACGTCGTGCTGCCGTACACGACCAGACACTGCGCCTGCGACACCGGATACGCGCTGTCGGTCGGCAACCAGACCGACAGGTAGCGCGCCGCATCGCGGGTCGCCTTGGTCAGCGTCTCGTACTGGTAGATCGCCCGGCCGAACTCGGCCACGCCGGTCGCCAGCAGGATCATCGGCATCAGCACGAGCGCGAACTCGACGGCGACGGCGCCCCGGGTGCGCGAACGACGAATCGGCAGCTTCTTCATGACCGTCTCTCCGCTATTGAACGAGCATCGGCACCTGGGTGCCCGACGCGCTGCCGCTGCCCGGCAAGCCGTGCGTCGCGCACGGGTTGTTGCCGGAGACCGACGAGCCGAGGTATTCGAGGTGCGCGACGACCGTGCCGCTGCCGGCGCTGAACGGGAGCGGATCGAGCATCAGCACGCAATCCCATTGCGTGACGTGGACCTTGCCGCTGTTGCCCTTCAGCGTCGAACAGTCGCCTTCCGGCGCGAGCGCGAGGCGCCGGTCGCCGCCGTACGTCGTGTAGTTGCTCGCCGTCGCCGTGCCGTTGGTCGCGATGCCGCTGCCCGACGGCGGTGCACCGTCGCCCTGGTACGACTTGAAGCTCGCGCGGTCGGCCACGAACTGCGTGTACGCGTCACCCTTGATGCCCGCCGTTCCCGGCGGCCCGTAGTTCGGCCCGACATACGCGTAGCCGGTGAAGTCCGGCTGGCCGCTCGAGCCGTTCGCGCCGTTCGTATAGATGCCGAAACGCGTATTCCACGCGCGCTGCGACGCCGACTTCAGGCCGGTGGTGCTCAGGTCCGGCGGGCTCGTGATGTTGCAGGTATTGCCCGACAGCTCGCTCGCGAGCGTCGTCTCGCTCGTCGACCCGTCGAGCGCCGCCCAGCCGAAATTGCCGGGCCCGTAGGTCGACGACGACCCGGACGGCGACGAGATCCAGTCGCCGACCTTGTAGGCCGGATCGGACGGGCCACGGCACACGAACACGGGAATCGCACAGGTCGTCTGCCCGCCGCCGACGGTCGCGATCGCGCTCGCCGACACTTCCGCCGCATTCGCGAGCTTCGTGCCCGGCAGCACGTTCAGCACTTCGATGAACCAGTGGGCGATGTTGCTCAGCGTCGCGGTGCACTGCACATACTTGATGTTCGACGGCTTCGTGACCGCATTCTTGGCCAGGAACGGGTCGCTCAGGGAATCGCTGAACGTGACGTTCGCGTTCGTCGACATCTGCACCGACTTCTTCTGGAAAAACACGAAATTCAGGTGGCCGGCCGCGATGCCGTCGGCTTCGGCCACCGACAGGCTGATCGCCGTCGTCAGGTCGCGCGCGGCGGACAGCGCGCAGGCATCGGCACTGTTCTGCAGTTCGCTGCGCGTGACGTACAGCTTGCCGAGATCCAGCGCGAGCCCGACGAATCCGATCATCACCGCCAGCGAAAGGCCGACGATGATCGCGACGGCGCCGCGCTGGCGGTGCAGGCTGCGACGCGTGACCTTCGGATAGCGGGCTGCGCTGTTCATGGCGTTCTCCCTGAGCGTGCCGTCGTTACTGGGTGGACTTGCCGATGCCGATCACGAACGCATTGGCGGGCGGCAGGGTCTGCTTGAACGACTTGTCGTAGTTGTCGAGCGCGGCCGCGGCGGCGGCGCCGTCGATCCCCGACGCCGACGCCGGATGTTCGCCGGCATGCGGATCGATGATCTGGGCGTGCATCACGGTGCGGACCGAGTCGCCGAAGCGGCTGTCCCACACCGGGGTCGACGACATGCAGCCGGCAAGCGCGAACGCGAGCGGGACGGCAAGCGCCGCGCGGCGCGCGAATACGAGGTAGGCGGATTTCATGAGCTTCCCCTTGGATGGCTTCAACGATCGGTGGACTGGGGTTCGGCGGCCGCACGCGCGATCTGCGCGTTGGGCGCCGCCGCGATCCGGTGCTTCGGTCGCGCCGCCGGCTGGGCCGACGGTTCGGGGGCCGCGGCCGCGAGGCGCGCGGCGGCGGCTTCGATGCGCGCGACACGCGCCGCGGTGGCCGGGTCGGACTGCGGCGCGGCGGCCGCGACCGGCGCCGGCGCCTTCGGCGGCTCGGCCGGTACCGGCGGCTGCACGTCGGCGTCTTGCGGCGCGCGCGGCGCGGGCAGCGCGGCCGGTGCGACCGGTGCTTCCGATTGCGGCGCCGGAGCGGGCGCCGGCGCCTGGGCCGGGGTCTGCGGGGCGACGGCCGCGCCGTTCGCGGGTTGCTTCGGCTGCGCGCCTGCCTTGCGCACGCCGCCGCGGCCTTCCATGTTGCCGGTCGCATACACGTCGGCTTCGTTCGGCTTCGAGAAGCTGTCGGTCGGCAGCGCGACGTCCGCGGTCTGCAGCGGCTTCACCAGGTGCGGCGTGATCAGGAAGATCAGCTCGGTGCGATCCTGCTGGAACGACGTGCTGCGGAACAGCGCACCGAGCACCGGCACTTCGCCGACACCCGGGATCGCCTTCAGCGCGCCGGTCGCGTTGTCCTTGATCAGCCCGCCGATCGCGAACGATTCGCCGTCGCTCATCTGCACCGTCGTCGACGCGCGCCGCGTCGTGATCAGCGGCAGGATCGACGTGCCGCCGATGTTGGACGCGCTCAGCGTGACGCCCGTCTGCGACAGCTCCGACACTTCCGGCGCGACTTTCAGGCTGATCCGGCCGTTGGCCAGCACCGTCGGCGTGAACTTCAGCGCCACGCCGAATTCCTCTTCCTGCAGCGTGATCGACGAGACGCCGTTGCTGCCGCTCTGCGGGATCGGAATGAAGATCCTGCCGCCCGCGAGGAACGTCGCTTCCTGGCCGCTGATCGTCACGAGGTTCGGCTCCGCGAGGATCTTGACGAGGTTGTCGGTGTTCTGCGCGTCGGCCGCGATGCTGAACGGCTTGTTGTTCGCCTTGTTGAACACGGCGCCGCTCGCGACGCCCGCGAGCAGGTTGCTGACCAGCGCGCCGCTCCACGAACCGAAGCCGCCCTGGATGTTGAATGCGCTGCCCATCTGGTTGATCAGCGTCTTCGACACCTCGGCCACCTTCACCTCGAGCATGACCTGCTGCGGCGACGTGACGTTCAGCATGTTGAGCACGCCGCCGCCCTGCTTGCCGCCGCCCGCCGCATCGCCCGCGCTGTCGCCGTACGCGTGGGCGATCTGCACGGCCTGCTGCGCGGCCTGCGAACTCGACACCGTGCCGGCGAGCACGATCGTGCCGGCCGCGGTCGACACATGAATGTCGCGCTCGTTCGGCATCAGTTGCAGCAGCGACGCCTGCAGGCCGCCGGCGTCCGCGCCGACCGCGACGTCGATCACGCGGCATGCGCCGCTCCTGCCCTGCACGATCATGTTGGTCGTGCCGACCGCGAGCCCGAGGATGTACAGCGTCTGCGGCGACACCATCGTCGCCTGCGCGACGGCCGGATTGCCGATCGTCCGGTTGCGGACCGGCTCGGGCATCGGCACCAGCAGCGACTTGCCGAGCGGCACGGCGACGCTGGTCGATTCGCGCACGGCGCCGACGCAGTTCGGCCCGCGCAGCGGCCCCGCCGACGCGGCGGGCGCGGCGGCCGGCATCGGCGCCATGCTGATCGTCATCTGCATCGGCCCCTTGCCGACCGCGGCCGGCGCGCTGGCGCCGCCCTTCGTCAGCACCGCCGATTCGACGCCTTCCTGCGCGAGTGCGCCATACACGGTCAGCCATCCCGAACAAAGGATCGCGGCCATCGTCGTACCCCGTGCGACGCGTGTGCGTAGCGGGCCGGTACCTGTGCGTTGCGGTTTGATCTTCATTTCGTCTGATCCCCCGAGAGACCGGCGCCGTGCCGGTTATCGACTTCCAAGGCCGCCGCGCGTTGCCGGCGGCCGATCTGTTGGTCTGTCTATATGGATGACTTCAGAAACATTCGACGCTGCCTTTCACGCCGGTCAGCACGCCGACGCAATCGCGCCGCGCTTCCGGCGCCGCATGCGACGCGACGTGCACGCGGACCGGCCGCGCGCGAACGGGCGCCGGCTGCGCTTCGGGTGCGGGCGCCTTGCCGAGCAGCGTCAGCTTGGTCGCGCCGTCCGTGTTCAGCGTCTTCTGGTCGACCTGATTGCGCAGCACGAGCGACAGCGTGCCGACGCTGCGTGCGACGTCGAGCCGTTCGGCCTGCTCGGGCGTGACTTCCAGCGTCACCGCGTTGACCACCTTCGGCGCCGTGTCGTCGCGGCTCACCTGCTGCGCGACGGCGAGCACGAGGATGTGCTCGAGCACGATCTTGGAGATGCTCTGCCCGTCGGTCTTGCCCTGCTGTTCCTGCGTGTTGACGATCACGTCGACGTAGTTGCCCGGCAGCGCGAAGCCGGCGACGCCGACCACGTCGTTCACGCGCACCGTGATCGCGCGGCTGCCGTCGGCGATCACCGCGGACAGCCCACCCTTCGTGCCGACCGGCGCGAGCTTCGACTCGATCACCGGCTCGCCGCGCGCGAGGCTGGTGCGCACGACGCGCCCTTCGAGCGCCTTCGTATCGGTGAACGCGCCGGTCGGCACGCTGCCCGACGGCCAGCTCACCATGTGGATCTGGTTCGGCCCGAGCGGCTCGCCCAGGTTCAGGTCGGTGCTGGCGACCGCAACGGACGTGACCGAGCTCGTGGACGTCTGTACCAGCCAGTGGGACGCGAACACGACCGCGGCAAGACCCGCGATCATCGCGACGATCAGCATCATGAGCGCTCGACTGTTTTTCATGGCAATGCTCCTCGACGAATCGTGAAAGAAACCGCTCAACCGGTGACGAACGTACGGCCTCCGCGCTCGACGGGCGGCGGATGGCTGCCGTCCCGCTCGGGCGCCGCACCGAAGTAACTCGCCCATGCGTCGTACAGCGCGTCGTGCGTCACCTCGGGCGGATCGCCGCGATAACGCGCGCCGGCGGCCACGAGGCGCAGCAGGTCCGCCGGAAAGCACGCGAGAAACGCCTTGCCGGTCGGCAGGTGCAGCCGATGCAGCAGGAAGTCGAACGCATCGCTCGCCGACACGAGCCCGAGCGATGCGCAGGCCGCGTCGTACACCGCGCGGTAGTCGTCGATCGACATCGCGCCGACGTGCAGCTTCGAGCCGAGGCGGCGCATGAACGCGTCGTCGCAGAACTGCTCCGGCGCCAGGTTGCTCGAGAACACCGGCCATACGTCGAACGGCAGCACGAAGCGGTTGCCGGATTCGAGCGTCATGAAATCGACGCCGCGATCGAGCGGACGCAGCCAGCGATTGAGCAGGTCCCGCGGCTCGACGCGCTGGCGGCCGAGATCGTCGACGACGTACATGCCCATGTTCGCCTTCATGTGCGGCGGCGCCTGGTAGAAGCCGGCCGCTTCGTCGCGACGCAGGTCGAGCTCGTCGAGCGTCAGCTCGCCGCCCGACATCACGACCGGCCGCCGGCACAGGCGCCAGCGGCGATCGACCGACTGGCCGCCGCCCGCGGCTTGCGCGTCGACGTGCACGAGCGGGTCGTAGACCTGGATCACTTCGCCGGCCGCACAGATCGCGTGCGGCACCGGCACGCGGCCGTGCATCAGCGCGCCGAGCCGCTCGGCGAGAAAGGTCTTGCCGCTGCCGGCCGGGCCGTAGATCAGCAGCGGCCGGCCCGCGTTCAGCGCGGCGGCGGCCGCATCGAGCACCGCCGTGTCGATCACGACGCCTTCGAACGCCGCCCACACGTCGCTCTGGCCGATGTGCAGCTTGCGCACCGAATGCGCGGCCACGCTCGCGAGATACGCGTCGAGCGTCACCGGCGCAGGCCCGCTGTAGCCGCTGCGTTCCCGTTCCTCGAGTGCGAGCACGCGGCCCGCATCGGTCAGGCGGAACGTCACGTCGAGATCGGTCGCGCCGCGATGGGTGAGCTCGACGAGATGCTCGCGCACCAGGAACGCAAAGACCTCGTCGAGCACCGCGAGCGGCAGGCAGTGCCGCTCGACCAGGTCGCCGTACGACGGGCGGCCGAGCACCAGCGTCGACTTCAGCACGAGGCCGGCGACGAACGCCATGCCGAGCCCCGTTTCGGCGAGCGAGCGCGGCGCCGACGGCAGTTGCGCGCCCAGCTTCGTATGGACCTCCCGCGACGGCGGCGGATCGGGCAGGCGTGCCACCTGCGCGTCGCGTCTCGGTTCGGTGTGGTTCGTGTTCATGATCGTTGCGTCCTCGTTGCGTCTTCGTTGCGGATCCGCCGCGCTATGCGCACGACGCGAACAGCATGCCCAGCGTGCCGGCCGCGATCGCCACGCCGTACGGCAGCGTGCCGACCGAGACGATCTCGGCGGGGCCGTCGTCGGCCTCGGCGCGCGCCGCTGGCGAGCGCTGCACGATCAGCGTGCGCACGTTCGCCCACATCCGGCGCGTCCGCCCGCGCAGCAGCGCGTAGGCGACGGCGCCGATCCCGCCGGCCAGGAACGTGGCCAGCACGATGTAAAACGTCATTTCCGCGCCGACCCATGCGCCGATCGCGAGCATCAGCTTCACGTCGCCCGCCGCCATCCCGCGCAACAGGTAGAACGGCAGCAGCAGGCCGAAGCCGGTTGCGGCCCCGGCGAGCCAGCCGAGAACGCCCGCCGGCACGCCGTGCAACAGACACTGCGCAACCAGCGCGCCGGCCAGGCCGAGCAGAACGAGACGGTTCGGAATGCGACGGGTCGCGATGTCGGTGCTGGCCGCAGCGATCGCGAGCAGCGTCACGCACAACGGAACCGGGTAAGGCGGCGCAACGGGAAACATGGCGAACCTCGCGGATCGAATCGGTGGATCAGGAAGCCATCGCCAGCGCGGTGGTCACGGCGGTGGTCACGACGGCCGTCACGGCTGCGGCGATCATCTCGTACGCGTCGCCGAGCGAGCCCTTCAGCGTGACGACGCTGCCCAGTACCGCGATCGCGAACATCGACGCGAGCAACGCATATTCGATCGACGTCGCGCCTCGTTCGTCGGCGATCCAGCCACGTGCGGCACGCATGACGGCTTGCATGACAGTCTCCGGTTCCGGTTGATCGGATCGCCGGGGACGGCTCGAGCGCTGCACCAGCCGAGCCGTCCGCGGCATGCTCCATCAGATGGCTGCGACCGCCGAATCGAGGTCGTCGGCGATCGTGCTGAACACGGTCTTGAGGTCCTTGCCGACCGTCGACAGCGCGGCGATGATGCCGATGGCGATCAGGGCGGCGATCAGGCCGTATTCGATGGCCGTCACGCCGTCTTCATCGCGTACGAAACGGCTGACTTGCTGAACGAGCTTGGACATGATGATCTCCTTGCGTAGTCACTTTCAAAGCCCTCGCGTGCCGGCAGGATCGAATGATCCGGCATCGATACGTCGAGGCAGGTTGTTGATGCCGTGTGGTGTCGACGAACAATTCGGAGGAGCCGTTCGCCGTACCGTTCGTCAAATCGCCGCCACGATCGAATCCAGATCGTCTGCCACCGTGCTGAAGACGGTTTTCAGATCCGTACCGACCGTCGTCAGCGCGGCGACGATGCCGATCGCGATCAGTGCGGCGATCAGGCCGTATTCGATGGCCGTCACACCGTCCTGATCGTCGACGAACCAGGCGATCTTTTCGATGATTCTCGACATGAGCACTCTCCTTTCGGACTACTATGAAATACCCTTCGTCGGTCAGGACGTCGGGGGCTGGCACCACCGGCACTACTCTGGAAATCGGAAGCCGACGATCAGTCGCGGAAACGGGGCGGACCGCCCCTGTCCGTGCGAACAGGTACCGGCGAGACGGAGCACGAGAGACGCGTGTACGGTTCGACCGGCCGGACGAACCGGGCAGGTCGAGCGACCGGAGCGGCACGGCGGCCGTTCGACGCATGGAATTCGATTGAACGAGAGACGAGCTCCCGGCAAAGCAGCAATGTGTCTTTAACGCGGCTTGCGAACCGCGATGCGCTGTGGTCTTTCATTTTTATTCCCCATGTACTGCCATGCCGATTTCTTATTGCCCTGAAGCAACCGGGTCTCTCGGGCCGTTCGACGACGATTCCCGCGGGTGACCGAACTGGAGCGGCGTGTTCCCCGACGCGCTCCGGCCGGTCTTTTCCCCAGGTGATTCACGAACCGGTTGCGCGGCGTTTCTGTCTGAACCGTCCGGTCGTCAAATCGTCGACTGCCGTGCCAACGCTTACGCAAAGAGCGGACCATCCCGGGCGAAATCGAGGCGCGGCAAGGGTTCCGGCGATCCGCACGCCCTCCCGCCAAACGTCCGGCTGCCTAAATGTTTCAACTTTGATATATGCGGTTCGAGCGCATGCGGTCGGCGTGAAACCCCGTCGCCGCGCTGCACAAAGGGCCCAAAAAATTTTCTCGGGATTTTCCCGAACGCGGCGGGCCGCGCGTGCGGATCGGGTCCGGCGGCATGCACGGCCCGCAAAAATCGCGGAATGTTTCAAGCCGGAAACACGAATTCCGGCGGCAGCGTTTTCTCATACCAGAAATGGCGGTTTTCAACCGCATCGCTGAACACATTCAATGTCGGCCGGCCGTGCGCGGTTTGCATCGAGCGATTTTTTCTTCAACAATGAATTCACCGGACAACGCCGTTTCAGAGCGATCGATCCGCAGGGGCACGACAACATCAAACGGCTGCGACAGACCACGCGGCCACACGACAGACGGGGCATCATGTACACAGCCAATCGTGGAACGCGCGATCGCACAATACGCTGTGCTCAATGGCTGACGGCCGACCGGATCATTCCGTACAGCTGCATCATGCTGATGCTCTTCGTTGCGCTGGTGATCGTCTGGGGCGTCGTGACCGACGGCTTCACGTCGAACGCCACCGCGCGCCCCGGCACCGACTTCTCGGTCTTCTGGACCGCATCGCATCTCGTGTTGCAAGGCCATGCCGCATCGGCCTACGACCCTTCGTCGTTCGCGCGGGCCGAGTTCGCGCACTTCGGTGCGTCGCTGCAAAGCCGGCCGCTTCCCTGGCTCTATCCGCCGACGATGCTGCTGTTCGTCGCGCCGGTTGCCCTCGTGCCTTTCCTGCCCGCTTACTTCCTCTTTTTCGCGGGCAGTCTTTTATGCTACGCGTTCGCCGTCTTGCACTTGTCGGGGCTGCGCGCGCATCTTCCCGTGCCGCGTGCCGCTGCGCTCGTCGTCGCCGCGTATTCGGCGGCGTGCGTGTCCGCGCTGTTCGGCCAGAACAGCATCCTGACCGCCGGCCTCGCCGCGCTCGCGCTGCATCTGCTCGGCAAGCGCCCGGTCGTGGCGGGCGTGCTGATCGGACTGCTCGCGATCAAGCCGCAACTCGCCGTCGTGTTCCCGTTCGTGCTGATCGCGACGCGTGCGTGGCGCACCTTCGCGGCCGCGGCGATCAGCGCGGCGCTGTTCGCCGCGGCCGGCGTCGTGCTGGCCGGCCCCGCCGCGCTGCACGGGGTGAGCCAGGCGATGTCGACGGTACGCGCGCAGCATTTCATGCTCGCGTCGTACTGGCTCGCGTCGCCGACGCCGTTCGCCGCACTGCGACTCGCGGGCGCGTCGGTCGCGGCCGCGCTGGCCGCGCAGGCGGCGGTCGCACTGCTCGCGATCGCCGCGGCCGTCAGCGTATGGCGTCGCACGCACGACATGCGCCTGCGCGGCGCAGTGCTGGCGGTCGCCACGCTGCTGACGACGCCTTATCTGTGGCATTACGAACTCACCTGGCTCGGCATCGCGCTCTTCTGTCTGATCGCGCACGGTCTCGACGAAGGCTGGCTGCCCGGCGACCAGGGCATCCTCGTGATCGCGTGGCTGCTGCCGGTCTTCGAGATGTTCAACCGGTTGATGAAGCTGCCGCAAATCGGGCCGGTCGTGCTGCTCGCGGTGCTGTTGGTCGTCCTGCGTCGCACGGCACTGGCGACACGAGGCCAGCAATGAAAACGCCCTCGTTCGCCCGCCATGCGCATTCCGCCATCGACGTGCATCCGGAACTGCCGATCGCGGGCCCGCGCCGCCGTCCGCACTGGCTCAATCGCGACCGCGTGCGCCTCTATGCGGGCGCCGTGCTCCTGACGGAGCTGCTGTTCATTGGCATCTACCTGGTTCGCATGATCGTGTCGAACCACGGCGCACCCGAGCCGCTGTCGCCGGATTTCTCGCCAATCTGGAGCGCCGCGTGGCTCGCCGCGCACGGGCACGGCGCCGATGCGTGGCATTACGCCACGCTGTTCGCGATCGAGCAGTCGGCGACACCGACGATGACGCTCGCGGGTGGCACGCAACCGTGGCTCTATCCGCCGACGATGCTGCTGCTCGTGCTGCCGCTCGGCTGGCTGCCGTACACGCTGGCGCTCGCACTGTGGCTCGGCGTCACGCTCGCGCTGTTCGCCGCGGCGATCCATGCGACCGTCCAACGCGATGTCGCGTGGCTGTGCGCACTGGCGTTCCCCGGCGCGTTCCTCACGGTGATCGTCGGCCAGACGAGCCTCTTCACGGCTGCGCTCGCCGCCCTCGGCCTGCTCGCGCTGAACCGCCGTCCGGTCGTGGCCGGCATCTGCTTCGGCTTGCTGACGATGAAGCCGCAGCTCGCGGTGCTGTTCCCGCTCGCGCTGCTGTGCGCCGGCCAATGGCGCGCGCTGGCCGCGTGGGCCGCGACGATCATCGTCGGCGCCCTGCTCGCGACGCTCGCGTTCGGCGTCGGCCCGTGGCTCGCGTTCATGCACACGATCGCCGACGTCTACACGATCGTCGGCACCGGTCATGCGCAGCTCGCGCGCATGCCGACCGCATTCGCGCTCGCGACGCTGGCCGGCTGGTCCGCGCTCGTCGCGCGCGGCCTGCAATTGCTGTCGGCCGCGGCTGCCGCGATCGCCGTCGTCTACGCGTGGCGCGGCGCCTGTTCGTACGCGCTGCGCGCCGCGACCCTCGCGTGCGCATGCCTGCTCGTCAGCCCCTATCTGTACGACTACGACCTGACGTGGTACGGCATCGTGATCGCGTGGTACGCGCGCTATGCATGGACGCACGGCTGGCGGCACTTCGATCGCGAATGGCTGATGCTGCTGTGGCCGATGCCGCTCGCGGGCCTCGCGATCGTGCCGCATCTGTCGTTCCAGTTCATGCCGCTCGTGACGCTCGCGTCGCTCGCGCTCCTCGTCGGCCGGATCGCGCGGGAACGACGCGACGTGCCGTCGATGCCCGATGCGCGCGACAGCTCGACCGAGACCGCATTCGCGCACCCGGTCCGACCGCACCACCGCCCGGCGCACGGCATGCGCCGCACCGGCCGCCCGACGTTCGGCGCCAGCCGGTAAAGCGACATCACAAGGGGAATCATCATGCGGGAATCCATCTACACGCCGCTCGTCTCGCTGGTCGTGCCGTTCTACAACGAAGGCGAAGCCGTCGAGCGCTTCTTCGACGTCGTGATTCCGTTGTTGAGCGCGATCGACGCGATCCGCTTCGAGATCGTCTGCGTGAACGACGGCAGCCGCGACGACACGCTCGAACGCCTCGTCCGGATCGGCGCCGCCGAGCGGCGCGTGCGCGTCATCGATCTCACCCGCAATTTCGGCAAGGAGGCCGCGCTGACGGCCGGCCTCGACGAAGCCGCCGGCGACGCGGTGATCCCGCTCGACGCCGACCTGCAGGACCCGCCGAGCCTGATTCCGGTGCTGATCGACCACTGGCGCGACGGCGCGGAGGTCGTCGCGGCCAAGCGCAGCAACCGCGCGTGCGATTCGTTCGCGAAGCGCACCGCCGCCGCGATCTACTACCGCGTTCACAACCTGCTGTCGGACGTGAAGCTGCCGGAGAACGTCGGCGATTTTCGGTTGATGGACCGCAAGGTCGTGAACGCGCTGCGCAACCTTCCCGAGCGGCACCGCTTCATGAAAGGGCTGTTCGCGTGGGTCGGCTACAAGACCGTGATCGTCGAGTACCAGCGCGATCCGCGCAGCGCCGGGCACTCGAAGTTCTCCGGCTGGAAGCTGTGGAATTTCGCGCTGGAAGGCATCACCAGCTTCAGCACCGTGCCGCTGCGCAGCTGGACCTACATCGGCGTCGGCATCGCGGCGCTCGCGTTCCTGTACGGCACGTTCATCATCCTGCGCACGCTGCTGTTCGGCAATCCGGTGCTGGGCTACGCGTCGCTGATCTCGGTCACGCTGTTCATCGGGGGCATCGAGCTGATCGGAATCGGCGTCGTCGGCGAATACGTCGGGCGAATCTACGACGAATCGAAGCAACGGCCCGTCTACCTGATCCGCCGCCGCTACCAGGCGCACGGCAAGGTGATCGAACTGCCGGTCGCGCGCGACGCCCGCCGCCAGCCGCCCCGCCGGCGCGCGCAGCCGGCCAGGGCGCGCATCGGCGCACGCTGACGTGCGCTTGCCATGATCGGCCTGCTCCAGGCCGAGCGCACGCGGCTCGTGCGCTTCGGCGTGTCCGGTCTCTGCTCGACCGCGATCCACACGCTGGTCGCGACGGCGCTGTTCGCGCTGCTCGATGCGACGCAGGTGAGCGCGAATGCGGTCGCGTTCCTCTGCGCGACCGCGTTCTCGTATCTGGCGAATACGCTGTGGAGCTTCTCGTCGACGGTGCACGCCCGCAACGCGCTGCGCTTTCTCGCGGTCACGCTCGCCGGCTTCGTCGAAACGATGCTGCTCGCGCGCGCCGCCGAGGCGCTGGGTGCGTCGCGCGCGATGGGCGTCGTCGCGATCGCGCTGCTGATCCCGCCGACGACGTTCGTGCTGCACCGGCTCTGGACGTACCGGTAAGCGCCCTTTCCCCGTTCCCGCCAATAATCGGACAATCAATTAACAGATTCAATGTCGCTATATTTATGTAACGCATCGATTCGATTGATTCCGATTTCAAAATTACCCCGATAAATTATTTTATCGACCTGTTTACTTTTACAGCTTCCACGTTCAATCAAACGGGATAACCTGCATTCGCCGTCGCTTCTGCATGCGTCGAAACCGGCGAAAACCCTTGCAGCACAATGCGATGGCGGCCGCACGAAGCAATTCGCGCAACGATAAGTTCCATTACTTTAAACGGGAGCTTCTATGTCACGCGTTACCGATGTGCTCGTCTCGTTCGATACCGAAACCATTCTCCAGAAATATCCGAATCCCAGCCGGGATCCGAAAAACCCGACGCTGATCGACTGGAAGCACGTGTACATGGTCACCAACCAGGACAACGTGGTTTCCGGGCAGGCGGGCGGCGAGCTCGACCTGAAAGCGCAGGTGGGCGACCTGATCCGCTGGCGCGAAACGAGCCTGTCGCTCGGCTTCGAAAAACAGGTCATTTTCTACGGCTTCATCGCGAATCAAGGCAAGGACCTGATCTCGCCGCCGACGCCGCGCAAGGCCACCGCGTCGATCCCGATTCCGAATCCGAGCTCGCCGTCGACGCCGACCTGCCAGAAGGTCGACAACTATTACTGGTCGTCGGAAACGCTGTCGGAGGGCCGCGTGACCTACCACTTCTACTTCCAGATCATCGATCGCAACTGTCAGTCGCTGGGCTGCTATCAGTGGGATCCGTTCATTTCGATCCACAACTGATCGTCGATCGCGGCAAGCGGGTGGCCGCACGGCCGCCCGTGTCATTCCCTTGTTGCGGAGGAAGCGCTCATGTCTGGTCTTCGTTGCGATGTTCTCGCGATCGTCGACGCCGCCACGCTGCTGTCGGCCCACCCCGATGCGAGCCGGAACGCCGATACGCCAACCGTCATCGACGGCCGGCACATCTACGTGATAAGCCCCGGCGACAGTCGGCTCGGTCACAACGACAGCAAGTTCTTCGCCGGCCTGCAACCGGGCGACCAGCTTCGTCTGCGCGAAACCGCGCTCGCGCTACGTGCGGAGGTGACCGTGCTGTTCGTCCGGTTCGCGCTGAAAGACGCCGGCATCGTCGCGCCGATCGAAGCGGAAATCCGCGACGCCGCCATGCCGGTGCCGGACGGCGACGACCTGCTGCATCCGTCGTGTCGGCCGATGAAAGACCACTTCTGGCGCAGCGAGGTGCTCGCCGCGGGCGCCACCACGTGCACGGCCGATTTCGCCGTGCTCGATCGCGACGGCGCCGTATCGGGCTATTTCCGCTGGGAAACGGCGATCGAGATCGCCGCCAGCTCGCCCGACACGAAATAGCCCGGCGTCACGCCATAGCGGATCGCGACGGCTATTTCACGCTGCCGCCGCGTACCGGCTTCAACGCGATCGCGGCGGAGGACGGCGCCGACAACGACTACGACGATGTTCGCGTGGGCGCCGCCGCATGCCGGATTCAGGTGCGCGGCAACCCCGGCGGATTGGTCTGCGACCGGTCGATCGCCTCGGCGTCCAGCCGCCAGTGATCGAGCGCCTTCCGGTAGCTGCCGTTGGCGATCAGCGCATTGATCGCGAGCGTCAGCGGCCCGGCGAGGCCGCTGCCCTTGCGGGTCGTGATCGCGATGTCCGCGGTGCGCGGCCAGCCGCCGCTGACGGTGCCGATCAGCTTCGCATCGCCACGCAGCGACGCCTGATACGCGAGCATCGAGTTCACGCTGAAGATCGTGTCGACGCGGCCCGACTGCAGCGCGACCCAGCGCTCGGCCGCATCCGCGTAATACTGGATCTCGACGGGTGCGAGACCGTGCGCGACGTTCTGCCGGTTCCATTCGAGCAGGATCTTTTCCTGGTTCGTGCCCGAATCGGTCACGACACGCAACCCGGCGACATCCTTCGGCTCTCGGATCGCCGCCAGCTTGCTGCCGATCTTCACGTAGAAGCCGAGCTGGTCCTTCCGGTAGGTCGAGAAATCGAATTTCTCCTTGCGCTGCTCGGTGACCGTCACGTTCGAGATCACCGCGTCGACCTTGCCGGACTGCAGCGCGAGCGGCCAATCGGCCCACGCGAGCGGCACGATCTTCAGCTTGCGGCCGATACTGTCCGCGATCAGTTGCGCGAGATCGGGATCGAAGCCGACCACCGTGCGTGCGTCGGTCGCATAGGTGCTGAGCGGCGGCAGATTCGGCGCGATGCCGATCGTCAGCGTGTTCGCTTCGGCAAACCGGAAGCCGGCCGGCAGCGCCTGCTCGACCGCCGGGTTCACGGCGCCGCGCTGCCGGGCCGGCTGCTCGGGACTCAGGTCGAACGACGTCGCCTGCGCGGCGACGGCGCTCCCGGCAATCAGCGCGACGGCCAGCACGCGGGCGATGCGCGCAACGGGAAAAACGGTTCTTCTCATGTCTTGTGGAATCCTGTATTGATTCGACGATGCAGGAAACGAAGCGTGCGGGCAGCGGGCCGGCAACGTTCGGCGCCAGTCGCTGCCACGCCGGGTCGCTCACGCAGGCGCCGCTTCGAGTTCGACCGCGGCCGCGCGCGGCGGCGCGGCTTGCACGGCCGGCGACGGCTGCCTCGCCTGCGCCGGTTCGCCCGCATAGAGCGCTTTCGGGTCGAACACGCGCGCCTGCAGCGGCGTGAACGCGCGGAAATTCCACAGGCTGCGCGCGACGAACACGCGCTGCACCCAGCGGAACGCGCGATCGTTCTCGTCGTACTGCGGATCGAAGCGATCGCGCGAATGCAGCGTGAAGTGGTTGTTGATCAGCACCAGCTTGCCGGGCGACACCTGCACGCCGAACGACACTTCGCGCACCGCGCGATACAGGTTGGCCAGCGCTTCCTGCGCGCGCGCATTGACCGCCAGCACCATGTCCGGATAGAACGCGACCGTCACGCGCGGCGCATCGAGCGGCCCCGACAGCACGGCGCTCAGGTCGGTGTTGTCGCGCGGCGTCGGCGTCGCGCCACGCCATCGGTACGGCACGCGAATGATGTAGTGCTGGCCGTAGAGTTGCGCAATATCGTCCGGCGACAGCAATTGAAGCGCGCGGCGCGCATCGGCGAGCCGCGTGTACGGGCCGCCGCCGGCCTCGCTGCGCACGCCGAGCAGCAGCAGCGCGAACGGCGACGTGTCGCCTTCCGGCATGTGCGCCTGCGCGGCGTTCTCGATATGGAAATCGAGTTCGACCTCGGAGCCGAGGCCCGTATAGTCGCGCGCGGTCGCCTTGTGCGGCGTCAGGTTGTTCACCAGCTCGCGGCCTTCGTGCGCGATCGAGTACGGCTCGCCCGCCAGCGTGCTCAATGCGACCAGCACGTTCTCGCTCAACACGCCGGCCTTGAACGAGCGGCCGGTTTCCTCGAATCGCGGGCTGCCGTTCACGCCGTCGTCGATCGGCAGGTTGTCGATCTCGATCGAGCCGTGCGCGTCCGCGGTCGGCGCCTTCGCCCGATCGAATGCGTCGACGATCCGGTCGGGAAACGCGTTGTAGGCCAGCTTGCGGACCGCGCTGATATAGCCTGCGCCGCCGGCCGGGTCGTAATCCAGCGCGCCGAGCGTCTTGCGGATGTGGGCGGATTCCGCTGCCGTCAAAGCGATGCGTTCATCTGCGAGATAGGTCATAAGTCTCTCGTATAAAGATCTGGTTCGAAGAGCGGCGTGGCATCGCCGCCGCGCTCCGCCGTCCTCGGGACGAAGCGCTCGACAAGACTAGGAGACCGGCATTGCATTGCGAAATGATATTAATTCGATTGCAAACGAACATTATCGATATAAGTTCAGCAATCCTGCCGGAACCGGTTCATCTCGCTTGCATCGCCCTTTAACACAAATACTTGTTAAAAAATCGCTGCTTATTATTTGTATTCGCTAACGGGTCGATGCTATTTTTCCGTCGGATTCGACGCCGCGGCCGGCGCCCGACGGGCAGCCGGCTTCCCTCGTCCGCCTTACGGAAACCCGCCCGATGAACCGATACCGCCTGCCGTCCCGCACGCCCTATACGCCCTACACACCCCGTACGCCCCGGGAGTCGCGATGAGCGATCGTGCCCCGGCGCTCGACCGCGTCGAGCGCACGCCGATCGCCGTCGCGGAATCGCCCCGCGCATCGCTGCGCGCCATCCTCCCGACCGTCGCCGCCGCGAGCCTCGGCTTCGCGATCGTCCAGCTCGACGTGACCGTGGTCAACGTCGCGATCCCGAGTCTCGGCCACGCGTTCGGATCGAGCGTCCACGGGCTGCAGTGGATCGTCGATGCCTATACGCTGTCGTTCGCCGCGCTGCTGCTGACGTCCGGCACGCTGGCCGACCGTTTCGGCAGCCGTCGACTGTTCGCGTACGGCCTTGCGCTGTTCCTGCTCGCGTCGCTCGGCTGCGCGCTCGCGCCGTCGCTGGCGGCGCTGGTTGCCGCGCGGATCGCGCAAGGCGTCGGCGCCGCGATGATCCTGCCCACGTCGCTCGCGCTCATCACGCATGCGTGCGCCAGCGATGCCGCCGCGCGCGTGAAAGCCGTCGCATGGTGGAGCGCGACGGGCGGCGCGATCAGCGCGGCCGGACCGACGCTCGGCGGCCTGCTGATCGATTCGCTCGGCTGGCGCGCGATCTTCTTCATCAACCTGCCGATCTGCGCGCTCGGGCTGTGGCTCACGCTGCGCCACGTGCAGGATTCGGCCGCCGCGCGCACGCGGCTGTTCGATCCGGCCGGCCAGATCGTCGCGGTGCTCGTGCTCGGACTGCTGACGGGCGGCATCATCCGGGCCGGGGCGTACGGGATCGGCGATCCGTATGCGGCCGGCGCACTGATCGCGTCGGTCGCGCTCGGCGCGTCGTTCGTCGCGATCGAGCGGCGCGCGAGCGCGCCGATGCTGCCGCTCGCGTTCTTCCGGATCGCGCGCGTGCCGGGCGTGCTCGCGATCGGCGCGATCACGAATGCGGCGTTCTACGGGCTGATCTTCTCGCTGAGTGTCTATTTCCAGAACGCGCGCGGCTTCACCGCGACCGAATCGGGGCTCGCGCTCGCGCCGCTCACGATCATCATGCTCGCCAACATCGCGAGCGCTCGGCTCGCGGTCCGCTACGGGTTTCGCGCGACCGTCATCGTCGGTCTCGCCGTGTCGCTCGCCGGCTATGTATGGCTGTGGCGGACGCTCGCCGCGCACGCGCCGTACGCGTTGCTGGCGCCGGGGCTCGCGGCGATGGCGATCGGCGGCGGCATCGCGATTCCCGCGCTGACGTCGACGATGCTCGGCAGTGTCGAGGCCGGGCGCTCGGCCACTGCGTCCGCGATCCTCAATACCGCACGCCAGGTGGGCGCCGCGATCGGCGTCGCGACGCTCGGCGCGCTGGTCGCCGGCCAGGGCGCGGCCATCGCGACCGGCGCGGCGCGCGCGTTCGCCGTGGCGGCCGTGCTCGTCGCGGCCTGTGTCGTGCTGGCGGTGCGCTGGCCCGGCGACCCGGCCGATACCGGCACGCGGGCCTGAGCACGCCGGCGCCCCGCCTCCTTCACCCGATCCCCCATCCGAGCGAGGAATCCATGCAGCATCGCTTCATCGATACCGTCCTGATCGTCGACGGCGCGTCGACCGCCGCTTACCTGGCCCCCGCGTTTCGCGCATACGGCATCCGTTGCGCGCATGTGATCAGCGACCCCGATCTGCCGGCAATCTACCGAAACCAGTTCGTGCCGTCCGACTACATCCGGCAGGTCCAGCATCGCGGCGACATCGACGCGACGCTCGCGCAACTGAGCGACCTGCGCATCGGCGCGGTGCTGCACGGCCTCGACGCGGCGCTCGAGCTGGCCGATACGCTGGCCGAGCGGCTCGACGTGCCGTTTCGCAACCCGCTCGCGACCTCCGCCGCGCGACGCGACAAGTTCGCGATGAACGAACGCATTCGTCAGGCCGGGCTGCGCGCGCCCGCGCACTTTCACAGCACGTCGGTCGACGAAGCGCTCGACTGGGCGCGCGCGCACGGCACGTTGCCGCTCGTGGTGAAGCCGGCGCGCAGCGCGGGCGTGGCCGGCGTGAAGATCTGCCGGACGCTCGCGCAGGTCGAGGCCGCCGCGCGCGACGTGCTGGCCACCCGTTCGCTGTACAACCAGCCGAACGACGACATCGTGATCCAGAGCTATTCCGAGGGGCAGGAATACATCGTCGACTCGGTGTCGTTCGAGGGCCGCCATCGCGTGGTCAGCCTGTGGGAGGTGCATCGCGACCGCACGCACGCGCCGCGGCTCGACAAGATGCTGGTGCTGAACCACACCGATCCGCGCTACGCGCCGCTGCTCGACTATGCGGCCGACGTGCTCGACGCGCTGGACGTGCGCTTCGGGCCGACCCATCTGGAACTGTTCGATACGGCCGACGGCCCGACGATCGTCGAGCTGAACGCCCGTCTGCACGGCAGCCTCGATCCGCGGCTGACGAGCGCGGTCAGCGGCGAGAATCACGTGTCGGCCGCCGTCGAAGCCGTGCTGCATCCGGAGCGGCTGTTCGGCGACGTCGCCGCGCCGACGGATTTTCGCGGGTACTGCGGGCACGTGCTGTTGCTGTCGTCGCGCAACGGCGTGCTGCGGCAGGATTTCACGTGGCAGGCGATCCAGGCGCTGCCGTCGTTCGTCGGGCTCAAGCAGTGGGTCAAGGTCGGCGACTCGCTGCGCGTGACCACCGACCTGCAGACGGCGCTCGGCACGGTCGGCCTCTACAGCCCGACCTTCGAGCGGCTGCTCGAGGATTGCCGGCGGATTCGCGAAATCGAGGCCGACTTCTTCGCGGACGAAGGCGCGGTCGCGCCGGCCTAGCGCGTGTTCACGCCAGGGCCGCGCAGTCTCGTATCAGCGTGCGAGCAGCGCACCGGCCTGCCGGCCGAGCACCGCGCGCAATGCGTCGAGTTCGGGCAGCGCAGGCGCTTCGTCGGGCGTGACGAGGTAGGTGGTCACGCTGCCGAGATCGTCGAACGCATGCGTGCGCAGCTCCTTGCGCGCCACGTGCTCGGCCGTGATCCGCTTCGGCAGGATCGCGACGCCCATCCCGGCCGCGACGCAGCCGAGGATCGCGCCGAACGTGCCGAACGACGACACCGATTCGATCGCGACACCGCGCGCCTTCAGCCAGTGCTCCGCGACCGCGCGATACGGGCAGCCGTCGTGAAACGCGAGCAAGCGCACCGTGTTGTCGGCCAACAGTTGCCGGCGCGTGACGGTCGCCGCGCTCGCCAGCACCATGTCTTCCGCGAACGCGGGCTCGTAACGCAGCCCGGGCCGCACGACCGCGCGCGCGGTGAGCGCCGCGTCGATCCGGCCGCGCAACAGCGCGTCGGCCAGGTCCGGCTCGCTGCCGATCTGCACCGCGAGGCCGAGCGCCGGATCGCGCTCCTTCAGCGCGGCGGCCAGCGCCGGCAGCCGCGTGGCGGCCGTGCTTTCCATCGACCCCAGCCGCAAGCCGCGGGCCACCGGCGTTTCGCGCACCACCTGCGTCGCTTCGTCGACGAGACGCAGGATGCGGTCGCAATACGGAATCAGCCGGCGCCCGGCATCGTTCAGCACCAGCCGCTTGCCGTGTCGATCGAACAGCGGCGCGTCGAGCGACTCTTCGAGCTGGCGCAGCCGCGCCGTGACGTTCGATTGCGTGCAGCCGAGCCGTTCGGCCGCGCGCAACGCGCTGCCTTCCTGCACGACGGCCCGGAAAGTTTCGAGGAGAGGGATGTTCATATCACTTTCTCTTGTTACAGATTCAGTTTATATCATTTTACTTCGCCAATCATCCGGATTAGCCTAAGCTGTCCGCTTCCAGGGAATCCGCATGCCATCCGCCGCCCGCTTCGGCTTCACTCCGGCTCGCCGCCGGCCCGAGGTTCGCCCGTGCGCGCACTGATCGCCGCGTTGGTGCGGCGCGGCCCGACCGTGCTCGCGTGCGGCGTCGGCCTCGGGCTGCTGGCGCCGCCGCTGGCCGACCTCGCGCGGCCGCTGATGCCCGCGACCGTGTTCCTGTTCGTGCTCGGCACGCTGCTGCGCGTCGAGCCGAGCGCCGTGCGCGCGGTAGCGCGGCGTCCCGCCGTGTCGCTGCTGCTGCCCGCCATGACGATGATCGCGTGCCCGGTCGCGCTCGGCATCGCCGCGCGGTTCGCCGGCCTGCCGTACGACTGGGTCGTGGCGCTGGTGATCGCGTACTGCGCGCCGCCGTCGAGCGGCACGTCGACGATCGCACGCATGCTGTCGCTCGACGCCAGCGTCGCGCTCGTCGCGACCCTCGCGTCGATGGTGTTCGTGCCGATGACCGCCCCGTTGCTGACGGCCTGGTTCAGCCACGACGCGGCTGTGTCGATCTCGCCGTCGAGCCTCGCGCTGCGGCTCGCGCTGCTGATCGGCAGCGCCGAGGGCGTCGCGTTGCTCGTGCGGCGCTTTGCCGGCGCGCGGCTCGCGCGCCACGCGACGCCGATCGACGCGATCGTCGTCGCCGCGCTGTTGATATTCGCGCTCGGCACGATGGCCGGCATGCAGCAGTCGATCATCGACGCCCCGCACCGCGCACTAACCGCGATCGCCCTCGCATTCGCCGTCAACGCGGGTTTCCAGATCGTCGCGTACGGGCTCACGCCCGGCGACGTCCGCACGCGCCTGAACGTCGCGCTGATCGTCGCCAATCGCAACGTCGGGCTGATGTGGGCGGCGCTCGGGCTGGCCGCGACGCCGACCATGGCGCTCGTGTTCGCGTGCGCGCAGTTGCCGATCTATACGCTGCCGCGCGTCGTCCAGCATCTGCTGCCGCGCCTCGAAGCGCAGCAGCTGCGCCGGCGCCCCCGCTAGCCGGCTTCCTCTTCCGCCCTCGATCAAGGATTCGTCATGAAGCGACTCATCGTGATCGGCGCACGCGCCACCGGCAGCAGCGTCGCGCTGGTGCGCGCCGCCCTCGCACGCCAGGCGGCCGTGACCGTCGTTACCGCGCCCGGCCATCGTCTCGACGGCGTGTTTCCCGACGGCGTCGAGACGGTCAATCTCGCGCCCGACGCCAACCAGCTCGCCGGCTGGCTGCGCGCGCGCTTCGCGGACGAACTCGACACGCTGCGCGTGACGACCGCGCACGACACCTATGCACGCACCGCCGCATGGGTCGCCGATGCGCTCGGGCTGCCCGGCCCCGATGCACGGCACGTCGCGCACGCAGTGTCGAAGTCGAACCAGAAGGCATTGCTCGCCACGCACGGGATCCCGGCCGCGCAATTCGTCGCGGGCACGCTGGCCGCGCCGGCGGCGCTCGCGGCCGCGGCGGCCGCGTTGCGCTTTCCGGTCGTCGTCAAGCCGTCGGAAGGCTCCGCGAGCGACGGCGTGCGCCGCTGCGAGGACGTGGCCGCCGTGCGCGCGCAGCTGGACGCGCTCGCCGCCATGCACGCCGATGCCGCTTCGCGTGCGACCGAACGCGTCGTCATCGAGGAATTCCTGGAGGGCAGCGAATACTGCGTCGAGTATTTCGACGGCCGCTACGTCGGCGCGCTGCGCAAGCTGAAGCGGCACGGCGCCGGTTTTCTCGAGCGCGGGTATACATCCGAACTCGATCTCGACGCCGACACGCTGCGCGCGCTGATCGACGTCGGCGCGCGCGCGACGGCCGCCGCCGGGCTCACGTGGGGGCCCGTGCATCTCGACTGCATCGTGCACGACGGCGTGCCGCACGTGATCGAACTGAATCCGCGCATCGCGGGCAGCTTCATCTGCGACATCGTGCGCGACGGCTACGGCTTCAACGTGGTCGAAGCGTTGCTCGACAAGCTCGATGGACGGACGGTGACGATTCCCGAGCTGTTCGAGCCGCACGCGTATGCGCGCGCCGAATTCCTGCTCGACAGCGATCCCGGTGCGTGGCGGTTCGCGCAGGCCGGCGAGATCGACGACGGCGCGGTCAGGATCAGCTATGGGCCGCAAGTGCTGCCCGATCGAGAACGGCGCGCGTTTCTTTATGTGCGCGTTGCGTTGCCGGCTGCGCATGGTTCGCCGGAGGACTCGGGTTCGGCGGCCGAGCGCCGAACCGTCGTGCAACCGACGCGGGCGGCGGCTCCGTCTCCCGATCTGAATCCTTCCGCCGGAGAAATAGCGTGACACGCGCGCCCACAGCGCATTCAGTGCAGCGGCGACCACGCCTCCGGCAAGCCGATCGTCGACGTCGCGCTTTCGATCTGCTCCGGACCGCCCGTCGGAGGCCAAAGACCCTCCGCATAGTGCCGCTTTCTCAACGCCATGCGTTCTTCCAGACTCGAGAATCCCCAAATGTGCGTGATGCGCGGCGGTCCATCTAGCGCGTACAGGTTGCAAACGAGATGTGACGTATAGGCGTGGGCCGGACCTATCGCACACTCCCACGCGGAAATGGTCGGCGCAATACCGCCGGCTTTCAGCCAGTAGCGGCGAATCTCGTAGAAGCCGCCGAATGCCGCCGGTTCGACGTCGGGCAGAAAAGGAAACAGCGCATAGCTTTCCATCGCCAATCGAACGGACGCGCTTTCAATTCCGAAAGGTCGCTCGGCGCGCAATGCCCGATTGCGTTCATGCTGCAATTCATCCATCGTCTCGAAGCCACGCAGCACGACAATCCGCGACAGCTCGCCGATTTCCGTGCGCCATGCGCCCAGCAGGCGCCCTCGCGCGTCGGCATCCGACACCCAGCGATGCGCACGGCGGGACACCCTGTCCTGGTCCGTAAGCGGACACGACAACGTCGTAAGTTCATACGGCATTTCTGCTCTCCTGTCGTTCGGATATCGCAATCTATTTCCAAACCGGTAGCCGATAAACGTGCGTCGCCTTGAAACAGAATCCAGTACCATTGCGCAATGGATCTCCTCAAGGCGATGGCCGTATTCGTCCGTATCGTGGAAACGGGTAGCCTGACCGCAGCCGCGCAAGCGTCCAACCTGTCGCCGACCATGGTCGGCAACTACCTTCAGGCTTTGGAAAATCGGCTGGGCGCGGTCCTCGTGCACCGCACGACCCGTAAGCAGAAAGTCAGCGCGTTCGGCCACGCTTACTACGAGCGATGCGTCGAAGTCCTCGGCCTGGTCGACGACACGGAACAGCTTGCGCTCGCTCACCTCCAGCAGCCGCGAGGGCGTTTGCGCGTGACTGCGCCCGTCGTGTTTACGAACGAGTGCCTGGTTCCCGCGCTCGCGGACTATTACCGGCGCTACCCCGAGGTCCAGCTCGATATCGTCGCAACCGACTCGCTCGCCGATCTGTTCGACGACGGTTTCGAGGCAGCCATTCGCATCGGTGCGCTCGCCAACCCGGATGTGGTGGCGCGGCCGCTGGCGCCCTATCGGCTGGTGCTGTGCGCGTCGCCCGCTTACGTTCGCGAACACGGTGCGCCGACTACGCCGCAAGCGCTTGCCGAGCATCAATGCCTGACGTATGCGTATCCGCCCCGATCGGAATGGCACGCGGCGCAACCTCGATGGATGCTGGAAGGTCCGGACGGGCCGACGAGCATCGCCGTGGACGGCAGGCTGAAAATCGACAGTGCGGACGCGTTGCGCCGGGCGGCATTGAGAGGGCTCGGTATCGCGATGCTTCCGTCCATGTTGATACGCGACGACATTCGCGACGCGCGCCTCGTCGAGATCATGCCGGACTTCGCCGCGCCGGAACGGCCGATGAATCTTCTGTATCTGCAGGAGCGGCGGAAATCGCCGAAGCTTCGCAGCTTTACCGAATTCGTGGTCGAACGGTTCGGCGCCGAATAGGCGAATCGTTTACGAGAGACCCATCGATCAGCTGACAAAAACCTGTCGACGCAAGCAGGGCTGGCAAATCGATGCCGAATACGCGCCGCGATCCGTAGCGGCATCCTCGTCGTCGTGGTAGTTTCTTGCGTCCTCCTCGCCGGAGGAAAACAACAATTCGAGGGGGCTATCCACATGCTGATTACGCGAGACCGTCGATCCATTTCAATCGGCCGCATGATTCGGGCACACGTCGCCGTGGCGGCAATCGTCACGCATGCAACAGTCGCGTATTCCGCCGATTCCTCTCCCGCCTTCACCGTCCTGTCCGACGACAATGTCTACACCGTGAATCGCGACGGCTCGTCGACCCACGATCAAGCAAGATCGATCCGCATCGAGACGGAACAGGGCGTCAGATCGTATGGTCAGGTTTCCTATCGATATAGCCGCGAGTTGCAGAAATTCGAGGTGATCGAGGCCTACACCACCACGCGCGACGGCGTCCGGATCGACGTTCCGGCCAACGCAATCTTCACGCGTCAAAGTGCGTCGAGCGTCCACGCCCCCAGCTTCGACGACAACCTCGTCAAGACGATCGTCTTTCCCGGCGTCGAGCCCGGCGCGACCGTGACCATGCGCACGCGTGAGACGCAAGTCACGCCGCTGTTTCCCGGGCATTTCTCCGCCGACGACACGTTTCCGACCAACAAGCCGATCCAGAGCGCCAGCATCACGATCGACGCGCCCGCGTCGATGGCGCTGCATGCGGATGTCGTCGACATGCAGGGTGGACGGGAGGCAGCCGACGTCGACGGCCGGCAAATCTGGCGCTGGACGATCAAGGATGCGCGTGCGCAGCCATTCGAAGCGAATGCGCCGAGTATCGACGACCGCAGCCCGCGGCTCGCGGTCACGACGTTTCCGGACTACGCGGCGCTCGGACAGGCATACGCCGCCCGTGCGCAGGCACAAGCGACGGTCACGCCCGACGTGCAAGCGCTGGCCGATCTCGTCACGAACGGAATCGTCGACCGGCGCGATCAAGCGGATGCCCTCTATCGATGGGTGAGCCGAAACATCCGCTATGTCGCCGTGTTCCTCGGTTTCGGCGGCGTCGTTCCGCACACCGCACAGGACGTCTTGCAGGCGCGCTACGGCGACTGCAAGGACCATACGACGCTGCTGCAGGCGCTGCTGGCAGCGAAAGGCATTTCGAGCGGCACGGTACTCGTGAATGCGGACAGTCGCTATTGGCTGCCTTCGGTGGCGAGCCCGCTGGCCGTATTCAATCACGCGATCACCTACGTTCCCGAATTCGACGTCTACCTCGACTCGACGGCCGGTACGGCCCGATTCGGCACGCTACCTTTCAACGAGGCAGGAAAGCAGGCGTTGCTGACGGGCATCGGCAATGCAGAGTCTCGCTTGATCGTCCTTCCCGTTGCACACGCCGATGCCGACACGGTGACGGTCACCACGCACACCACGCTCGACCCGTCCGGTACCGTTCGCGGCAACAGCAAAGTCGAAAACCGCGGCGAATACGACTGGACCGCCCGCTCCGTGTTCGCCCGGTTGCCGGCAGGTTCCGAACCGGTGTTCGCGCAGGCATTCCTTACCGCGAGCGGATCGGAGGGCACCGGCCGTTACCGTCACGGCGACATCGGCGATCTCCGAACCGCGTTTACGTTTTCCAGCGTATTCGAACTACCGGACTACACCCCGCTCCCCGGCCCCGGCGCGATGCGTGTCCCAAGAGGACTGAGCGGCTTCGACACGGTCGCCAGTGCCTTTGACTGGACAGGACCGACCAAACGCAACACCCCGCTCCTGTTCAAAGCCGGGCGTTTCAGCGAAATCACGAAACTGGAGTTGCCGACCTCGATGAAGGTGCTGAGCCTTCCGAAGCCCGTCACGGTGACTTCGTCGTTCGGCACTTATACGTCTTCCTATGCAATGGAAGGCCGCACCGTCAGCGTGACCCGGACGCTCGAGCTGAATGCGCCGCGGCCGTATCTGCAGCCGGACGAGTACCCCGAATTCCGAAGCATGGCCAGGTCGATCAAGCACGACCTCGCCGCGCAGATCGTCTATCGATGATCGTCTATCGATGATCGGCTTTCGGGCGCGGCCGAATCGGAAGCGTCCGAAAGCCGCGCCGCCTCCGGCGTCCATCGCGAACGCCGAAGCCACGGTCAATGCGAAGCACCGAACAATCGAATCACGACACCTCGCAGCCACCGGTTGCCGGCCTCGTGGTGATAGCGCGCGTGCCAATGCTGCCGCACCGCGAACCCGTCGACCGGGATCGGGCATGCATGCACCGCCAGATCGTTGGCCTGGGCCAGCGTCTCGCCGATATGACGCGGTAGCGTCGTGATCAGGTCGGTCGTCTGCACGATCGCCCCCAAGCCCAGAAAACCCGGCAATTCCAGCACCACGTCGCGCTCGATGCGCGCCTGCCGCAGCGCCTGTTCGAGGAGTTGCGCGCCGGTTCCGGCCGTAATCGCGACATGCCCTTCCGAACGATATTGCTTTACCCCGAGCCGGCCGCGAATCCTCGGGTGATGTCGATTCACCAGACAAATCCAGTCCTGGTCATACAGCTTCTGCTGATAAATGCCGCCGCCGAGCCACGGCACGTAGCCGATCGCGAGATCGGCTTCGCCCGATTCGAGCGCCCGCTCCGTATTGCCGTCGATCCGTGCGGCTTCCAGCCGGACGCCGGGCGCCTGCGCGCGAACATGGGCCAGCAGCCGCGGCAGCAGCGTGACGTGGCTCGCATCGGTCATGCAGATGCGAAAGCGCCGCTGGGCGGTCGCGGGATCGAAG
The DNA here is from genome assembly GCF_001526325.1 of Burkholderia sp. MSMB1826. Lineage (NCBI taxonomy): Bacteria > Pseudomonadati > Pseudomonadota > Betaproteobacteria > Burkholderiales > Burkholderiaceae > Burkholderia > Burkholderia sp. MSMB1826. The sequence continues at coordinate 259,957 of NZ_LOYN01000050.1, forward strand.
GCGATTTCCCACGCAGTGAAGCGCCGCAGCGATTCGAGGATTTCCCGGCATGGTCCGATCAGCGCGTCGGCTTGCGGCGTCGGCGCCATGCCGCCGGGCGTGCGAATGAAGAGCGGATCGTGCAGGTGCTCCCGCAAGTGCCCGAGCCAGATGCTGACGGTCGGCTGGCTCTGGCCGAGCTGCTCGGCGACGCGCGTGACGCTGCGCACGTCGTACAGGAGATCGAATAGCTGAAGCAGTTTCAGGTCCGGCAGATCGGCTGGCATCGGCGCGTTATTGTTCATGGCAATGGCGCCATTGTATCCATTGCATTGTCGGCATGAGCGCCGGCTTCTATCGTGAGGCCACACGTCAAGGAGACAGCATTGAAAATCGCGATTCTGGGAGCCGGCGCACTGGGTTGCGCGATCGGCGCCACCCTCACCGAAGGCGGTCACGAGACCTGGTTGATCGACCGCTCGCCCACGCACGTCGATACGATGCGTCGCGACGGCCTGCGGGTCGACGACGCCCGCGGCTCCCGGCACGTACGCGTTCATGCGACGACGCAGGCTGCCGAAGTCGGCGCGGCCGACCTGGTGGTGGTGCTGGTCAAGTCGTTCCACACCGACGCGGCCATCCGCGGCGCCCGGTCGCTCGTCGGGCCCGATACCGTCGTGCTGTCGCTGCAGAACGGCCTCGGACACGAGGACATCCTGAGCGACGCCGTCGGCCGCGAGCGCGTACTCGCGGGCAAGACCTACGTCGGCGGCGTGCTTCGCGGGCCGGGCCATATCGAATCCGGCGTCATCGGCAAGTCCACCTACATCGGCGAACTCGACGGCCGCATCACGCCGCGGGTGCGGGCGATCGCCGACGCGTTCGATACCGCCGGCCTCGCGACGACGATCAGCGACAACATCGTCGGCACGATGTGGGACAAGCTGCTCGTCAACGTCGCGACCGGCGCGCTGACCGGCGTCACCGGCCTCACCTACGGCCAGCTTTACGATGAGCCGCTGCTGAAGGCGACGTCGCTCGCGGCTGTCGCCGAGGCGATCGCGGCGGCGCAGGCGGCCGGCGTCAGGCTGTCGATGACCGATCCCGAACAGGCGTGGACGCTCGCCGCCGAGGGGCTGCCCGCGGCCTTCAAGACCTCGATGTTGCAAAGCCTGGAGAAAGGCTCGATCACCGAGATCGACTTCATCAACGGTTCGGTCGTGCGCGCCGGGCAGCGCTACGGCGTGCCGACCCCGATCAACGCCACGCTCGTCGCCTGCATCAAGGGGCTGGAGCGCGCGATGGCCGATCGCCGGCGCGAGGAGGCTGCCGCATGAATGCCACGAAAGCCTATCTCGAACACGTTGCGATCTGGGTGAAGGACATCCGCTGGCACATCCGCTTCTTCGAGGACGTGCTCGGCATGACGCTGCGCGAAGTGGACGGCACGCTCGACGCGCCGCGACAGTACTGGACGCTCGGCGGCCTGCAGTTCATCCACGCGCCGGAACACGACGGCCCCGAAGGCAGGCTCGCGCATCTCGGCGTGATGTGCGAAGACCTGGAGGCCGCGCTGGCCGCCGCGCGGCGGTTCGACGTGACGGAGATGCCGCAGGGGCGCAACTGGCTTCGCCTGCCCGACGGGCTCGCCGTCGAACTGATTCAGGCCCGGCCGGCTTCCTGCGTCGCGCAGGCACTGGCGATCGACCCGCGCGCGGAGACATGACCATGACCATCGTCGAGAAATACTGGGACGACGCCCGCGAGGGCGACACGTGCACGAGCCCGAGCTACGTCGTGACCAAGGAACGCATTCTCGCGTATGCCGACCTCACCGGCGACCATACGCCCGTTCACGTGGACGAGGATTACGCGAACGCCAGCCATTTCGGCTGCCTCGTCGCGCACGGGCTGTTCGGCCTGTCCGTTGCCGACGGCCTGAAGACCCAGAGCGACTATCGGTTCCTGCCGGGCATGTCGCTCGGCTGGACCTGGGATTTCCTGCTGCCGATCAAGGTCGGCGACGTGCTGCACGTGACGTTCCGCGTCGGTTCGATGCGGGCGAGCAAGAGCCGCCCGGACTGGGGCATCGTCGTGCTGCCGTCGGAACTGATCAATCAGGACGGGCAGGTCGTTCAACGCGGCGAACATCGTCTGATGGTGCCGCGCCGTCCGGAGGCACGATGATGCAGGCTCGTCCCCTCGAAGGCATTCGCGTCGTCGACTACAGCCACTTTCTCGCCGGCCCGTATGTCGGGCGCTGTCTCGCCGCGCTCGGCGCCGAAGTCATCAAGGTCGAGCGTCCCGGCGCCGGCGACGCCGGGCGCCAGCACGCGACCGTGCTCGACGACCAGCAAAGCGGCTACTTCCTGCAGCTCAACATGGGCAAGCGCGGCGTGAGCGTGAACATGAAGGATGCGCGCGGCAAGGCGTTCATGCAGCGGCTGTGCGACTCCGCCGACGTCTTCATCGAGAACTACCGGCCGGGCGCGCTGGACAAGCTCGGGCTCGGCTATGCCGAACTGTCGGCGCGCAATCCGGGCCTCGTCTACTGCTCGATTTCGGCGTACGGGCACACCGGCCCCGACGCGCATCGCGCGGGCTTCGGGCTGATCGCCGAAGCGAAGAGCGGGATCATGCAGATGGTCGGCACGCCCGGCGAGCGGCCGCCGCTGCTGCGCATTTCGCTCGGCGACATGTACACCGGCATTCATGCGGTCGCGGCGATCAATGCCGCGCTGCTCGGGCGCGTGAAGAGCGGCCGCGGGCAACACGTCGACATGGCGCTGTACGACACGCTGGTGTCGATGCACGAATACGCGGTGCAGTGCTACACGCTGCAGGGCGTGCTGCCCGAGCAGACCGGGCACGACATGCCGACGTCGACACTCTACGGCGTGTTCCGTGCCGCTGACGGCGATCTCGTGATCGCCGCGCAGGTCGACGATGCGTGGAAGCGCTTCGCACAACTGATCGAGTCGCACGGCGGCCCGGCGGGTTTCGGCGCCGACACGCGGTTTCACGACAGCACCGGCCGCAACGCACACCGCGCGGAGATCCTGTCGGTGGTCGAGCCGTGGGTGGCCGCGCGTTCCGTCGCGTCGGTACTGGACCTGCTGGACGGCATCGACGTTCCGTGCGCGAAGGTGCAGCGCATCGACGAGGTGTTGAACGATCCGCAGATCCAGGCCAGGGGCATGGTCGTCGAGCAACAGCATCCGCGCTACGGGACGCTGCGTCTGCCCAACCTGCCGTTCCGGTTTTCCGATTGCGATACGACGATTCGCGACGTCGCGCCCGATCTCGGGCAGCACAACGCGGAAGTCGCGCGCTCCCTCGGGTTCGATTCGGCCGAAATCGACGCGATGCAGGCCGATGGCGTCCTCTATTCGAAAGCGAGCCAACGATGACTGATCGATACGCGGTGATCGGCAATCCGATCGGACACACGAAATCCCCGCTGATTCACGGCCTCTTCGCGCAAGAGACGCGACAGGACCTCCGCTATACGGCGATCGAAGGCCCGCTCGAGCCGGCAGGTGCTTTTGCTGCAACGGTGCGTGCGTTTTTCGATGGCGGCGGCAAGGGCATCAACGTCACCGCGCCGTTCAAGCTCGACGCGTTCGCGATGTCGGACGAACGCAGCGAGCGGGCGCGGCTCGCGGGCGCGGCCAACGCACTCAAGTTCGACGGCGGCCGCATCCTGGCGGACAACTTCGACGGCATCGGACTGGTTCGCGATATCGAAGCGAACCTCAATCTGCCGATGGCCGGCAAGCGCGTGCTGGTGCTCGGCGCGGGCGGCGCGGCGCGCGGCGCGCTGTTGCCGTTCCTCGAAGCCGGCCCGGCGGAACTCGTGATCGCGAATCGCGACGTCGACAAGGCGCGCGCGCTGGCCGCGCAGGTCGCCGGGCGCGGTCCGCTCGTGGCCGGCAGCTACGCGGACCTCGCGCGGATGGGACGTTTCGACCTCGTCGTCAATGCGACGTCGGCCAGCCTGACCGGCGATCTGCCGCCCGTCCCGCCGAGCGTGTTCAGTCCGACGGGAACCGCCTACGAACTCGCCTATGGCAAGCGGCTCACGCCGTTTCTCCGGCTCGCGAAAAACGCGGGCGTGCATGGGATCGCGGACGGCGTCGGCATGCTGGTCGAGCAGGCGGCCGAGGCGTTCGCATGGTGGCGCGGCGTGCGCCCCGCGACCAGTGCGGTGATCGACCGGCTGGCCGTGCCGTTCGACTGAACACGCGATGGGGTGTCGGCATGCAGCCGATCCCGATGCGCGACGGCATCGAACGCGGCAGGGGCGGCAGGCGCGATCGGGTAGACTCGGCGCGTCCATACGAACGAGCCGCGTCGCACGACGTTGCGTTGCCGCCGCCCGCTTCCCCCGTCCCCTTCCCCGCCCTAGACCGTGCCGAACCCCGTCATGCCGGACACCACGCGCCCCGCTCGCCTGAACTTCGCGCTCATGTTGCCGCTGTTGCTGGCGGCCCAGCCGGTGGCGACCGACAGTTATCTGCCTGCGCTGCCTGAAATCGCCGCGACGCTGGGCTCCGCCAGCGTCAGCCTCACGGTGTTCGCATTGATATTCGGTGTCGGACAGTTGCCGATGGGCAGTCTGTCGGACCGGTTCGGCCGTCGCCCCGTCTTGCTGGCCGGCCTGACGCTTTATGCGCTGACCGCATTGGCGGCGGCGCTCGCGTCGACCGCCGCGATGCTGGTGACCGCGCGTGCGATGCAGGGCTTTGCCATGGCCGCGATACTGGTATGCGCCCGCGCGGCGGTGCGCGACCGGTATTCGGCGGGCGACGGCCCGTACGTGATGGCACGCGGCTTCATGGGAATGGGGATGATGGCGTTCCTCGCCCCGATCGTCGGGGCATACGTCACGCAGCACGCCGGCTGGCGATGGGTACTCGCGGGGATGAGCCTGTATGCGTTCGGCTTGCTCGTCATGTGCGCGTACGGCTTCGAGGAAAGCGCCGCGAGAATCGCGCCGCGCCGGAACTCGGCCGGGGACGTGCGCGAGATCTTCGGCAATGCCCCGTTCAGAGTATGGACGCTGCTGGCCGCGTCGACGTACACCGGCATGTTCTGTTTTCTGCTGCTTTCTCCGACGATCTATATCCGGCAGTTCGGCATCTCGCCGCAGCGATACGGCTGGATCCCCGCGAGCGGGACGCTCGTCTACGTCCTGAGCACCTTTGGCTGCCGGCAGTTGCTGCGACGTCAAAGCATGCTGCGCACGGTGCGCCAGGGCGCAACGTTGAGCCTGTCAGGGGCGGTGATCCAGGCTTTGGGGTGTGCGCTGCTTCCCGGCAGCATCTGGCCGCTGCTCGTCGGGCATGGCGTGTATTGCCTCGGCCACGGCATCCATCAGCCGTGCGGGCAGGCAGGCGCGGTCAGCGGCCTGCCTCATCTTGCCGGTCGCGCGGTATCGTGGTCCGGCTTCATCATGATGTTCTTCGCGTTCGGCGTGGGACAGACGGCGGCGGTTTTCACCGATCCGCGCTATCAGTCGGGCGCGTGGCCGATGGTGGCGCCGATGCTCGTCGTCGGCGTCACGCTGGTCGCGATCGCGTTTGCGTGGTTGCCGAAAATCGGCGATGCGACTTTGGTCGCGGCAACGGTTCCGGCGCGCGCGGTGGAGGGTCGCTGAGTTGCGGTGGAGAATCGGCGGGTGAAGATCGCACGGCAGCGCCGGCAGATGCCAGTCGAACGCGAAACCCGTCGCGCGATAGTCGGCCACGATCTCGTCGCCCCCACGATGCTGGAGGCAAGGTCGGTACCGCGTCGTCGCGTTCGGTGCTGCTCGGCGGATCTCGAACAGGCACGGCAACCGCGAACCAAAGCGCCGCGCCGATCAGCCGATCCGGCGCGGACGAAACGCTCTCGGCTATCGGGAAAGCGGGAGGTACTGCGTTTTTCATGCACGCGGATCTCGCCGACCCAAGCCCCCAAACCATCAGCCCATCGTTTGCGCGAACGACTTCAGATACTTCATGCCCGTGTCGCACATGATCGTCACGATCGTGGCGTCCGGGCCGAGCCGTTCGGCGAGTCGCAATGCGCCGGTTACGTTGGCGCCGGTCGACGTGCCGCAGAACAACCCCTCCTCGGCGGCCAGCCGGAACGCCATGGCTCTCGCGTCCTCCGTCGAGACGCGCTCGAGTTCGTCCGCGATACCGTCGCGCCAAAGCGGCACGACATAGCCCGCGCCGATTCCGTCGATCTTGTGCGCCCCGGTCGGCCCACCCGACAGCACCGCCGATTCGGCCGGCTCGACACCGGCGATCCGGATGCGTGCGTCATGCTCGCGCAAGCGCCGCGAAATCCCGCGCAGCGACGCAGCCGTACCGACGCTCTGGACGAAACCGTCGAGACGGCCGTCGGTCTGCTCCCAGATCTCGTCGGCCATCTTCGTATAGGCGCCGAGCTGATCGGCGTTTTCCATCTGTGCGGTGAGGTATGCGCCCGTCTCGCCGGCGATCCGATGCGCTTCGCGAATCATGTCCTTCGTCAGCTTCTCGGTTTGCTTGCCGTTGTCGCTCGGGACGAGCGTCAGCTTCGCGCCGAGCAGGCGCATGTGATCGAGCTTCTCCTTCGCGAACGCATCCGATGAAACCAGATGCAGCGGATGCCGCTTGACGGCGCACACCAGCGCGAGCGACACGCCCGTGCTGCCGCCGGTGTACTCGACCACCGCGCCGCCGGGCGGCAGACGCCCATCGCGCTCGGGCGCTTCGATCATCGCCAGCGCGATCCGGTCTTTCATGCTGCCGGTCGGATTCTGGCTTTCGAGCTTGACGAACAGACGCGCGCCGTTCTTCGGGACAACATATCGTAACGGGACGAGCGGCGTGTTGCCGATCGTGTCGAGGATGCTGCCGGGAGTCGATTTCATGTTGATCTCTGAAGTGAACGAGCCGGTACGAGCAGACGAATGGCGGTTGAACAGATCCGGGAATGCCGGAACTGCTTCGCAGTCTAGACGCGCGACGAGGCCTTGCACCATAGTCATAAATGACATTAATGGCGGCATTTACGACATCCCTTCGGCATGGAAGCCACTCTCCGCCTGATCGGAAATCCGATGCATGGGCGGGCGCGGCGCAAGCGCGCCACGCGTCGCCCGCCGCATTCGTTCAGACCGTACGCGACACCAGCTCGCCCAGCACCGTATCCAGCGCGACATGGCCGCGCAAGATATCGTCAGGATTGCTGTCGAAATCGATCCAGCCTTCGTTGAAGCCGTCCAGCATGCGCATGCGCGGGAGCGGATGCTTCATGCCTTGCGCGCGAAACAGCGCTTCCCACGTTCGCCTGTCGACGGCTTCCGCGCGCACGTCCCGGCCCAACACGCGAGCGAAGGCCAGCGCGAGATCGTGGGGGCTCACCCGGCGCGGGCCTTCGAGCTCGACGACACGCACCCCGCTCCACGTCTGCTGCAGCAGTTCCGCCGCAACACGGCCCACGTCCGCGGTGGCGACCATCGGCACGGGCTTGTCGAGCGGCTGCAGGTAACTGGCGACGACACCCTCGTCGCGCGCGAACGCGACATCCCACGCGGCGTTCTCCATGAACCAGCCGGGCCGCAGGAACGTCACCGGCATCGGCATCTCGCGCAGCGCCTGCTCCATCAGCGTGAGCTGCGTGAGCAGATTGGTCTCGTGGGCCTGCGCGCCGATCGTCGACAGGCAAACGACCTTTTCCGGACGCGCCGTCAGAAGCGCGGCGGATACGGCTTCGATCACCTTCCGCGCCTCGGGAAACCCGGGCGCCGGATCGAACACCGGCGGCAGCAGGATGAAAACGCCCGACGCGCCGGCGAACGCGGCGGCAAGCGACGCAGGGTCTTCCATGAACGCGGTCGCCATCTCGCACCCGCGCTCCGCCCATGCCCTTGCCCGCGTCGTGTCGCGTACGACCGCGCGCACCGGCCGCCCCGCGGCCAGCAGCTCGCGGGCCAGTGCGCCGCCGACCTGGCCGGTGATTCCTGTGATGGCATACATTGCTCGTTCTCCATGTGTGAATACGTGGGTCGCATTCTGGACAAACGCCGAACGAAACAAAACGACATGGATGGCATCAGATAAGTGACAACGCGTCATCAATTGGGCATGATCGACGCGGACGCCCGGCGGCACCGCGCCGCGCAGCGTTCGCGCGTCGGCCTTCGGTGGGCCGCTCGCCACCCGCTCCCCGTATTCACTCGAACGACGATGAGATCCAGTAGCGAAAAACTGTCCGGCAGCATCAGCGTGTTCGCCGCCGTGGTCGATGCCGGGACGTTCGCGGCTGCCGCCGACGTGATCGGCATGACGCCGCCGGGCGTCAGCCGAGCGATTGCCCGGCTGGAAAGAAGGCTGAACATCCGGCTGTTCAACCGAACGACGCGATCCGTGTCGCTCACCGAAGAGGGCCGCCGCTTTTACGAGCAGGTCATGCCCCATCTCGCCGGGCTGGAGGAAGCCGCCGCGGCGGCCGCAGGCGGCGCCTCCGCCGTGCGCGGAAAGCTGCGAATCAATCTGGATCCGGTCGTCTACCGGGCCATTCTCGGGCCACGGCTCGATGCGTTCATGGACGCGCATCCCGAGCTCGAAATCGAGCTCATCGCGCGAGACAGCCTCGGCGACCTCGTCATGGACGGCTTCGACCTCGCCGTGCGATTCGGCGAACCGCGGGCGTCCAGCCTGATCGCGAGAAAGCTGCTCGACACCGGCGTCGTGACGGTCGCGGCGCCCTCGTACATCGCGCGCCGGGGGCGGCCGGCAAAACCCCAGGACCTCGAGAACGGACTCCACCGCTGCCTGGAATTTCGCAACCCCGAGACAGGCAAGCCGTTCGCGTGGGAATTCCATCGCAAGCGCAAACGCATCGTGGTCGACACCCGCGGACGCCTCACGGTCAACGATCCGGGCGCGCTGCTCAATGCGTGCCTCGCCGGTTCCGGAATCGCGCAGATGCTGTTGCTCGGCGCCGAGCCGCTGATCGCCGACGGCCGGTTGATCGATCTCTTTCCCGAGTGGGCCGACGAGCGGTATCCGTTATACGCGTACTACCCGTCCCGGCATCACGTGCCGGCAAAGACGCGCGCGTTCCTGGATTTCATGATCGAACTGACGGGCGTTCACGCGGACGTCGGCACGCGCTAGCGCGGTTCCGGCGGAGCCCACGGAACCTTGCCTCGGCATGCGCGGCGTACGACGGCGCCGCGGTCGACGCAGCGACGGCGTTCGAGCCCGGTCGCTCGCGTTGGCGAAGCCATGCCGGCCGTATCGAGGACGCTACCGATTGTCGGCGCGCAATTCCCGCACCCCACGGCCGAGCCGACGCCGCAGCAAGGCCCGCAACGTCGCCGCATCCGCATAGCCGACCTCGCTTGCGATCGTCTCCAGGTCGTAACCCATCGACACGAGGTTCTGCGCCCGTTCGATCCGGAGATCCTGGAAGAACGCCAGCGGCGACTTCCCGAGTACCGCCTCGGTACGACGCTGCAACGTGCGCGGTCCGACGGCCAATGCCGCTGCCGCTGCCTGAAGCGAGAAACCCAGGGAAAGATTCTCGCGAGCCCAGCGCTCGAATCGCGCGACCAACGGATCGGCGTGTGCAAGGTAATCCGGAATGATGTATTCGGCTTGCGACGCGCGCTTGTCGATCAACATGAAGCGCGCCACGAGCGTGGCCAGCTCGGGACTGGCCTGACGCAGCAACCACAGCGCCAGGTCGAGATGGCCCATGGCCGACCCTGCCGTGATCAGGCGATCCGCGGCGACGACCATGCGTGACTCGTTCAGATCGACCGCCGGATAACGTTGACGGAAAAAAGGCGACAGCGACCACGTAGTCGTCGCCTCACGATGATCCAGAAGCCCGGCTTCGGCCAGCACGAACGTACCGATGCAGGCGGCGGCCACGCCGATGCCGCCAGCATGCCATGCACGAAGGTGCGCCATCGCATCGCGCACGTCTCGACGCTCCAGCGCCTGGGCCAGGCGCTCCGGCTCCCGGATACCGGGCGCGGGCACGACCACCCAGTCCGGGTGGCGCACGCCGCTTGCCGGCTCCACCGGCATCGACAATCCATGCGCGGTGCGAATGCGTTTGCGCACGCCAGCCACCGTCACGTCGAAGGGTGGCGCGGCAAAGCCTTGAGCAGCAGCCAGTTCGTTGGCCATCGCGAAGGTGTCCAGCAGCACCGTGAGCCCGGTATCGAACAGACCGTCGAGGGCCAGGATAGTCAATCTCATGTCGCAAACGTCGCTGTGGATACCGTTTACGACTATAGCCCAACCATCTGGTCGCCTCCGTTCTCGGCCAGGACCCGGCCGTCCACGGTGGCAGGAGAGTCGTGTTTCTGGCGAGCGACGACGACGAGGCCGCGGCGGAGGTCGGTGCGCTTGCGGAACAACTCGGCTTCGCGCCGATCCGGCTCGGCCGGCTTTCGGAAGGCGGATGGCTGGTGCACGCGCGCAGAAAAAGCTGGGGATACCTGATCTTCAAGGACCTGATCAGCTTTGGCTGACGACGCGCGATTCACGCGCATTTCGCCGAATCGAATGGATCGTTGCCGGGCGCCGCCGACGCCCGAACGGCGACGTGCGCGAATGACCGAACGCGTCCGGCTACAGTCGGACGCGTTCGGCTGTTGCCGACCCAGAACGGCCCTTCAGATTTATCCAAAGCAGCCAATCGTTGTGACCTGCGGCGGGGTTTTATAGCCACGCTCGATGAGTATCTTGGCCTCGGCGCGACTGCGGAATCATTCCCGATTAAATCGCTTCTCCCGCAGCGTGCCGTTGGAACCTTCAACGGAGTCGTTCTGCCAAGGGCGGCAAGAACGGACACAGCGTGTACGATCTGGTCTTCAAGAAAACCATCCAAGGAGAGAGGAATGAATCCGGAACAGGCCCGAGCCGAAGAAACCCAGGCGATGGAGCGCATGGTGGCCGCCACGCTGCGCGTGCAGAGTACGTTCGCCTCGATGCAGAAGCAATTTCCGCCGCAAGGCAGCGGCGAGCCTTCGCCGTTCGCGCTGCAAACCTTTGATGCCGCTCTGCAGGAACTTGAAGACGCACAGGCCGCGTTCGATGCGCTGCTGAACGATCTGATCGACGGTAACCGCTAAAGGCTACGCCCTTATCCGCACCGATTGTCGACGTTCTAAAAAGCTGTGTCGAACGGCCGTTCGCGGCCGCGTGCCTACCTATCCTGTCTGCAACACGGCCGGATCGATTTCGCGCGCGGTCAGCCCGAATTTCGCCATGCGGGCGCGATGATCCGGCGAGCCGAGATATGAACGAAGCCGTCGGTTAACCGCCGTCAGAAGATCCCGGTTTTCCCGGTTGAACGAAAACGCGCCCAGCGGAGGCGTCCGCTGGTTGCCGTTTACCTCCGGCTCGTGCGCGACGTCCTCGATCATCGAGCGGCCTATCCGGCTCGCAACGATCCGGTTTCCCAAAGCCGTGCTCGCGTAGGCGTCGATCACGCCGGAGAGAACGGCCGCGATCGCGTCGGCTTGCTGCTCGAAGACGACGATCTGCCGCCGACTCACGCCCGACGCGATCGCGGAATCATGCTGCACCTGCCCTGCAATGATGCCGAGACGCGCATCGGGACGTTCGGCGATCGACGCATAGCTGCGCAGCGCCTTCGGGTTGCCGGGCCGGACCAGAAAGCCGTCGTCGATCGCCCACACCGGCACGCTGAACGCGACGGTATCGGCACGCTTCGGCGTCACGAAAAGCGGCACGTTCATGTCCCAGCGACCTGCTTCGACGCCCGGCAGCAATTCGCCGAACGTCGTCGGGCAATACTCGATCCGGGTGACGCCTATCTGCCGGAGGATCGTCCCCGCGAGGTCGAGATCGGCGCCGGTCGCGGTGCCGTCCGCTTCGGTCCAGCCGAACGGCGGTTCTTCGATGTACGCAATGGTCAACTTCATCGCTTTGCCTCGCAAGCCGAAGAATCGATCGGGAATTCATCAGCTTACCGTGGGAAGTCGAGGTCCACGAAGCGTCGACAAAATTATTCCGGGTGTATGCAGGTTGATGACATTTTCTTGACGCAACCGCCGATGACGTCATCGATCCGGACATCGACTGCCTGATGCGACAGGCGTGCCGGCGTGGCGGAACGAATTGGCTCCGCGCTATTCGACGTTATCCGCGACATCCGTCATCCGGATCATGTGAGGTTTGATGCCGTCGTCTTCCGCCGTTGCGGCTTCCTTCGGATGGATCAGCGCCTCGAGCCGCGCCTTCGTCGCGATGAACTCGGGCGTATTGACCTGCGAATAATCGCGCGGCCGCGGCACCGGCACCTCGATCAGCTCCTGTACCCCGCCCGGATTCGCCTTCAGCACGAGAATCCGGTCGGCCAGAAAGATCGCCTCGTCGAGGTCGTGCGTGATGAACAGGATCGTCACGTCGATGTTGCGCCAGATGTCGAGCAGGTGCGTCTGCATCCTTGCACGCGTCTGCGCGTCCAGCGCGCCGAACGGCTCGTCCATCAGCAGGATGCGCGGACGATTCGCGAGCGCGCGCGCAATCGCCACGCGCTGCTTCATGCCGCCCGACAACTGGTGCGGATACACGTCGGCAAAACGCGTCAGCCCGACGAGATCGAGCCACTGCAACGCCTCGCGCTCGGCCTCGCCGCTGCCGCTGCCGTTCATGCGCAGGCCGAACATCACGTTCTTCTTCACCGTGAGCCACGGAAACAGCGTATAGCCCTGGAATACCATCCCGCGATCGGCGCCCGGCCCGTCCACCGGCTTGCCGTCGAGCAGCACCTCGCCGCTCGTCTGCGCGTCGAGCCCGGCGAGGATCCGGATCAACGTCGACTTGCCGCAGCCGGACGGGCCGATCACGCACACGAACTCGCGCCGGTGCGTGCGGAAACTGATGTCGTCGAGCGCGACGCACTCGCCCTGCGGCGTCGCGAAACGTTTGCCGACGTGCCGCACGTCGAGTATCACGTCGCGGGCCTTCAGGCGTGCGAAGCGCTCGCGCACCGCGTCGGATTGAATCAGGTAATCGGGAACGGCTTGCGGGTTCTGCATGATGCCCTCTGCGGAAATCGGTCGATGGATACGTGCGGGCGGCGCTCACGCTTTCAGCGTGCGGTCCCACGGAAACAGCCGGCGGCCGAGCAGCCCGAGCACGATGTCGGTGCCGAGGCCGATGATCCCGATCATCAGGATTGCCGCATACACGTTGTCAAAATGCTGGTAGCGCGCCTGCTGGCTGATGTACCAGGTGATGCCCGAACTCGTGCCGACCAGCTCGGCGACGATCAGGTAAGTCCACGCCCAGCCGAGCAGGATCCGCTGATCGCGATACAGGTCCGGCAGCACGCCGGGAATCACCACGTGCGTGAGCAGTTTCAGCTTCTTCGTGCCGAGCGTCATCGCGGCCTCGAACAGCCCGTATTCGAGCTTGCGCGTGGTGTTCGCGACGATCAGCACCTGCTGGAACAGCGTGCCGATCACGATGATCGCGATCTTCGGCGCGTCGTAGATGCCGAGAATCGCGACCATCAGCGCGCCGAACGCGGGCGCCGGCAGGTAGCGGAAGAACTCCAGGAACGGCTCCTGCAGCCGCGCGAGCGCGCTGAACGTGCCGCAAACGATGCCGAGCGGCACGCCGATCGCGGACGAAATCACGAAGCCCCAGAAAATGATGCGGATGCTGTGCCACAGGCTTTCGTGCAGCCACACGCCGTCGCGCGATGCGGGCGGTGTCGTGAACGCCGTGTAGAACGCGCGCAACACCTGGTGCGGCGCCGGCAGGTAAACCGGATTCGCGCGCACGCCCTCCGGTACCGCCGCATGCGTCGCACGCGCATGCGCGAGCTCGTCGTCGAACACGTCGCGGTCGATCTGCATGCCGGTCTGGAAATAGTCGACGCTTCCCGGGTTCGTGATGCGCATTTGCGGATGCCAGACGAACGGTACGTAGCTGATCAGGCACCAGACGGCGAACGGCAGCAGGAACGACGCCAGCCCGAGCGTCCATTTGCCGCGCGTCGTCAGCTCGCGGCGTACGGCGAGCCATCCGGTCGTGTTGCGGGTCATTGTCATCGGAATCTCCGTATCGTTTCGGATGCCGGTCGCGCGGATACCGCGGCATCGCGCGACCGTGCGTTCATTGCAGTGCGCCGCCGGCGGCTTGCGCGCGATAAGCCCGCCAGCCGCCGTAGCGCGTGATGTCCTGCGCATCGTCGAGCGCCACGCTCTCGCACAGGAAGCCCTGCACGCGCGAACCGTCGGCGAGTGTCAGCGTGCCGATGCCGAGCGGGGCAGCAATCCCGGCGACGAAGCTGCCGTAAGCCTCGACCGGCATCTCCCAGACCTCGACCGCGATCGGCGCGCCGCCTTCCGGCACGCGCACGAGCCCCGGTTTGGCGACGCCGCCGCTTGCGTCGGCGGACAGCGCATAGAGGCGGTAGGCCGGCGCGGTCGTGGTCGCGGCGACGAAGCGCGCGCCACGCTGCGTGAGCTGCCCGTTCAACGGCTCGCCGCGCAGATGCGCGCCGACGACGGCTACCCGCACGACACCCGCGGCTGCGACACGCGCCGACATCGCGGCCGCAGGCGGCGGAACGTCGTCGACGGCAGCCGCGCCATCGCCCCACGCATGCGCGAGATCGAGCAGCCGCGCATCGTCGTGCGCGCGGCCGACGAACGTGATCCCGAACGGCAAGCCCGCATGCGGCCCGGTTGCACACGTGCCCGCCGGCACCGCGATCGCCGACAGGTCGAGCAGGTTCACGAAGTTCGTGTAGTAGCCGAAGCGCGAATTGATCGCGATCGGATCGGCTTCGAGCGCATCGACGGTCGCGGTCGTGGCCGAGGTCGGCATCACGATCGCGTCGAGGCCGTCCCACGCGCGGGCCGCGGCGACGCGCAGTGCGGCAAGCCGATCGAATGCGGCGAACGCATCGGCGGCGCTGAAGCGCGACGCACCGCCGACGATCTCGCGAATCACCGGATGCAGCGCATCGGGTTCCCGCGCGGCGAATGCGCCGATCGCGGCCAGCCGCTCGGCGACCCACGGGCCGTCGTACAGCAGCCGCGCGGCGGCCAGGAACGGGCCGAAGTCGATCTCGATGACCCGCGCGCCGGTCGTGCGCAGTCGCTCCAGCGCCGCGCCCCACGCCGCACGGTACGAGTCGTCGCCGAAGAATTCGAGCTGATCGGCTCGCGGCACGCCGAAACGCAATTGCCCGAGCGGGCGTGCCGGCTGCGCGCGCAAACCGTCCGCACCCAACAGCGGCTGCCACGCGCGCCCGTACGGATCGCCTTCCGTCACGCCGTGCGCGGCGGCGAACACGGTGCGCGCGTCGTCCGCCGAACGCGCGAACACCGACACGCAATCGAGCGACCGGCAGGCCGGCACCACGCCGAGCGTGCTCAGCACGCCGCGTGTCGGCTTGAGCCCGACGAGCCCGTGAAACGCGGCCGGCACGCGCCCGGAGCCGGCCGTGTCGGTGCCGAGCGAGAACGTCGCGACGCCGAGCGCGACCGCCACGGCCGACCCCGAGCTCGATCCACCCGACGCATAGCGCGGATCGAGCGCGTTGCGACACGCGCCATAAGGCGAGCGCTGCCCGGAGAGCCCGGTCGCGAACTGGTCGAGATTGGTCTTGCCGACGGGAATCGCGCCGGCCGCGATCAGTCGCTCGACGACGGGCGCGCTGCGCGCCGGCGTGTACGCGTAAGCGGGGCAGCCTGCCGTCGTCGGTATGCCGGCGAGGTCGATGTTGTCCTTGATCGCGAACGGCACGCCGTAAAGCGGCAACGACGCGACGTCGCGCCCGGCGAGCGCGTCGGCATACGGCATCATCTCGTCGCGCGTCAGCGGCCGGATCCACGCATGGTGCGGGTCGCCCGCGTCGAAATGCGCGGCGATCGCGTCGACGAGCGCAGGCGGCGTCAGGCCGCCTGCCGCGTAGCGCGCGCGCAGCGCGGCGATCGAGTGCAGCCCGGGCAGGATCGAGCGTTGTGTCGTGCTCATGCGACCTCCTCGGCGGCGCCCGCCTTCAACACCATCAACCGCTGGCCGGCCACCACCGCCGCGCCGGGCGTGCAATCGATCGTCTCGATCGTGCCGTCTTCCGTTGCCGTCACCGCCACCTCCATCTTCATCGACTCGACGATCGCGACGACCTGCCCTTCGGTCACGCGCTCGCCGGCCTCCACCAGCACCTTCCACACGCTGCCCGACACGTCCGCGGCGATCGCTCGCTGCGTATCGTCGAGCGTGCCCGCTGCCCGGTCCGCCTGCGCGTCGCCCTGCTCCGCATCGCCGACGTATTCCGCGTGGCCGGCCGCGCGCCAGCGCTCGCGCTCCGCGTCGAATGCGGCCTGCTGCGTTGCCTTGAACGCGGCGATCGAATCCGCTTCATCGCGCAGGAAGCGGTTGTATTCGCGCAGATCGAACACGGATTCCTCGATCTTCAGCGTCGCGCGGCCCGCGATGAAATCCGCCCGCAACGCACTCAGCTCGGCCTCGCTGACTTCGTAGAAGCGGATCTCGTCGAAGAAACGCAGCAGCCACGGCTTGCCGGCCTCGAATTCGCGCGTGGTGCGATGGCGATTCCACATCTGCACGGTTCGGCCGACGAATTGATAGCCGCCCGGCCCTTCCATCCCGTACACGCACAGATACGCGCCGCCGATGCCGACCGCGTTCTCCGGCGTCCAGGTGCGCGCGGGGTTGTACTTCGTCGTCACGAGCCGGTGCCGCGGATCGATCGGCGTCGCGACGGGCGCACCGAGGTAGACGTCCCCAAGCCCCATCACCAGATAGCGCGCGTCGAACACGATGCGCTTCACGTCGTCGATGCTCGGCAGACCGTTGATGCGCCGGATGAACTCGATATTGCTCGGGCACCACGGCGCATCGGGCCGCACCGACTGCATGTAGCGCTCGATCGCGACGCGCGTCGACGGGTCGTCCCACGACAGCGGCAGATGGACGATGCGGTTCGGCACGCGCATGTCGGCCACGTCGGGCAGCTCGCGTTCGGCGGCTTGCAGATGCGCGAGCAACGAGGCCAGCGGCAGCGTCCGTGCGTCGAACTGCACCTGGAGCGAGCGGATGCCCGGCGTCAGGTCGAGCATGCCGGGCAGCCGGTGCGCGTCGAGCCAGCACATCAGGGCGTGCACGCGAAAGCGCAGGTTCAGGTCGAGCACGAGCGGCCCGTATTCGACCAGCACGTTGCGATCGCCCGAGCGCCGGTAGACGACGCCGATGCCGCCGCCGGCCGATGGGTCGCGATGCAGCACGCAATCGCCGGATGCGGCAGCGGCAACGTCGCTCGCCGACTGCGCGACCGCGGCGGCCGATTTCCCGTCCGGCATCCCGGTCGACACGCCCGCGCGCACGAACCGCACGGTGTCGCCCGGCCGCAACTGCCCAAGCTTCCACAGCTCGTCGCGCACGACCGTGACCGGACACACGAAGCCGCCGAGGCTCGGCCCGTCCGGGCCGAGAATCACCGGCATGTCCCCGGTGAAATCGACGGCGCCGATCGCGTACGCGTTGTCGTGGATGTTCGACGGATGCAGCCCCGCCTCGCCGCCGTCCGCACGGGCCCATTGCGGCTTCGGGCCGATCAGCCGCACGCCGGTGCGGCTGGAGTTGTAATGGACGGTCCACTGCGTGCCATAGAGCATCGCGATATCGTCCGGCGTGAAGAAATCCGGCGCGCCATGCGGACCGTCGAGCACGCCGAGCGTCCACGCATGCGTCAGCGCGGGCACATCGGCCGCGGCCAACGCCGCGCCGGCGTCGCCGCGCCCGGCGTCCGCGTGCAGATGCAGCACGTCGCCCTTGCGCAGCGCACGGCCGGCATGGCCGCCGAACTGGCCGAGCGTAAAGGTCGCCTTGCTGCCGAGATAGTCGGGCACCTGCAACCCGCCCTTGACGGCGAGACACGCGCGCACGCCCGCGCCCGTCACGCCGCCCAGCTTGAGTATCGCGCCCGGTCGTGCGCGCACGACCTGCCAGAACGGCACCGGTTCACCGTCGAGCGTTGCCGCGAGCGGCGCGCCGCCGAGCACGAACAGCGTCGCGGTATTGAAGCGCAGCGTCGCGCCAACCATCGTGAATTCCAGTCCGGCCGCGTCGCGCGCGTTGCCGAGCAGCGCGTTCGCGAGGTCGAACGCGCGATCGTCCATCGGTCCCGATGGCGGCACGCCGACGCTCCAGTAGCCGACGCGCCCGGGCGCCTGCTGCACGGTGGTCTGCACGCCGCCGTCGAGCACGTCGATCGTGTGCGGCGCGAACGCGAAACGCGACAGGAAGGCCGTCGTCGGCGCGCTGCGCGCGAACGTGTCGGAGCCGACGACGGCACGCAGGTAGTCGAGGTTGGTCTCGATTCCGTACAGCTCGGTACGGTCGAGCGCGGCACGCAGCGCGGCCAGCGCATCGCGCCGCGTGTCGCCGCGCACGATCAGCTTCGCGAGCAGCGGATCGTAATGTGCGCTGATCTCCGTGCCGGCCTCGATCCAGCCATCGACCCGCACGTTCTCAGGAAACGACACGTGCGTGAGCAACCCGGCGCTCGGCTGGAACTGCTTGTTCGGATCTTCCGCGTAGAGCCGCACCTGGATGCTCGCGCCGCGCGGTGTGACGGCAAGCGTGTCGAGCGGCGGCAGGTCGCCTTCGGCCTGCAGGATCATCCATTCCACGAGATCGACGCCCGTCACTGCCTCGGTCACGCAATGCTCGACCTGCAGCCGCGTGTTCACCTCGAGGAAATAGAACCGCCGCGCGGTCGCGTCGAACACGAATTCAACCGTGCCGGCCGACGCGTAGCCCACCGCGCGCGCGAGCCGCACCGCACTTGCGTGCAGCGCGTCGCGCTCGGCATCGGTCAAGTCGGGCGCGGGCGTTTCCTCGATCACCTTCTGGTTGCGCCGCTGCACCGAGCAATCGCGTTCGCCGAGCGCGATCGCGCCGCCGCGGCCGTCGCCGAAGATCTGCACTTCGATGTGCCGCGCGTGTTCGACGAACTTCTCGAGATAAACGCCTGCATGCGCGAAGTTCGCGGTGCCGAGCCGCACGACGGATTCGAAAGCCGCGGCGAGTTGCGCGGCATCGCGGCACAGCGACATGCCGATGCCGCCGCCGCCCGCGGTGCTCTTCAGCATCACCGGATAGCCGATCGCGTCGGCTTCGGCGAGCGCCGTTGCCACGTCGTCGAGCAGCCCGGTGCCTGGCAGCAGCGCGACGCCGTGCGCGGCGGCGAGTTCGCGCGCGGTGTGCTTGAGGCCGAACGCGCGCATGTGATCGCCGCGCGGCCCGATGAACCGCAGGCCCGCCGCTTCGCATGCGTCGGCAAAGCCGGCGTGCTCGGACAGGAAGCCGTAGCCGGGGTGCACGGCCTGCGCGCCGGTCTCACGCGCGGCGGCGAGGATCGCCGCGACGTTCAGATAGCTGTCGGCCGCCGGTGCGGGTCCGACACGCACGGCTTCGTCGGCGAGCGCCACGTGGCGCGCGTCGCGATCGGCATCCGAATAGATCGCGACCGATGCGATGCCGAGGCGCTTGAGCGTGCGGATCACGCGGCAGGCAATTTCGCCGCGATTCGCGACGAGGACTTTAGCGAATCTCATGTTGCCTCCCGCAGGGCCGCGCCAAGGGGCGTAGCGGGGAATTCGCGGAGCATCGCTCCGCGCCCGCGCAGCCGGCCGGCTTTGCAAAGCCGGCCGTGGATGGCAACGGCGCCCTCTGGGCGCGGCGAACGAGTCGATCCGGCGTAGCGCTTCGGTGCGTGCTCCGGTCCCATGCAAAGCCGGTGAGCGTGGCGATCATTCATTCGGCCTCCCAAATCATGAGGCGCACGGGCGTCGGGTCGTAGCCGTTGCATGGGTTGTTGAGCTGCGGACAGTTCGAGATCAGCACCGTGACGTCCATCTCCGCACGCATCTCGACGTACTTGCCGGGCGCGGAGATGCCGTCCTCGAACGTGAGACCGCCGAGCGACGTGACGGGCACGTTCATGAAGAAATTCACGTTGCCGACCAGGTCGCGCTTGGTGAGCCGCGCGCCGACGCCGCACGTGCAGTGCGCGATCGCGTTGAGGAAGCTGTCGCGGCAGTTGTGCATGTAACGCTTGTCGAGCGCATAGCGCACCGTGTTGCTCTCGGCCGCGCACGCGCCGCCGAGCGTGTCGTGGCGGCCGCACGTGTCGGCGACGATCGTCGCCATCGGGTTGCCGCGGTTCGACACGAGCACGCTGCCCGCGCTCAGGTACAGGTTGCGCTGCGCGCGGATCGTGTCCTGCGCGCTGTAGCGCTCTTCCGTATCGTCGGTGCGGTAGAACAGCGTGTCGACGGCCTGGTTGCCTTCCAGGTCGAGAATGCGCAACGTCTGCCCGCGCTTCAGGTCGTGCAGCCACGGATCGCCCGCGTTCAGCGTGATGTCGTGGATCGCTTCGCGCGGGTCGAGCCGGCTTTCGATGATCGGCATGGTCTCGCTCCTCATGCAAACAGACGGTCGGTATTGGCGAACCCGCGCGTGTTCTCCACGCATGCGCGCCGGCACGGGTCGTCTTCGGGCGCCGCGCCATTGGCCGGATACGCGCGATACGCGATCAACTTCACGGCTTTCGGCGCGTAGTCCGGACGCGGATCGAGCGGATGCGGCGCGGTAGAAAACGCCGCGAGCGTATTCATCTCGAAGCGCAGGTCGAACGCGCTGCCGGCCAGCGAATGTCCGGCGACGAATTCGAGCGTGCCGTCGTCGCGCGTGGCCAGCTTGCTGAAGAAGTTGACGTTCGCGGCGAGATCGCGCGCCGACAGTCCGTATTTCGCGAGTTCGAGCACGAGGCTGTCGCGGCCGTTGCGGATCATCGCGTTGCGGTCGGCCTGGTACGACGACGTGCCGTACTTGTGCGCGAACAGCCGCGCATCGCCGACGCCGCCGAGCGGATCGTGCCAGCCGAGCGTGTCTGCCGTGATCGACGCGATCACGCGCCCCATGTCCGTATACAGCGCATGGCCGCGCGTGAGATGCGCGGTATGCTGCGCCTTCAGCGTGTCGGCCATGTTGTAGCGTTCGAGCAGGTCTTCCTGGCGATGAAAGACGGCGGACAGGTTCGCGCCGCCGTCGACATCGACGATGCGCAGCGCGAGACCGCGGCGCAGGATACCGGACCAGTGGGTTCCGGCGGGAATCAGCGTTTCCCACGCGACGTGTGGCGGTGGGGCAAGGACGGCTTGGGGGCTCGGCGACATGGCGGCTCCGGGGTCGGTTGGGCAAAGGGCGTGAGAGGGCGACCGAACGACATCGCGACCTCCCGGGCTTTTATCCCTCCGTGGAGCCTCGCCGTTTCCTCGTATCGAGGCGAAGGCAAGACCGGATTGCTCTCGGACCAGGCATCGCGCGGCGCACGCCGCACGACCGGAACCCTAGCGATCCTGAAGATGATGCAAATTGCTTCGCACCTCTCGAGCGTCGAACAAGCGAGTTGCGTGCCAGCCGCCGTCCAATGACCGTACGACGCGGCCCGGCGGCGCGATGCCGCGCGAGATGCGAACGGCGGACGCATTCGCTTGCCCTCGCGGCGGGCGCGCGGCGCACCATGCGCACGCAACCGCGCACCGGCGCAGTGCGCATCGCGGGCTCGCGCACCGCGCGATCCGCGATGGCATGGGCATTGCTGAATCCGTGCACCTTCACCTCGTCGCCGATCCTTCATGAACAAGCTCGACCTGCTCCGGCGCGTACTGCACGCGCTGTTCGCCGTCCGCTTCATCGAACTTCAGCGCCCCCTGCGCCGCCGTTGAATCGCATTGCCGCGCGACGTTGGCACGCTTCTCGCTCGGCATGACGCCGAGAGGTGCGGCGGCGTCGCATCTTAGGGGTGCTAGGGTTCCGGTTCGTCGAACGTCTGGTCCGAGAGCAGCCCGGCACGCGTTCATCCTGTCGCGAGACCGGATGCGCACGTGCTACACGGCGGGACAAAAGCCCGGGAGATTGGCGATGGCAACGGCCGTCGCGCCTCTCCGTGGCCGCTTCGTTCGCTCCGCATCCGCAGGAACCGGTCACGCGGCCGGACCGTGTGCGCGCGCACAGTCCTATCGACGATCCCGATCCCGGTCTCCTGGAGAACAACGATGACCCGTCCCGCCCCGGCGTTCCGCCGCCTGCCGTCCTTCCGTTTCATCCGCCACGCATTGGGCGCCGCCGCCGCGGCTGCCGCGTTATGGGCGGCGCCTGCCGCGCAAGCGGCCGCGCCGCTGAAGATCGGCTACAGCGACTGGCCCGGCTGGGTCGCATTCCAGGTCGCGCTCGACAAGGGCTGGTTCAAGGAGGCCGGCGTCGACGTCGATTTCGAATGGTTCGATTATTCGGCGTCGCTCGACGCGTTTTCCGCAGGCAAGCTCGACGCGGTCGCGGCGACCAACGGCGATGCGCTCGTGACGGGCGCATCCGGCGCGAAGAACGTGATGATCCTGCTGACCGACTATTCGGCCGGCAACGACATGATCGTCGCGAAGCCGCCGCTGCGCACCGTCGAGGCGCTGAAGGGCAAGAAGATCGGCGTCGAGCTCGGTTTGGTCGACCACCTGTTGCTCGAAACCGCACTGCGCAAGCACGGGCTCAAGGACAGCGACGTCACGCTCGTGAATGCGAAAACCAACGAACTGCCGCAGGTGCTCGGTTCGTCGGCAGACATCGCGGCGGTAGCCGCATGGCAACCGAACGCCGGCGAGGCGTTGAAGCGCGCGCCGGGTTCGCGCGCGATCTTCACGTCGGCGGATGCGCCGGGGCTGATCTACGATGCGATCACCGTCGCGCCGGCGAGTCTCGCCGCGCGTCGGGCCGACTGGGCGAAGGTAGTCAAGGTCTGGTATCGCTGCGTTGCGTACA
Organism: Burkholderia sp. MSMB1826; assembly: GCF_001526325.1. NCBI lineage: Bacteria > Pseudomonadati > Pseudomonadota > Betaproteobacteria > Burkholderiales > Burkholderiaceae > Burkholderia > Burkholderia sp. MSMB1826. Next base: position 282,825 of record NZ_LOYN01000050.1, read on the forward strand.
TCAACGATCCGAAGACGCAGGCCGACGCAGTCAAGATCATGTCGGCGCGCGTCGGGCTCGCACCGGCACAATACCTTCCGCTGCTGCAGGGCACGCACTTGCTCGACGAGGCGGCCGCGAAGCGTGTGTTCCGCAAGGGCGACGGACTCGATTCGATCTACGGATCGACGCGCAATGCGAATGCGTTCAATGTGCGTAATGCCGTGTACAAGCAGTCGCAGGACGTCGACGCGTATATCGATCCGCGGTTTACCGACGCGCGTTGACGGCAACACGTTCGCCTGCGCGGGGACGCGCCGCGCAGGTGGACAACTCCGGTCCGGTCGAATGCTTTGGACTGCAATGTTGAATGTTTCGCTGCCGTGAACCTTCGGCAAGGTGCGCGGTTGAACGGCTGCGGCGCTCGATGAGCGTTGTGGTGAGATGCGGGCGGCTGTGTGCGAGCCTCGTTTTGAAGTCTGGCGCCAGACGGCCAGTCAGCCACATCAGTTCGATATTGCACTGGCATTCCCGCTCCAGACGCAGGCTTAATTGAATCCCGTTCAGGTCGTCGTAGATGTATATCTTCAGCAGCACGGCCGGATGGTAGGAAGGGCGGCCCGTTGTTGATGGCGTAACGCCGAAAGATGCGGGATTTCATTGTGAACTCCTGTTGGCCAGCGGCCGGTGTGGTGGGCAATACGGAAAGCGTAACGGGGCTAGCGCGCCCGTCCCCTGCCCGGCCCCGCCGGCGCCGATCAGCCGTTTGGCGCGGGTGAGAGGCATGCGCGCGTTAATGTCGTCGTCCGGAAAGGGGTGGCGCGTCACGCGCCGCAATAGAGCGACGCGATCGCGTCGGAATATGCGGCGACATTGCCGGGGTTGTAGATACTGACCGAATCAAGCACGTGCTTCGATTGCTCGCGGTATGCGTCGAGATTCGCGTCGTGCTCGGCGAACGCCTGCAACAGCGCGCGCCCGCCCGCCTGGCAATCGAAGTCTGGATAGAAATACCCGGCCTTGCCGAGGAACGGCGAGTTGTGGATCAGCGGATAGCCGCCGTACAGCAGCTCGTAGTACAGGTAGTTCTGCGCGTTCTCCCACGTGTGCGACACCACCGCATCGCCGTACGCGGCCATGAACTCGTACACCGCATAGCGGCTTTCGAACGTCGTGATGCCGTGCTCGACGATGTCGAGACTCTTCGCGAAATGGATGAACGTCGTGTGATCCTTCAGGTGGATCGTGTTGCACACGCGCACGAACTCGAGGAACTTCGGATTCGCGCGGTATGCCTCCTCCGTGATCAGCATCGGAATGATGCTCGTCTTCACCATGCAGATGTTCGGTTCGAACATCGTCACGCGCCAGCGCGGCTTGCCGGGCTGATAGCCGAACGTCAAGCCGGCGCCGAGCGTCGCGCGCGCCTTGTCGAACAGCATCGGGTGCCAGATGTGCGGGACGATCGTGACCGGCGCGCGCAGGCCCGTCTGGTAGTAGTGCAGGCACGAGCGCTCGAACTCGGGAATCGTCCACACCGCGTCGTACGGCGCGCCCGAGAACAGGAAGCCCGACGGCTTGTCGAACATCGCGCGTTCGATGTCGATCACGTAGTCGTTGCCGACCCGCATCGTGACCACCTTGCCGCCGCGCTCGCGGAACGTGCGCAGGTAGTCCGCGCCGAACTGCGCGCTCATTTCGATCAGCACGTCGCAGCGCTCGAGCGCTTCGTCCATCGAGAGCAGCGGCACGTTCCACTCGCCGAGCATCATCTGCGGATCGGCAACGTGTTCGCCGCCGTTCACCATCACGGCTTCGGCGACGAGCGGCGACTGGCGCAGCAACAGGATCAGCAGCAGGCAGTTCTGGAAAATGCCGTTCTCCCACAGCGACTGGCCGGCGCCGCGCACGAACAGCGACACGCCGACGACGAGACGTTGCTCGGCACCAGGTTCAGGTCGAGTGATTGTCCCTGCCATTGATTTCTCGAATTTGACCGGTTTCGCGTTAATAAAATACAGACATCGATTGCGGCGCCCGATGTGTCACGTAGAGGCTCCTGATCCGAACGCAGAAGCAAATGTCTGGCCATTGAGTCGGCCAAGCACCACGAAGCATTGAAGCAACTGCTCCGATATGTTCGAACGACCTGAGTTCTTTCGCATCACGTCGATCAGGCCATTGTGCAAGCCCGTGGCGATGGCGGAATGTCTTCCATGCAACGCGCTTGACAGTCCAAACTCATATGCCAGCCTTGCACTGTCACGCGCTCTTTTTTCGTACTGTCGATCCATCAATGCATCCGCGACACGGTCGAACTGTCGCATCGATTTTTCTATCGGTCCAACAGTAGAGCATTCCGCTTTTTTCAATCGCCCCGGCCTGCCGGTGTGGTAACCCTGCACCCATTGTGCCCCGGACGACGAGGCCGTGCGCAGCCCGTCAACGCCTTCTATACCCTCCACCACTACCTGACTTGCGAGGTTTCGAGCGCGGGCCACCAGTTTTTCGAATCGCTTGCGCTGCCCCTCGTCACATCCGTCGGGCGGCAACATGCGACCTGCGATCTTGATAATGTCGAACGACGCGATCCGAGTGCTGTTTTCCATGCTGAATCCGTCGCCAAAATCGTCGACGGCAATGTTGCAGCCGGTACGCCGGAGGCGCTCGACAAACACATGCCCCGACTCGAACGACAGTTGCGTGGTTTCAGTAATCTCCACGACCAGGCGACAAGCAATGTCTGGCCTGCTTTCAAGTAGCAGGAGAATTGATTGCCACCACCGAACATCATTGGCGCTCTGTGCGGAAATATTGACCCCTAAACGCAGATCGACATTCGACTCCATGAAATCAATGGCCATGCCAACGACATAACGATCAAGGAATCGCATGCATTCCAGACGCTCCAGACTGGGGATGAACGCTGTTGGATATGCAATCGGACGTTCGTCCGGGCCGACGATACGCACCAAGCATTCGTGATACAACACCTGTTCACTATCCTGCACGCTCACGATAGGCTGAGCACACAGCATCACCCGCCCTCGAGCAATCGCTGCCAGGACCATGCCGGCGGTCCTAATGTCCGAATCCGCGCGATGGGTCACATCCTGCTCAAGAGCACGTTGTATCAACGCCTTTACGCAGCGGTGCTTACCACCTCCATACAGCTTGGGTGGTGACGATCCAGTTGCTCCGCGCGGCGCTTGACGGGCATTGGAGTCCGACATGCGTATGCTCCGGTTCAGGCGACCAGACGCGAGACGAACGCGTCGAGGTTCGCGGGGTTGTCGATCGAGACCGACTGGAGCAGCCGGCCCGCCTTCGCGCGGTAGTCGTCGAGGCGTTCGTCGTGATGCAGCCACGCTTCGAGCAGCGCGCGGCCGCCGGCGGCCGAGTCGAAGTCCGGGTAGTAATAGCCGGCGTCCCCGATCAGCGTCGAGTTGTGGATCAGCGGATAGCCGCCGTACAGCACGTCGTAATACAGATAGTTCTGCCCGTTTTCCCAGTGGTGCGACACGACCGCATCCGCGTGGCGCGCCATGAAGCCCGGTAGGTCGATGCGCGGCTCGAACGTCGCCTTGTGCTGGCGCACGAGATCGAGGCTGTTCGCGAAGTGCACGAAGGTCGGATGCGCCTTCATGTGCATGGAGTTAACGACAAACAGATGTTGTACCGCATCCGGATGCCGGCGATAGAACTCGTCGCACGTAAGCATCGGGTAGTGGCACGACTTCACGACCGAGATATTCGGCTCAAGCGTAGCGAGACGCCATGGGCGGCGGCCCGTCCGATAACCGAACATCATGCCTTCGCTCTTCAGCGCGGCGATGCGTCGATCGAGAAAGTACGTCGACCATAGATGGGGAATCGTATAGACCGGCGCGCGCGCGAGCGTGCGCAACAGCGGAACGTCGATCTTCTGCGACTTCTCGAGTACCCACACTTCGTCGAACTGAGTGCCGTTGAAGATGTGGCCCGACGGCTTGTCGAAGATCGGAGTTTCGGTGACACCGCTGTAAGTATGGCCGACGTAGCACGCGACGATCTTTGTGCCGAGCACCTTCATGTACCGCATCCATTCGACAGGCAACTGCGCGCCCATCTCGATCACGACGTCGAGCTCGTGCGTGACATCCGTTGGCTTCACGAGCGGTACGTTGAGTCCGTCGAGATCGAGGCCGGCCGGCAGCGCGTTCGCGTCGCCGCCGTTCAGGAAATAAACAGGGCCGACGCGGTCCGAGCGCTTCAACATCATCGCGAGGAATGCGATGTTCTGGTGAATGCCGTTTTCCCAGATCGCTTGGCCGTCCCGTGCAAACAACGAAATGCCGACGGCTAGCCTCGCGCCATCACGATTTCTGCTGGGGCGATGACCGATCATTGGCTGCATCAAAAATTCTCTCGTAACGGTAGGTATTGGGTCATTACCCTTGAGAGCAACCCCGATTTCTACGACTACGCACCAGTAAATTAACAAGCGACGTACGATGGGTTGTCAGCACTTTTTGGTCTGACCTCCCACCGCATTTCACACGGGATACGTAATAGCATCTCGATTTTCGGCTCTCCGAGCGGCGGCATGAATGCCGCGCCCGGAGAGTCAATCACCGATTTACCACTGGTACGAGACTCCTCCCCCATACGTACTGCCGCTACTGCTGATCCCGACGCCAAGCTTCGCCTTCAGGTTGTCGCTGAATCGCACCGATACGCCAAGGGCAGTTGCCCCGTAACCTTGGTAACTCCCGGTCCCAATCCCGACCGCGATCGTTTTTCCAGGATCCACTTCCGGAATCATGGTCAACGCGGTTGCCGCTGCAACACCCGAGTACGCTCGACGTGCCACTTCGTTGACGCTCGACTGGACACGCCACAGTTGGTTCATGTTGGCGGCGTCCGTTCCATCGATCCCTGGTGCCACGTTTGTCAAGCGACGTTCGTGCCCAGGAGAACCGAAGGAAACGGTATTCGACTGTGTAGCTACCGAACCTGCACCAATCGCAGCGGAATTCGGCGCGCTTGCCGTACTTCCTTGCCCCACGGCCAACGTGTTGAGACCCGAGGCCGTTGCCGCTTGTCCCAACGCAGTTGAGTTGTCGCCGGTTGCCGCCGCGGCCTGGCCATTCGCCTTGGAGTTTTTACCGGAGGCAATCGCACCTTGCCCTTCAGCCGTCGAGTTTTCCCCAGATGCGGTTGCTCCTTGTCCCAGCGCGGTCGAATTTGCCCCGGAGGCGCTGGCGCCTTGGCCCACGGCGGTGGAGTTCGGCGCGGCCGATGCACCAGCGCCGATCGCCGTACTGCCGTCGGTCGTCTGGGTCTTGATCGACGTCAGCGGTGCCACTGCCGTAGAAAGGGATGCCAAGGCATTGTCCGTTGTGGACAGTCCAGTCGAAAGCGAAGCAACGCTACTATTCGTCGTGCTCAAGCCCGTTGACAGCGATGTAACGTTGCTATTTGTCGAACTGAGAGCGGTCGATGTGGATGTAGACAACGAAGCCACACTGCTGTTCGTGGAGCTCAAGCCCGTCGACAATGAGCTGACACTGCTGGAAGTTGATGTCGACAGAGATGTCACAGTGCTGTTTGTCGTGCTCAAGCCGGTCGACAGCGAACCCACGCTCGACGCCGTCGAGGTCGACAGCGACGCCACGTTGCTATTCGTCGTGCTCAAGCCGGTCGACAACGAGCCCACGCTCGACGCCGTCGAGGTCGACAGCGACGCCACGTTGCTATTCGTCGTGCTCAAGCCGGTCGACAACGAGCCCACGCTCGACGCCGTCGAGGTCGACAGCGACGCCACGTTGCTGTTTGTCGTGCTCAGCCCAGTCGACAACGACGTCACGCCGCTTTGGGCCGTGCTGATCCCCGTCGAAGCCGACGTCGACAGCGAACCCACGCTCGACGCCGTCGAGGTCGACAGCGACGCCACGTTACTGTTTGTCGTGCTCAGCCCAGTCGACAACGACGTCACGCCGCTTTGGGCCGTGCTGATCCCCGTCGAAGCCGACGTCGACAGCGAATCCAGGTTGCTGTTCGTCGTGCTCAAGCCCGTCGACAGCGAGCCCACGCTCGACGCCGTCGAGGTCGACAGCGACGCCACGTTGCTGTTTGTCGTGCTCAGCCCAGTCGACAACGACGTCACGCCGCTTTGGGCCGTGCTGATCCCCGTCGAAGCCGACGTCGACAGCGAATCCAGGTTGCTATTCGTCGTGCTCAAGCCCGTCGACAGCGAACCCACGCTCGACGCCGTCGAGGTTGACAGCGACGCCACGTTACTGTTTGTCGTGCTCAGGCCAGTCGACAACGACGTCACGCCGCTTTGGGCCGTGCTGATCCCCGTCGAAGCCGACGTCGACAGCGAATCCAGGTTGCTATTCGTCGTGCTCAAGCCCGTCGACAGCGAACCCACGCTCGACGCCGTCGAGGTCGACAGCGACGCCACGTTACTGTTTGTCGTGCTCAGGCCAGTCGACAACGACGTCACGCCGCTTTGGGCCGTGCTGATCCCCGTCGACGCCGACGTCGACAGCGAATCCAGGTTGCTATTCGTCGTGCTCAAGCCCGTCGACAGCGAACCCACGCTCGACGCCGTCGAGGTCGACAGCGACGCCACGTTACTGTTTGTCGTGCTCAGGCCAGTCGACAACGACGTCACGCCGCTTTGGGCCGTGCTGATCCCCGTCGAAGCCGACGTCGACAGCGAATCCAGGTTGCTATTCGTCGTGCTCAAGCCCGTCGACAGCGAACCCACGCTCGACGCCGTCGAGGTCGACAGCGACGCCACGTTACTGTTTGTCGTGCTCAGGCCAGTCGACAACGACGTCACGCCGCTTTGGGCCGTGCTGATCCCCGTCGACGCCGACGTCGACAGCGAACTCACCGAACTGTTCGTCGTGCTCAGGCCAGTCGACAATGACGTCACCCCGCTTTGGGCCGTGCTGATCCCCGTCGACGCCGACGTCGACAGCGAACTCACCGAACTGTTCGTCGTGCTCAGGCCGGTCGACAGCGACGTCACCCCGCTTTGGGCCGTGCTGATCCCCGTCGAGGCCGACGTCGACAGCGAACTCACCGAGCTGTTCGTCGTGCTCAGGCCAGTCGACAGCGACGTCACCCCGCTTTGGGCCGTGCTGATCCCCGTCGAGGCCGACGTCGACAGCGAACTCACCGAACTGTTCGTCGTGCTCAGGCCAGTCGACAACGACGTCACCCCGCTTTGGGCCGTGCTGATCCCCGTCGACGCCGACGTCGACAGCGAACTCACCGAGCTGTTCGTCGTGCTCAGGCCAGTCGACAGCGACGTCACCCCGCTTTGGGCCGTGCTGATCCCCGTCGAGGCCGACGTCGACAGCGAACTCACCGAACCAC
>NZ_LOYN01000051.1:0-3821 GCF_001526325.1 Burkholderia sp. MSMB1826
CGGCGACCGCGTTCGCGCCGTCCTGGTTCAGGTCGGCGATCGCGACGGCCGCGCCTGCCTTGGCCAGCTCCAGCGCGATTTCCTTGCCGATGCCGCTCGCGGCGCCCGTGACGACGGCGGTCTTGCCGCTCAGATCTGCTGCCATGTCCTTCTCCTCCCGTTGTCGGATCGATAAAACACGCGCCCGCCGCATCCGCGCTCATCGCGAAATCGTATCGGCGTGCCAGCCGTCATTGTGCACGATCGGCCCCGCCGTTCGCGCGCAAAACGTCTAAGCTTAAAGGTCGATTCCGTTCGACAGGAGGTTCTCATGCACTATCGACGGCTAGGCCGCTCCGGCCTGCAGATCAGCGAGCTTTCCCTCGGTTCGTGGGTGACGTACGGCAATCAGGTCGATCAGCGGGTCGCGCGCGAATGCCTCGCCGCGGCCCGCGACGCGGGCGTCAATTTCTTCGACAACGCCGAAGTCTACGCCGGCGGCAAATCCGAGGAAATCATGGGTCACGCGCTCAAGTCGCTCGACTGGCCGCGTATCAGCTATATCGTGTCCACGAAGTTCTTCTGGGGGCTCGCGGAAGCCCCGAACCAGTATCACACGCTGAACCGGAAATACCTGCTGAACGCGATCGACGGCTCGCTGCGCCGGCTGCAGCTCGACTATGTCGACCTCGTCTATTGCCATCGGCCCGACCCGCATACACCGATCGAGGAAACCGTCTGGGCGATGAGCGACATGATCGTGCGCGGCAAGGCGCTGTACTGGGGCACGTCGGAATGGAGCGCCGACGAGATCCGCGCAGCGTGCGAGATCGCCGAGCGGCATCATCTGCACAAGCCGGTCGTCGAGCAGCCGCAGTACAACCTGTTCCACCGCACCCGGGTCGAACAGGAATATGCGCGGCTCTACGACGATTACGGTCTCGGCCTCACGACCTGGAGCCCGCTGGCGTCGGGACTGCTCACCGGCAAGTACCGCAACGGCGTGCCGGCCGGCAGCCGCGCGCAGTTGCAGGGCTACGACTGGATGCGCGAACGCCTGACCGATCGGGCCGCCAACGACATCGTCGAACGGCTCGGCGAGATTGCAGCCGAACTCGGCTGCAGTACCGCCCAATTGGCAATCGCATGGGTGCTCGCGAATCCGCGCGTGAGTTCGGTCATCACGGGCGCATCGCGGGTCGACCAGATCGGCGACAACATGCGCGCGCTCGACGTTGCCGCGAAGCTGACGCCGGACGTGAAGCAACGCATCGAGGCGGTGGTCGGCGACGCATACGAGTAAGGCGACTCACGGCCACTCGCGTACAATACGCGGCCTCGGCGCCCGGCCTGACGGCCGCGCACGATCCGCTTTCATCGATTCACCTTTCGTTTCAGGCAGCCCGCCATGCTCAGTTATCGTCACGGTTTTCACGCAGGCAACCACGCGGACGTGCTCAAGCACGCCGTCGTCGTCCAGCTGCTGCGCTACCTGAACAAGAAAGATAAATCGTACTGGTACATCGATACGCATGCAGGCGCCGGCGTGTACTCGCTGCGCGACGGTTATGCAGCGAAGACGTCGGAATTCGATACCGGCATCGGCCGGCTGTGGAACGAAAAGAACCTGCCGGAGGCGCTGGGCGACTACGTGGATGAAGTCCGCGCGCTGAACGCCGACGGCGAACTGCACTTCTATCCCGGCTCCCCGTACATCGCATGGCGGTCGATGCGCGAGCAGGATCGGATGCGCCTGTTCGAAATGCACACGACGGAAATCGATGTCCTGCGCCACAATTTCCGCGACGCGGGGCGACGCGCGATGATCTTCGCCGGCGACGGCTTCGAAGGTATCAAGGCGCTGCTGCCGCCGCCGCCGCGACGTGCACTCGTACTGATCGATCCGTCCTACGAGGACAAGAAGGATTACGCGCGCGTGGTGAGTTGCATGACGGAATGCCTGAAGCGTTTCGCGACCGGCTGCTATGCCATCTGGTACCCGCAGGTCACGCGACTGGAATCGCAGCGCTTTCCCGAACAGTTGAAGCGCCTTCAGCCGAACAACTGGCTGCACCTGACGCTGACGGTGTCGAATCCGCCGACCGACGGACTGGGCCTCTACGGCAGCGGGATGTTCATCCTGAATCCGCCGTATACGCTCGCTCAGAGCATGAAAGAGGTACTGCCCTACCTGGTTGAGATGCTGGGTCAGGATAGCGGTGCCCGCTGTCAGATCGAGCACCGCGGAAACTGATCAGGCGACTGGTCGTTAGGGCTGCGGTCTAGGCGCGAGCCTCGGCTGGTTGGCCGGCTGCCCGCCCCAGGCGGGAACGTTGATATACGGCGCGACGAACAGCGGAACCGACGTGTTCGGCGCCTGCCCGGCCGGGGCCCGCATGCCTGCGGGCTCGACGATCGGCTCCGACGACAACGGTGCCGTCTGCAACACCAACCCGCCCTTGCCGTCCTGGATGCCGCGCTGCGTATCGAGAACGAGCGGCCTGGACGACGTCGCGGCACCGGCCGCGAGGCCATGAACGAGCACGGCCGCGCCCAGAACGAGACGCGCGCGAGCACGACGACGCACATCGACACGCAAATGCATGATCGTGTCCTTCAGGATGAAAAGCAGGTCCATACCATAGCGCTGCGCCGACGTTTTCGCCAGATCCGGCGCACAAAAAAACAAAGCCCCGTCAATACGGGGCTTGCTTGTCGTTCGGTGCCGCTCGGCACCTGACGGTGACTTCGATTACAGCGAGTAGCCGTTGGTTTCGAGCGAGCGGATGCGGCTCTCGAGCTGGACGATGTCCGACGACGTGGCGAGGTAAGCCTCACGGCGCTCACGTTCTGCGGATTCGAACCAGTTGCTCAGCTTTTCGACGATGTAGGCGATCATGACGTTCTCCAAGGAAGAGGGACCCCTGGTGAATCGAGATTCAGGGATTTCCCGTATAGGGTTATCCCGAATTATAGCGATGCCGCACCAAGATGCTAGTGAAATACGCGCATGGAGGCCATTCCAATTCGGAATGGCGGCAGTCGAGCCGCCCGTAACTCTTTGATTTTTAATGATATGGAGTCCGAGCCCGTTTTGAGACTCGAAGGTCCGCACTAATTTGGTTCGCTGACGGGGTCGGCCAGACGCGCCAAAATCGGGCATTCTGGTCGCCCGTCACCATGACAGTGCGCGGCCAGATCGGCCAGTGTGTCGCGCATGTCGCTCAGTTCCGCGATGCGTTTGTCGAGTTCGGCCACGTGCTCAAGCGCGATCGATTTCACTTCGGCACTGGCGCGGGAGCGATCCTGCCAGAGCATCAGCAGCTTGCGAATGTCTTCGGCGAGGAAGCCGAGTCGTCGCGCCTGGCGGATGAACCGCAGAATATGGATTTCGTCCGCGCCGTAGATCCGGTAGCCGGCATCGGTACGCTTGCTCGGCGCAAGAAGGCCGACTTGTTCGTAATACCGGATCATTTTCGCGCTGACTCCGGATTCGCGCGACGCGTCGCCGATATTCATTCCCCCGCCCTCTTCATCAAGCTCTGGTTTCGAACACGAATGTCGACGGATGCTCGCGTCGACGACACTTCGATCGTATCAAATCACGGGGTTTCGTTCCGAGGGAGAGCTTCGCAGGCAGCAGGAACGCAGATGACCGATCTGGCGCGTACGCGGTTGGTTACGAGAGTGAGCGCGCGTCGCCGGGCCTAGTCCACCGCGCCAATGCAAAAACCCCCGCCTTTCGGGCGGGGGTTTCTGGCTTAGGGAGCCTGACGATTACCTACTTTCACACGGGAATCCGCACTATCATCGGCGTAGAGTCGTTTCACGGTCCTGTTCGG
>NZ_LOYN01000052.1:0-1233 GCF_001526325.1 Burkholderia sp. MSMB1826
TGACCTGCCCCCAGTAAACAGGGCCAACCGGAACCTAGTAAAGTTCGTTTTCGGAGAAGACGAACATGAAGAAGCGCTTTACGGAAGAGCAAATCATCGGCTTTCTGAAGGAAGCCGAAGCCGGCCTGCCGGTCAAGGAGCTGTGCAGGAAGCACGGGTTCAGTGACGCGTCGTTCTACACCTGGCGTGCGAAGTTCGGCGGCATGGAGGTATCGGAAGCCCGTCGGCTCAAGGACCTGGAGAGCGAGAACGCGCGACTCAAGAAACTGCTGGCTGAAGCGATGCTCGACATGGAAGCCCTCAAGGTGGTCGTGAAGGGAAAGCCCTGAGCCCCCAAGCCAAACGCGAAGCAGTGGTGGCGATTCGGGAGAAGGTCAATATCTCCGAACGCCGCGCCTGCCGGCTTGTCGGGCTTTCTCGCAGTGTGCTGCATTACGACGCGAAGCCAGATGCCGAGAATGAAGCGTTGAAGGCGCGCTTGGTCGAACTGGCCCATGAACGCCGTCGGTTCGGCTACCGCCGACTGCATGTGCTGGTGGAGCGCGAAGGCATTCACGCGAACCATAAGCGGGTGCATCGACTCTATCGTGAGGCGGGACTGGCGGTGCGACGCCGGCGCCGGCGCCACGGGGTGACGATCGAGCGCGAGCAGCTGAGTTTGCCGAGCGCGCCGAACCAGGTCTGGTCAATCGATTTCGTCATGGATGGGCTCTCCAATGGCCGCCGCTTGAAGTGCCTGACCATCGTCGATGACTTCACGAAGGAGTCGATCGATATCGTCGTCGATCATGGCATTTCGGGCTTGTATGTGGCTCGAGTGCTGGACCGGGCAGCGCGTTTCCGGGGCTATCCCAAGGCTGTGCGAACGGATCAGGGACCGGAATTTACAAGCCGTGCGCTCGACCAATGGGCCTATGCCAATGGCGTGACGCTGAAATTGATTCAGCCAGGCAAGCCGACGCAGAACGCGTATATCGAGTCGTTCAACGGCAAGTTCCGCGATGAATGCCTCAACGAGCACTGGTTCACAAGTCTCGCGCATGCTCGGGCGCTCATAGCGACGTGGCGTCAGGACTACAACGAGGACCGGCCGCATAGCGCGCTGAACTACCTGTCGCCAGCAGAGTTTGCTGCGAAACACCGAGCAACAGCGGATGCTCCCGCCGCTTTCCAGGAGCTGGTTTAAAGGGACTTTGCTAGAAGCCCATCGGCCCTATTGAAGGGGGCAGGTCA
>NZ_LOYN01000053.1:0-656 GCF_001526325.1 Burkholderia sp. MSMB1826
GGCAAGACCGCCGTCGTCACGGGCGCCGCGAGCGGCATCGGCAAGGAAATCGCGCTGGAGCTGGCCAAGGCAGGCGCGGCCGTCGCGATCGCCGACCTGAACCAGGACGGCGCGAACGCGGTCGCCGACGAGATCAACAAGGCGGGCGGCAAGGCGATCGGCGTCGCGATGGACGTGACCAGCGAGGAAGCCGTGAACACCGGCATCGACAAGGTGGCCGAAGCGTTCGGCTCGGTCGACATCCTCGTGTCGAACGCCGGTATCCAGATCGTCAACCCGATCGAGAACTATTCGTTCTCCGACTGGAAGAAGATGCAGGCGATCCACGTGGACGGCGCGTTCCTGACGACGAAGGCCGCGCTCAAGCACATGTACAAGGACGATCGCGGCGGCGTCGTGATCTACATGGGCTCGGTGCACTCGCACGAAGCGTCGCCGCTTAAGTCGGCGTACGTGACGGCCAAGCACGGGCTGCTGGGCCTGGCGCGCGTGCTGGCGAAGGAAGGCGCGAAGCACAACGTGCGCTCGCACGTCGTGTGTCCGGGCTTCGTGCGCACGCCGCTGGTCGACAAGCAGATTCCGGAGCAGGCGAAGGAGCTCGGCATCAGCGAAGAGGAAGTGATCAAGAAGGTGATGCTCGGCAACACGGTCGACGG
>NZ_LOYN01000055.1:0-191767 GCF_001526325.1 Burkholderia sp. MSMB1826
TGGGGACTAGATCCCCTTGAAGGGTCGTTCGAGACCAGGACGTTGATAGGTCGGGTGTGTAAGCGCAGTAATGCGTTCAGCTAACCGATACTAATTGCCCGTAAGGCTTGATCCTATAACAAGTCTGCCTTAACAGGACTTGTTGATTCTCGTGTGCGATACACACAACCCAAAATTACTGCTTCTTCCCGGATTGGTTGCGCTGCGAAGCAACGCAACAACCCTCTTTGCCTGATGACCATAGCGAGTCGGTCCCACCCCTTCCCATCCCGAACAGGACCGTGAAACGACTCCACGCCGATGATAGTGCGGATTCCCGTGTGAAAGTAGGTAATCGTCAGGCTCCCTAAGCCAAGAACCCCCGCCCGATCAGGCGGGGGTTTTTGCATTTCGGCGCCCAAAAAAACATGCGGAGAAGCGCCGTTGCGGCAGGAGCTGGATGTCGACCGAAGGTGTCGGCTCAAATCGGAATCACCTCCACGAAATTGGCGCAAATGCACCTCGCCTCTCGGGGTGCTTGCACGCCAGCAATGGGGGTTGCTGCACACACGGTCCTCTTACTTCTCGTTTGCGTGGGTGGTCATCAGATGCGCAACGAGAAATCGCCTTGGCACTTCTCCGTGGCAATCACCGCCCGGCCCTTGCGCGGAACCGACGCCAACGAGATGTTGCGAGCTCTCCTCATCCGATAATCGATCGGCGCGCGTCGATCGCCGGTGTATTTGGCCCATCTTCTACCTCGGTACGCTATGACTATCGTCTGGCAGCGGGATGTGTCTCGCGCTCGCTCTGTCCCCCCGCGCGTAGTTGGCAAGAACGGGCAGAATGTCGGCGCCGGTAAACGTTCGTTCCCCATGAAACCACGCGACTGAACTGCGTCAAGAGACGAACGATGTCGCTATCAAGCGCCACTTTTAGTCTATTCGCCGCATTTCACCTCTAAATAGACGTATCGGCGCGTGACCCACGCCTGAATCATCGGGGCAGGAGGTGCCCCCAGTCGACGATCGGCCGCGCCGTGTGCGTATCGCGGGCCAAAGAAGATCAAAGGTCGGCGCGGTTCTTCTCGATGGTCAGCTGCGGACCGTCCTGCCATGCGTAAATTTTCTTGATGAGCGTGGCAGCATCGCCTGCGTGGCCTCGCGCTTTTCCCATCGGTGTGAAGGGCGTGCTGTTTGCGTCGACGCCTGGAGCGAGGCTTGTATGTGTCGTATTCGGATCGCCGAACGGAGGGCCTCCCGCAGCGGGGACTGTGTGCTGTGTTTCGGCCGTGATTCCGGGTCAGCTCGAGCATTGCCGGGCAGTGCTCGTCGGATGTCGATGCTCCGGCGCCACATATCGGCTTTCCGACGTCTTCGGGAGTGGGAGGCATGGCCGAGGGTACTGGCGCCGAACCCAGCGCCGGCATTTGCGCCCAGCTGGACGAGTCGGGCACTGTACGAGCGGTTGCGGGTTGCGTGTACGCTGACGAGTCGCTGCGGTAAGTCGCTCCGACGACGACGCTGGGCGACTTGCACGACGATACGCGGCGGCGCCGACCAGCGGAACATTCGATGCGGCACCAAGGGGTGGAGCGGCCGGAACAGGGAGCTCGTCGTCACCAGGTAGCGGCCATCATCACATCGAGGCATGCAGAACCGCCGGATACATCCCGCGAGACGTCGTTGGGCCATCCCACTCCGTCCATCAGTTGTGCCGCGCGCTAGTCGACGCCCATCCAACCCCCCAAAAGCGCCCGGGACTTCGATCGCGACCGTTGAGCCGCTCCGAGCACCGAGCGCGCCTCGGTGTCCCGCAGTTCAGCGGTGAGCCACGCTGCTGTTGGATCACCAGATCAGTATCGAGCGGCACCAGGAGTCTGCCGAAGCCGTGGAATGTCCCGTTGCGACCCCAAAGGAATGCCGTTCCGGAGCAAGCGGGCATATGCGGAGGCGGGCAGGCGATTCCTGCAGGAATCGCCATCGAATCTCTCGCGAACCCCCGGCGCAGGCTCGCCGAGTCGGCCCGGCACGAAATTTGCCGAAATTTTGTGCGTACCGCTTGGCATTGCGCGAAAGAGGCCGTATGATGGCGGTCTTTCGTTTTTAGCGCAGATGCAGATCGGCGTTGAAGACGGAGTCTGACGAAGATGTGGCACCGATCGGCAACATCTCGCGCTTGCCTTAGCCGGGCGAGGGCGGGGATCGGTGGGAAGCGGAAGTCGGGAAGAGAATGAAAATAATCTTCCGGATGTGCTTGACAGGAGTGCGATGCACCCCCATAATCGTCAGTTCTCTACGGAGGGGTGCCCGAGTGGCTAAAGGGGGCAGACTGTAAATCTGTTGGCTTACGCCTACGTTGGTTCGAATCCAACCTCCTCCACCAAGATATCAGCGCAGTGAGCGGTAAGGAATCGTTAGTGGCCCGTGCGGGTGTAGCTCAATGGTAGAGCAGAAGCCTTCCAAGCTTACGACGAGGGTTCGATTCCCTTCACCCGCTCCAGACCGCTAAGTTGAAGCGTAGCGCCCATGTGGCTCAGTGGTAGAGCACTCCCTTGGTAAGGGAGAGGTCGGCAGTTCGATCCTGCCCATGGGCACCAGCAGTAAAAAGTCAGTGTCTTGTTTGCGCGCGGCGCAACCTGTGAAATTCCTTTTGGGAGTTGAAAATGGCCAAGGAAAAGTTTGAGCGGACCAAGCCGCACGTGAACGTTGGTACGATTGGTCACGTTGACCACGGCAAGACGACGCTGACGGCAGCGATCACGACGGTTCTGACGAAGAAGTTCGGCGGCGAAGCGAAGGCGTACGACCAGATCGACGCGGCACCGGAAGAAAAGGCGCGCGGCATCACGATCAACACGGCGCACGTCGAGTACGAAACGGCTAACCGCCACTACGCCCACGTCGACTGCCCGGGCCACGCTGACTATGTGAAGAACATGATCACGGGCGCAGCGCAGATGGACGGCGCGATCCTGGTTTGCTCGGCAGCAGACGGCCCGATGCCGCAAACGCGCGAGCACATCCTGCTGGCACGTCAGGTTGGCGTTCCGTACATCATCGTGTTCCTGAACAAGTGCGACATGGTGGACGACGCGGAACTGCTCGAGCTGGTCGAGATGGAAGTTCGCGAACTGCTGTCGAAGTACGACTTCCCGGGCGACGACACGCCGATCGTGAAGGGTTCGGCAAAGCTGGCGCTGGAAGGCGACACGGGCGAGCTGGGCGAAGTGGCGATCATGAACCTGGCAGACGCACTGGACACGTACATCCCGACGCCGGAGCGTGCGGTTGACGGCGCGTTCCTGATGCCGGTGGAAGACGTGTTCTCGATCTCGGGCCGCGGTACGGTGGTGACGGGTCGTGTCGAGCGCGGCATCATCAAGGTCGGCGAGGAAATCGAAATCGTCGGTATCAAGCCGACGGTGAAGACGACCTGCACGGGCGTTGAAATGTTCCGCAAGCTGCTGGACCAAGGTCAGGCAGGCGACAACGTCGGTATCCTGCTGCGCGGCACGAAGCGTGAAGACGTGGAGCGTGGCCAGGTTCTGGCGAAGCCGGGTTCGATCACGCCGCACACGCACTTCACGGCTGAAGTGTACGTGCTGAGCAAGGACGAAGGCGGCCGTCACACGCCGTTCTTCAACAACTACCGTCCGCAGTTCTACTTCCGTACGACGGACGTGACGGGCTCGATCGAGCTGCCGAAGGACAAGGAAATGGTGATGCCGGGCGACAACGTGTCGATCACGGTGAAGCTGATCGCTCCGATCGCGATGGAAGAAGGTCTGCGCTTCGCAATCCGCGAAGGCGGCCGTACGGTCGGCGCCGGCGTCGTCGCCAAGATCATCGAGTAAGCCAGTTATTCGTTGATCGACAGTTTTGGGGCTGGCAGCAGCCAGCCCCAGCATGGTTTAGGGGTATAGCTCAACTGGCAGAGCGTCGGTCTCCAAAACCGAAGGTTGGGGGTTCGATTCCCTCTGCCCCTGCCAAAAATCGCCACGTGTCCTACGTGGCATTTGTTTTAAGGTGTTATGGCGAATCCATCCGTCGAAACTGTAAATACCTCCGGCGATAAGCTGATGCTGGCCCTGGGCGTATTGCTGGTCTTGGCCGGATTCGTGGGCTTCTTCTGGCTGGCCAATCAGCAGTGGTATGTCCGCGGTGCCGCGTTGGCGGTAGGTATCATCGCCGGCGTGGCCGTCGGGCTCATGTCCGCTCCTGGCAAGGGTCTCATCGCGTTTGCCAAGGATTCGTACAAGGAAGTCCGGAAGGTCGTGTGGCCCACCCGCAAGGAAGCAACGCAAACCACACTCGTCGTGTTCGGTTTCGTGCTCGTGATGGCGATTTTCCTCTGGTTGAGCGACAAATCGATCGAATGGGTGATTTTCTCGGCGATTCTGGGTTGGAAATGATATGAGCGATACTCCGGCATCCCCGAGCGGAAAACGTTGGTACGTCGTGCACGCCTACTCCGGTATGGAGAAGAGCGTGCAACGTGCGCTTCAAGAGCGCATCGAGCGTGCCGGTATGCAGGACAAATTCGGTCAGATCCTGGTCCCGACCGAAGAAGTGGTTGAAGTCAAAGGCGGTCACAAGGCTGTGACCGAGCGTCGTTTCTTCCCTGGCTACGTGCTGGTGGAAATGGAAATGACGGACGAAACGTGGCACCTCGTGAAGAACACCGCGAAGGTCACCGGTTTCGTCGGTGGGGCACGTAACCGCCCGACCCCGATTTCCCCGAAGGAAGTCGAGAAGATCATGTCGCAGATGCAGGAAGGCGTCGAAAAACCGCGCCCGAAGACCCTATTCGAAGTCGGCGAGATGGTGCGCGTCAAGGAAGGCCCGTTCACGGACTTCAACGGCACCGTCGAAGAAGTCAACTACGAGAAATCGCGCGTGCGTGTGTCGGTCACCATTTTTGGCCGCTCCACCCCCGTCGAACTCGAGTTCGGTCAGGTCGAAAAAGTTTGATCCCGATTCGGTGGGCAGCCCAGGCTGCCCACCTTCGCGCTTACGGCCCGCGTCATGGCCGTTGAGGAGCGTCAGTAGCCAGCGGCGAAAGCGCGTTATCACTCACCGAACGCCTTCCCCGGCGTTCCAATGAGGTTTCAAATGGCAAAGAAGATTATCGGCTTTATCAAGCTGCAGATCCCTGCAGGTAAAGCCAACCCGTCGCCGCCGGTCGGTCCGGCACTGGGCCAGCGCGGCCTGAACATCATGGAGTTCTGCAAGGCGTTCAACGCGCAGACTCAAGGTATGGAGCCGGGTCTGCCGGTGCCGGTGGTCATCACGGCATTCGCGGACAAGAGCTTCACGTTCGTGATGAAGACGCCGCCGGCGACCGTCCTGATCAAGAAGGCGGCGAAGGTGGACAAGGGTTCGAGCAAGCCGCACACCGACAAGGTCGGTTCGATCACGCGCGCTCAAGCCGAAGAAATCGCGAAGACCAAGATGCCGGACCTTACGGCAGCTGACCTGGACGCAGCCGTTCGCACCATCGCTGGTAGCGCACGCTCGATGGGTATCACTGTGGAGGGCGTGTAAATGGCTAAGATCTCCAAGCGCCGTCAGGCATTTGCCGCCAAGGTCGACCGTCAGAAGCTGTACGCGATCGAAGACGCACTGAGCCTCGTGAAGGAATGCGCGAGCGCGAAGTTCGACGAGTCGATCGACGTCGCAGTCCAGCTCGGCATCGATGCGAAAAAGTCGGACCAAGTCGTTCGTGGTTCGGTCGTTCTGCCGGCAGGTACGGGCAAGTCGGTTCGCGTTGCCGTGTTCGCGCAAGGCGAGAAGGCCGAGCAGGCCCGTGCAGCAGGCGCGGAAATCGTCGGTATGGAAGACCTGGCAGAGCAGATCAAGGCTGGCCAGATGGACTTCGACATCGTGATCGCTTCGCCGGACACGATGCGTATCGTCGGTACGCTCGGCCAGATCCTCGGCCCGCGCGGCCTGATGCCGAACCCGAAGGTCGGTACGGTCACGCCGGACGTCGCAACCGCCGTCAAGAACGCGAAGGCTGGTCAGGTGCAATTCCGTGTCGACAAGGCCGGTATCATCCACGCGACCATCGGCCGTGCATCGTTCGAGCCGACCGCACTGCGTTCGAACCTGTCGGCGCTGATCGACGCGCTGCAGAAGGCAAAGCCGGCAACGAGCAAGGGCGTGTACCTGCGCAAGATCGCACTGTCGAGCACGATGGGCGTCGGCGTGCGTGTCGACCAGGCTACGCTGGCAGCACAGTAAGCAAGTATTCGGGCCGCTTCGTTCGCGAAGCGGCCCACATGGGCTTTGGGCGGTTGTTCGTGCAGCAGGGCGGACAACCGGTTATCAAAGACCGTTGGTGGGGCGCAGCAGTCAGGTGATCCCTTAATTCAAGCCAACGCAGATGGCGAACCCGAAAAAGTTTTGCAGTGGTGAAGCCGCAGGCCGCGAAGCGATTCGCGGCGTGAGGTGGAAATACTCCTAACGAGGTCGGACGCCGTTGTTGAACGAGGTACGTGAGGTTTCGACCATGCCGGTCGCGCCCAACGTATCGTTTCTGGAGGCTAACCGTGCCGCTTAATAGAGAAGACAAGCAAGCCGTCGTCGCTGAGGTTTCCGCGCAAGTCGCGAAGGCCCAGACCGTTGTGCTGGCTGAGTATCGTGGAATTGCGGTTGGCGATCTGACCAAGCTGCGCGCGCAAGCGCGTGAGAAGCAGGTGTACCTGCGCGTGTTGAAGAACACGCTGGCGCGTCGCGCCGTTGAAGGTACGCCGTTTGCTCCGCTGGCAGAGCAGATGACTGGTCCGCTGATCTACGGCATCTCGGAAGATGCAATTGCCGCTGCTAAGGTCGTCAACGACTTCAGCAAGAGCAATGACAAGTTGGTCATCAAGGCTGGTTCGTTCGATGGCAAGGTGATGGACAAGGCTGGCGTGCAAGCGCTGGCAAGCATCCCGAGCCGTGAAGAACTGCTCTCGAAGCTGCTGTTCGTTATGCAAGCGCCTGTTTCGGGCTTCGCGCGTGCTCTGGCCGCGCTGGCCGAGAAGAAGCAAGCGGAAGCTGCGTAATCGAGCGTGCATCAGCGTCACTGATCGCTGGCTGTATCCGAATTCAATTTAGGAGTATTTCAAATGGCAATCGCAAAAGAAGACATCCTGGCAGCAGTCGAAGGGATGACCGTTCTGGAACTGAACGAACTGGTCAAGGCGTTCGAAGAGAAGTTTGGCGTGTCGGCAGCTGCAGTGGCAGTCGCTGGCCCGGCAGGCGGCGGCGCAGCTGCTGCAGCAGAAGAGAAGACCGAATTCACGGTCGTCCTGGCTGAAGCCGGCGCCAACAAGGTTTCGGTCATCAAGGCCGTTCGCGAACTGACGGGCCTGGGCCTGAAGGAAGCGAAGGACCTGGTTGACGGTGCACCGAAGCCCATCAAGGAAGGCGTCGACAAGGCTGCTGCTGAAGAAGCCAAGAAGAAGCTGGAAGAAGCTGGCGCGAAGGTCGAAGTCAAGTAAGTTTCGGCGCGCTGTGCGAAGGCTGGCGGTATTTTCACCGCCGGCCTTTTTGTGCTTTGTGGGGACGTTATTCTGGCACTCATTCGGGAGCCCGAATAATCGGCCCCAGAAGCCAAAGAAAACCGCCTGATCGTTGTGATGCATCACGCACGATTGGCGGTTCTCTTTGTCTTCTGAAGCGACTGCAGAAGGCAAGTTTGGTCGGGTAGCGGGCAACACAGGCATCCGCTGCCGTCAGCCAGCGGTTGGTAGCGGCCAACCACCAAGCTTCTCGGCTCGTTCAAGCCGTCGAACGGCCATCGGGTCTCAGTCGGTGAACACTCGGGTTTGAAACGTCCAGGTATTCCGCCTCGATAGCACCCGCCGTGATTCGGAGATCGTATGCAATATTCCTTCACCGAGAAGAAGCGCATTCGCAAGAGTTTCGCGAAGCGCCCCATCGTTCACCAAGTTCCGTTCTTGCTGGCTACTCAGCTTGAATCATTCAGCACGTTTCTGCAAGCCGATGTGCCGGCGACGCAACGCAAGCCTGAAGGTTTGCAGGCCGCGTTCACATCGGTATTTCCCATTGTTTCGCACAACGGTTTCGCGCGCCTCGAGTTCGTGAGCTATGCGCTGTCCTCGCCGGCATTCAACATCAAGGAATGCCAGCAGCGTGGCCTGACGTACTGCTCCGCGCTGCGCGCGAAGGTCCGCCTCGTCATCCTCGACAAGGAATCGCCGAACAAGCCGGTCGTCAAGGAAGTGAAGGAGCAGGAAGTGTACATGGGCGAAATTCCGCTCATGACGCCGACGGGCTCGTTCGTCATCAACGGCACCGAGCGTGTCATCGTCTCGCAGCTGCACCGTTCGCCGGGCGTGTTCTTCGAACACGACAAGGGCAAGACGCACAGCTCGGGCAAGCTGCTGTTCTCGGCACGGATCATTCCGTACCGCGGCTCGTGGCTCGACTTCGAATTCGATCCGAAGGACATCCTGTACTTCCGCGTCGACCGTCGCCGCAAGATGCCGGTCACGATCCTGCTGAAGGCCATCGGTCTCACGCCGGAACAGATCCTCGCGAACTTCTTCGTGTTCGACAACTTCACGCTGATGGACGAAGGCGCGCAACTCGAGTTCGTGCCCGAGCGCCTGCGTGGCGAAGTCGCGCGTTTCGACATCACGGATCGCGACGGCAAGGTCATCGTCCAGAAGGACAAGCGGATCAACGCGAAGCACATTCGCGACCTCGAAGCCGCGAAGACCAAGTTCATCTCGGTGCCGGAAGACTATCTGCTCGGCCGCGTGCTGGCGAAGAACGTCGTCGACGGCGACACCGGCGAAGTGATCGCGAGCGCGAACGACGAAGTCACGGAAAGCGTGCTCGAGAAGCTGCGCGAAGCGGGTATCAAGGACATCCAGACGCTCTACACGAACGATCTGGATCAAGGTCCGTACATCTCGTCGACGCTGCGTGTCGACGAAACGACCGACAAGACGGCCGCGCGCATCGCGATCTACCGCATGATGCGCCCGGGCGAGCCGCCGACCGAAGAAGCGGTCGAGGCCCTGTTCAACCGTCTGTTCTACAGCGAAGAAGCGTACGACCTGTCGAAGGTCGGCCGCATGAAGTTCAACCGCCGCGTCGGCCGTGACGAGATCGTCGGCCCGATGACGCTGCAGGACGACGACATCCTCGCGACGATCAAGATCCTCGTCGAGCTGCGCAACGGCAAGGGCGAAGTGGACGATATCGACCACCTCGGCAACCGTCGCGTGCGTTGCGTCGGCGAACTGGCGGAAAACCAGTTCCGCGCGGGCCTCGTGCGTGTCGAGCGCGCGGTCAAGGAGCGCCTCGGCCAGGCCGAAAGCGAAAACCTGATGCCGCACGACCTGATCAACTCGAAGCCGATTTCGTCGGCGATCCGCGAGTTCTTCGGTTCGTCGCAGCTGTCGCAGTTCATGGACCAGACCAACCCGCTGTCGGAAATCACGCACAAGCGCCGTGTTTCCGCACTGGGCCCGGGCGGTCTGACGCGCGAGCGCGCAGGCTTCGAAGTGCGCGACGTGCACCCGACCCACTACGGCCGCGTGTGCCCGATCGAAACGCCGGAAGGTCCGAACATCGGTCTGATCAACTCGCTCGCGCTGTACGCGCACCTGAACGAGTACGGCTTCCTCGAGACGCCGTACCGCAAGGTCGTGGACGGCAAGGTGACCGACCAGATCGACTACCTGTCGGCGATCGAGGAAGGCCGTTACATGATCGCGCAGGCGAACGCCGCGATCGACGAAGACGGCCGACTGATCGACGAACTCGTGTCGTCGCGTGAAGCCGGCGAAACGATGATGGTCACGCCGGACCGTATCCAGTACATGGACGTCGCGCCGTCGCAGATCGTGTCGGTCGCAGCGTCGCTGATCCCGTTCCTCGAGCACGACGACGCGAACCGTGCACTGATGGGTTCGAACATGCAGCGTCAGGCCGTGCCGTGTCTGCGTCCGGAAAAGCCGGTCGTCGGGACGGGCATCGAGCGCACCTGCGCGGTCGACTCGGGCACGACGGTCCAGGCGTTCCGCGGCGGTGTGGTCGATTACGTCGACGCAGGCCGTATCGTGATTCGCGTGAACGACGACGAAGCGGTCGCGGGTGAAGTCGGTGTCGACATCTACAACCTGATCAAGTACACGCGTTCGAACCAGAACACGAACATCAACCAGCGTCCGATCGTGAAGATGGGCGACAAGGTCTCGCGCGGCGACGTGCTGGCCGACGGCGCCTCGACGGACTTGGGCGAGCTCGCGCTCGGCCAGAACATGCTGATCGCGTTCATGCCGTGGAACGGCTACAACTTCGAGGATTCGATCCTGATCTCGGAGAAGGTCGTGGCCGACGATCGCTACACGTCGATCCACATCGAAGAGCTGAACGTCGTTGCACGTGACACGAAGCTCGGGCCGGAAGAAATCACGCGCGACATCTCGAACCTGGCGGAAGTCCAGCTCGGCCGTCTCGACGAATCGGGCATCGTGTACATCGGTGCCGAAGTCGAAGCGGGCGACGTGCTGGTCGGCAAGGTCACGCCGAAGGGCGAGACCCAGCTGACGCCGGAAGAGAAGCTGCTGCGCGCGATCTTCGGCGAGAAGGCGTCGGACGTGAAGGACACGTCGCTGCGCGTGCCGTCGGGCATGAGCGGTACCGTGATCGACGTCCAGGTGTTCACGCGCGAAGGCATCCAGCGCGACAAGCGTGCGCAACAGATCATCGACGATGAACTGAAGCGTTACCGCCTCGACCTGAACGACCAGCTGCGCATCGTGGAAGGCGACGCGTTCCAGCGTCTCGCCCGCATGCTCGTGGGCAAGGTCGCGAACGGCGGTCCGAAGAAGCTCGCGAAGGGCACGAAGATCGACCAGGCTTACCTGGAAGACCTCGACCATTACCACTGGTTCGACATCCGCCTGGCGGACGACGAAGCAGCGGCGCAGCTCGAAGCGATCAAGAACTCGATCGAGGAAAAGCGTCACCAGTTCGACCTCGCGTTCGAAGAGAAGCGCAAGAAGCTCACGCAAGGCGACGAACTGCCGCCGGGCGTGCTGAAGATGGTCAAGGTGTACCTGGCGGTGAAGCGCCGTCTGCAGCCTGGCGACAAGATGGCAGGCCGCCACGGTAACAAGGGTGTCGTGTCGAAGATCGTCCCGATCGAAGACATGCCGTACATGGCCGACGGCCGTCCGGCAGACGTCGTGCTGAACCCGCTCGGCGTTCCGTCGCGGATGAACGTGGGTCAGGTTCTGGAAGTGCACCTCGGCTGGGCCGCGAAGGGCCTCGGCTGGCGTATCGGCGAAATGCTGCAGCGTCAGGCGAAGATCGAGGAACTGCGCGCGTTCCTGACGAAGATCTACAACGAGTCGGGCCGCCAGGAAGATCTGGAAAGCTTCACCGACGACGAGATCCTCGAACTCGCGAAGAACCTGCGCGAAGGCGTGCCGTTCGCGACGCCGGTGTTCGACGGTGCGACCGAGGAAGAAATGGGCAAGATGCTCGACCTCGCGTTCCCGGACGACATCGCCGAACAGCTCGGCATGAACCCGTCGAAGAACCAGGTCCGCCTGTACGACGGCCGCACGGGTGAAATGTTCGAACGTCGCGTGACGCTCGGCTACATGCACTACCTGAAGCTGCACCACCTGGTCGACGACAAGATGCACGCGCGTTCGACCGGCCCGTACTCGCTCGTCACGCAGCAGCCGCTGGGTGGTAAGGCGCAGTTCGGCGGCCAGCGTTTCGGTGAAATGGAAGTGTGGGCACTCGAAGCGTACGGCGCGTCCTACGTGCTGCAGGAAATGCTGACGGTGAAGTCGGACGACGTGACCGGCCGGACGAAGGTGTACGAAAACCTCGTCAAGGGCGATCACGTGATCGATGCAGGCATGCCGGAATCCTTCAACGTGCTCGTGAAGGAAATCCGCTCGCTCGGTATCGATATCGATCTCGACCGCAATTAATCGGACTACGGAGAGAAAGCAATGAAAGCTCTGCTCGATCTATTCAAGCAAGTCCAACAGGAAGAAGTTTTCGACGCGATCAAGATCGGTCTGGCCTCGCCCGACAAGATCCGTTCGTGGTCGTTCGGCGAAGTGAAGAAGCCGGAGACCATCAACTACCGTACGTTCAAGCCGGAACGCGATGGTCTGTTCTGCGCGAAGATCTTCGGGCCGATCAAGGACTACGAGTGCCTGTGCGGCAAGTACAAGCGCCTGAAGCACCGCGGCGTGATCTGCGAGAAGTGCGGCGTCGAAGTGACGCTGGCGAAGGTGCGTCGCGAACGGATGGGCCACATCGAGCTGGCCTCGCCGGTCGCGCACATCTGGTTCCTGAAGTCGCTGCCGTCGCGTCTGGGCATGGTGCTCGACATGACGCTGCGCGACATCGAGCGCGTGCTGTACTTCGAAGCGTACGTGGTGATCGAACCGGGCATGACGCCGCTGAAGGCGCGGCAGATCATGACCGAAGAGGATTACTACAACAAGGTCGAGGAATACGGCGACGAATTCCGTGCCGAGATGGGCGCGGAAGGCGTGCGTGAACTGCTGCGCGCGATCAACATCGACGAGCAGGTCGAGACGCTGCGCACCGAGCTGAAGAACACCGGCTCGGAAGCGAAGATCAAGAAGTACGCGAAGCGCCTGAAGGTCCTCGAGGCATTCCAGCGCTCGGGCATCAAGCCCGAGTGGATGATCCTCGAAGTGCTGCCGGTGCTGCCGCCGGAACTGCGTCCGCTCGTGCCGCTGGACGGCGGCCGTTTCGCGACGTCGGACCTGAACGACCTGTATCGCCGCGTGATCAACCGTAACAACCGGTTGAAGCGCCTGCTCGAGCTGAAGGCACCTGAAATCATCGTCCGCAACGAAAAGCGGATGCTGCAGGAAGCCGTCGACTCGCTGCTCGACAACGGTCGTCGCGGCAAGGCGATGACGGGCGCGAACAAGCGTCCGCTGAAGTCGCTCGCCGACATGATCAAGGGCAAGGGCGGCCGTTTCCGTCAGAACCTGCTGGGCAAGCGCGTCGACTACTCGGGCCGTTCGGTCATCGTGGTCGGCCCGACGCTGAAGTTGCACCAGTGCGGTCTGCCGAAGCTGATGGCGCTCGAACTGTTCAAGCCGTTCATCTTCAACAAGCTGGAAGTGATGGGCGTCGCGACGACCATCAAGGCTGCGAAGAAGGAAGTCGAGAACCAGACGCCGGTGGTGTGGGACATCCTCGAAGAGGTGATCCGCGAGCACCCGGTGATGCTGAACCGTGCGCCGACGCTGCACCGTCTCGGTATCCAGGCGTTCGAGCCGGTGCTGATCGAAGGCAAGGCAATCCAGCTGCACCCGCTCGTCTGCGCGGCGTTCAACGCCGACTTCGACGGTGACCAGATGGCCGTTCACGTGCCGCTGTCGCTCGAAGCGCAGATGGAAGCGCGCACGCTGATGCTCGCGTCGAACAACGTGCTGTTCCCGGCCAACGGCGATCCGTCGATCGTGCCGTCGCAGGATATCGTGCTGGGTCTGTACTACGCGACCCGCGAAGCGATCAACGGCAAGGGCGAAGGCCTGTCGTTCACGGGCGTGTCGGAAGTCATCCGCGCGTACGAGAACAAGGAAGTCGAGCTGGCCTCGCGCGTCAACGTCCGGATCACCGAAATGGTCCGCAACGAGGACACGTCGGAAGGCGCGCCGGAGTTCGTGCCGAAGATCACGCTGTACGCGACGACCGTCGGTCGCGCGATCCTGTCGGAGATCCTGCCGCACGGCCTGCCGTTCTCGGTGCTGAACAAGCCGCTGAAGAAGAAGGAAATCTCGCGCCTGATCAACACGGCGTTCCGCAAGTGCGGTCTGCGTGCGACGGTCGTGTTCGCCGATCAGCTGATGCAGTCGGGTTTCCGTCTCGCGACGCGCGCCGGCATCTCGATCTGCGTGGACGACATGCTCGTGCCGCCGCAGAAGGAAACGATCGTCGGCGACGCCGCGAAGAAGGTGAAGGAGTACGACCGCCAGTACATGTCGGGTCTCGTCACCGCGCAGGAACGCTACAACAACGTGGTCGACATCTGGTCGGCAACGTCGGAAGCGGTCGGCAAGGCGATGATGGAGCAGCTGTCGACGGAGCCGGTGACGGACCGCGACGGCAACGAGACGCGCCAGGAGTCGTTCAACTCAATCTACATGATGGCCGACTCGGGCGCCCGGGGTTCGGCGGTTCAGATTCGTCAGCTGGCCGGTATGCGCGGCCTGATGGCGAAGCCGGACGGCTCGATTATCGAGACGCCGATTACCGCGAACTTCCGCGAAGGTCTGAACGTGCTGCAGTACTTCATCTCGACCCACGGTGCACGTAAGGGTCTGGCTGATACGGCACTGAAGACCGCGAACTCGGGTTACCTGACGCGTCGTCTCGTCGACGTCACGCAGGATCTGGTCGTGGTGGAAGACGATTGCGGCACGTCGAACGGCGTGGCGATGAAGGCACTCGTCGAAGGCGGTGAAGTCGTCGAAGCGCTGCGCGACCGTATTCTCGGCCGCGTCGCGGTTGCGGACGTCGTGAATCCGGAAACGCAGGAAACGCTGTACGAATCGGGCACGCTGCTCGACGAAACGGCAGTCGAGGAAATCGAACGCCTCGGCATCGACGAAGTGCGCGTGCGCACGCCGCTGACCTGCGAAACGCGTTACGGCCTGTGCGCATCCTGCTACGGCCGCGACCTCGGCCGCGGCTCGCTGGTGAACGTCGGCGAAGCAGTCGGCGTGATCGCGGCACAGTCGATCGGCGAACCGGGCACGCAGCTGACGATGCGTACGTTCCACATCGGTGGTGCGGCATCGCGTGCGGCAGTGGCTTCGTCGGTCGAAGCGAAGAGCAACGGTATCGTCCGCTTCACGGCGACGATGCGCTACGTCACGAACGCGAAGGGCGAGCAGATTGTCATTTCCCGTTCGGGCGAAGCGATGATCACCGACGACTTCGGTCGCGAGCGCGAGCGTCACAAAGTGCCGTACGGCGCGACGCTGCTGCAGCTCGACGGCGCGACCATCAAGGCCGGCACGCAGCTCGCCACGTGGGATCCGCTGACGCGTCCGATCATCACCGAGTACGGTGGTACGGTGAAGTTCGAGAACGTCGAGGAAGGCGTGACCGTCGCGAAGCAGATCGACGACGTGACCGGCCTGTCGACGCTGGTCGTGATCGACGTGAAGCGCCGCGGTTCGCAGGCTTCGAAGAGCGTGCGTCCGCAGGTGAAGCTGCTCGACGCGAACGGCGAAGAAGTGAAGATTCCGGGCACGGAGCACGCGGTGCAGATCGGCTTCCAGGTCGGCGCACTGATCACCGTGAAGGACGGCCAGCAGGTGCAGGTCGGTGAAGTGCTCGCACGTATCCCGACCGAAGCGCAGAAGACGCGTGACATTACCGGCGGTCTGCCGCGAGT
The DNA here is from genome assembly GCF_001526325.1 of Burkholderia sp. MSMB1826. Lineage (NCBI taxonomy): Bacteria > Pseudomonadati > Pseudomonadota > Betaproteobacteria > Burkholderiales > Burkholderiaceae > Burkholderia > Burkholderia sp. MSMB1826. The sequence continues at coordinate 15,421 of NZ_LOYN01000055.1, forward strand.
GGCGGAGCTGTTCGAAGCGCGTTCGCCGAAGGATGCCGGCATTCTCGCGGAAGTCACCGGTACGACGTCGTTCGGTAAGGACACGAAGGGCAAGCAGCGTCTCGTCATCACGGATCTCGAAGGCAACCAGCACGAGTTCCTGATCGCGAAGGAAAAGCAGGTTCTGGTTCACGATGCCCAGGTCGTCAACAAGGGCGAAATGATCGTGGACGGTCCGGCCGATCCGCACGACATCCTGCGCCTGCAGGGTATCGAAGCGCTGTCGCGCTACATCGTCGACGAAGTGCAGGACGTGTACCGTCTGCAGGGCGTGAAGATCAACGACAAGCACATCGAGGTGATCGTTCGCCAGATGCTGCGTCGTGTGCAGATCACCGACAACGGCGATACGCGCTTCATCCCGGGCGAACAGGTCGAGCGTTCCGACATGCTGGACGAGAACGATCGCATGATCGCCGAGGGCAAGCGTCCGGCTTCGTACGACAACGTGCTGCTCGGTATCACGAAGGCGTCGCTGTCGACCGACTCGTTCATCTCCGCGGCATCGTTCCAGGAAACGACCCGCGTGCTGACCGAAGCGGCGATCATGGGCAAGCGCGACGATCTGCGCGGCCTGAAGGAAAACGTGATCGTCGGCCGTCTGATTCCGGCCGGTACGGGTCTCGCGTTCCACAAGGCACGCAAGGCGAAGGAATCGTCGGATCGCGAGCGTTTCGACCAGATCGCAGCGGAAGAGGCATTCGACTTCGGCACGCCGAGCGCGCCGGCGGAAGAGCCGCAACACCCGGCAGCCGAGTAAGGGCGGGGGGCGCAAGCCGCCTTGCCTTGCTGTCATCGCTGTCACCGAAACCGCCCGGTTTTGCCGGGCGGTTTTTTTTCATCCTTCGTTCACGTGCATCACGGGCCGGCACAGCGCCGGCGCATGCGTCGCGATCGCGTCCGGTACGGGCGCGGCAGGCCCGTGATGCACGCGAACGAACCCTGACCGAACGGCCAACATCGCGCGATTCGCCCCGCGTCGCGCGAGCGGGTTGTTAAAATTGCGGTCATCGCTTAGCCGTCCCTGCTCTCATTCATGTCCCGCGCCCTCGAAATACTCGACGAAGTCTTTGGTTATTCCGCCTTTCGCGGCCAGCAGGGCGAGATCGTCGAGCACGTCGCCGGCGGCGGCGATTGTCTCGTGCTGATGCCGACCGGCGGCGGCAAGTCGCTGTGCTACCAGATTCCCGCGCTGCTGCGCCGCGAGGCCGGGCAGGGCGCCGGCATCGTCGTGTCGCCGCTGATCGCGCTGATGCAGGACCAGGTCGCCGCGTTGAGCGAAGTCGGCGTGCGCGCGGCCTATCTGAATTCGACGCTGTCGGGCGCCGAGGCGGCGGCCACCGAGCGCGCGCTGCGCGAGGGCGAAATCGACCTGCTGTACGTCGCGCCGGAGCGGTTGATGACGGGGCGTTTCCTCGAGCTGCTCGAGCGCGCGAAGATCGGCCTGTTCGCGATCGACGAAGCGCACTGCGTGTCGCAATGGGGGCACGATTTCCGCCCGGAATACATCCAGCTGTCGGTGCTGCACGAGCGCTTCCCGTCGGTGCCGCGCATCGCGCTCACCGCCACGGCCGATGCGATCACGCGCGACGAGATCATCCATCGTCTCGCGCTCGACGACGCACGCGTGTTCGTGTCGAGCTTCGACCGGCCGAACATCCGCTACCGGATCGTCGAAAAGGACAACGCGCGCGCGCAGCTGCTCGATTTCATTCGCGCCGAGCACACGAATGCCGACGGCACGACGGACGCGGGTGTCGTCTATTGCCTGTCGCGCCGCAAGGTCGAGGAAACGGCCGAATGGCTGAAGGCGCAGGGCGTGCGCGCGCTGCCGTATCACGCGGGCATGGAGTTCGAGGTGCGGCAGAAGCACCAGGAAATGTTCCAGCGCGAGGAAGGCATCGTGATGTGCGCGACGATCGCGTTCGGCATGGGCATCGACAAGCCCGACGTGCGTTTCGTCGCGCATCTCGACTTGCCGAAGAGCGTCGAAGGCTACTACCAGGAAACCGGCCGCGCGGGCCGCGACGGGCTGCCGGCGAACGCGTGGATGGCGTATGGCCTCGGCGACGTCGTCCAGCAGCGCAAGATGATCGACGAGTCCGATGCGGACGATGCGCACAAGCGCGTGCAGACGTCGAAGCTCGATGCGCTGCTCGGCTTGTGCGAGACGATCTCGTGTCGCCGCGTGCGGCTGCTGAACTACTTCGGCGAGGCGAGCCAGCCGTGCGGCAACTGCGACACGTGCCTCGAGCCGCCCGCGTCGTGGGACGCGACGCGCGAGGCGCAGATGGCGCTGTCGTGCGTGTTCCGCGCGCAGCGCGCGAGCGGCTTCAACTTCGGCTCGAGCCATCTGATCGAGATCCTGCGCGGCGGGCGCACCGAGAAGGTGTTGCAGCGCGGCCACGATCAGCTCAGCACGTTCGGCATCGGCGCGGCGCTGTCCGAGCCCGAGTGGCGCGCGATTTTCCGGCAGTTGGTCGCATACGGCTACCTGGCCGTCGACCATGGCGGCTTCGGCGCGCTGATGCTCACCGAGGCCGCGAAGCCCGTGCTGAAGAACGAGGAAAAGGTCACGCTGCGCCGCTATGTGAAGCCGCAACGCACCCGTCAGTCGTCGAGCCGAAGCGCCACGCGCGTCGATCCGACGGCTGGCATGGGCGCTCGCGAGCGCGCACGGTGGGATGCGCTGCGTGCATGGCGCGCGGAAACCGCGAAGGCCGACGGCGTGCCGGCCTACGTGATTTTCCATGACGCGACGCTCGCCGAAATCGCGCGCAATGCGCCGGAGACGATCGAGGATCTTCGCCACATCCCCGGCATGGGCGTGCGCAAGCTCGAACGCTTCGGCGACGAGATCATCGACGTCGTCGAATCGGCCTGACACAGGTGTTCCGCCCCTTTCTGTCAACCGCGCGGTCGGTCGGCGCATCACGCAAGCCGTTGACTTAGTTGGTATTTCCGGAATATCATGTTGGGTTCCGGTATTCGGTGGGCCGAGTCGCGTTCGAAGGTTCGTGTCCGTCTCGCCGGTTCGGAAGTCAACTGTGCGCCGATTCTCGCTTTGCCCGAAATCGATGCGCAGATTTTGTTCAATTTCAGGAATAAACAATGCCAACCATCAACCAACTGGTTCGCAAAGGCCGTCAGTCGGAAACGACGAAGAGCAAGAGCCCGGCCCTGCAGGACTGCCCCCAGCGTCGCGGCGTGTGCACCCGTGTGTACACGACGACGCCGAAGAAGCCGAACTCGGCACTCCGTAAGGTCGCCAAGGTTCGTCTGACGAACGGCTTCGAAGTGATTTCGTACATCGGCGGTGAAGGCCACAACCTGCAGGAGCACTCGGTTGTGCTGATCCGCGGCGGCCGTGTGAAGGACTTGCCGGGTGTGCGTTACCACATGGTTCGCGGCTCGCTGGATACCCAGGGCGTCAAGGACCGTAAGCAAGCGCGCTCGAAGTACGGCGCGAAGCGTGCAAAGGCTGCCAAGTAAGCAGTTTTTGATCAGGGATCGCCGCAGGGCGGTCAAGGCGGGAGTGCCGGATTGCCGGTGCTGTCGAGTAAGTGGTCACCCGGCCAAGCTGGTTAGTCGTGAAGATGTGATCGGGTTTGTTGGTGGCCGCGGAGCTGGTTGCAGCTCCAACTGAACAAGTAAAGGAAGAATCATGCCGCGTCGTCGCGAAGTCCCCAAGCGGGAAGTGTTGCCGGATCCGAAGTTCGGTAACGTTGATGTTGCCAAGTTCATGAACATGCTGATGCTGTCCGGCAAGAAGTCGGTCGCAGAGCGCATCGTTTATGGCGCATTCGAACAAATCCAGACCAAGGGTGGCAAGGACCCGCTGGAAGTGTTCACGGTTGCGCTCAACAACGTGAAGCCGGTGGTCGAAGTGAAGAGCCGCCGCGTTGGTGGTGCCAACTATCAAGTTCCGGTCGAAGTGCGCCCGTCGCGTCGTATGGCATTGGCGATGCGCTGGCTGCGTGAGGCTGCGAAGAAGCGCAGCGAGAAGTCGATGGCTCTGCGCCTGGCAGGCGAACTCACCGAAGCGGCCGAAGGCCGTGGCGGCGCGATGAAGAAGCGCGATGAAGTTCACCGCATGGCAGAAGCCAACCGCGCGTTCTCGCATTTCCGTTTCTAAGCGCCTGGCTGGGCTGTTTGCGGAAATAAATTCCGGGCGGGTGCGCTTTTCAGGCGCCTCGCCCGTTTGTGTTGAGGCGTGATGCAGCAGGGCTGCATCACGTCATCCCAGTAGAGGATCAAAGTGGCTCGCAAGACTCCTATCGAGCGCTACCGCAATATCGGTATTAGCGCTCACATCGACGCCGGCAAAACGACGACGACCGAGCGCATTCTGTTTTACACCGGTGTGAACCACAAGATCGGTGAAGTCCACGACGGCGCAGCCACGATGGACTGGATGGAGCAGGAACAGGAACGTGGCATCACGATCACGTCCGCTGCTACCACGGCCTTCTGGAAGGGCATGGGCGGCAACTATCCGGAACACCGCATCAACATCATCGACACCCCGGGCCACGTCGACTTCACGATCGAAGTGGAGCGTTCGATGCGCGTGCTCGACGGCGCGTGCATGGTGTACTGCGCAGTGGGCGGCGTGCAGCCGCAGTCGGAAACGGTGTGGCGCCAGGCGAACAAGTACAAGGTGCCGCGTCTCGCGTTCGTCAACAAGATGGACCGTACCGGCGCGAACTTCTTCAAGGTCTACGACCAGCTCCGTCTGCGCCTGAAGGCGAACCCGGTTCCGGTCGTGGTGCCGATCGGCTCGGAAGAAAACTTCAAGGGCGTGGTCGACCTGATCAAGATGAAGGCGATCATTTGGGACGAAGCGTCGCAAGGCACGAAGTTCGACTACGTCGACATCCCGGCCGAACTCGCAGAGACCTGCAAGGAATGGCGCGAAAAGATGGTCGAAGCGGCTGCCGAAGCCAGCGAAGACCTGATGAACAAGTACCTGGAAGAAGGCGATCTGCCGGAAGCCGACATCGTCAAGGCGCTGCGTGATCGTACGATCGCGTGCGAAATCCAGCCGATGCTGTGCGGTACCGCGTTCAAGAACAAGGGCGTGCAGCGTATGCTCGACGCCGTGATCGACTTCCTGCCGTCGCCGGTCGACATCCCGCCGGTCAAGGGCGAGCTCGAAAACGGCGAAGAAGCAGAGCGCAAGGCATCGGACGAAGAGAAGTTCTCGTCGCTCGCGTTCAAGATCATGACCGACCCGTTCGTCGGCCAGCTGATCTTCTTCCGTGTGTACTCGGGCGTCGTCAACTCGGGCGACACGCTGCTGAACTCGACCAAGGGCAAGAAGGAACGCCTCGGCCGTATTCTGCAGATGCACGCGAACCAGCGTGAAGAAATCAAGGAAGTCCGCGCAGGCGACATCGCTGCAGCGGTCGGCCTGAAGGAAGCCACCACGGGCGACACGCTGTGCGACCCGGCGAACCCGATCGTTCTCGAACGCATGGTGTTCCCGGAGCCGGTGATTTCGCAGGCGGTCGAGCCGAAGACCAAGGCCGACCAGGAAAAGATGGGCCTCGCACTGAACCGTCTGGCTCAGGAAGACCCGTCGTTTCGCGTGCAGACCGACGAAGAGTCGGGCCAGACCATCATTTCGGGCATGGGCGAGCTCCACCTCGAAATTCTGGTCGACCGGATGAAGCGTGAATTCGGCGTGGAAGCGACCGTCGGCAAGCCGCAGGTTGCGTACCGCGAAACGATCCGCTCGACGGCGAAGGACGTCGACGGCAAGTTCGTCAAGCAGTCGGGTGGTCGCGGCCAGTACGGTCACGCGGTCATCACGCTCGAGCCGAACGAACAAGGCAAGGGCTACGAGTTCTTCGACGAGATCAAGGGTGGTGTGATTCCGCGTGAATACATCCCGGCGGTCGACAAGGGTATCCAGGACACGCTGAAGTCGGGCGTGCTGGCTGGCTTCCCGGTCGTCGACGTGAAGGTTCACCTGACGTTCGGTTCGTACCACGACGTTGACTCGAACGAAAACGCGTTCCGCATGGCCGGTTCGATGGCGTTCAAGGAAGCGATGCGCAAGGCGAACCCGGTCGTGCTCGAGCCGATGATGGCTGTCGAAGTCGAGACGCCGGAAGACTACATGGGCAACGTGATGGGCGACCTGTCGGGCCGTCGCGGTATCGTCCAGGGCATGGAAGACATGGTTGGCGGCGGCAAGATCGTGCGCGCCGAAGTGCCGCTGTCGGAAATGTTCGGTTACTCGACGTCGCTGCGCTCGCTGACGCAAGGTCGTGCAACGTACACGATGGAGTTCAAGCACTACGCTGAAGCTCCGCGCAACGTTGCCGAAGCGATCATCAGCGCGAAGTCGAAGTAAATCTTTAGCTACCAATCGATTATTTTTTGAAAGAAGAGAATCATGGCAAAAGAAAAGTTTGAGCGGACCAAGCCGCACGTGAACGTTGGTACGATTGGTCACGTCGACCACGGCAAGACGACGCTGACGGCAGCGATCACGACGGTTCTGACGAAGAAGTTCGGCGGCGAAGCGAAGGCGTACGACCAGATCGACGCGGCACCGGAAGAAAAGGCGCGCGGCATCACGATCAACACGGCGCACGTCGAGTACGAAACGGCTAACCGCCACTACGCCCACGTCGACTGCCCGGGCCACGCTGACTATGTGAAGAACATGATCACGGGCGCAGCGCAGATGGACGGCGCGATCCTGGTTTGCTCGGCAGCAGACGGCCCGATGCCGCAAACGCGCGAGCACATCCTGCTGGCACGTCAGGTTGGCGTTCCGTACATCATCGTGTTCCTGAACAAGTGCGACATGGTGGACGACGCGGAACTGCTCGAGCTGGTCGAGATGGAAGTTCGCGAACTGCTGTCGAAGTACGACTTCCCGGGCGACGACACGCCGATCGTGAAGGGTTCGGCAAAGCTGGCGCTGGAAGGCGACACGGGCGAGCTGGGCGAAGTGGCGATCATGAACCTGGCAGACGCACTGGACACGTACATCCCGACGCCGGAGCGTGCGGTTGACGGCGCGTTCCTGATGCCGGTGGAAGACGTGTTCTCGATCTCGGGCCGCGGTACGGTGGTGACGGGTCGTGTCGAGCGCGGCATCATCAAGGTCGGCGAGGAAATCGAAATCGTCGGTATCAAGCCGACGGTGAAGACGACCTGCACGGGCGTTGAAATGTTCCGCAAGCTGCTGGACCAAGGTCAGGCAGGCGACAACGTCGGTATCCTGCTGCGCGGCACGAAGCGTGAAGACGTGGAGCGTGGCCAGGTTCTGGCGAAGCCGGGTTCGATCACGCCGCACACGCACTTCACGGCTGAAGTGTACGTGCTGAGCAAGGACGAAGGCGGCCGTCACACGCCGTTCTTCAACAACTACCGTCCGCAGTTCTACTTCCGTACGACGGACGTGACGGGCTCGATCGAGCTGCCGAAGGACAAGGAAATGGTGATGCCGGGCGACAACGTGTCGATCACGGTGAAGCTGATCGCTCCGATCGCGATGGAAGAAGGTCTGCGCTTCGCAATCCGCGAAGGCGGCCGTACGGTCGGCGCCGGCGTCGTCGCCAAGATCATCGAGTAATATCGACGATCCGCGGATCCCGGCGGGGTCCGCGATTCCACGGTAAGCAACTGCGTACCGTAGAAACCGGGTGTCCAGTTCGATCTGGCACCCGGTTTTTCTTTGTGGCGTGCGAGCCGCTCTATTGACAAACGCCCACCGCCGCGAATTTTCGTGTAGAATCGCGGGCTTAGCAGTGGAAGTACCGCCCGGAACCTGATGCTTCGCTCCCCGCTGGCGTCATGTTTCACGTTCTTTTAGTGTCCGGCGATGCAACATCGCCTCGCTCTTTTCAAGGAATCGTCATGCAGCAACAGAAAATCCGCATTCGCCTGAAGGCATTCGACTATCGTCTGATCGATCAATCGGCTGCCGAAATCGTCGATACCGCGAAGCGGACTGGCGCAATCGTCCGTGGCCCGGTGCCGCTGCCGACGCGCATTCAGCGTTTTGACATCCTGCGCTCGCCGCACGTCAACAAGACGTCGCGCGATCAGCTCGAAATCCGCACCCACCAGCGCCTGATGGACATCGTCGACCCGACGGACAAGACCGTTGACGCGCTGATGAAGCTCGACCTGCCGGCTGGCGTCGACGTGGAAATCAAGCTGCAGTAAGGCTTCCAGCGCCGGCCGGCGTGCCGGATGGTGCTAAGTCTTTGTATTGCTTGCGGAAATCGAGAAGTCGGGCTATACTGCTTGGCTTTTCGCGTATTCGCGTAAAAAAGTTGGGCCTTGCGTGCCCGGCATTTTGTAAATCAGCCCCGACCAATCGCAGTCGGGAATGGAGAAAATGATGAGCCTTGGACTCGTAGGTCGCAAGGTTGGCATGACCCGTATCTTCACGGCTGAAGGGGATTCGATTCCCGTCACCGTGCTGGACGTGTCGGACAACCGCGTGACGCAGATCAAGACTGTTGAAACCGACGGCTACACGGCCGTGCAGGTTGCATTCGGCTCCCGCCGCGCATCGCGCGTGACGAAGCCGCTGGCAGGTCATCTCGCCAAAGCCGGTGTCGAAGCCGGTGAAATCCTCAAGGAATTCCGCATTGACGCGGCCAAGGCAGCCGAGCTGTCGAATGGCGCCGTGGTCGGTGCAGATCTTTTCGAAGTGGGCCAGAAGGTCGACGTGCAAGGCGTGTCGATCGGTAAGGGCTACGCCGGTACGATCAAGCGTTACAACTTCTCCTCCGGCCGTGCCACGCACGGTAACTCGCGCTCGCACAACGTGCCGGGCTCGATCGGTATGGCGCAGGATCCGGGTCGTGTTTTCCCGGGTAAGCGCATGACGGGTCACATGGGTGACGTGACGGTGACGGTGCAGAACCTCGAAATCGCCCGTATCGACGCAGAGCGCAAGCTGCTGCTCGTGAAGGGTGCGATTCCGGGCGCGAAGGGCGGCAAGGTCTTCGTGACGCCGGCCGTCAAGACCAAGGGGGCGAAATAATGGAACTCAAGCTCCTGAACGAAAATGGTCAGGAAGGTGCAGTGGTCAACGCATCGGACGTCGTGTTCGGTCGTGACTACAACGAAGCGCTGATCCACCAGGTCGTCGTCGCTTACCAGGCGAATGCTCGCCAGGGTAACCGCGCACAGAAGGACCGCGAGCAAGTCAAGCACACGACCAAGAAGCCGTGGCGCCAGAAGGGTACGGGCCGCGCTCGTGCCGGTATGTCGTCGAGCCCGTTGTGGCGTGGCGGTGGTCGTATCTTCCCGAATTCGCCGGAAGAAAACTTCTCGCACAAGGTCAACAAGAAGATGCATCGCGCAGGCCTCTGCTCGATCTTCTCGCAGCTGGCCCGCGAAGGCCGTCTGTCGGTCGTCGAGGACATCATCCTCGAAGCGCCGAAGACCAAGCTGCTGGCCGACAAATTCAAGACCATGGGTCTCGACTCCGTGCTGATCATCACCGACACGGTTGACGAAAACCTGTACCTGGCATCGCGCAACCTGCCGCACGTGGCAATTGTCGAGCCGCGCTACGCTGACCCGCTGTCGCTGATCTACTTCAAGAAAGTGCTGGTCACGAAGGCTGCGGTCGCCCAGATCGAGGAGTTGCTGTCATGAGCGAGATTCGCAAGAACGATCATCGTTTGATGCAGGTCCTGCTCGCACCGGTGATTTCCGAAAAGGCGACGCTGGTTGCCGACAAGAACGAGCAAGTCGTGTTCGAAGTCGCACCGGATGCCACGAAGCAGGAAGTGAAGGCGGCTGTCGAGCTGCTGTTCAAGGTTGAAGTTGATTCGGTCAACGTGCTGGTTCAGAAGGGCAAGCAAAAGCGCTTCGGCCGTTCGATGGGCCGCCGCAAGGACGTGAAGAAGGCGTACGTCTGCCTGAAGCCCGGCCAGGAAATCAACTTTGAAGCGGAGGCCAAGTAATCATGGCAATCGTGAAAGTTAAACCGACTTCGCCGGGTCGCCGCGCGATGGTCAAGGTGGTCAACAAGAATCTGCACCAGGGCAAGCCGTACGCGGCACTGCTCGACTCGCAGAGCTCGACCGCCGGCCGTAACAACAACGGCCGTATCACCACGCGTCACAAGGGTGGTGGTCACAAGCAGCACTATCGTATCGTCGATTTCCGTCGCACGAAGGATGGCATCCCGGCAAAGGTCGAGCGTCTCGAGTACGACCCGAACCGCAGCGCGAACATCGCGCTGGTGCTCTACGCAGACGGCGAGCGTCGCTACATCATCGCCCCGAAGGGCCTGACCGTCGGCCAACAGCTGATGTCGGGTTCGGAAGCGCCGATCCGTGCAGGCAACACGCTGCCGATCCGCAACATTCCGGTCGGTACGACGATCCACTGCATCGAGATGCTGCCGGGCAAGGGCGCGCAAATGGCGCGTTCGGCTGGCACGTCGGCCATGCTGCTGGCGCGTGAAGGCGTCTACGCGCAGGTTCGCCTGCGTTCGGGCGAAATCCGCCGCGTGCACATCGAGTGCCGTGCAACGATCGGTGAAGTCGGCAACGAAGAGCATAGCCTGCGCCAGATCGGCAAGGCTGGCGCGAACCGCTGGCGCGGTATCCGCCCGACGGTGCGTGGCGTTGCGATGAACCCGGTCGATCACCCGCACGGTGGTGGTGAGGGCAAGACGGCTGCAGGTCGCGACCCGGTGAGCCCGTGGGGTACGCCGGCTAAGGGTTACCGCACCCGCAGCAACAAGCGCACGACGACGATGATCGTCCAGCGCCGTCACAAGCGTTAAGGAGTAGGCAATGGCACGTTCTGTAAAAAAAGGTCCGTTCTGCGACGCCCATTTGCTGAAGAAAGTTGAGGCGGCTGCAGCTTCGCGCGACAAAAAGCCGATCAAGACCTGGTCGCGTCGCTCGACGATTCTGCCGGATTTCATCGGCCTGACGATCGCCGTTCACAACGGCCGTCAACACGTTCCGGTGTACATCTCGGAAAACATGGTCGGCCACAAGCTTGGCGAGTTCGCACTGACCCGTACGTTCAAGGGTCACGCAGCCGACAAGAAGGCCAAGAAATAAGGGGCAATCAAGATGGAAGTGAAAGCAATTCATCGCGGTGCCCGCATCTCGGCGCAGAAAACGCGCCTTGTGGCTGACCAGATCCGCGGTTTGCCGGTCGACAAGGCGCTGAACGTTCTGACGTTCTCGCCGAAGAAGGCGGCTGGCATCGTGAAGAAGGTTGTGCTGTCGGCAATCGCGAATGCGGAGCACAACGAAGGCGCTGATATCGACGAGCTCAAGATCAAGAGCATCTACGTCGACAAGGCTGCATCGCTCAAGCGTTTCACCGCGCGCGCCAAGGGCCGCGGTAACCGCATCGAGAAGCAATCCTGTCACATCACTGTGACGGTCGGGAATTAAGGAGCCATACGATGGGACAGAAAATTCATCCGACTGGCTTCCGCCTGGCTGTCAGCCGCAATTGGGCTTCGCGTTGGTACGCGAACAACAACAATTTCGCGGCGATGCTGCAGGAAGACATCGGTGTTCGTGAATACCTGAAGAAGAAGCTGAAGAACGCTTCGGTCGGTCGGGTGGTCATCGAGCGTCCGGCGAAGAACGCGCGCATCACGATTTACAGCTCGCGTCCGGGCGTGGTCATCGGCAAGAAGGGCGAGGACATCGAACAGCTGAAGACGGAACTGCAACGCCGCATGGGCGTGCCGGTTCACGTCAACATCGAGGAAATCCGCAAGCCGGAAACCGATGCTCAGCTGATCGCTGACTCGATCACGCAACAGCTCGAGCGCCGGATCATGTTCCGTCGCGCGATGAAGCGTGCGATGCAGAACGCGATGCGTCTGGGTGCCCAAGGCATCAAGATCATGAGCGCAGGCCGTCTGAACGGTATCGAAATCGCTCGTACGGAGTGGTATCGCGAAGGTCGCGTGCCGCTTCACACGCTGCGTGCTGATATCGACTACGCGACTTCGGAAGCGAAGACGACTTACGGGATCATCGGCGTCAAGGTGTGGGTCTACAAGGGCGATACGCTCGGCCGCAACGATGCACCGGTGGTGGAAGAAGTAGCCGAAGACAAGCGTCCGCGTCGCAATGCGCGTCCGGGCGACCGTCGTCCGCGCCGTGACGGCGAAGGCGGCGCTCCGGGTGCTCGTCGTGGCGCACCGCGCCGTGGCGCCGGCAAGCCCGAAGACGGCAAGACTGGAGAATAACGATGCTGCAACCGAAACGCAGAAAGTATCGTAAAGAGCAGAAGGGTCGTAACACCGGCAAGGCGACGCGCGGCAACGCCGTGTCGTTCGGTGAATTCGGCCTGAAGGCGATCGGTCGCGGTCGTTTGACCGCACGTCAAATTGAAGCGGCGCGTCGTGCAATGACGCGTCACATCAAGCGTGGCGGCCGCATCTGGATCCGGATCTTCCCGGACAAGCCGATTTCGCAGAAGCCGGCCGAAGTGCGTATGGGTAACGGTAAGGGTAACCCGGAGTACTACGTCGCCGAGATTCAGCCGGGCAAGATGCTCTATGAAATGGACGGCGTATCCGAAGAACTGGCACGCGAAGCGTTCCGTCTGGCTGCAGCCAAGCTGCCGCTCAAGACGGCATTCATCGTGCGCCAGCTCGGCGCCTAAGGAGAAAACATGAAGGCTTCCGAACTTCTCCAGAAAGACCAGGCCGCGCTCAACAAGGAGCTGGCGGACCTGCTGAAGGCGCAATTCGGCCTGCGCATGCAACTCGCGACCCAGCAGCTCACGAACACGAGCCAGCTGAAGAAGGTTCGTCGCGACATCGCACGTGTGCGGACCGTCATGACTCAGAAGGCGAACCAGAAATGAACGATAGCGTGAAAACCTCGCTGAAGCGGACGCTGGTCGGTCGGGTCGTCAGCAACAAGATGGACAAGACCGTCACCGTGCTGATCGAGCACCGCGTCAAGCATCCGATCTACGGCAAGTATGTCGTGCGTTCGAAGAAGTACCACGCGCACGATGAAGCGAACACCTACAACGAAGGCGATCTCGTCGAAATCCAGGAAACGCGTCCTGTTTCGAAGACGAAGGCCTGGACGGTGTCGCGCCTCGTCGAAGCCGCTCGCGTCATCTAAGCGGGCAGCGCAGTAGGCAGTAACGGGCACTTCTCCACGAAGTGCTTGAAATCGCAAAGTTTTTGCTTGCGTGACCGGGATTATTTGTTATAATCCCGGTCTTCCCTCTTTATGGGAGCCCCGTCGCGGGCGAAGTTGGTGGGGGAAGCGGACTGGCGCCTGCCTGTCCGAAAGATTCACCGAATTGCGATGGCGGGTTTCGTTTGCCGTCGCTGCTGTTCCAACCCAAGCAGCCGATTGGCTGACGGGACCAAGACTGACCGAATGCATCATGGTGGTGCATCCGGATTAAGTTGGGAAAGACAAACCATGATCCAGACCGAATCTCGGCTCGAAGTAGCCGACAACACGGGTGCACGTGAAGTCCTGTGCATCAAGGTGCTCGGCGGCTCGAAGCGTCGTTATGCCGGCATTGGCGACATCATCAAGGTGAGCGTCAAAGAGGCAACGCCGCGCGGGCGCGTGAAGAAAGGCGAAATTTACAACGCCGTGGTGGTCCGCACCGCCAAGGGCGTGCGCCGTCAAGACGGCTCGCTGATCAAGTTCGACGGCAACGCCGCTGTGCTTTTGAATAACAAGCTCGAGCCGATCGGCACCCGTATCTTCGGGCCGGTGACGCGTGAGCTGCGTAGCGAACGATTCATGAAGATCGTTTCGCTGGCGCCGGAAGTGCTGTAAGGAGTCGCGATGAACAAGATTCGCAAAGGTGACGAAGTCATCGTCGTCACTGGCAAGGACAAGGGCAAGCGCGGCGTCGTGCTGGCTGTCGGTGCTGAACATGTGACGGTTGAAGGTATCAACCTCGTCAAGAAGCATGTGAAGCCGAACCCGATGAAGGGTACGACGGGCGGCGTGGAAGCGAAGACGATGCCCCTGCATATTTCGAACGTCGCACTGGTCGACGCGAATGGCAAGGCGTCGCGTGTTGGCATCAAGGTCGAGGAAGGCAAGAAGGTTCGCTTCCTGAAGACGACCGGTGCCGTACTGAGCGCCTGACGCAGCGGAGTAAAAAATGGCTCGTTTTCAAGAGTTTTACAAAGAAAAGGTTGTGCCCGGCCTGATCGAGAAGTTCGGTTACAAGTCGGTCATGGAAGTGCCGCGCATTACCAAGATCACGCTGAACATGGGTCTTGGCGAAGCGATCGCTGACAAGAAGATCATCGAGAACGCCGTTGGCGACCTCACGAAGATCGCCGGCCAGAAGCCGGTCGTCACGAAGGCCCGCAAGGCAATCGCAGGCTTCAAGATCCGCCAGGGTTACCCGATCGGCGCGATGGTGACGCTGCGTGGCCGCGCGATGTACGAATTCCTCGACCGTTTCGTGACGGTTGCCCTGCCCCGCGTGCGTGACTTCCGCGGTGTGTCGGGTCGTGCTTTCGATGGCCGTGGCAACTACAACATCGGTGTGAAAGAGCAGATCATTTTCCCCGAAATCGATTACGACAAGATCGACGCACTGCGTGGGCTGAACATCAGCATCACGACGACTGCGAAGACCGACGACGAAGCAAAGGCTCTGCTCGCCAGCTTCAAGTTCCCGTTCAGAAACTGAGGTTACCGTGGCTAAACTGGCACTGATCGAACGTGAAAAGAAGCGCGCCCGCCTGGTCGCGAAGTTCGCAGCAAAGCGCGAAGCGCTGAAGGCGATCGTCGAAGACCAAAGCAAGTCGGAAGAAGAGCGCTACGAAGCACGCCTGGAGCTGCAGCAACTGCCCCGCAACGCAAACCCGACCCGCCAGCGTAACCGCTGCGCGATCACGGGCCGTCCGCGTGGCACGTTCCGTAAATTCGGCCTCGCGCGTAACAAGATTCGTGAAATCGCGTTCCGTGGCGAGATTCCTGGCCTGACCAAGGCGAGCTGGTAATAGGAGAAACGTAAATGAGCATGAGTGATCCTATCGCCGATATGCTGACTCGCATCCGCAACGCGCAGATGGTCGAGAAGGTATCGGTCGCGATGCCCTCGTCGAAGGTCAAGGTTGCAATCGCGCAAGTCCTGAAGGACGAAGGTTATATCGACGATTTCGCCGTGAAGGCGGAAGGTGCGAAGTCCGAACTGAATATCGCGCTGAAGTACTACGCAGGTCGCCCGGTCATCGAACGCCTCGAGCGCGTGTCGAAGCCTGGTCTGCGCGTGTACCGCGGCCGTAACGACATTCCGCAGGTCATGAACGGCCTCGGTGTGGCAATCGTGTCGACGCCGAAGGGCGTGATGACCGACCGCAAGGCGCGCGCTACCGGCGTCGGCGGCGAAGTCATCTGCTACGTCGCTTAAAGCCGAGGAGAGAGAAACATGTCTCGAGTAGGTAAGAGCCCGATCGCGCTGCAAGGCGCGGAAGTCAAGCTGGCCGACGGTGCGATCACCGTCAAGGGCCCGCTGGGCACCATCACGCAAGCGATCAATCCGCTCGTGAACGTGGCGAACAACGACGGCACGCTGAATCTGTCGCCGGTCGACGAAAGCCGCGAAGCAAATGCACTGTCGGGCACGATGCGCGCGATCATCGCGAATGCCGTGCACGGCGTGACCAAGGGTTTCGAGCGCAAGCTGACGCTGGTTGGCGTCGGTTACCGTGCGCAAGCGCAAGGCGACAAGCTGAACCTGTCGCTGGGTTTCTCGCACCCGGTGGTGCACCAGATGCCGGAAGGCGTCAAGGCTGAAACCCCGACGCAAACCGAAATCGTGATCAAGGGGATCAACAAGCAACAAGTCGGTCAAGTGGCTGCGGAAGTCCGCGGTTACCGTCCGCCGGAGCCCTACAAGGGCAAGGGCGTGCGTTATGCCGACGAGGTTGTGATCCTCAAAGAAACGAAGAAGAAGTAAGGGTGCGCAATCATGGATAAGACTCAATCTCGCCTGCGCCGCGCTCGCCAGACGCGTATCAAGATCGCTGAGCTGCAGGTCGCGCGTCTCGCCGTGCATCGCACGAACACGCACATCTACGCTCAAGTGTTCTCGCCGTGCGGCACCAAGGTGCTCGCCAGCGCGTCGACGCTCGAAGCAGAAGTGCGCGCAGAACTGGCCGACAAGTCGGGCAAGGGCGGCAACGTCAATGCTGCGACGCTGATCGGCAAGCGTATTGCCGAAAAGGCAAAGGCTGCCGGCATCGAATCCGTCGCCTTCGACCGCTCGGGCTTCCGCTACCACGGCCGCGTCAAGGCGCTGGCTGAGGCAGCTCGCGAAGCTGGGCTCAAGTTCTAAGGAAGGAATTCGTCATGGCAAAGATGCAAGCGAAAGTTCAGGCTGACGAGCGCGACGACGGCCTTCGCGAAAAGATGATTTCGGTCAATCGCGTGACCAAGGTCGTGAAGGGTGGCCGTATTCTCGGCTTCGCCGCACTGACCGTGGTCGGCGACGGTGATGGCCGCATCGGTATGGGCAAGGGCAAGGCGAAGGAAGTGCCGGTCGCTGTCCAGAAGGCAATGGAACAAGCTCGCCGCAACATGTTCAAGGTGCCGCTCAAGAACGGCACGCTGCAGCACGAAGTGCACGGCAAGCATGGCGCATCCGCTGTCCTCCTCGCTCCGGCGAAGGCAGGTACGGGCGTGATCGCCGGCGGCCCGATGCGCGCAGTGTTCGACGTGATGGGCGTTCAGAACGTCGTGGCGAAGAGCCACGGTTCGACGAACCCGTACAACCTCGTTCGCGCCACGCTGGACGGTCTGCGCAAGCAGTCGACCCCGGCAGACATCGCGGCGAAGCGCGGCAAGTCCGTCGAAGATATTTTGGGCTAAGCCCGGGTGGTCACCATGTCTGAAAAAACTGTCAAGGTTCAGCTCGTCAAGAGCCTGATCGGGACCCGCGAATCGCACCGCGCAACCGTGCGTGGCCTGGGCCTGCGCCGACTCAACTCGGTTAGCGAGCTGCAGGACACGCCGGCGGTCCGCGGCATGATCAACAAGGTCTCGTACCTCGTTAAGGTCATCGCGTAAGCGGCCCTACGGATCAAGGAGTTGATATGGAATTGAATAACCTGAAGCCGGCCGCTGGCGCCAAGCACGCCAAGCGTCGCGTCGGTCGTGGCATCGGTTCGGGCCTCGGCAAGACGGCTGGCCGTGGTCACAAGGGTCAGAAATCGCGTTCGGGCGGCTTCCACAAAGTCGGTTTCGAAGGCGGTCAGATGCCGCTGCAACGTCGTCTGCCGAAGCGCGGCTTCACGTCGCTGACGAAGGAATTCGTCGGTGAAGTGCGCCTGGGCGACCTCGAGAAGCTGCCGGTCGACGAGATCGATCTGCTCGCACTGAAGCAAGCCGGCCTGGTCGGCGAGCTGACGAAGAGCGCAAAGATCATCGCGACGGGCGAACTGAAGCGCAAGATCGTCGTGAAGGGTCTCGGTGCCACCAAGGGTGCGCGCGCTGCGATCGAAGCGGCTGGCGGTTCGTTCGCCGAGTGACACGCGTAGCGCGTCGTCACTTGCATTCATCGGAGAAGGTACTTGGCTAACAGCCCGAGTCTTGCAAAACCCGGTCGAAGCACGGCGAAATTCGGCGATCTGCGCCGGCGAGCGATGTTCCTGCTCCTGGCGCTGATCGTCTATCGCATCGGCGCGCACATTCCCGTGCCGGGCATCGATCCGGATCAACTGGCTAAGCTGTTCCAGAGCCAGGCGGGCGGCATCCTGGGCATGTTCAACATGTTCTCGGGTGGCGCGCTTTCCCGCTTCACGATCTTTGCGCTGGGGATCATGCCGTACATCTCGGCGTCGATCATCATGCAGTTGCTGGCGATCGTTTCGCCGCAGCTCGAGGCGCTGAAGAAGGAAGGGCAGGCAGGGCAACGGAAGATCACGCAGTACACGCGGTATTTCACCGTGGTGCTCGCGACCTTCCAGGCATTCGGTATCGCGGCTGCGCTGGAAAACCAGCCGGGCCTCGTCACCGATCCCGGCATGCTGTTCCGTCTGACGACGGTCGTGACGCTGGTTACGGGCACGATGTTCCTGATGTGGCTCGGCGAGCAGATTACCGAGCGTGGTCTGGGCAACGGTATCTCGATCATCATCTTCGGCGGGATCGCAGCAGGGTTCCCGAATGCCGTGGGTGGGTTGTTCGAGCTGGTGCGTACGGGTTCGATGAGCATCATTTCGGCGATCATCATCGTCGTTCTGATCGCCGCGGTGACTTACCTGGTCGTGTTCATCGAACGCGGTCAGCGCAAGATCCTCGTGAACTACGCGAAGCGTCAGGTCGGCAACAAGATCTACGGTGGGCAGTCGTCGCATCTGCCGCTGAAGCTGAACATGTCGGGCGTGATTCCGCCGATCTTTGCATCGTCGATCATTCTGTTCCCGGCAACGATTCTCGGCTGGTTCAGTACCGGTCAGCCGACAGGAAGCTGGATTTCCAATACGTTGCATAACGTTGCGGAAGCGCTGAAGCCGGGCCAGCCGGTCTACGTGCTGCTGTACACGCTGGCAATCGTGTTTTTCTGCTTCTTCTACACCGCACTGGTGTTCAACAGCAGGGAGACCGCAGACAACCTGAAGAAGAGCGGCGCGTTTGTTCCGGGCATCCGTCCGGGCGATCAGACCGCACGATATATCGACCGCATCCTCACGCGTCTGACGCTGGCCGGTGCGATCTACATCGTCTTCGTGTGTCTGCTGCCGGAATTCCTGGTGCTGCGCTGGAACGTGCCGTTTTATTTTGGTGGAACGTCGCTGCTGATCATTGTCGTCGTCACGATGGACTTTATGGCGCAGGTGCAGTCGTACGTTATGTCGCAACAGTATGAGTCGCTGCTCAAGAAGGCTAACTTCAAGGGCGGCAACATCCCGATGCGTTGAAAAGGACTATGGCCAAAGACGATGTAATCCAGATGCAGGGTGAGGTCATTGAAAACCTCCCGAATGCGACCTTCCGCGTGAAGCTGGAAAACGGCCATGTCGTGTTGGGGCATATTTCCGGGAAGATGCGGATGCACTACATCCGCATCCTGCCGGGCGACAAGGTGACGGTTGAATTGACGCCTTACGATCTGTCTCGTGCGCGGATCGTGTTCCGGGCGAAGTGATTTGAAAAAAGGGTATTATCATGAAAGTGATGGCATCGGTTAAGCGCATTTGCCGCAATTGCAAGATCATCAAGCGCAAAGGCGTCGTTCGCGTGATCTGCAGCTCGGATCCGCGCCACAAGCAGCGCCAAGGCTGACCGCGCGTTTGTTTGCGCTTTTTGTTTGAGGAAAAACAATGGCTCGTATCGCAGGGGTTAACATCCCGAATCACCAGCATACCGAGATCGGCCTGACGGCTATCTTCGGTATCGGCCGCACCCGTTCGCGCAGCATCTGCGTGGCAGCTGGCGTCGATTTTTCGAAGAAGGTCAAGGATCTGACCGACGCAGACCTGGAAAAGCTGCGTGAAGAAGTAGGCAAGTTTGTCGTCGAAGGCGATCTGCGCCGTGAAGTGACGATGAACATCAAGCGCCTGATGGACCTCGGTTGCTACCGTGGCGTCCGTCATCGCAAGGGCCTGCCGATGCGCGGTCAGCGTACGCGTACGAACGCACGTACCCGCAAGGGTCCGCGTCGTGCAGCGCAAGCGCTGAAGAAGTAAGCGGAACTGACAGTTACAGGAAAACGTAATGGCTAAGGCTTCGAACACCGCGGCGCAACGCGTTCGCAAGAAGGTTAAGAAGAACGTCGCTGAAGGCGTGGTTCACGTTCACGCGTCGTTCAACAACACGATCATCACGATCACCGATCGCCAAGGCAACGCTCTGGCATGGGCGACGTCGGGCGGTCAGGGCTTCAAGGGCTCGCGCAAATCGACGCCGTTCGCTGCTCAGGTCGCAGCCGAGTCGGCTGGCCGCGTCGCGATGGAATACGGCGTGAAGAATCTGGAAGTGCGGATCAAGGGCCCGGGCCCGGGTCGCGAGTCGGCAGTGCGCGCACTGCACGGCCTCGGCATCAAGATCACCGCTATTTCGGACGTCACCCCGATTCCGCACAACGGCTGCCGTCCGCCGAAGCGTCGTCGTATCTAAGGATGTGCTGGCACGTTCGTGCTAGCGCATTGCCTGTCGCCGCTCAGCGTCGACGGGCGTTGCTTTTTTGATTGACTAAGCCCACCGTTCGCCCCAAAGGGAGCGGACTAGCGCGGATTTCGATCCGCGTGACTGATTGATAAAGGAATGCAAAGTGGCACGTTATATCGGCCCCAAAGCCAAGCTTTCCCGCCGTGAAGGCACCGACCTGTTCCTGAAGAGCGCACGCCGCTCGCTCGCCGACAAGTGCAAGCTCGACAGCAAGCCGGGTCAGCACGGCCGTACCTCGGGCGCACGTACGTCCGACTACGGTACGCAGCTGCGCGAGAAGCAGAAGGTCAAGCGTATCTACGGCGTGCTGGAACGTCAGTTCCGTCGCTACTTCGCTGAAGCCGATCGCCGCAAGGGCAACACGGGTGAAAACCTGCTGCAACTGCTCGAGTCGCGCCTCGACAACGTCGTGTATCGCATGGGCTTCGGCTCGACCCGCGCCGAAGCGCGTCAGCTGGTGAGCCACAAGTCGATCACCGTGAACGGCGTCGTCGCAAACGTGCCGTCGCAGCAAGTGAAGGCGGGTGACGTCGTCGCGATCCGCGAAAAGGCGAAGAAGCAGGCGCGTATCGTCGAAGCGCTGTCGCTGGCCGAGCAAGGCGGCATGCCGAGCTGGGTTGCAGTCGATGCGAAGAAGTTCGAAGGCACGTTCAAGCAAATGCCGGAACGCGCTGAAATCGCAGGCGACATCAACGAAAGCCTGATCGTCGAATTGTATTCGCGTTAATCCGATTGACGGCCGAGGTACCCCGATTGCGTTGCGCAAGGACGGGCCTCGGCTGTTTATTTTCTGGTTGTTACCGGTCAGCCTTATCGGTGTAACGAGCCGAGGGTATTGAAAAGGAAAGCCCATGCAAACCAGTTTGCTGAAACCCAAGATCATCGCCGTGGAATCGCTGGGCGAGAACCACGCGAGGGTGGTCATGGAACCGTTCGAACGCGGTTACGGCCACACCTTGGGCAATGCGCTTCGCCGCGTGCTGCTGTCGTCGATGGTGGGCTACGCGCCGACCGAAGTCACGATCGCAGGCGTGGTGCACGAGTACTCGACGCTGGATGGCGTGCAGGAAGACGTCGTCAACCTGCTGCTGAACCTGAAGGGCGTGGTGTTCAAGCTGCATAACCGCGACGAAGTGACGGTTACGCTGCGCAAGGAAGGTGAAGGCGTCGTGACGGCCGGCGATATCGAGCTGGCTCACGATTGCGAAGTCATCAACCCGAATCACGTGATTGCGCACCTGTCGAAGGGCGGCAAGCTCGACGTTCAGATCAAGATCGAAAAGGGTCGCGGCTACGTGCCCGGCAACGTCCGTCGCTACGGCGAAGACACGGCCAAGATCATCGGCCGCATCGTCCTCGACGCATCGTTCTCGCCGGTTCGCCGCGTGAGCTACGCTGTCGAAAGCGCGCGTGTCGAGCAGCGTACCGACCTCGACAAGCTCGTGATGAACATCGAGACGAGCGGCGTGATCACGCCGGAAGAAGCGATCCGCCAGTCGGCCCGCATCCTGGTCGACCAGTTGTCCGTGTTCGCGGCGCTGGAAGGCACGGAAACGGCAGCCGAAGCGCCGTCGCGTGCACCGCAGATCGATCCGATCCTGCTGCGTCCGGTGGACGATCTCGAGCTGACGGTTCGTTCGGCGAACTGCCTGAAGGCCGAGAACATCTACTACATCGGCGACCTGATCCAGCGCACGGAAAACGAGCTGCTGAAGACGCCGAACCTCGGTCGCAAGTCGCTCAACGAGATCAAGGAAGTGCTCGCTTCGCGCGGTCTCACGCTGGGCATGAAGCTCGAGAACTGGCCGCCGGCTGGTCTCGACAAGTAAGCCCGGTCGTAGCCTGGCTATAGCCGTAGTTGGCAAAGATGCGGATTTTCCTTTAAAATCCGCATCTTGCTTTTTTTCGTTACCGGCCCGTGCGCCTTCCGAGGTGCGATAGAAGAGCTGGACCAAAACTTTGAATCAAGGAAACTGAAATGCGCCATCGTCATGGTCTGCGGAAACTGAACCGCACGAGCAGCCACCGTCTGGCTATGCTCCGTAACATGTCCAACTCGCTGATCGAGCACGAAGTCATCAAGACGACGCTGCCGAAGGCGAAGGAACTCCGTAAAGTCGTCGAGCCGCTGATCACGCTCGGCAAGAAGCCGTCGCTGGCGAACCGTCGCCTGGCGTTCAACCGCCTGCGCGATCGTGACTCGGTCGCGAAGCTGTTCGACGTGCTCGGTCCGCGTTTCGCGAACCGTCCGGGCGGCTACCTGCGCGTGCTGAAGTTCGGCTTCCGCGTGGGCGACAACGCACCGATGGCACTGGTCGAACTGCTCGACCGTCCGGAAGTCGACGAAACGGAAAACGTGCAAGAAGCCGAGTAAGCTTCCGGTACGCAGCAGGATCAGAAAGGGGCCGAGCGTTTTGCTTGGCCCTTTTTGTTTTTGAGATGCCGGCTGCGATCGATTGTCGCAGGCCGGTGCCGGCAGCGTTGCGCGGGCTGCGCTACGATACGGGGCAACCGGTGCGGTCGCCGAGCGGGTAACCGGCGCCGACAGGAGCCGGCAGACCAGTGAGGAGGGCGCGGATGATAGTGGTGCTGATGCTGACGACGGTACCCGATGCGGCGACGGCCGCGGTGCTCGCCGACGGCGCGCTCGACGCGCGCCTTGCCGCGTGCGTGTCGGAGCTCGGTGCGATCAAGTCGCGCTATCACTGGCAGGGCAAGGTCGAAACGGCCGACGAGATCCAGTTGCTGTTCAAGACGAGCCCCGTCCGGGCGCTCGAACTGGAGCGATTTATCCTCGCGCGTCATCCTTACGAGACACCCGAAATCGTCTCGTGGCAGACGACGGCATCGGCCGCGTATGGCCAATGGGTGACCGGCGAAACTCAACGTCTATTTCATGTTTAACGGTATGGCGCTTTCGATGCGCGTGCGTGCGCTGCGGTTTGTTGCGGTCCTGTTGTCGTTCGTGATGCTGGGCGGCCTGTCCGTCGCGCGCGCGGCCGACGATTTCCTCGATCCGGCGGTTGCGTTCAAGTTCAGCGCGAGCGAATCGCCGGGGCAGGTGGACGTTCGTTTCAAGATCGCCAACGGCTATTACATGTACCGCGAGCGGTTCGCGTTCGCGGTGAAGAGCGGTCAGGCGACGCTCGGCGAACCGCAATTCCCGGCCGGCCACGTGAAATTCGACCAGACGTTCCAGAAGAACGTCGAGACCTATCGCGATGAAGTCGTTGTTCACGTGCCGGTGAAGCAGGCAGCCGGGCCGTTCGAGCTCGCGGTGACGTCGCAAGGGTGTGCGGACGAAGGGATCTGTTATCCGCCGGCCGAGCACGTCATGAAGGTCGATGGCGCCGCGCTCGGCGCCGCATCGTCGTCCGGCGATACGGCTGCCGCCGGCAATTGGTTCGACAAGGTCACGAGCGCGGATTTCGCGCAGTCGCTGCTCGAAGGCCAGGGCTTCTTCACCATCGTCGCGCTCTATTTCGTCGCGGGTGTCGTGCTGAGCCTCTTGCCGTGTTCGTACCCGATGATTCCGATCGTGTCCGCGATCATCATCGGCCAGGGCACGCGTGCGACGCATGCACGCGGCTTCGCGCTGTCGCTGACCTACGTGGTCGGCATGGCGCTGGTCTACACGGTACTCGGCATCGCGGCCGCGCTGGTCGGCCAGAGCCTCGGCGCATGGCTGCAGAACCCGTGGGTACTCGGCGCGTTCGGCGTGCTGCTGACCGCGTTCGCGGTGTCGCTGATCTCGGGCAAGGACATCGCGCTGCCGGCGCGCTGGCAGAACGGCGCGGCCGAGGCATCGAGCGCTCGCCAGGGCGGCCACTTCGTCGCGGTTGCGACAATGGGCGCGTTGTCGGCGCTGGTCGTCGGGGCGTGCATGACGGCGCCGCTGTTCGCCGTGCTCGCTTTCATCGCGCACACCGGCAATGCGTTGCTCGGCGGCGCGGCGCTGTTCGCGATGGGGCTCGGGCTCGGCGTGCCGCTGCTGGTCGTCGGCGTCGGGGCCGGGACGGTGCTGCCGCGCGCAGGTGCGTGGATGGACGGCGTCAAGGTGTTCTTCGGCATCGTGCTGCTCGCGGCCGCGCTGTGGATCGTGTGGCCGGTGCTGGCGGCCGGGCTGAAGATGGTGCTCGCGGCGTTGTGGCTGCTGATCGCGGCCGCGGCGCTCGGCCTGTTCACGCCGAATGCCGGTGCTGCGTCGGTCTGGCGCCGCCTGGGCCGCGGCGTGGGCGCCGCGCTCGCGATCTGGGCCGCGACGTTGCTCGTCGGCCTGGCCGCGGGCTCGACCGATCCCGTCAAGCCGCTGGCCGTGCTGGCGGCGCGTACGGCAGCCTCCGGCGGTGCGGCGGCTGCCGGCGCGGCTGCCGCGCAGGACGGCCCGGCGTTCGCCCCGGTGCGCTCCAGCGGCGAACTCGACACGCTGCTGAAGACGTCGGGCCGGCCCGTGATGCTCGACTTCTACGCCGACTGGTGCGTGAGCTGCAAGGAGATGGAGCATCTGACGTTCACCGACGCGCGCGTGCAGGCGCGGCTCGCGCAGCTTCACCTCGTGCGTGCGGACGTCACCGCGAACAATCCGGACGATCAGGCGCTGCTCAAGCGCTTCAACCTGTTCGGGCCGCCGGGCATCATCTTCTTCGATCGCCATGGCAACGAGATCGGCCGCGTGGTCGGCTATCAGGCGGCCGACACGTTCCTGCGCAGTCTCGATCGGGCGGTCGTTCCGACGGCATGACGGTGGCCGGCCGGAGCGAGCCGGCGAACGGAGGCTTCGGGGCCGGCTGACGGCTTCGATCGACGGTCAACGAAAAACGGCGGAACACCGAGGTGTCCCGCCGTTTTTACTGGTGCCGCCGGCGTGCGCGATCAGCGCTGCGCTTTCAGCAGACGCGCGGCATCGAGCGCGAAGTACGTGAGCACGCCGTCGGCGCCTGCACGCTTGAACGCGAGCAGCGATTCGAGCACGACCTTGTCGTGGTCGAGCCAGCCGTTCATCGCGGCCGCCTTCAGCATCGCGTATTCGCCGCTCACCTGGTACACGTAGGTCGGGAAGCGGAACTCGTCCTTCACGCGGCGCACGATGTCGAGATACGGCATGCCGGGCTTGACCATCACCATGTCGGCGCCTTCGTCGATGTCGAGGCGCACTTCGCGCAGCGCTTCGTCGCTGTTCGCCGGATCCATCTGGTAGGTCATCTTGTTGCCCTTGCCCAGATTGGACGCCGAACCGACCGCATCGCGGAACGGGCCGTAGAACGCCGATGCGAACTTCGCCGAATAGGCCATGATCCGCGTGTGGATGTGGCCGTCGCTTTCCAGCATCTCGCGGACCGCGCCGATGCGACCGTCCATCATGTCCGACGGCGCGACGATGTCGACGCCGGCTTCTGCCTGCGCACGCGCCTGGTCGACCAGGATCTCGATCGTGTCGTCGTTGATCACGTAGCCGTTTTCGTCGAGCACGCCGTCCTGGCCGTGGCTCGTGTACGGGTCGAGCGCGACGTCGGTCAGCACGCCCAGTTCGGGGAAGCGCTTCTTCAGCTCGCGCACGGCGCGCGGGATCAGGCCTTCCGGATTGGCCGCTTCGCGGCCGTCGGGCGTTTTCAACGACGGCTCGATGGCCGGGAACAGCGACAGCACGGGCACGCCGAGTTCGACGCACTGCTCGGCGACGTGCATCAGCAGATCGACCGACACGCGTTCGACGCCGGGCATCGACGGGACCGGCTGACGTTCGTTGGTGCCTTCGACGACGAACACCGGGTAGATCAGATCGTCGGTGGTCAGGCGGTTTTCGCGCATCAGGCGGCGAGAGAAGTCGTCGCGGCGCATCCGGCGCGGACGATGAAGCGGATGGAAGCTCATGGCGATTTGGCAGAAATCAGGGCAAGAAGGACCTTACGGAACCCTTAGGTCATTTTCGAGATCGTTGGTATATGATAGCGATCGAGCGGTACGCGTTGCGTGCAGCTCCCCGCTTCTCCTCCCTGAGCGGGTGCCTGTCGTTTTTCGATTAGGCTGTTTGACCCGCCGTTCAACGGCGGGTTTTTTTATGAGCCGGCCGAATTCGCAGGTGCCGTCAGGTGCGCACGACCGATCCCAGCCGCGCGTTGCCCGCTCATTGTGCTACAGGCTCGCTTTTTTCGTCGGCGACGGACGGCCGCAGCCAGCTCTCGATCAGTTCATGGGCCTCGTCGAGCCCCGTGCGCTTCAGCGCCGAGAACAGCTGGACCGTCAGCTTGCCCTGCACGCCCTGGTCGCGATACGCGTCGAGCCCCTTCTGCGTATTGCGCAACGCGTTGATGCTTTCCTGGCGCGTCAATTTGTCGCACTTGGTCAGCAGCGTGTGGATCGGCTTGCCGGTCGGCGCGAACCACTCGATCATGCGTCGATCGAGATCGGTCAGCGGACGGCGCGAATCCATCATCAGGATCAGGCCGCAAAGCTGCGAGCGCGTCGCGAGATAGGACGACAGCAGCATTTCCCAATGCGCCTTCGCGGCGCCGGGCACTTCCGCATAGCCGTAGCCGGGCAGGTCGACGAGGTTCGCGACGGGCTCGGCGGCCGGGCCGACGGAGAAGTAGTTGATATGCTGCGTGCGGCCGGGCGTCTTCGACGCGAAGGCCAGCCGCTTCTGGTTGCAGAGCACGTTGATCGCCGTCGACTTGCCGGCATTCGAGCGGCCCGCGAACGCGATTTCCGGCTGAACCGTCGGCGGCAGGTCGCGCAGATGGTTGACGGTCGTGTAGAAGCGGGCTTGATGGAGCAGAAAGGCCATGGGAACCGGAAGGACGGGCGGCGCGAGCCGCTTGGTGGAGGCGGGGTAGCCCCGATAGGCGCGGGAGCTTTCAGCACGATATTGTACAATACGGCGGTTTTACCGAAGCCCACCGGGCGCCTGCCTCGCGCTTTTATGTGGCTTCTGCGGTAGACTGGACGCCGTCGTTTTTTGCAGAACCTCAAATTCCCACAAGACGAAACAGGGTGTGCGAATGAATCGACTGTGCAAGTCTCTGATGGTGCTTCAGGTTGCAGCAGGGTTCGTAGGTTTCGTAGCGGAGGCAAATGCGGCAGATGCGGCCAAGCCGGATCTCAACCGCGGCAAGGCGATTGCCGGGCAAGTCTGCGCGTCGTGTCACGGCGCCGACGGCAATAGTGCGTCGGGCAGTTTCCCGAAGCTTGCCGGCCAGCATCCCGAATATCTGGTCAAGCAGTTGAACGACTTCAAGACGCAGCCGGGCGCGAAGGGGCCGGTGCGGAACAACGCGGTGATGGTCGGATTCGCGAGCGCGTTGAGCGCGGACGACATGCGCAACGT
Organism: Burkholderia sp. MSMB1826; assembly: GCF_001526325.1. Lineage (NCBI taxonomy): Bacteria > Pseudomonadati > Pseudomonadota > Betaproteobacteria > Burkholderiales > Burkholderiaceae > Burkholderia > Burkholderia sp. MSMB1826. Next base: position 42,931 of record NZ_LOYN01000055.1, read on the forward strand.
CGCCGCGTACTACGGGTCGCAGACGACGAAGCTCGGTACCGCACGCGATGCGGCGACCGTGCCGGTCGGCCAGAAGATCTATCGTGGCGGCATTGCGGAAAAGGGCGTACCCGCTTGCGCGAGCTGCCACGGCCCGACGGGGCAGGGGATCCCGGTCCAGTATCCGCGTCTGTCGGGGCAATGGGCCGATTACACGGTCGCGCAGTTGACCGCGTTCCAGCAGGGTGCCGGCGCGCGCAACAACAACGAGGCGATGCATCAGATCGCGTCGCGGCTGTCGGATACCGAGATCAAGGCCGTCGCGGATTACATCGCGGGCCTGCGTTGAGCGGTCGGCCGCGAATGGAATGACCGGGCGCCCGAAGGGCGGCCGGAGTCAGAACAAGAAAAGGGTGGGGCGCCGCGCCGTCGCGGTTGCCTCGCCCTTCTTTTTTGTCGGCACTCGCCGGGCCGAGCCGGATGGAGCGGCTTGCCGGCGATGGGGGGCTGCGCCCCCGAAGCGAACATAGTGAGCGTGGGGGTTGTTTCCCCTTAGTCGGAGTTTGAATGAGCGTTACCACGTCGGGGTTGCAGTCGAAGTCGAGTCAGGGTGCGTCGAAACGCGCGGTCGAGCTGCTGAGCTCGATGCGCTTCGCGATCGCGCTGCTGGTGGTGCTGTCGATTGCGAGCATCATCGGCACGGTCCTGACCCAGGACGATCCGTATCCGAACTACGTGAACCAGTTCGGGCCGTTCTGGGCGGACATCTTCCGCTCGCTCGGCCTGTACAACGTGTACAGCGCGTGGTGGTTCATGCTGATCCTGATCTTCCTCGTCGCGTCGATCTCGCTGTGCGTGATCCGCAACGCGCCGAAGATGCTCGCCGATGCGAAGAGCTGGAAGGACAAGGTCCGCGAAGGCAGCCTGCGCGCATTCCACCACAAGGCCGAGTACACGGCGTCCGGCACGCGCGCGAGCGTCGCGGCCACGCTCGCCACGTTCGTCGCGAAGGCCGGCTACAAGCACGTCGTGCGTGAAACCGACGGCGCGACGCTGATCTCCGCGAAGCGCGGCGCGATGACCAAGTGGGGCTACATCTCCGCGCACCTCGCGATCGTCGTGATCTGTATCGGCGGCCTGCTCGACAGCAACCTGCCGATCAAATTCCAGATGTGGATGTTCGGCAAGAGTCCGGTCAACACGAGCGCGACGATCAGCGAGATCTCGCCCGACCATCGCCTGTCCGCGTCGAACCCGACGTTCCGCGGCTATGCGTGGGTGCCGGAGGGTCAGTTCGTGTCGACCGCGATCCTGAACCAGCCGAGCGGCTCGCTGATTCAGGATCTGCCGTTCTCGATCCAGCTCGACAAGTTCATCGTCGATTACTACACGACGGGCATGCCGAAGCTGTTCGCAAGCGACATCGTCGTGATCGATCGCGAGACCGGCCGGAAGATCCCGGCGCGGGTCGAGGTCAACAAGCCGTTCACGTACAAGGGCGTGTCGATCTACCAGTCGAGCTTCCAGGACGGCGGCTCGCAAATGCAGATGACGGCCTATCCGATGACGGGCAGCCACGCGGCGACCTTCCCCGTGAAGGGCACGATCGGCAGCTCGGCGCCGCTGCAGGTCCCGGGCGCCGACGGCGATACGATCGAGTTCTCCGATTTCCGCGCGATCAACGTCGAGAACATGGCCGACGCGAGCGGCAAGCCCGATGTGCGCGGCGTCGCGACGACGAGTTCGCTGAAGGAAGTGTTCGACGAGCGGCTCGGCTCGGGCGCAAAGACGTCGAAGCCGACGCAGCTCCACAACATCGGCCCGTCGGTGCAGTACAAGATCCGCGGCAAGGACGGCCAGGCGCGCGAATTCAACAACTACATGCTGCCCGTCGACATGAACGGCGAGCGCGTGTTCCTCGCCGGCGTGCGCGCGAGCCCGAACGACCCGTTCCGCTACATGCGGATTCCGGCCGACAGCCAGGATTCGATCGGCGAATGGATGCGCCTGCGCGCCGCGCTCGAGGATCCGGCCGTGCGCACGGAAGCCGCCGCACGCTTCGCGCAGCGCTCGCTGCCGGGCGATGCGTCGCTGCGCGGCCGTCTGCAGGACAGTGCATCGAAGGTGCTGACCCTTTTTGCGGCGAGCGACGACAGCGTCGGTCGCGGCGCGGACGGCCAGCCGGTCGGCGGCTTCCAGGCAGTGGCGACCTTCATCGACCGCTCGGTGCCGAAGGGCGAGCAGGAGAAGGCCGCGAGCCTGCTGCTGCGGATGCTCGAGGGCTCGATGTGGGAGGTCTGGCAGATCGCCCGCGAGCGTGCCGGCGAGCCGGCGGCGCAGCAGGGCACCGACACGATCCGCTTCGTGCAGAACGCGATCAATGCGCTATCCGACAGCTTCTTGTATGGATCGCCGGTCTATTTGCAGCTTGACTCGTTCAAGCAGGTGCAAGCTTCGGTATTTCAGCTGACGCGCGCACCCGGCAAGAATCTGGTGTATCTTGGCAGCCTGTTGCTGGTCGCCGGCATCTTCTCAATGTTCTACGTGCGCGAGCGGCGACTCTGGTTCTGGCTGAAGGACGCCGGTTCGGGCGTCGATGTGGTGATGGCAATGTCCACGGCCCGCAAGACCTTCGATTTCGAGAAAGAATTCGTGCAGACGCGCGACGCGGCCGGCGCCGCCTTGCGCGCCGCACCTCGCGACGCCGCGCCCGCCGGTGCGGCGTCGACGGCCCGACCGCCTGCCGGCGGCGGTTCCGATTCCGAGAATTCCACCCGGTAACATCATGGATCTCACGCAAGTTTCCTCTTCCCGTACGGCGCCGGCTGCGGCGCCGGCATCGTCGCCGCTGTTCGACGACCGTCCGTTCCTCGCGCGCCTGTCGCTGTTCGACTGGCTGTTCGCCCTGGCGCTGGTGGCGGGCGCGGGCTATGCGCTCGTGCACTACAACGCGCACATGGATTACTACGACAAGGCGGTGATGGTCGGCACCGTGCCGGCGCTCGTCGCGCTCGGCTGGCGCTGGAAGCCCGCGCGGCTGATGATGGCGTCGATCGCCGTGCTGTCGCTGCTGTCGATCCAGATCTACCAGGGCGATCTCGCCCGCGCCGATTCGGCGTTCTTCCTCAAGTATTTCCTGTCGAGCCAGTCGGCGATCCTGTGGATGAGCGCGCTGTTCGTGCTCGCGACGATCTTCTACTGGATCGGCCTGCTCGCCCGCTCCGAAACGGGCGCCGCGATCGGCCAGAAGCTCACGTGGGTCGCCGTGCTGATGGGCTTCACGGGGTTGATGGTGCGCTGGTACGAGTCCTACCTGATCGGTGCGGACGTCGGGCACATTCCCGTGTCGAACCTCTATGAAGTGTTCGTGCTGTTCAGCCTGATCACCGCGCTGCTTTATCTGTATTACGAAGGCCACTACGGCACGCGCTCGCTCGGCGCGTTCGTGCTGCTGGTCATCAGTGCGGCGGTCGGCTTCCTGATGTGGTACTCGGTCGCGCGCGATGCGCAGCAGATCCAGCCGCTCGTGCCGGCGCTGCAAAGCTGGTGGATGAAGATCCACGTGCCGGCGAACTTCATCGGTTACGGCAGCTTCGCGCTGTCGGCGATGGTGTCGGTCGCGTACCTGATGAAGGAGCGCGGGATCCTCTCCGATCGCCTGCCGACGCTGGAAGTGCTCGACGACGTGATGTACAAGTCGATCGCGGTCGGTTTCGCGTTCTTCACGATCGCGACGATCCTTGGCGCGCTGTGGGCGGCCGAAGCGTGGGGCGGCTACTGGAGCTGGGACCCGAAGGAAACCTGGGCGCTGATCGTATGGCTGAACTACGCGGCGTGGCTGCACATGCGGTTGATGAAGGGCCTGCGCGGCGCGGTGGCCGCGTGGTGGGCGCTCACCGGCCTGCTGGTCACGACGTTCGCGTTCCTCGGCGTCAACATGTTCCTGTCCGGGCTGCACAGCTACGGCAAGCTGTAAGATTTCCGCCGCTCGTCCGACCCTACGACCGCCGGTGCACTGCGTGCCCGGCGGTTTTCTTTTGTAACGGGCGGGCGAACCGGGCGTCGAACGGCGCGTGACGGGCCGGGTCGAACGCTCATGAAGCATGCGCGCCGCGCATGTGGGAGGAACTGCACGATGTGGATCAAACGCCCTTTGCGTAACGTACTGACCGGCGCGGATATCGCGCCGAGCGAGATCACCCCGCGCGCGGTGTTCGAGAACCGGCGGCGCGTGTTGCAGGCGGCCGGCCTCGCGGCCGCGGGCGGCCTGTTCGGCGCCAGCGGCGCGGCGCTCGCCGCGTATGCGTCGCCCGACCCGCGGGCGGCGAAGCTCGCGGCAAAAACGAACCCGACATTCGTCGCCATCGACAAGGTGACGCCGTTCAAGGACATCACGTCCTACAACAACTTCTACGAATTCGGCACCGACAAGCGCGATCCGGCGCAGAACGCCGGCACGCTGCGGCCGCGCCCGTGGCGCGTGAGCGTCGAAGGCGAGGTGCAGCACCCGAAGGTATTCGATCTCGACGAGTTGCTGAAGCTCGCGCCGCTCGAGGAGCGCGTGTACCGGCTGCGCTGCGTCGAGGGCTGGTCGATGGTGATTCCGTGGATCGGCGTGCCGCTGTCCGAGCTGATCAGGCGCGTGCAGCCGACCGGCAACGCGAAATACGTGCAGTTCGTCACGCTGGCCGATCCGTCTCAGATGCCGGGCCTGTCGACGCCCGTGCTCGACTGGCCGTATTCGGAAGGGCTGCGCATGGACGAGGCGATGCATCCGCTGACGCTGCTGACGATGGGCGTCTACGGGCAGGTGCTGCCGAACCAGAACGGCGCGCCGGTGCGGATCGTCGTGCCGTGGAAGTACGGCTTCAAGAGCGCGAAGTCGCTCGTGAAGATCCGCTTCGTCGACAAGCAGCCGAAGACGAGCTGGAACACGTACGCGGCGAACGAATACGGTTTTTATTCGAACGTGAACCCGAACGTCGATCATCCGCGCTGGAGCCAGGCGACCGAGCGGCGTATCGGCGAGGACGGCTTCTTCACGCCGAAGCGCAAGACGCTGATGTTCAACGGCTACGGCGATCTGGTCGCATCGATGTATCAGGGCATGGACCTGAAGAAGAATTTCTGAGCGCGCCCGTGAGAAACGACATGCCTCCTTCGACGCTCACGTCCGCCCGCGCCGCGGGCGACGGGCCGGCCGCGCGCATGGCGCGGGCCGGTGCGAGCCGTCCCGCCGCGCCGCGCTGGCTCGCACCGGCCAAGGTGCTGGTGTTCGCGGCCGGCCTCTATCCGCTTGCGCGCATCGTGCTGTTCGGGCTGACCGATCGGCTCGGCGCGAACCCGATCGAATTCGTCACGCGCTCGACGGGCTTGTGGACGCTCGTCCTGTTGTGCATCACGCTTGCCGTCACGCCGGTGAGGCGCATGACGGGTTTCGCGCCGCTGCTGCGCTTTCGCCGGATGATCGGGCTGTTCGCGTTCTTTTACGCGACGCTGCATTTCACGACCTACCTGTGGTTCGACAAGTGGTTCGACGTCGTCGCGATCCTGAAGGACGTCGGCAAGCGCCCGTTCATCACGGTCGGATTCGCGGCGTTCGTGCTGCTGATTCCGCTCGCCGCGACGTCGCCGCGCGCGATGGTGCGCCGGCTCGGTCGCCACTGGGCGACGCTGCACCGCGCGATCTATGCGATCGCGCTGTTCGGCGTGCTGCACTTCTGGTGGATGCGGGCCGGCAAGCACGATCTCGCGCAGCCGAAGCTCTACGCGGCGATCGTCGCCGCGCTGCTCGGCTGGCGACTGGTTGCGTGGGGATGGCGGCGCGTGCGCGCATGACGGGGCGGCCCGGAAAAAGCAAAAGGCGATGACCGAATGGTCATCGCCTCGTTTCGAGCGCCGCGCGGGCGGCAGCGCGGCGTTACTTCGTGGCGGCCGAGCCCGATGCCGGGGCGGGCAGCGTCGATGCACTGCTCGACAACTCGGGCGACAGCGCGAGCGGCGAGCCGGACGTGTCGGGCGTCTCGTCGGACGACGCGTTTTCGTCGGTCGGTTTCACGTCCGACGGCGGCGTGTCCTGTTGCTGGATCGGCTTGGGCATCGGCGGCACGGTGGGCAGATAGAGCGCGCCGCTTTGACCGCAGCCGGCAAGAATCGCCAAAGCCGCTACAATCGCGCTCATCCGGAAAACGACTCGCATGATCGTCCCTGAACAATTTAACCGATAGAGTTTAGCATGTCCGATACCGAATACCTGGCCCGTGCAGAGGCCGTGCTGGCGGCCGTCGAGCGTACCGTGGACGTCGCGAACGACGGCGATCACGACATCGACCTGGAGCGCAACGGCAGCGTGCTGACGCTGACGTTCGAGAACGGCTCGAAGATCATCGTCAACCTGCAGCCGCCGATGAAGGAAGTGTGGATCGCCGCGAAGGCGGGCGGATTCCACTACCGTTTCACCGACGGCGCATGGCGCGATACGCGCACGGGCACCGAGTTCTTCGCGGCGCTCACCGAGTACGCGACCCAGCAGGCAGGCCTGCCGATCACGTTCAGCGCGTGACGGCCGGGGCACTGCCCCCCAACGTCGTGCCCAACGAAAAAGCGCCCCGTGGGGCGCTTTTTTCATGGCCGGGGCCGCGGGTCAGTGGCCGCGGAACAGGTTCATGATGTCCTGCTTTTCCTGTTCGTCGACGTGCGGTACGGCCTCGTCGACGTTCTGTGCGGCCGGCGCCTGCGGCACGCCGACCGTCGACACGAAGCCGTGACCCGGCGTGAACTCGGTGAAGTACAGCTCGCCGCCGAGCGATTCGACGCCGTCGGGCGCCGTCGGCTTGAACTCGGGCACGCCCTTGAGCGCCGCACCCATGTAGTCGATCCAGACCGGCAGCGACAGGCCGCCGCCGGTTTCGCGATCGCCGAGGCTGCGCGGGTTGTCGTAGCCGATCCACGCGATCGCGGCGAGCGTGTGCTGGTAGCCGGCGAACCACGCGTCGTGCGAGTCGTTCGTCGTGCCGGTCTTGCCCGCGAGGTCGGTGCGCTTCAGCACGTTGGTCCGCGCGCCCGTGCCGCGCTGCGCGACGCTCTGCAGCAGGCTGTTCATCACGTAGGCGTTGCGCGCGTCGATCGCGCGCGGCGCGTTCTGCTCGGCGACGAGCGGCTGCGCGCGCGCGACGATCGCGCCGTTCGGATCGGTGACTTCGGCGATCAGGTACGGATTGATGCGGTAGCCGCCGTTCGCGAAGACCGAATACGCGCCCGCCATCTGCAGCGGCGTGACCTGGCCGGCGCCGAGTGCCATCGGCAGGTAGGCGGGATGGCGCTCGGCGTCGAAGCCGAAGCGCGTGATGTATTGCTGCGCGTATTTCGTGCCGATGTGGTTCAGGATTCGGATCGAAACGAGGTTGCGCGAGCGCTGCAGCGCGGTGCGCATCGACATCGGGCCCTCGAAGCCGCCGCCGTAGTTCTTCGGCTCCCACGGCTGGCCGCCGGTTTCCGCGGCGCTGAAATACAGCGGGCCGTCGTTGATCACGGTGGCCGGCCCGAGGCCCTTGTCGAGCGATGCCGAGTAGATGAACGGCTTGAACGACGAACCCGGCTGCCGCCACGCCTGCGTGACGTGGTTGAACTTGTTCTTGTTGTAGTCGAAGCCGCCGACGAGCGAGCGGATCGCGCCGTCCTGCGGGACGATCGACAGGAACGCGCCTTCGACCTGCGGCAACTGCGTGATCGACCATTTGCCGGCGTCGTTCTTCACGACGCGGACGATCGCGCCGGGGCGGATGCGGCGGTTCGGCTGCGCGTTGGCGGACAGCGCGCCCGACGCGAAGCGCAGGTTGTCGCCCTCGATCGTCGCCGTGCTGCCGTCGATGAACGCAACCGTGATCTGGCGCGGGCTCGCGGCCGTCACGACCGCGGCGATCAGCTCGCCGTTGTCGGGGTGCTCGAGCAGCGCGTCGTCGATCGCCTGTTCGCGATCGTCGGCACCGGCCGGCAGCTCGATGAAGCCCTCCGGCCCGCGATAGCCGTGGCGACGCTCGTAATCCATGATGCCCTTGCGCAGCGCGGTGTACGCGACCTGCTGGTCCGCGGAATCGATCGTCGTGACGACGTTGAAGCCGCGCGTGTAGGTTTCCTCGCGATACTGCGCGTACATCATCTGTCTGACCATTTCGGCGACGTACTCGGCATGCACGCTGAAATCGCGGCCCGGCCCCTTGACGACGAGCGGCTGCGCGGCGGCTTCGTCGTACTGTTCGCGCGTGATGAAGTTCAGCTCGAGCATCCGCTGCAGGATGTATTCCTGACGCACCTTCGCGCGCTTCGGGTTCACGACCGGGTTGTACGCGGACGGCGCCTTCGGCAGCCCCGCGAGCATCGCGGCTTCCGCGAGCGTGATGTCCTTCAGGTCCTTGCCGAAATAGACCCGCGCGGCGCTCGCGAAGCCGTACGCGCGCTGGCCGAGATAGATCTGATTCATGTAGACCTCGAGAATCTGATCCTTCGTCAGCGCGCGCTCGATCCGGTACGCGAGCAGCATCTCGTAGATCTTGCGCGTGTAGGTCTTCTCGCTCGACAGGAAGAAGTTGCGCGCGACCTGCATCGTGATCGTGCTCGCGCCCTGCGACGCATGGCCGTTCGTCAGCGCGACGAAGCCGGCGCGGATGATGCCGGTGAGATCGACGCCGCCGTGATCGTAGAAGCGCGCGTCCTCGATCGCGAGGATCGCCTTCTTCAGCGAGTCGGGCACGTCCTTGAAATGGACGACGTCGCGGCGCTCCTCGCCGAATTCGCCGATCAGCACGTGATCCGACGTATAGATGCGCAGCGGCACCTTCGGCCGATAGTCGGTCAGCGCGTCGAGCGACGGCATGTTCGGCCACGCCACGACGAGCGCGTAGCCGAGCACGAGGCCGCCGGCCACGACGAGGGCCACGCACATCGCGGCGAAGCCGAGCAGGACTTTTTGCCACCAGGGTCGCTTCTTCGGCTCCGGGGCGGGAGGCGGGGACGTAGGAGTCGTGGATTGCATAGGCATACCGGAAAACAGTCCCGCGATTATAGCTGCCCGGTAAGACCGGTCCTGACGCGGGGGCCGCCCGTCGGAAAGCCGCGGGTCGGCGTGCCGTCAGCATAGTCCAGGCGCGGCCGCCACGAGCGGATACTGGCCGTCTGGCCGACTGTCGGCCGCACGCGTCGCTTTGCAGAATCAGGTCTCGGAAACGCGGCGTGGGCCGCGACGATCTCGGGAGGCTGGGATGGTAGGACGATGGGTGGCGCGGTTTGCACCGGGCAGGCATCGGTCGACGGGAATCGACGTCGGTGCGCACGAAGTGAGGGTGGCCGTGCTGAGCCGGCGCGGCCGGGACGCGGACGTGCGCGTCGAGGGGCTCGAGCGTGAACCGGTCGGGTTGGCGGACGGGCCGGAAGACGCGCGCTGGGCGGCGGTCGCGCGGTCGCTGGCGGCAGCCGTGGCGCGGCTGTCGGCGTCCGATGTGCGGTGCGACGCGCACGGCGTGATGGCGCTGCACGACGACGAGATGCGCACCGCGACGCTCGATCTGGCCGGGCGCGGCGACATCCCGGATGCCGCGCGGCAGGCGGCCGAGCGCATCTCGGGGCTGGCGCCGGACAGTCTCGCGTTCGACTGGCGGCACTACGGCGGCGCGCGGTCCGGCGAGATCGCGGTGGCGGTGGCGCCGCTGGCACTGCTCGAGCGGCGGATCGACGTGGCCGCCCAGGCCGGTATCGACCTGACGGTGATCGACGGCGAGTCGGCCGCCGTGCTGCGCGCGCTGCGCTATGCCGCGCAGTTCGAACTCGACGCGCAGGGCGCCTACGCGGCGCTCTGGTTCGGCGACACGGGCGTGCGCGGCTGGCGAATCGAGGGCCCGTCGACCACCCCTGCGCTCGCGCTGTCCGGCACGTTGCCGGAGGCACTTCCCGATGCGTTGCGCCGACGTGTGTTCGGGGCCGTGCGTTGCGTACTCGTTGCCGGGGACGAGCGATCTATCGCCCGCTTCGATACGTCCGTCGCCGAGATTGGCGACGTGCTCGGCACGGCGGCGGTCCCGTTCGACTGTGCGGGCTGGGACGGCCAGCCGCGCGCGCGCGCCGGCATGCCGGGCGGCCCGGCGTTTGCCGTCGCAGTCGGGTTGGCGTTGCGCGGGGTGTGGGAATGACGGCCGATCACGTGGCGGCGAACGGAGGCGGGGCGGTGGCGGCCGGGCAGGCGGGACGGGCGATATTCGGCGACTTCAACCTGCTGCCGTACCGCGAACGATTGGCGCAGGCCTTACGGCGCCGTCGGGCCGCGCAGTGCGGTGTGGCGATCCTGCTCGGCATGCTCGGCGCCGGCCTGTGGACGGGTGCCGCCGTGTTGTCGCGGTGGCGAGTGGACGCCGAGCGCGCCGGCGTGGAGGCGCGGCTGCGGCAGTTGCAGCCGCAAGTGGCCGTTGCGACGCGCGCCGCCCATGCCGCCGCCGCCATCGCGCAGCGCGAAGCGCAGGCGGCTGCGCTGGCTGCGCCTTACCGGCGCGTGGCAGGATTGCTGGCAACCCTGAAGCAAGTGCGCGCCGATCATGTCCGGCTCGACGCACTGCGCATGACGACGACCGGCGCCGTGCTCGACGCGCGCGCCGCGAGTTACCGGGCGGCTGCGCGGTGGCTCGCCGCGATGGCGCGCGAGCAGCGCGACTGGCGGATCGATATCGAGACGTTGAAGCCTGCGTCGGATGCGCCGGCTTCCGCGGCCGGGATGCCGTTCCTTTTCTCGGTGCAGTTGCGCTGGCACGACGCGATGTCGTCGCGGACGGTGTCGGGTGGTGGCGCATGACGGCGCTCGTGCATCGGCCGGCGCTGCACGCAGGCGCCGGGCTGGGCCGCATGCCGCGCGTGTCGCCGGCGGCCGTGCACGTCGCGGGTTGCGTGCTGGCATTCGTTGCCGTGTCGGCCGGCGGCATTCATTTGGCGAATACGGCCGACTGGAGCGGGCTGGCACACGGTCGCGCGTTGCTCGCCGCAGCGCAGGCGCGTGAGGCCGACGCGCAACGCGTGCTGGCTTCCGCCGGGCAACGGCGTGACGGGCATCGTGCGTCGACGCGCAACGATCGGTTGCCGGATGCGCCGGAATGGGCCGAGTTGATGCTGGAGCTGGCCGATGTCGCTGCATCGAGCGGGCTGCAGGGTGTGTCGATCGAACCGCAGCGCGCCGATGGCGCGGCACCGGACGGCCGGCGCACCGTGCGCATCGTCGCGGATGGCGGCTTTGGCGCGCTCGTGCAAATGGTCGGCGGGCTGGCGCGCTTGCCGGTGTTGGCCGTACCGTCGGCGCTGCGTATCGAGCGTGGCATGTCGGCGGTGCGGGTGGATATGTCCGTCGACGTGTTTCCGGCGCTGCCGGCAGCCACCGCCGCGGCGGCCGACACGCCGGTTCGTGCCGCTGCGTCCGACGCCGATCCGTTCGGCGAGGCTGGCCCGACCGAAGCGGCGGGGCGCGCAGCTCGTCTTGCCGGCACGATTCGCAATGCGCGTACCGGTCTCGCGTTGTTCGACGACGGCGACGGCGCGTTCACGACCGTCGCGCCCGGCGAGGTGCTGGGGGCCGCGCGCGTGGTGCGCGTCGATCGCGCTGCCGTGACGCTTGCGACGGCGGACGGATCGCAGCGGCTCGTCCTGGACGACGGAGGCCGGCCATGACGAAACACGGCTGGTGGGTGTTTGTCGTCTGGGCCGGCATGACGACGGCTGATGCAAGCGCGTCGTTGCCGCCGCTGCCGGCGGTCTGGCCGGCCGGGTCGACGGAGGTATCGGTGCCGGGCCTGTCGCAGCCGTTGCGCGTGGCTGACGGCGTGGACGGCGCGGTAGCGGAGGACGCCGACCCGTCGCCGTTCGATCAGGCGGCGCGTGCGGCGCGGCAGACGGAAACCGCCGCACCGCTCCCCACGCTGGAGGGGCCGCCGATCCCGCTGGCGCCACCGGCCCGAATGAGCGACCCCGCGGCGCGGCAACCCGGCGATGCAGACGACGCGCGGCGGATCTCGCTGAATCTGCAGGGCGCCGGCCTCGCGGCTGCGTTCGACGCGATCGCGCGGTTCACGGGGCTCAATATCGTCGTCGGCGAGCAGGTGCGCGGCACGGTGACGTTACGTCTGAACAACGTCCGCTGGCGCGAAGCGTTCGACACGCTGCTCGACACGCACGGGCTCGCGATGTCCCGGCGCGGCAACGTGATCTGGGTCACGCCGGCAACCGAACTGGCTGCGCGCGAACGCGAGCGCTTCGAAATGCATGCGCGGGCCGCCGATCTGGAGCCGCTCGCGAGCCGTACGTTCGCGCTGCACTATCCGCGCGCGCAGGACGTGCAACGGCTGCTGGCCGGCGCGACCGGCCAGCGCCTGCTGTCGAAGCGCGGCGCCGCGGCGGCCGATCCGCGCACGAACCTGCTGTTCGTGACCGATCTCGCGCCGCGCCTCGCTCAGATCGCGGGCCTGATCGACGCGATCGACCGGCCGTCGCGGCAGGTCCGCATCGAGGCCCGCATCGTCGAGGGCGAGCAGGGTTTCTCGCGCAACCTTGGCGCGCGCGTCGCGCTGCGTGCGCAGGCGCGGCCGTCGTCGGCCGAGGGTGCGTCGTTCACGGCGGATGCGCGCAACGCGCTGGATCTCGCCGCGCGGCCGCTCGGCGGTTTCGACGCGGCGACTGCCGGCTTCACGCTGTTCGCCGCGCCGCTCAGCCGCGTACTCGACATCGAACTGAGTGCGCTCGAGGCACAGGGTCGGGGCCAGATCGTTTCGCGTCCGCGGGTGGTGACGGCGGACCGCGTCAAGGCCATCGTCGAACAGGGCTCCGAGCTGCCGTACCAGGCGAAGGTCGGCAATGGCATGAGCGGCGTGCAGTTCCGTCGCGCGACGCTCAAGCTGGAGGTCGAGCCGCAGATCACGCCGGACGGGCGCGTGGTGCTCGATCTCGACGTGACCAAGGACAGCGTCGGCGAGCCGACCGCGGCCGGCCCCGCCATCCATACGAAGCACGTGCAGACGCGAGTCGAGGTCGAGAATGGCGGGACGGTCGCGATCGGCGGCATCTATGAACAACTGAACCGGAACGATGTGACGCGCGTGCCGCTCTTGGGCAAAATACCGTTTCTGGGCGCGCTTTTCCGGCACCGCGCGCAGCGTGACCAGCGCAACGAACTGGTCGTCTTCATCACGCCGACCGTCGTCGACGCGCGTTGCGGCGCATCCGACATGGGTGACGTGGACGCCGAGAAAACGGGGCCGGAAGCCGCCGGCGCAGGCTCGACAAGGCAGCCGCTTTGCCAGTAAGCTGCGCCACACACCAGCAAGATTGAAGCAGAGGAAGCCGTTGCAAGCGCGGGACCCACATGCAAACGTATTTTTCGTCGGCCTTATGGGAGCGGGTAAGACCACCGTGGGCCGTGCGGTCGCGCGTCGTCTCGACAGGACGTTCTTCGACTCCGACCACGAAATCGAGGCCCGTACGGGCGCGCGCATTCCGGTGATCTTCGAGCTGGAGGGCGAGGCCGGGTTTCGCGATCGCGAAACGCAGGTCATCGCCGATCTCGCGCAGCGCGAGAACATCGTGCTCGCGACGGGCGGCGGCGCGGTGCTGCGTCCGGAAAATCGCGTCAGCCTGAAATCCCACGGCATCGTCGTCTACCTGCGCGCCAATCCGCACGATCTGTGGCTGCGCACGCGCAAGGACAAGAACCGCCCGCTGTTGCAGACGGAAGATCCGAAGGGGCGTCTCGAAGCGTTGTACGAAGTGCGCGACCCGCTGTACCGCGAATGCGCGGATTTCGTCATCGAGACCGGCCGTCCGTCGGTCAACGGTCTCGTCAACATGGTGCTGATGCAACTCGAACTGGCCGGCGTGATCGCCAAGCCGCTACAAGCATGATTACTGTCAACGTCGATCTGGGCGACCGCGCCTATCCGATTCATATTGGCGCCGGCCTGATCGGCCGCACCGAGCTGTTCGCTCCCCACATCAACGGTTCGTCCGTCACGATCGTCACGAACACGACGGTCGATCCGCTCTATGGCGACGCGCTGCGCGCGGCGCTCGCGCCGCTCGGCAAGCGCGTGTCGACGGTCGTGCTGCCGGACGGCGAGGCGTACAAGAACTGGGAAACGCTGAACCTGATCTTCGACGGCCTGCTCACCGATCACGCGGATCGCAAGACGACGCTCGTCGCGCTCGGCGGCGGCGTGGTCGGCGACATGACGGGCTTTGCCGCCGCGTGCTACATGCGCGGCGTGCCGTTCATCCAGGTGCCGACGACGCTGCTGTCGCAGGTCGATTCGTCGGTCGGCGGCAAGACGGGCATCAATCACCCGCTCGGCAAGAACATGATCGGCGCGTTCTACCAGCCGCAGGCCGTGATCGCGGACATCGGCGCGCTGACGACGCTGCCCGATCGCGAACTGGCGGCGGGCGTCGCCGAAGTCATCAAGACGGGCGCGATCGCCGATGCCGAGTTCTTCGACTGGATCGAGGCGAACGTCGGTGCGCTGAACCGTCGCGAGCCGGCTGCACTCGCGCATGCGGTGAAGCGTTCGTGCGAGATCAAGGCGAGCGTCGTCGCGGCCGACGAGCGCGAAGGCGGCCTGCGCGCGATCCTGAATTTCGGCCACACGTTCGGCCATGCGATCGAAGCCGGGCTCGGCTACGGCGAATGGCTGCACGGCGAGGCGGTCGGCTGCGGGATGGTGATGGCGGGCGACCTGTCGGTGCGGCTCGGTCTCTTCGACGAAGCGTCGCGGCAGCGCCTCGATGCGGTGATCGCGGCCGCGCATCTGCCGACCCGCGGGCCCGCGCTCGGCGACGCGCGCTACATGGATCTGATGCGCGTCGACAAGAAGGCCGAGGCCGGCGCGATCAAGTTCATCCTGCTGAAGCGATTCGGCGATACGCTGATCACGCAGGCGCCGGACGAAGCGGTATTCGCTACACTGGCGCAGACGACCCACTAACGGCGGCGCGGATGTGCCGGCGCCCTGACATGGAGGAGACGTGAGCGAGACATCCAGCCGCACACTGCCCGAAGCCGGCCGCGCATCCGCCGCGCCGGTGGCCGAGCCGCCGACGCTGGCGGCGCTGGAAGCCCATCTCGCTCCGTATGCCGCGCACGCGTCGCAGTCGCGCGGCCGCCGCCATCCGGAAACCCCGCCGGCGGCGCGCACCGAATTCCAGCGTGATCGCGACCGCATCGTCCATTCGACCGCGTTTCGCCGGCTCGAATACAAGACGCAGGTCTTCGTCAATCACGAAGGCGACCTGTTCCGCACACGTCTCACGCACAGCCTCGAGGTCGCGCAGATCGCGCGCTCGGTCGCGCGCAACCTGCGCCTGAACGAGGATCTCGTCGAAGCGATCTCGCTCGCGCACGATCTCGGCCATACGCCGTTCGGCCATGCCGGGCAGGACGCGTTGAATGCGTGCATGCGCGAGCACGGCGGCTTCGAGCACAACCTGCAAAGCCTCGCCGTGGTCGACGAGCTCGAGGAGCACTACGGCGCGTTCAACGGATTGAACCTGTGCTTCGAGACGCGCGAAGGCATCCTGAAGCACTGCTCGCGCGAGAACGCGCGCAAGCTCGGCGCGCTCGGCGAGCGCTTCCTGCAGGGCCGCCAGCCGTCGCTCGAAGCGCAGCTCGCGAACATCGCCGATGAAATCGCGTACAACAACCACGACGTCGACGACGGCCTGCGCTCCGGCCTGATCACGATCGAGCAGCTCGCGGAAGTCGAGCTGTGGCAGCGTCACTACGAAGCGGCGCTCGCCGAATTCCCGCATCTCGAAGGCCGTCGTCTCGTGCACGAGACGGTGCGCCGCATCATCAACACGCTGATCGTCGACCTGATCGACGAGACGACGCGCAATCTCGTGCGCGTCGCGCCCGCGTCGCTCGACGACGTGCGCGACGCACCGCCGCTCGTGTCGCACAGCCCCGAGGTCGCCGCGCAGGCAGCGGCCCTCAAGCGCTTCCTCTTCAAGAACCTGTATCGCCACTACAAGGTGATGCGCATGGCGAGCAAGGCGCAGCGCGTGGTCACGGGCTTGTTCGACGCGTTCATCGACGATCCGCGCCTGCTGCCGCCGCCATACCAGTCCGACGACGTGGCGCAGCAGCCGCGTCTCGTCGCGCACTACATCGCCGGCATGACCGACCGCTTCGCGCTGAAGGAATACCAGCGCCTGTTCGTCATCAACGACAACTGACTGTCACAAACGATCACTAGACTTCGCCGGTTCAATGGCGACGGGAATGTTGCACACGCTGTTGGTAACGTTTTCATAGGAGAGGTCGATGAAGAAGAAGCCTGCGGGGACACTGGTTCGGTCGATCGCGCTCGGCGGCGCGTTGATGTTCGGGGCGCAGCACGTCGCGCTCGCCGCGACGGAAATCCAGTTCTGGCATGCGATGGAGGCCGCGCTCGGCGAGCGGGTCAATGCGATCGCCGACCAGTTCAACGCGTCGCAAAGCGACTACAAGATCGTGCCGGTCTTCAAGGGCACCTACGACCAGGCGCTCGCGGCCGGCATCGCGGCCTATCGCAGCGGCAACGCGCCGGCGATCCTGCAGGTGTACGAAGTCGGCACGGCGACGATGATGCAGGCGAAGAAGGCGGTCGTGCCCGTCTACGACGTGTTCAAGCAGGCCGGCGTGACGCTCGACGAAAAGGCGTTCGTGCCGACCATCGCGAGCTACTACAGCGACGCGAAGACGGGCCACCTGGTCTCGATGCCGTTCAACAGCTCGACGCCGGTGCTGTACTACAACAAGGACGCGTTCAAGAAGGCGGGCCTCGATCCGAACCAGCCGCCGAAGACGTGGGCCGACGTGAAGGCGGATGCCGAGAAGCTGCGCAAGTCGGGGATGGCCTGCGGCTTCACGACCGGCTGGCAGGGCTGGATCCAGCTGGAAAACTACAGCGCGTGGCACGGGCTGCCGTTCGCGAGCCGCAACAACGGCTTCGACGGTACGGACGCCGTGCTCGAGTTCAACAAGCCGCAGCAGATCGCCCATATCGCGTTCCTGCAGCAGATGGCGAAGGACGGCACGTTCACGTACGCGGGCCGCAAGGATGAAGCGTCGGCGAAGTTCTACAGCGGCGACTGCGGGATCCTGACGACGTCGTCGGGGGCGCTCGCGAACGTGCAGAAATTCGCGAAGTTCAGCTACGGCACGGGGATGCTGCCGTACGACGCGGACGTGAAGGGTGCGCCGCAGAACGCGATCATCGGCGGCGCGAGCCTGTGGGTGCTGGCCGGCAAGGATCCGGCGACCTACAAGGGCGTCGCGAAATTCCTCGCGTACCTGGCAACGCCTGCCGTCGCCGCGAAGTGGCACCAGGATACGGGCTACCTGCCGGTGACGACCGCCGCGTACGACCTGATGCGCCAGCAGGGCTTCTACGCGAAGAACCCGAGCGCCGAAACCGCGATCAAGCAGATGTTGAACAAGCCGCCGCTGCCGTACACGAAGGGGCTGCGGCTGGGCAACATGCCGCAGATCCGCACGATCGTCGACGAGGAGTTCGAACAGGTCTGGGCGCAGAAGAAGTCGCCGAAGGACGCGCTCGACTCGGCCGCCTCGCGCGGCGACGAACTGCTGCGCCGCTTCGAGAAGTCGGGCGGCTGAGCGCGCATCGCGTTCGTGCCGCCGGCGGCGCCGCGCGTCAGCGCGTGCCGTCCGGCGGCGCGGTTCCCCTTCCGTTTCGCCTGACCGGACACCCGCGATGCAATCCCGTTCCCGTTTCGGTACGAGCCCGGTGCCGTACCTGCTGATCGCGCCGCAGCTCGCGATCACCGCCGTGTTCTTCCTGTGGCCGGCCGGCGTCGCGCTGTGGCAGTCGACGCAGACGCAGGACGCGTTCGGCACGTCGAGCGAGTTCGTCGGCTTCGCGAACTTCGCGCACCTGTTCGCCGATCCGCTGTATCTCGATTCGTTTCGCACGACACTCGTGTTCAGCTCGCTCGTCACGGTGAGCGGGCTCGTCGTGTCGCTGCTGCTCGCCGCATGCGCCGACCGCGTGATCCGCGGCGCGCGCGCGTACCGCACGCTGCTGATCTGGCCGTACGCGGTCGCGCCGACGATCGCGGCCGTGCTGTGGGCGTTCCTGTTCAACCCGAGCATCGGCCTGATCACGTACGCGCTCGCGAAGGGCGGCATCGTATGGAACCACGCGCTGAACGGCGGTCAGGCGATGTTTCTCGTCGTGCTGGCGTCGGTATGGAAGCAGGTGAGCTACAACTTCCTGTTCTTCTACGCGGGGCTGCAGGCGATTCCGCGCTCGCTGATCGAGGCGGCGGCGATCGACGGCGCGGGGCCGGTGCGGCGCTTCTTCAACATCGTGCTGCCGCTGCTGTCGCCGACGAGTTTCTTCCTGCTGGTCGTGAACCTCGTCTACGCGTTCTTCGACACCTTCCCGGTGATCGACGCGGCCACCGGCGGCGGCCCGGCGCAGAGCACCAGGACGCTGATCTACAAGATCTTCGCGGAAGGCTTCCAGGGGCTCGACATCGGCAGCTCGGGTGCGCAGTCGGTCGTGCTGATGATCATCGTCGTGGGGCTCACGGTGATCCAGTTCCGCTTCGTCGAACGCAGGGTGCAATACGCATGATCGAGAATCGCAAGGGCTTCGACCTGTTCTGCCACGCGGTGCTGATCGCCGGCGTCGTCCTGATCGTGTTTCCCGTCTACGTCGCGTTCTGCGCGGCGACGATGAACGCGCAGGAAGTGTTCACGGTGCCGCTATCGCTCGTGCCGAGCACGCACCTGTTCGAGAACGTCGCGTACATCTGGGGGCACGGCAGCGGCGGCACGACGGCGCCGTTCGGCCGCCTGCTCGTGAACAGCTTCGCGATGGCGCTCGGGATCGCGGTCGGCAAGATCGCGGTGTCGATCCTGTCCGCGTACGCGATCGTCTATTTCCGCTTCCCGTTTCGCAACACGGCGTTCTGGCTGATCTTCGTCACGCTGATGCTGCCGGTGGAAGTGCGGATCTTCCCGACCGTGCAGGTCGTGTCGACGCTGCATCTGACGAACACCTATGCGGGGCTCGCGATGCCGCTGATCGCGTCGGCGACCGCGACGTTCCTGTTCCGTCAGTTCTTCATGACGCTGCCCGACGAACTGATGGATGCGGCGCGCATCGACGGCGCGGGCCCGCTGCGCTTCTTCTGGGACGTCGTGCTGCCGCTGTCGAAGACGAGCATCGCCGCGCTGTTCGTGATCACGTTCATCTACGGCTGGAACCAGTATCTGTGGCCGATCCTGATCACGACGGAAGCGTCGCTGTCGACGGCGGTGGTCGGCATCAAGACGATGATCGCGAGCGGCGACGCCGCGACCGAGTGGCAATACGTGATGGCGGCGACGCTGCTGGCGATGATCCCGCCGCTCGTCGTCGTGCTGGCGATGCAGCGCTGGTTCGTGCGCGGCCTCGTCGATTCCGAGAAATGAACGACCGACGGTAACCGGGAGAAGGACCAGGTATGGCTGCACTGAGCTTGAAGGGCGTCAGGAAATCCTACGATGGCAAGCAGCACGTGCTGCACGGCATCGACGTGGAGATCGCCGACGGCGAATTCATCGTGCTGGTCGGCCCGTCGGGCTGCGGCAAGTCGACGTTGCTGCGGATGATCGCGGGGCTCGAGTCGGTGACGGACGGCGAGATCGCGATCGGCGACCGGGTCGTCAACACGCTGGAGCCGAAGGATCGCGACATCGCGATGGTGTTCCAGAACTACGCGCTGTATCCGCACATGACGGTCGCGCAGAACATGGGCTACGGGCTGAAGATCCGCGGCATCGAGCGCGCGACGATCGATGCGCGGGTGGCCGCGGCCGCGAAGATTCTCGAGCTCGAGCCGCTGCTCGCGCGGCGGCCGCGCGAGTTGTCGGGCGGCCAGCGGCAGCGCGTCGCGATGGGGCGCGCGATCGTGCGCGAGCCGTCGGTGTTCCTGTTCGACGAGCCGTTGTCGAACCTCGACGCGAAGCTGCGCGTGCAGATGCGGCTCGAGATCCAGCGGCTGCACGCGCGGCTCGCGACGACGAGCGTGTACGTGACGCACGACCAGATCGAGGCGATGACGCTCGCGCAGCGCGTGATCGTGATGAACCGCGGTTACGCGGAACAGATCGGCGCGCCGGTCGACGTGTACGAAAAGCCGGCGACGGTGTTCGTCGCGGGCTTCATCGGCTCGCCGGCGATGAACCTGCTGCACGGCCGGCTGTCGGAAGACGGCGCGACCTTCACGGTCGCGGGCGGCGGCCCCGCGCTGCCGGTCGCCGGCGCGCCGGGCATCGGCCGCGAAATCGCCGCCGGGCGCGACTGGGTGCTCGGCGTGCGTCCGGAACACATGACGCCGCAGCCGGGCGTCGCGCAGGCGACGCTGCCGGTCGATTCGTGCGAGCTGCTCGGCGCGGACAATCTCGCGCACGGCCGCTGGGGCGATCACGACGTCGCGGTGCGCCTGCCGCACGCGGACCGTCCCGCGCGTGGCACCGCGCTGGCGGCGGCGTTGCCCGCGCACCGGCTGCATTTCTTCGATCCCGAAACCGGCAAGCGCGCCGGCTGAAACCGTCCGACTGCCGGGAGACCGACGATGACGATCCGCACCGACTGGCCCTATCCGCGCGTCGTCGCCCATCGCGGCGGTGGCACGCTCGCGCCGGAGAACACGCTTGCCGCGCTCGACGAAGGCGCGCGGCGCGGTCACCGGATGGTCGAGTTCGACGCGAAGCTGTCGGCCGACGACGTGACGTTCCTGCTGCACGACGATACCGTCGACCGGACGTCGAACGGCCACGGCGCGGCGGCGGGTATGCGTTATGCGGCGCTGGCCGCGCTCGACGCGGGCGCGTGGCGCGATGCGCGCTTCGCGGGCGAACGGATGCCGACGCTCGAGGCCGCGGCGGCGCGCTGCATCGCGCACGGGCTGGCCGCGAACGTCGAGATCAAGCCGTGCCCGGGGCGCGAGCGCGAAACGGGGCGGCGCGTGGCGGCCGACGCGGCCGCGTACTGGCGCGATGCCGCGGTGGCGCCGCTGCTGTCGTCGTTCTCGTTCGACGCACTGCAACAGGCGCGCGCGTCCGCGCCGGCGCTGCCGCGCGGAATGCTCTACGAAGTCGTGCCGGACGACTGGCATGCGCAGGTCGTCGACGCGCTCGGCTGCGTGTCGTTGCATGCAGACCACACCCGCCTCGACGAACCGCTCGTGCGCGCGATCAAGGCCGCCGGGCTGCGCATCCTGGTTTACACGGTGAACGACCTCGAACGGGCGCGCGAACTCGCGCGCTGGGGCGTCGACGCGGTCTGCACCGACCGCATCGACCTGATCGCGCCCGATGCGCTGGACGACATCGACGTCGTCTGACGGCCACGGCCGCGGCCCCGACCGCGGCGGCGTCCGGTAAAACCCTTGCCCGGAACGTGCCCGACGCGAAAAAACGACGCCCCGACGGGAGGCCCGCCGGGGCGTTTTGCATCGTGGAGACGTTACGCCACGAAAAATCCGCTACAAATTGCAGCAGGATTAACCATTCCCCAAATATTCGACTACGCTTAGAAACGGTAGCCGACGTTCAGGTACGTGACGATCGGGTTCAGCGAGATGTGGGCCTTCGACGTTTCCGTCAGCGTCCCGACCGGCGTCCGGCGGGCCGTCGTGAAGGTCGCGGTCACGCTGACGGGGATGTACGAGAGCGACAGGCCCGCGAACCAGTGTTTCGTGAAGTTGTACGTGAACCCAGCGTTGAAGACGGGGGCCCACTGGTTGCTCGTCGTCGCGCTGGTGGGGCCGCCGAGCACGCCGTTCTCGAAGCTGCCGTTCGTGATTTTCGCGCCGGTGAACCAGACATACGTCGCGCCGATGCCGACGTACGGACGGAACTTCGCGTTGGCGTCGTTGAAGTGGTAGCGGAGCAGTACGGCGGGGCTCCACTGGTACGCGCGGCCGAGTACGCCGAATCTTTCGAACTGACCCTTGCCGGTAATGTCGAACTTCGGCGGTATCCCCATAACGAGCTCGGTGGAGATATGGTCGGTGATGAAGTAGCCGGTTGCGAGCCCAAGCGTGTCGGCGTCGCTGATACCGGCGCCGGTGTTGGGAATCGACTGGTTGATGGGCGTACCGCCTACGCCGTAGACGAACAGCGGGTCGCTGCTGTCCTGCGGCGAAAGGTGGAACCAGCCGGTGCTGACGTAGAAATCACCCGCGGATTGTGCGTGTGCCGTGCCGCCCGCGAACGCGAATGCGAGCGCTGCGGCCCCCGTAATGGCCAGTTTTCGTTTCATTGTGTCTCCTCCGATCAAAGGCGTGCTCATTATGACGACTGCGTTTAAAACCAAACAAGCTCGTAAGTTAGAGTTTTCTCCCTAGGATTCGCACGACCGTACGCTTACGCGCGCCGCTGGGACGGGCATTCTACGCAGGTGCGCAATTTCGGACCTCCGGGTATTTCCTAACGCGTTCAAACGGACATTCAGCATGGCACGGTTAGCACGACTCTACGTTCCCGACCAGCCGCAGCACGTAATACTGCGCGGCCTGGATCAGCAACCCGCGTTCGTCGACGACCAGGACTACGAACTCTTCATCGACTGCCTGAAGGCCGCCGCACGCGATCATCACCTGTCGGTGCATGCCTACGTGCTGCTGCCGCGCCAGGTGCAACTTCTCGTGACGCCGAGCGACGAGGCGAGTCTGCCGAAGGCGATGCAAGCCGTCGGCCGCCGCTACGTCGCGCATTTCAACCGGCGCTATTCGCGGCGCGGCACCCTGTGGGAAGGCCGCTATCGCGCGACGGTGATCGAAGGCGAACGCTATTTCCTGCTCGCGAGCCGCGTGGTCGAGATGAGCCCGGTGCGCTCGCAGCTCGTCGCGACGCCCGAGGCGTATCGGTGGTCGAGCTACCGGCATCACGTCGGGCTCACCGTCGACAGCCTGATCACCGACCATCCGCTTTACTGGGCGCTCGGCAATACGCCGTTCGACCGCCAGCGCGCGTACAAGGAGCTGTGCGAGCAACCGCTCGACGAGCGGCAGGCCGACCAGCTGCAGCAGGCGACGCTGAAAGGCTGGGTGCTCGGCGGCGAGAATTACCGCGAGTGGGCGGCGCGCACCGCGAACCGGCGCGTTTCGCCGTTGCCGCGCGGACGCCCCAGAAAGGTGCGCGAGAACACGCCGCCGATCCAGCAATAAGGCCGGAAAGGCGGGCCAGAAGCGGCGCTGCGGGCGCCGCTTCTTTTTGCACCAAATCGATACGTCCCCAATAAAACGGCACCATATCAAGGCATTCGTTTAATTGGGGTTGGATCAAGCGGTTTTTGTTGCTATTCCCTTGATTCGTCGCGTATATTCCGAATTCCGGTGGCCCGGGCGAAGCTTGCCCAACCACTGTCGGCCGCGCCGTCTCCCGTCGGGAGCGGGATCGATGGCAACAAGAAAACGGTTCAACGGCCTCCAGGCCCCCTTTACGACGGTGTCCCCATGAACGACCACCAGCAGCCGCTCGCCGCGGTGCCCGCCGCACAAGGTCTGTACGACCCGCAAAACGAACACGACGCCTGCGGCGTCGGCTTCGTCGCTCACATCAAGGGCAAGAAGAGCCACGAGATCATTCAGCAGGGTCTGAAGATCCTCGAGAACCTCGATCACCGCGGCGCGGTCGGCGCCGATCCGCTGATGGGCGACGGTGCGGGCATCCTGATCCAGATTCCGGACGCGTTCTATCGCGAGGAAATGGCGAAGCAGGGCGTGAACCTGCCGCCGGCCGGCGAATACGGGGTCGGGATGATCTTCCTGCCGAAGGAGAACGCATCGCGTCTCGCGTGCGAGCAGGAGCTCGAGCGTACGGTGAAGGCCGAAGGCCAGGTCGTGCTCGGCTGGCGCGACGTGCCGGTCGACCATGCGATGCCGATCTCGCCGACGGTGAAGGCGAGCGAGCCGCTGATCCGCCAGATCTTCATCGGCCGCGGCAAGGACATCATGGTGACGGACGCGCTCGAGCGGAAGCTGTACGTGATCCGCAAGACGGCGAGCCACCGCATCCAGGCGCTGAAGCTCAAGCACGGCAAGGAATACTTCGTGCCGTCGATGTCGGCGCGCACGGTCGTCTACAAGGGGCTGCTGCTGGCGGGCCAGGTCGGCGTGTACTACCGCGACCTGCAGGACCCGCGCGTCGTGTCGGCGCTCGCGCTCGTGCACCAGCGCTTCTCGACCAACACGTTCCCGGCGTGGGAGCTGGCTCACCCGTACCGGATGATCGCGCACAACGGCGAGATCAACACCGTGAAGGGCAACGTGAACTGGCTGAACGCGCGTACCGGCGCGATCGCGTCGCACGTGCTCGCCGACGATCTGCCGAAGCTGTGGCCGCTGATTTACCCGGGCCAGTCGGATACCGCCTCGTTCGACAACTGTCTCGAACTGCTGGTGATGGCCGGCTACCCGCTCGTGCACGCGGTGATGATGATGATCCCGGAAGCGTGGGAACAGCACACGCTGATGGACGAGAACCGCCGCGCGTTCTACGAATACCACGCCGCGATGATGGAGCCGTGGGACGGCCCGGCCGCGATCGCGTTCACCGACGGCCGCCAGATCGGCGCGACGCTCGACCGTAACGGGCTGCGCCCCGCGCGCTACATCGTGACCGACGACGACCTCGTCATCATGGCGTCGGAAGCCGGCACGCTGCCGATCCCCGAATCGAAGATCGTCAAGAAGTGGCGCCTGCAGCCGGGCAAGATGTTCCTGATCGACATGGAACACGGCCGCATCATCGACGACAAGGAACTGAAGGACAACCTCGCGAACGCGAAGCCGTACAAGAGCTGGATCGACGCGGTGCGCATCAAGCTCGACGAGATCGAGCCGAAGGCCGAGGAAGTCGCGGCCGGCCGCACGCAGGGCGCCGCGCTGCTCGATCGCCAGCAGGCGTTCGGCTATACGCAGGAGGACCTGAAGTTCCTGATGGCGCCGATGGCGCAGCAGGGCGAAGAGGCCGTCGGCTCGATGGGCAACGACTCGCCGCTCGCGGTGATGTCGAACAAGAACAAGACGCTCTATCACTACTTCAAGCAGCTGTTCGCGCAGGTCACGAACCCGCCGATCGACCCGATCCGCGAGAACATGGTGATGTCGCTCGTGTCGTTCATCGGCCCGAAGCCGAACCTGCTCGACACGAACAACATCAACCCGCCGATGCGTCTCGAAGTGTCGCAGCCGGTGCTCGATTTCAAGGACATCGCGAAGATCCGCGCGATCGACCAGTACACGGGCGGCAAGTTCAGCGCGTACGAACTGAACATCTGCTACCCGGTCGCGTGGGGCAAGGAAGGCATCGAGGCGCGCCTCGCGTCGCTGTGCGCGGAAGCCGTCGACGCGGTGAAGTCGGGCTACAACATCCTGATCGTGTCGGACCGCAAGACCGACGCCGAGCACGTCGCGATTCCGGCGCTGCTCGCCACGTCGGCGATCCACACGCACCTCGTCCAGCAAGGGCTGCGCACGAGCACGGGCCTCGTCGTCGAGACGGGCTCCGCGCGCGAGACGCACCACTTCGCGCTGCTCGCGGGCTACGGCGCGGAAGCCGTGCACCCGTACCTCGCGATGGAAACGCTCGCGAAGATGGCCGAAGGCCTGCCGGGCGACCTGTCGCCGGAGAAGGCCGTCTACAACTTCACGAAGGCGGTCGGCAAGGGCCTGCAGAAGGTGATGTCGAAGATGGGCATCTCGACGTACATGTCGTACACCGGCGCGCAGATCTTCGAAGCGCTCGGTCTGTCGAGCGACCTCGTCGAGAAGTACTTCAAGGGCACGGCGTCGAAGGTCGGCGGCATCGGCCTGTTCGAAGTCGCGGAAGAAGCGATCCGCCTGCACCGCGACGCGTTCGGCGACAGCCCGGTCCTGCGCGACATGCTCGACGCGGGCGGCGAGTACGCGTACCGCGTGCGCGGCGAAGACCACATGTGGACGCCGGATTCGATCGCGAAGCTGCAGCACGCGACGCGCAGCAACTCGTACCAGACGTACAAGGAATACGCGCACCTGATCAACGACCAGACCAAGCGTCACATGACGTTCCGCGGCCTGTTCGAGTTCAAGGTCGAGCCGACCAAGGCGATCCCGATCGACGACGTCGAGCCGGCGAAGGAGATCGTCAAGCGTTTCGCGACGGGCGCGATGTCGCTCGGTTCGATCAGCACCGAAGCGCACGCGACGCTCGCGGTCGCGATGAACCGGATCGGCGGCAAGTCGAACACCGGCGAAGGCGGCGAGGACCAGAAGCGCTACCGCAACGAACTGCGCGGCATTCCGATCAAGTCGGGCGAGACGCTGAAGTCGGTGATCGGCGACGAGATCGTCAGCGACATTCCGCTGAAGGACGGCGACTCGCTGCGCTCGAAGATCAAGCAGGTCGCGTCGGGCCGCTTCGGCGTCACCGCCGAGTACCTCGCCTCGGCCGACCAGATCCAGATCAAGATGGCGCAGGGCGCGAAGCCGGGCGAAGGCGGCCAGCTGCCGGGCCACAAGGTGTCCGACTACATCGGCAAGCTGCGTTACTCGGTGCCGGGCGTCGGCCTGATCTCGCCGCCGCCGCACCACGACATCTACTCGATCGAGGATCTGGCGCAACTGATCCACGACCTGAAGAACGTGAACCCGGTGGCGAGCATTTCGGTGAAGCTCGTGTCGGAAGTGGGCGTGGGCACGGTCGCGGCCGGTGTCGCGAAGGCGAAGGCCGACCACGTCGTGATCGCCGGCCACGACGGCGGCACGGGCGCGTCGCCGCTGTCGTCGGTGAAGCACGCGGGCACGCCGTGGGAACTCGGCCTCGCCGAAACGCAGCAGACGCTGGTGCTGAACCGCTTGCGCGGCCGCATCCGCGTGCAGGCCGACGGCCAGATGAAGACGGGCCGCGACGTCGTGATCGGCGCGCTGCTCGGCGCGGACGAATTCGGCTTCGCGACGGCGCCGCTCGTCGTCGAAGGCTGCATCATGATGCGCAAGTGCCACCTGAACACGTGCCCGGTCGGCGTCGCGACGCAGGATCCGGTGCTGCGTGCGAAGTTCAAGGGCCAGCCCGAGCACGTCGTGAACTACTTCTTCTTCGTCGCCGAGGAAGTGCGCGAAATCATGGCGCAGCTCGGCATCGCGAAGTTCGACGACCTGATCGGCCGCGCCGACCTGCTCGATACGCGCAAGGGCATCGAGCACTGGAAGGCGAAGGGCCTCGACTTCTCGCGCGTGTTCTACCAGCCGGAAGAATGCGAGGACGTCGCACGGCGTCACGTCGACGTGCAGGATCACGGCCTCGAGCGCGCGCTCGACCACGTGCTGATCGAGAAGGCGAAGGCCGCGATCGAGAACGGCGAGCATGTGTCGTTCATCCAGCCGGTGCGCAACGTGAACCGGACGGTTGGCGCGATGCTGTCGGGCGTGATCGCGAAGAAGCACGGCCACGACGGCCTGGCCGACGACGCGGTGCACATCCAGCTGAAGGGCACGGCCGGCCAGAGCTTCGGTGCGTTCCTCGCGAAGGGCGTGACGCTCGACCTCGTCGGCGACGGCAACGACTACGTCGGCAAGGGGCTGTCGGGCGGCCGGATCATCATCCGTCCGACCAACGACTTCCGCGGCAAGTCCGAGGAAAACATCATCTGCGGCAACACGGTGATGTACGGCGCGATCGAAGGCGAAGCCTTCTTCCGCGGCGTGGCGGGCGAGCGCTTCTGCGTGCGCAACTCGGGCGCGACGGCGGTCGTCGAAGGCACGGGCGACCACGGCTGCGAATACATGACGGGCGGCACGGTCGTCGTGCTCGGCGAGACCGGGCGCAACTTCGCGGCCGGCATGTCGGGCGGTCTCGCGTACATCTACGATCCGGAAGGCACGTTCGCGGCCAAGTGCAACAAGTCGATGGTCGCGCTCGAGCCGGTGCTGCAGCAGGCCGAGCAGGAGCGCACGGTCGACCGCGCGCTCTGGCACGAGGGCACGACCGACGAAGCGCTGCTCAAGGGGCTCGTCGAGCGTCATTTCCAGTTCACGGGTTCGCCGCGCGCGAAGTCGCTGCTGGAAAACTGGGACGCGGCGCGCCGCCAGTTCGTGAAGGTGTTCCCGCACGAATACAAGCGCGCGCTGGGCGAGATCGGTGCGAAGAAGGCGGCGAAGGAAGTGCTGGCCGCCTGAGCGACGAACGACATAGCGAATGCCGCGCGCGCTTGACTGCCGCGCGCGGCTCCCCCACCCGATACACCGAACAGAAGAGCACCTTATGGGCAAGGCAACCGGTTTTCTGGAGTTCGAACGCCGCCACGAGGCGTACGAAGCACCGCTCACGCGCGTGAAGCACTACAAGGAATTCGTCGCGGCGCTGACCGACGCGGACGCGAAGATCCAGGGCGCGCGCTGCATGGATTGCGGCATCCCGTTCTGCAACAACGGGTGCCCGGTCAACAACATCATCCCGGACTTCAACGATCTCGTTTATCGCCAGGACTGGCAGCAGGCGATCGAAGTCCTGCATTCGACCAACAACTTCCCCGAGTTCACGGGCCGCATCTGCCCGGCGCCGTGCGAGGCGGCCTGCACGCTCGGGATCAACGACGACCCGGTCGGCATCAAGTCGATCGAGCACGCGATCATCGACAAGGCCTGGGCGGAAGGTTGGGTGAAGCCGCTGCCGGCCGAGCACAAGACCGGCAAGAAGGTCGCGATCGTCGGTTCGGGCCCCGCGGGCCTCGCGGCCGCGCAGCAGCTCGCGCGCGCGGGCCACGACGTGACGGTGTTCGAGAAGAACGACCGCATCGGCGGCCTGCTGCGTTACGGGATCCCCGATTTCAAGCTCGAGAAGTGGCTGATCGACCGACGCATGCGCCAGATGGAAGCGGAAGGCGTGACGTTCCGCACGAGCGTGTTCATCGGCAAGGACCCGCTGCCCGAGTCGATCGGCAGCCTCGCGAAGGAAACCATTTCGCCGGACACGCTGAAGGAAGAATTCGACGCGGTCGTGATCGCCGGCGGTTCGGAAACGCCGCGCGATTTGCCGGTGCCGGGCCGCGAGCTCGCGGGCGTTCATTTCGCGATGGACTTCCTGCCGCAGCAGAACCGCGTGAATGCGGGCGACAAGCTGGTCGACCAACTGCTCGCGAAGGGCAAGCACGTGATCGTGATCGGCGGCGGCGATACGGGTTCGGACTGCGTCGGCACGTCGAACCGTCACGGCGCGAAGCAGGTCACGCAGTTCGAACTGCTGCCGCAGCCGCCGGAAGAGGAGAACAAGCCGCTCGTGTGGCCGTACTGGCCGATCAAGCTGCGCACGTCGTCGTCGCACGAGGAAGGCTGCGAGCGCGACTGGGCGGTCGCGACGAAGCGTCTCGAAGGCAAGAACGGCAAGGTCGAGAAGCTGATCGCGGTGCGTGTCGAGTGGAAGGACGGCAAGATGCAGGAAGTGCCGGGTTCCGAATTCGAAATGAAGGCCGATCTCGTGCTGCTCGCGATGGGCTTCACGCAGCCGGCCGCGCCGGTGCTCGACGCATTCGGCGTCGCGAAGGATGCGCGCGGCAATGCGCGTGCGGCGACCGAAGGCGATCGTTCGTACTACACGTCGGTCGACAAGGTGTTCGCGGCAGGCGACATGCGACGCGGCCAGTCGCTCGTGGTGTGGGCGATCCGCGAAGGCCGCCAGTGCGCGCGCTCGGTCGATGCGTATCTGATGGGGCATTCGGAATTGCCGCGCTGAGCATCGGCGCGAGCGCGTTTCGATGCAAAACGGGCGTCCGAAAGGGCGCCCGTTTTTTTGCGACAGTCGGCGGCGAGGCTGCCGAGCCGACGGCATACGCCCAAGGCGTGCGGTCAAGCGATGTCATTGTGTCGGCTTCGCCGATTCCAAGGGAAGCTTCTGAATTTTCCCGAAACCCGTGATGCGACGGTCGCAATCGATCGATGCCACGTAGTTTCCGTCGCGCGACTTTAGGTCGAATGCCCACCAGCCCAGCTTGTCCGCATAATAGCGGGGCTTGCCGACGAATTCGACTTCATCCATCTCTACGCCTTGTTCTTTGGCGAATGCGAGAATTTTGGCCTCGAGCTCTTCGGCCGGAGCATCTGGGCAACTGCCTTCGTCCCTCTCGTATCTGGCAATCCCGACGATGACAAGAAATAACAAGACTAGGGCGACGGCTGTCGCGATAAGACCAAGCATGATGCGAACGATGTAGCGAGTGACTCTTGCGATCATGATCGTTTCGGGCAGATTTGATAGTCGGTATGACCAAGCGTTGAGCCGATTTCTCGCAAAATGGTAGTCATCCGTTCTTGCGGGAACAGAAATCGTCGCCTACCTCGATGACGCCGTGTTTGGGCAATGTGCTCCAGTATTTTCAGCTGATGGCGAATCTCGATCTCGTTCCATTCTTGAGTGTTTGAAATAATTCGTTATACGAATCACCAAACATCATTCTTTACCGCGTTCTGCGGAGTGGGTATCCATCGTTGTAGCGATGACCGTGATGCAGCTTGCGCCGCACCCCGCGGCCCGCGTGCTATCGACAAGTTTTCGAGAACAAATGCGGCGGATCTGCAGCAGGGGGAGGAAATGGTTCGCTTGCCGGAGGGCCTTTTGCAGAAAGGCACGGCGACCCGCTCGCCGGAGAGCTGGCGGCAATTGGTCACGGGAAGCGAGAAACGGACGAGCGAAGCAAGGGGGCGAATATGGAGACACCGCTAGTGGGTCAATATCGCCATTAGCAACGTTTCGGAATGTCAAAGAGGGAGATTCGTTAGCAATAGTGTCGTCATTTTTGCGGATCACTCGGGCAGGCCGGCACGCGCGCCATCTTGTAATCGTCGGCCGCGTCACGTTGGTCATGTCGCCGATAAGACGCGTCGACGCGCGTGGCAGGTGATCCGACGCTCATGGCGTCGCCGCCCTCCGGTGTTCTGCCCATGCCGTTCTTCCCCCGAATTTTTCGCCAAGCATCGTCTAACCTGATGGCATTCGCCGGGATCTCCTGCTATCTCGAATCTTTCGTTTTGTAATAATCCTTGAAAACTGTCATATCATGTCGCCCCTCGGGGCCGCGTTTGCGGCCGTCGCACATGACTGACGCTATTTACAAGGACTCTGGATGGAAGCACTCGTGCAAGGGCTGGTCGACGCCGTCAACGGCGTGTTGTGGAATTACGTGCTGATCGCACTGCTGCTCGGCGTGGGCATGTGGTTCACGCTGCGATTCCGGATGATCCAGCTGAAGGCGCTGTTCCTCAGCATGAAACTGGTCGGCAGCAAGGGCGAACCGGGCAGCATTTCGTCGTTCCAGGCGTTCGCGACCGGGCTCGCGAGCCGCGTCGGCACCGGCAACATCGCGGGCGTCGCGGTCGCGCTGACGGTCGGCGGGCCGGGCGCGATCTTCTGGATGTGGATGACGGCGCTCGTCGGGATGTCGTCCGCGTTCGTCGAGGCGACGCTCGCGCAGATCTTCAAGGTGTCGCACGCGGACGGCAGTTATCGCGGCGGCCCCGCGTACTACATCCAGACGGGCCTGCGCTCGCGCGGCTTCGGCGTGCTGTTCTCGCTGTCGCTGATCCTCGCGTTCGGCTTCGTGTTCAACGCGGTGCAGGCCAATGCGATCGCCGACGCGTTCGACACGTCGTTCGGCTGGAGCCGCGCGAGCGTCGGTCTCGGGCTCGTGCTGCTGACCGCGCCGATCATCTTCGGCGGCATCCGCCGGATCGCGGCGGTCGCGCAGGTGATCGTGCCCGTGATGGCGATCGGTTATCTCGCGCTCGCGGTCTATGCGGTCGCGACGCACATCGCGCTGGTGCCGGGCGTGATCGCGCTGATCGTGAAAAGCGCGTTCGGCCTCGAGCAGGCCGCGGGCGGGCTGACGGGCTATGCCGTCAGCCAGGCGGTCGCGATGGGCGTGAAGCGCGGGCTGTTCTCGAACGAGGCCGGCATGGGCAGCGCACCGAATGCGGCGGCGACCGCCAGCACGCGCCATCCGGTGGTGCAGGGGTTGATCCAGATGCTCGGCGTGTTCGTCGACACGATCGTGATCTGCAGCGCGACCGCGTTCGTGATCCTGCTGTCGGGCCAGTACGAGCTCGGTACCGGCATGGAAGGCGCGGCGCTCACGCAGCGCTCGATCGCGAGCCACGTGGGCGACTGGGGCGGCATCTACATGGCATTCGCGATTTTCTTCTTCGCGTATTCGTCGGTGATCGGCAACTACGCGTATGCGGAAGGCAACGTCGAATTCATCACGAAGCGGCGCGGCGTGCTGCCGCTGTTCCGCGTCGCGGTGCTCGGCATGGTGATGTTCGGCAGCGTCGGGCAACTGCCGCTCGTATGGGCGATGGCCGATACGAGCATGGGGCTGATGGCGATCATCAACCTGATCGCGATCCTCGCGCTCGGCAAGTACGCGCACGCCGCGTGGGCCGACTATCGCCGCCAGCGCGCGGCGGGCGTCGCCGACCCGGTGTTCACGCGCAACACGATTCCCGAACTCGCGAACGTGCTGCCCGGCGACGTGTGGGGCGAGCACGGCCCGCTGCCGCAGCGTCCGGCGTCGGCCGACGCATCGAACGCGCCGCGCGCCGCCGTGAGCGAGTCATGAACGGCGACCGGCTCCGTGCGTTCGTCGCGCTGATGCCCGATACGGCGTCGCGCGACGCGCTGCACGCGTTGCCGGTCACCCGTGGCGCGCGGCGCACGCTGCCCGCGCAACTGCACGTGACGCTCGCGTTCGTCGGCGCGATCGAGCGGGAGCGGTGCGACGCGCTGGCCGCGCATCTGCCCGCGCTCGCGGCCGCGCACGCGTTGCCGTCGTTGCCGGTCGAGCGGATCGCGTGGTGGCCGAGCCCGCCGCGCGCGAGACTGATCGTTGCGGAACTCGCGGCCGACGCCGCTTGCGTCGCGCTGAATGCAGGGCTCGCGGCGCTGCTGCGCGAGCTCGGCGTGCCGGCCGATCGGCGGCCGTTCCGCCCGCACGTGACGCTCGCGCGGCTGCCGCACGACGCGGTCGGCCAGCCGGCGCACGGCGGTGCGGTGGGGCGTGCCGTCGCACTGCGGTTCGACGCGCTCACGCTGTTCGAAAGCCGGTTGTCGCACGAAGGCGTGTCGCACCGGCCGATCGTGTCGGTGCCGATTGCGCGGGCGGACGACGCGGCGGTGCGTTGAGCGGTCCCGGCGCGTCCGGCGAATCGTTGAAGGCTGCCCTCCCGATCGTTTCGGATGCCGACGTGCCGCTCTGCATCGTGCCGCGCACGTCGCCCGGCGTCCTGCCTAGCGCTCGTAGCGCGCGAGCGTCAGCCCCGACAAATCGATCTCCGGTTCCCGCCCCGTGACGAGATCCGCCAGCACCTTCCCCGATCCCATCGACATCGCCCAGCCGGTCGACCCGTGACCGACGTTCAGCCACAGTCCGTCGATGCGGCTCGCCCCCAGCAGCGGCGGCCCGTCGGGCGTCATCGGGCGGCGGCCGACCCAGAAGCGCGCGGATGCGCGCTCGGCCGCGTGCGGAAACCAGTCGTCGAGCACCTTCATCAGCGTATCGAGCGCCTGCTGCCGCAGCGCCGCGTGCCGGTTGCCGAGTTCCGCGGTGCCCGCGACGCGCAGCGTCGGGCCGAAGCGCGTGATCGCGGTCTTCAGCGATTCGTCCATCAGCGCGGCGCGCGGCGCCTTTTCGTCGTCGACGACCGCGAGCGTCGCCGAGTAGCCTTTCACCGGATACAGCGGCACGTCGATGCCATGCGGCCGCAGCAGGGCGGTACTGTCGACGCCGAGCGCGACCACGATCGCGTCGGCCGCAAGCAGCATGTCGCGCGGCGGGGCTCCGGTCGATCCGGCGCGGCCCGGCGCCGGGCGGCTGAGCGGCCTCCCGCCACGCAAGCCGGTGCCCGTGGTGTCGATGTCCGCGCTTTCATCGTACGGAGAGCGGCCATCCGTTCCGGCCGCCCGTACCCGCACGCCGCGCACCTTGCCGCCCGCGACGTCGAGCGCATGAATCGCGGTGCGGAATCGGAACGTCACGCCGTTCGCTTCGCACAGCGCCCGCAGTTCGCGCGTGAAGCGCGCGCAGTCACCGGCTTCGTCGTCGGGCAGGTAGATGCCGCCGACGGGCGCCTGTCGCGCCCAGCGCAAGCCGGGCTCGATCGCGGTGCAGCCGGCGGCGTCGAGTTCGCGAAACGCGATGCCGGCGTCGCGCAGCACCTTCAGCGCCGGCTGCACCATCTCGACGTCGAATGCGCCGCGCAGCAACTGCAGGTAGCCGCGGCTCGCACCATAGTCGAACGGATGACGCTCGCGAAACGCATGCAGGCACGCGCGGCTGTAATACGCGATGCGCTGCATCCGCTGCTTGTTCACGCGGAACCGCTCGAACTCGCATTCGCGTAGCCAGCGCGCGATCCAGCGCCACTGCGCGGCATCGAGCGTCGGCCGGAAGATCAGCGGCGACGCGGGCTTGAACAGGTATTTGAGAATCTTGCCGGGCATCCCGGGCGCGGCCCACGGCGTCACGTAGCCGGGCGCGATCACGCCCGCGTTGCCGAGGCTCGTCGCCTGCGCGACATCGGCCTCGCGTTCGATCACGGTGACGTCGCAGCCTGCTTCGCGCAGGTGCCAGGCAGTGGTGACGCCGATCACGCCGGCGCCGAGAACGATCACGTGCATGCGGGTTCCCGAACGGGCAAGGTGCTCACGATGCGACGGCCGGATCGTCGGCGAGCGACTTGCCGCGCGTTTCCGGCAGCACGAGCGCGGCGACGATCACCAGCAGGTAGCCACCGCCCGCGACGAGGCCGATCGCCTTCACGAGCGACATCGACTGCGACAGCGAGCCGACCAGGATCGGGAAGAACGAGCCGAGCCCGCGGCCGAGGTTGTAGCAGAAGCCCTGACCCGAGCCGCGGATCGCGCCCGGATACAGCTCCGACAGATACGCGCCGACGCCCGCGAAGATGCCCTGCACGACGATGCCGAGCGGGAAGCCGAGCAGCAGCATCGCGGTATCGGTGATCGGCAGCATCGTGTACGCCATGCCGAGCGAGAACGAGCCGATCGCGAACAGGATGAACGACGCGCGGCGGCCGAGCCGGTCGGACAGGATCGCGCCGACCACGTAGCCGACGAACGAGCCGACGATCAGCACGACGAGATAGCCGCTCGTGTTGAACACCGACAGGTGGCGCACGGTTTTCAGGTAGGTGGGCAGCCACGTCGTGATCGCGTAGTAGCCGCCGAGCATGCCGGTGCACAGCGCACTGCCGAACAGCGTCGCGCGCAGGTGCGCCGGCGCGAAGATCTCGAGGAAGTGGCCCGACACGCGGCCTTCGTCGCGGGCGCGGCGCGTGGCCGTGTAGATGTCGGGATCGCTGACGTTGCGGCGGATGTACAGGATCCACAGCGCGGGCGCGATGCCGATCCAGAAGCACGCGCGCCACGCGAGCTGCTCGGGCAGCAGCGCGAAGAACGCCCAGTACAGGATCGCGGCCGCGCCCCAGCCGAACGACCAGCTGCTCTGCACGGTGCCGACGGCCTTCGCGCGGTGCTCGGGCGAGCGGATCGTCTCGGCCATCATGATCGTCACGACCGACCATTCGCCGCCGAAGCCGAAGCCCTGCAGCGTGCGCGTCGCCAGGAGCTGCCAGAACGAATGTGTGAAACCGGACAGGCACGTGAACAGCGCGAACGTCGCGATCGTCCACTGCAGCACGCGCACGCGGCCGTAGCGGTCGGCGAGGATGCCGGCGACCCAGCCGCCGATCGCCGACGAGATCAGCGAACTCGTCGCGATCATCCCGGCCTCGCTCTTCGTCATGCCCCAGGTGGCGATCAGCGTCGGAATCAGGAACGAATAGATCATGAAGTCGAACGCATCGACCGCATAGCCGCCGAATCCGGCGTACAGCGTCCGGCGCTCGCGCGTCGACAATTCGTTGAACCACTGGAATGCCTGCATGCGTGCCGCCCCCTCTTGTGTCGTCTCTCGTATCGCGCTGCCGTACGGCGACTATTTTACGGGCGGGATGAAGGGCGCCAAAAACGTGCGTGCGGGTGCTAGCGCGGCGGCGCGGGGATGGGCGTTCGGCCGGGAGCGACGCTCGATCGTGCGTGAGCGCCATGCGGGCGCCGGCGGCGACCTGCGCGCCGGCACGGCCGGCACGCGCTCGCGTCAGAGCGTCAGGCCGCCGTCCACATGGATGACCTGGCCGGTGATCTGCCGCGCCGCGTCCGACAGCAGGAACGCGATCAGCGCGGCGACGTCGTCGGGTTCGGCGATCCGGCCGAGCGGCGTCGCCTGTTCGGCGCGGGCCCAAGCGGCCGCATTGTCCGCGCTCGGGCCGTGGTCCTTGCGCGTGAAGCCGGGCGCGACCGCATTGACGGTGATGCCGCACGCGGCGAACTCGGCTGCCGCCGAGCGCACCAGCGATTCGAGCGCGGCTTTCGCGGCCGCGGTCGCCGCGAATGGGGCGTCCGCCCGGTAGCGGTGCGCGACGAACGAGCTGACCGCGACGATGCGCGGCGCCGTCGACGCTTCGAGCAGCGGCCGAGCGCGGGCCGCGAGCGCGGAGAACGCGCCGGGCATCGTCGCGAAGGCGGATGCGAGCGCGTCCGCGCAGAGGTCGGAAAAGGATTGCCGCGCGGCGAAGCCGGCGTTGGCGACGAGCTGGTCGAGCCCGCCGAAGCGGGCGGCAGTGGCGTCGACGAGCGCGGTGGCGACGCCCGCCTCGGCGAGATCGCCGGTGAGCGTCACGCATTGCGCGCCCGCTGCCGTACATCGGTCGGCGACTTCGGCGACGCGTGCGCGGGCTGCCGGGTCCGCGCCGCGCGCATGCAGCGCCAGCGCGACGCCGGGCGCCGCGAGTCGACGCGCGAGCGCCGCGCCGATCCCCGAACCTGCGCCGGTGATCAGCGCGATCCGCGCGATGTGCGCGGCGCGTGCGCTCACGCGGCGACCTTGTCGTCGCTGTTCGCGCGTTCGACGTTGATCGTGCCGCCGTGGAACGCGGCCAGCGATTCGCGGTGCGCGATGCTGACGATCGCGGCCTTCGGCAGCCGTTCGGCGAACAGGTGATAGAGGCGGGCTTCGTTGTCGGCGTCGAGCGCGCTGGTCGCTTCGTCGAGGAACAGGAAGTCGGGCTTGTGCAGCAGCACGCGGGCGCCGGCCAGGCGCTGTTGCTCGCCGGGCGACAGCACGCGGGTCCAGTGCGCGGTTTCGTCGAGGCGCTCGACGTAATCCTCGAGGCGGCACGCGCGCAGCGCATCGCGGCACGCTTCGTCGCTGAACGTGTCGGGTGTCGCCGGGTAGGTGAGCGCGGCCTTCAGCGTGCCGATCGGCAAATAGCTCGTCTGCGGCACGAACATCATCCGCGCGCCGACCGGCGCATCGATCGCGCCGTCGCCGAACGGCCACAGGCCCGCGAGCGCACGCATGAACGTGCTCTTGCCGGATCCGGACTTGCCGACCACGAGCCAGCGCGAGCCGGGTTCGATCGTGACGTCGCCGATGTTCGCGAGTGCGTTGCCGTTCGGCAGCGCGAGCTTGAGCGACGACGTGGACAGCTTCGCCGCGTCGATGTAGTGCAGGTTGATGCCGCCGCGCTCGGTCGCGGGCGACAGGCTTTCCTTCAGGTGCGACGTGCCCATCACGCGCTTGAATTCACGCAGACGGTTGACGGTGGCGCGCCATTCGACGAGGGTCGAGTAACTGTTGATGAACCACGAGAACGAATCGCTGACGGTGCCGAACGCGGACGATATCTGCATCAGCACGCCGAACGAGAACGCGCCCGCAAAGTAGCGCGGTGCGGCGACGACGAGCGGGAAGATGATCGCGATCTGACCGTAGAAGCTCAGCACGAACGTGAGCCGCTTCGTGTACTTCATCACGCGCCACCAGTTGTCGCGGATGCGCATGAAAAGCGTCTGCGCGTTGCCGGTCTCGGTCTTCTCGCCGTCGTAGAACGCGATCTGCTCGGCGTTCTCGCGCACGCGGATCAGCCCGAAGCGGAAATCGGCCTCGACGCGCTGCTGCTGGTAGTTGATCGACACGAGCGGATGGCCGACCTTCTGGATGATCAGCGAGCCGACCACCGCGTACAGCGCGGCCGCCCACACCATGTAGCCGGGAATCGCGATCGGCGTCGCGCCGAGCGTGAACGTCAGCGCGCCGGCGAGCGACCACAGGATCGTGATGAACGACACGAGCGTGACGACCGTCGACAGCAGGTCGAGCGACAGCGCGAGCGTCGTGGTCGCGAACGACTGGAGGTCGTCGGTGATCCGCTGGTCGGGGTTGTCCGCGAGGCGGTCGCGCTCGATCCGGTAGAACGCGCGATCGCCGAGCCACTGGCCGAGAAAGCGGTCGGTGAGCCACTGGCGCCAGCGAAAGCCGAGCATCTGCCGCAGGTAGCGGCCGTACACGGCGAGGATGATGAACCCGAAGGCGAGCGCGGAGAACTGCATCAGCAGATTCGGGAAGTCGTGGACGTCCTTCGACTGCAGCGCGTTGTAGAACTGCGCGTTCCACTTGTTCAGCCGGACGTTGATCCAGACCACGCAGAGGTTGATCGCGATGATCGTGACCAGCAGCCCCCACGCGATTTTCCATTCGGACGATACCCAGTAGGGCTTGATGAGGCTCCATGCGGATACCGGGCGCTCGTCCTGCGGCGCGTCGGAGGCGGAGCGGACGGGATCGATCGATTGGGTCATGTGCTTCCTGATGATGAGCCGGCGCGCGGGCCGGGCGAAACCGGGCGCGCGCCGCGATACGGCATGCCGGGGCGCGGCGCCGACTGACGGCGGGCGTCCGGATGGTCGCCCGTGCGTCTTAAACGGCACTTAAAAACCGGCGGTGACGCGGCAACCGGCCGCTCGCGCGGCCGGCCTGCGGGCATTGTGCCAGAGCGGCGCGGCGCGCCGGCGAATTTGCCGCAAGGGGGACAGTTTGCGGCGCTTTCCGCTTTTATGGTCTAATGACCGACGACGAAACAGGGGTGCTTCGTGGCGCGGCCGGCAGATGTTCCGGGCAGCGCGGCGAGGCTGAGAAAGACCCTTCGCACCCGATCCGGGTAATACCGGCGAGGGAAGTTTCTGATCCCGCCGGGCCGCGCTGGCCGCCATCCCACATGGTCAGCGCCCGAGTCCCGCCCGGCCGGCCTTTGCTGCCGGTTTCGTCCTTTGGGTACGCGCATTGCGCGTTACGGAAGGAATGATGACCGCACAATCCTCAGTCTTTTGCATGGTTCCCGGCCCGATGTCGCGTGCGTTCGCATGCGGCGGCGCGTGCGCGTCGGCGTCCGTCGCGCGTGGCCGCGCGGAGGGCGCGCGATGAACGTCCGCGATGCACGGCCCGATTTCGCGGTGCTCGGCGGCGGCCTCGTCGGCCGCCTGATCGCGTGGCGGCTCGCGGGCGACGGGCATCGCGTCGCGCTCTACGAGCGCGGCGGCCCGGACGGCGAGCAGTCGGCCGCGTGGATCGCGGCCGCGATGCTCGCGCCGCTCGCGGAAGCGGCGAGCGCGGAACGGCTGATCACCGAGCTCGGCGTCGCATCGCTCGCGCGCTGGCCGCAGTGGCTCGCGGAACTGCCCGAACCCGTCTTTTTCCAGCATCGCGGCACGCTCGTCGTCTGGCATCACGCGGACCGCGCGGAGGCGCCGCTGTTCGAGCGGCGCGTCCGCGCGAACGCGCCGGCCGAGCTGTTCGACGGCGGCTTCATGACGCTCGCCGGCGCGCAGGTCGACGCGGCCGAACCCGCGCTCGCGGGCCGCTTCGCGCGCGGGCTGATGCTGCCGCGCGAAGGGCAGCTCGACAACCGCCAGGCGCTGCGCGCGCTCGCCGCGGGCCTCGCCGAGCGCGGCGTCGCGCTGCACTGGCACGCGTCGGTCGACGACGCGAACCGGCCTGCCGCGCATGTCACGATCGATTGCCGCGGGCTCGGCGCGAAATCCGCGCTGCCCGCGCTGCGCGGCATCCGCGGCGAAGTCGCGCGCGTGCATGCGCCGGGCATCGGGCTCGCGCGGCCCGTGCGGTTGCTGCATCCGCGTTACCCGCTGTACATCGCGCCGAAGCAGGACGATCTCTACGTGATCGGCGCGACCGAGGTGGAGGGCGAGGACATGTCGCCCGTCAGCGTGCGCTCGGCGCTCGAACTGCTGAGCGCGGCGTTTTCCGTGCATCCGGCGTTCGGCGAGGCACGCATTCTCGAACTCAACGCGCAGTGCCGGCCGACGCTGCCCGATCATCGCCCGGCGCTGATCTGGGACGGCGCATCGACGCTCGCCGTCAACGGCCTGTACCGGCACGGCTTCATGATCGCGCCGGAAGTCGCGCAGGCGGCCGTCGCATTCGCGCAGGCCGCGCTCGGCGGCTCGCTCGGCGATGCCGACGCGTTCGCCGCATGGCGCGACGCCGCACGCTGGCCGACGCTGCTCCATCACCGCAACGACGCGCGCCAGCCGGCCTGACGCGCGCCGCCGACCGAATCCGACCCAGCCTCATGGATATCCAGATCAATCAACAGACCCTGACGTTGCCCGACGGCGCGACGGTGGCCGACGCGCTTGCCGCGTACGGCGCGCGTCCGCCGTACGCGGTGGCGCTGAACGGCAACTTCGTCGCGCGCACGCAGCATGCGGCGCGCGCACTCGCGGCGGGCGACAGGCTCGACGTCGTGCACCCCGTCGCAGGCGGCTGAGCGCCGCCGTTTCGCCCCGCTCTTCCAGGAAAACGACATGACGTCCCACACCTCCGCCGACGCGCTCACGCTATACGGCGCCACTTTCGCCAGCCGCGTGCTGCTCGGCACGTCGCGCTATCCGTCGCTGCAGTCGCTGTCCGATTCGATCGCCGCGTCGCGCCCCGGGATGGTGACGGTCGCGCTGCGCCGCCAGATGACGGGCGGCACGGCCGAAGCCGGCTTCTTCGACCTGCTCAAGCGCCACGCGGTGCCGCTGCTGCCGAACACGGCCGGGTGCCAGACCGTCGCCGAAGCCGTGACGACCGCGCACATGGCGCGCGAGGTATTCGACACCGACTGGATCAAGCTCGAACTGATCGGCGACGACTACACGCTGCAACCCGACCCGGTCGGACTGATCGAAGCCGCCGCGCAACTGATCAAGGACGGCTTCAAGGTGCTGCCGTACTGCACCGAGGATCTCGTGATCGGCCGGCGCCTGCTCGACGTCGGCTGCGAGGCGCTGATGCCGTGGGGCGCGCCGATCGGCACCGGCAAGGGCGTCGTGAATCCGTACGGCCTGCGCGTGCTGCGCGAGCGGCTGCCGGACGTGCCGCTGATCGTCGACGCGGGGCTCGGCGTGCCGTCGCACGCGTGCCAAGTGATGGAGTGGGGTTTCGACGGCGTGCTGCTGAATACGGCCGTCTCGCAGGCCACGCACCCGGAGATCATGGCGCGCGCGTTTGCGCAGGGCGTCGAGGCCGGCCGCGCCGCGTATCTCGCCGGTCCGATGGACGCGCGCGAAACCGCGCACGCGAGCACGCCGGTCGTCGGGATGCCGTTCTGGCACCAGGACGGGGGCGGCGCATGAGCGCGCGCTTCGCCGATGCGTTCTGGCCGCCGGCCGACGAACTGGCCGAAGCGGCCGAGCGGATTCGCGCGCGGCTCGGCGACTGGCCGGACGGCACGGCGCCGTGGCGGCTCTGCGTGGCGGCGCCCGACGTGCCGGCCGACGGCGACGTGCTGATCGTGTCGGCCGGCGATCGCGCCGCGCAGGCGCGTGCGTCGGCCGTGTCGCGGCCGGCGTCGCCGGCGGCGGTGGCGGTCGAATTCGACGAGCGGGGCGCCGTGCTGCATGCGGCCGGCGTGCGCTACGCGCTCGACGCCGCGCATCCGCTCGCGGACGACTGGATCGCGGCGCTCGCCGCGTTCCTCGATTGCGGCTTCGCGCCGGTCGACGCGCTGGTGCTCGCGCTGGCGTGGCGCGACGGCGACGAGACGCGCGCCGTCGACGCGTGGCCGGTCGATGCCGCGCAATTCCCGCGCGTCGCCGGGCTGCCGCCGGCGCCGGCGCCCGCGTTCGCGGCGTGCCCCGCGCAGCTCGGCCTCTATCCGGTCGTGCCGAGCGCCGAATGGGTCGAGCGCGTGCTCGACGGCGGCGCGCGAACCGTGCAATTGCGCGTGAAAGACGCGACGCCGGACGCGCTGCGCCGCGAAATCGCGCGAGCGGTCGCTGCGGGGCGCCGTTATCCCGATGCGCGCGTGTTCATCAACGATCACTGGCAGATCGCCGTAGAAGAGGGGGCGTACGGTGTACATCTCGGCCAGGAGGACCTCGAAACGGCCGATCTGGCCGCGATCGCGCGCGCGGGCCTGCGGCTCGGACTTTCGAGCCACGGTTACTACGAGATATTGCGGGCACTGCACGAGCGGCCGAGCTACCTCGCGCTCGGCCCCGTGTACGCGACCGCGACCAAGGCGGTCGCCGCGCCGCCGCAGGGTCTCGCGCGTATCGCCCGCTACGCGCGCCTCGCGGGCGCGCGGGCGCCGCTCGTCGCGATCGGCGGGGTCGGGATCGACACGCTGCCGGCCGTGCTGGCGACGGGCGTCGGCAGCGTCGCCGTGGTCAGCGCGGTTACGGGCGCGGCCGACTATCGGACGGCGCTTATTGCACTGCAGCAGTGCTTTGCCGGACAATTTGACAATCATTGACCGCGGGGTCCGGAACGGCGTCACGACATCATTCCAATGCAGGCCCTATAATTCGGCGTTCTGCGTAAAAGGACTGTCAGCTCCGTGAGCCCCACTCCTACCGAGACCCTGCTGGAACTTCGCGACGTCGACTTCGGCTACGGCGATCGCCTCGTCCTGTCCAACCTGAACCTGCGCTTCGGGCGTGGGCAGGTCGTCGCGGTCATGGGCGGCTCGGGTTGCGGCAAGACCACCGTGCTGCGCCTGATCGGCGGCCTCGTGCGTGCGCGCCGCGGCCAGGTGCTGTTCGACGGCGCCGACGTCGGCGCGCAAACGCGCGACGGCCTGTATGCGCTGCGCCGCAAGATGGGCATGCTGTTCCAGTTCGGCGCGCTGTTCACCGACATGTCGGTGTTCGAGAACGTCGCGTTCGCGCTGCGCGAGCATACCGACCTGCCCGAAGACCTGATCCGCGATCTGGTGCTGATGAAGCTGAACGCGGTCGGGCTGCGCGGCGCGCGCGACCTGATGCCGTCCGAGGTGTCGGGCGGGATGGCGCGCCGCATCGCGCTGGCGCGCGCGATCGCGCTCGATCCGCAGCTCATCATGTACGACGAGCCGTTCGCAGGCCTCGATCCGATCTCGCTCGGCATCACCGCCAACCTGATCCGCACGCTGAACCAGGCGCTCGGCGCGACGTCGATCCTCGTCACGCACGACGTGCCGGAATCGTTCGCGATCGCCGACTACGTGTATTTTCTGGCCAATGGCGGCGTGCTCGCGCAGGGCACGCC
Organism: Burkholderia sp. MSMB1826; assembly: GCF_001526325.1. Classification (NCBI taxonomy): domain Bacteria; kingdom Pseudomonadati; phylum Pseudomonadota; class Betaproteobacteria; order Burkholderiales; family Burkholderiaceae; genus Burkholderia; species Burkholderia sp. MSMB1826. Next base: position 86,400 of record NZ_LOYN01000055.1, read on the forward strand.
CGACGAGCTGCGCGCGTCGACCGATCCGAGCGTGCGGCAATTCATCGACGGCGCGCCGGACGGCCCGTTCAAATTTCACTACACGAGCCCGCCGCTGGCGGCGGATTTCGGGCTCGGCGGAGGGCGCGCATGATCAGCGCGATCGGACGTTACGTCATCGGCGGCCTCGAGCGGGCGGGCTACGGCACGCGCCTGTTCGTGCGCCTCGTGCTGGAATTCTTCCCGCTGCTGCGTCGGCCGCGGCTGGTCACGAAGCAGATCCACTTCCTCGGCAACTATTCGTTCGTGATCATCGCCGTGTCGGGGCTGTTCGTCGGCTTCGTGCTCGGCCTGCAGGGGTATTACACGCTGAACCGCTACGGGTCCGAGCAGGCGCTTGGCCTGCTGGTCGCGCTGTCGCTCGTGCGCGAGCTCGGGCCCGTCGTCACCGCGCTGCTGTTCGCGGGCCGCGCGGGCACGTCGCTCACGGCCGAGATCGGCCTGATGAAGGCCGGCGAGCAGCTCACCGCGCTCGAGATGATGGCCGTCGACCCGATCAAGAACGTGATCGCGCCGCGCATGTGGGCGGGCATCATCGCGATGCCGCTGCTCGCCGCGATCTTCAACGCGGTCGGCGTGCTCGGCGGCTACTTCGTCGGCGTCGTGCTGATCGGCGTCGATCCGGGCGCGTTCTGGTCGCAGATGCAGGGCGGCGTCCAGGTCTGGGCCGACGTCGGCAACGGCGTGCTGAAAAGCATCGTGTTCGGCTTCGCCGTGACCTTCATTGCACTGTTTCAGGGGTATGAAGCGAAGCCCACGCCCGAAGGCGTGTCGCGCGCGACCACCAAGACGGTCGTGTTCGCGTCGCTCGCCGTACTCGGCCTCGATTTCCTGCTGACCGCGCTGATGTTCAGCTAAGCCTCAGCCAAGCCAAATTTTGGGATGACGATGAAAAAGACTGCTCTCGACTTCTGGGTCGGCCTGTTCGTGGTGGTGGGCTTCCTTGCGGTGCTGTTCCTGGCGCTGAAGGTCGGCAACATGAGCTCGCTGTCGTTTCAGCCGACCTACTCGGTGAGGATGAAATTCGACAATATCGGCGGGTTGAAGCCGCGCGCGGCCGTGAAGAGCGCCGGCGTCGTGGTCGGCCGCGTGAAGTCGATCGGCTTCGACACGAACACCTACCAGGCGCTCGTCACGATCGACATCGACGGCCAGTACCAGTTTCCGAAGGATTCGTCGGCGAAGATCCTGACGTCGGGCCTGCTCGGCGAGCAATATATCGGTCTCGATCCGGGCGGCGACACCGAAATGCTGAAGGCCGGCGACACGATCACGATGACGCAGTCGGCGATCGTGCTCGAGAACCTGATCGGCCAGTTCCTGTACAGCAAGGCAGCCGACGCGGGCGGTGCGAAGCCGGCAGCCGGCGCATCGGCTGCTCCGGCCGCTCCGGCCGCTCCCGCCGCGCCCGCCGCGCCGGCGCCGGTGGCGGTGCCGGCGTCGGCGGTGTCCGGTTCGGCCGGCCAATAACCACACGAGAGAAAACAAGAGGGTAATGACATGCACACGATCCGCATCAGGCACGCCGCGCTGGCGGTAGCGGCAGTCGCCGCGTTGAGCGGCTGCGCGACCGTGCAGACGCCGACCAAGGGCGATCCGCTCGAAGGCTTCAACCGGACGATGTACAAGTTCAACGACACGGTCGATACGTACGCGCTGAAGCCGGTCGCGAAGGGCTACCAGTACGTGGTGCCGCAGCCGGTGCGCGACAGCGTGACGAACTTCTTCTCGAACATCGGCGACGTCTACATCGCGGCGAACAACATCGTGCAGCTGCGGATCGCGGACGGCGTCGGCGACATCATGCGCGTCGTGATCAACACGGTGTTCGGCGTCGGCGGCCTGTTCGATGTCGCGACGATCGCGAAGCTGCCGAAGCACACGGCCGACTTCGGGATCACGATGGGCCGCTACGGCATGCCGTCGGGGCCGTACCTCGTGCTGCCGCTGCTCGGCCCGAGCACGCTGCGCGACACGGCCGGCCTGGGCGTCGACTACGTCGGCAACCCGCTCACCTACGTGAAACCGGACGGCCTGAGCTGGGGCCTGTTCGGCGTGAACCTGGTCAACACGCGTGCGAACCTGCTGGGCGCGGGCGACGTGCTCGATGCCGCGGCGCTCGACAAGTATTCGTTCGTACGCAATGCGTACCTGCAGCGTCGCCAGATGCTGATCAACAACGCGCGCGGCGAAGCCGCCACGACGTCGAGCAACGACGCGCTGCCGAAGTACGACCTGCCGGACGACGGTGCGGCGCCGGCGGCAGCCGGCGCGGCCGGTACGGCGGGCGCGGCCGCGGTGGGCGGCGCCGCGCCGGCGGGCGCATCGGGCGCGGCGGTTGCTGCGCCGGCGTCGGGTGCGGCCGAAGCACCCAACCCGGCGAGCGAAACGAACGTGCCGGCCATGCAGGTGGCGCCGCCGTCGCCGGGCGGGTTCCGGTTCCCGAGCATCCGGCTGCACTGACGGATTTACATTCGTTACAGCCGGAAACGATTCAGTCGGTAGCGTATGCGAACTTGCGCGTAAGCTACCTGCTCCAACCTTCGCATCGACTCATTCATGCAGGCCACTATGATGAAAAAACTGTTCCTGATCCCCGTTTTCGCGGCGCTGTTCTCGTTCGGCAGCGCAGCTCACGCGCAAGTCGACCAGTCGAACCCGCAGGCGCTGATCAAGACGGCGACGCAGCAGGTGCTCGACGAAGTCAAGCAGCAGACGATCAAGCAGGGCGACACCAACCGCATCATCACGATCGTCAACAAGGACATCCTGCCGTACACCGATTTCCGCCGCACCACGCAGCTGGCGATGGGCCGCAACTGGCGCACGGCGACGGCCGAGCAGCAGCAGCAGGTTCAGGAGCAGTTCAAGCTGCTGCTGATCCGCACGTATTCGGGTGCGCTCGCCCAACTGAAGCCGGACCAGCAGATCCAGTACCCGCCGTTCCGCGCCGATCCGGCCGATACCGACGTCGTGGTCAAGACGGTCGCGATGAACAACGGCCAGCCGGTCCAGATCGACTATCGCCTGTACAAGACGGCGAACGGCTGGAAGGTGTATGACCTGAACGTGCTCGGCGCATGGCTGATCCAGACGTACCAGCAACAGTTCAACGAGAAGATCCAGCAAAGCGGCGTGGACGGCCTGATCAAGTTCCTGTCGCAGCGCAACCAGGAACTTGCCGCGGGCAAGCAAGCGTCGTGAGCGGCTTCGCAGCCGGTTCCTCGCTGACCGTCGCGAGCGCGAAGTCCGCGCTCGCGGACGGTCTTGCGCGCATCGGCGCCGGCGCGACCGCCGTCGATTGCGCGGCGCTGACGCAGTTCGACTCGTCCGCGCTCGCCGTGCTGCTCGCATGGCAACGTGCCGCCAAAGCGCGCGGCGCAACCCTCGACATCCTCAATCTCCCTCCGAAGCTCGCCAGCCTCGCGCGCGCCTACGGCGTCGACGCGCTCATCGACGGCACCGGGCGACATTGACCCTGTCCGACCGAAGCCTGCCGCGCCAGCCGGCGCGCGCACGCTTCAGGCCGCGCGCCGCCGGCGCCGGCTCCCCCAGCCGGTTTGCCCTATAATCAAGCGTTTTGCGGGGCAGCCAATCGGCGTCCGGCCCCCATTTTCTTTCGCAGCAAGCACAGAATAGGCGTCGCGGCCCTGGCGTCGCGCACAGTCATGTCAGCCATAGAAATCCGTCACGTCAAGAAGCGCTACAAGTCGCTTCAGGCGCTCAAGGGCGTCAGCCTGTCGGTCGAGGAAGGCGAGTTTTTCGGTCTGCTCGGTCCCAACGGCGCAGGCAAGACCACGCTCATCAGCATCCTCGCCGGGCTCGCCCGGGCCGACGAAGGCAGTATCTCGGTGCTCGGTCACGACGTCGTCCAGGACTTCCGCAGCGCGCGCCGCGCACTCGGCGTCGTTCCGCAGGAGCTCGTTTTCGACCCGTTCTTCACCGTTCGCGAGACGCTGCGGATCCAGTCCGGCTATTTCGGGCTGCGCCGCAACGACGACTGGATCGATGAAGTGATGGCCAATCTCGATCTCACCGAGAAAGCCGACGCGAACATGCGCGCGCTGTCGGGCGGGATGAAGCGCCGCGTGCTCGTCGCGCAGGCGCTCGTGCACCGGCCGCCCGTGATCGTGCTCGACGAGCCGACCGCCGGCGTCGACGTCGAATTGCGCCAGACGCTGTGGAAATTCATCTCGCGCCTGAATCGCGAGGGTCACACGATCGTGCTGACCACCCATTACCTCGAGGAAGCCGAGTCGCTGTGCGACCGCATCGCGATGTTGCGTCGCGGCGAAGTCGTCGCGCTCGACCGCACCGATGCGCTGCTGCGCCGCTTCGCGGGCCTGCAGCTGTACCTGCGGTTCGCGACGGGCGCGCTGCCGGCCGAGCTGCGCGGACTGGAAACCGACCCGGCCGCGCGCGCGCCGGGCGAGCACCTGCTGCGCCTCGCGAGTTACGACGAGGTCGAACGCATCCTCGCGCAATGCCGCGCGGCGGGCTGCACGTTCGACGAGATCGAGGTCCGCAAGGCCGACCTCGAGGACGTGTTCGTCCAGGTGATGAACGGGGCCGAGGTGATCGAGGGTCTGGCATGAATCAACACTCCCCACGCGAACTGCGTTCGCTGTCGTCCGAGGGGACGGCCCGGCGCGTGCCGGGAAGCGGGTTCCGCACGCTGTTCTACAAGGAACTGCTGCGTTTCTGGAAGGTGTCGTTCCAGACGGTGCTCGCGCCGATCGTCACCGCGCTGCTGTATCTGACGATCTTCGGCCATGCGCTGTCGGGCCGCGTCGAGGTCTATCCCGGTGTCGAATACGTGAGCTTTCTCGTGCCGGGCCTCGTGATGATGAGCGTGCTGCAGAACGCGTTCGCGAACAGCTCGTCGTCGCTGATCCAGTCGAAGATCACCGGCAACCTCGTGTTCATGCTGCTGCCGCCGCTGTCGTATCGCGACATCTTCGGCGCGTACGTGCTCGCGTCCGTCGTGCGCGGGCTCGCGGTCGGCGCGGGCGTGTTCGTCGTGACGATCTGGTTTATCCCGATGCACTTCGCGGCGCCGCTGTTCATCATTGCGTTCGCGCTGCTCGGCTCGGCGATCCTCGGCACGCTCGGCCTGATCGCCGGGATCTGGGCCGAGAAGTTCGACCAGCTCGCCGCGTTCCAGAACTTCCTGATCATGCCGCTGACGTTTCTGTCCGGCGTGTTCTATTCGACGCACTCGCTGCCGCCCGTGTGGCGTGAAGTGTCGCGTCTCAACCCGTTTTTCTACATGATCGACGGCTTCCGTTTCGGGTTCTTCGGCGCGTCCGACATCAACCCGTTCGCAAGCCTCGCGATCGTCACCGGTTTCTTCGTGCTGCTCGCGCTGATCGCGATGCGGCTGCTCGCGACCGGCTACAAACTGCGTCATTGATATCGACAGGCCGCGGCCGCCCTTGGGCGGCGCGCGCCGACAGGAGCCTTACACCATGTTGCCGACTCCCGAACAGGTCAAGCAATACATCGCCGGCGGTCTCGCCTGCACGCATCTGGAAGTCGAAGGCGACGGCCAGCATTTCTTCGCGACGATCGTGTCGGCGGCCTTCGAAGGCAAGCGGCCGATCCAGCGGCACCAGCTCGTCTATGCGGCGCTCGGCGATCGCATGAAGCAGGAAATTCACGCGCTCAGCATGAAGACGCTGACGCCCGCCGAATGGCAGAACGCATAAACGGAAATCACTGAGTGCAAGTCACCGTCAACGAGCGCGACGCCGTCCAGAGCGTCGCCACGGCACACCCGGCCGCCAACGGGGAATCGCAGGGACAGGGGATGGACAGGCTCGTGATCGAAGGCGGTCGTCGCCTGTCCGGCGAGATCGTCGTGTCGGGCGCGAAGAACGCCGCGTTGCCGATCCTGTGCGCGGGGCTGCTCAGCGCCGAGCCGGTCGAGCTCGACAACGTGCCGAACCTGAAGGACGTGCGCACCACGCTGAAGGTGCTGAACCAGATGGGCGTGAAGAGCGAGACCGACGGCTGCCGCGTGCAGCTCGACGCGTCGCGCGTCGACAACCTCGTCGCGCCGTACGAACTCGTGAAGACGATGCGCGCGTCGATCCTCGTGCTCGGGCCGCTGCTCGCGCGCTTCGGCGAGGCGAAGGTGTCGCTGCCGGGCGGCTGCGCGATCGGCGCGCGGCCGGTCGACCAGCACATCAAGGGCCTGCAGGCGATGGGCGCCGAGATCAGCATCGAGCACGGCTTCATCGAAGCGCGCGCGAAGCGCCTGAAGGGCGCGCGCATCGTCACTGACATGATCACGGTGACGGGGACCGAAAACCTGCTGATGGCCGCGACGCTCGCCGACGGCGAGACGGTGATCGAAAACGCCGCGCGCGAGCCGGAAGTGAGCGATCTCGCACACTTGCTGGTCGCGATGGGCGCGAAAATCGACGGCATCGGCACCGACCGCCTCATGATCCAGGGCGTCGAGCGGCTGCACGGCGCGCGCCATTCGGTGATCCCCGACCGCATCGAGGCCGGCACGTTTCTGTGCGCGGTCGCGGCGGCCGGCGGCGACGTGACGCTGACGGGCGTGCGCCCGCACATCCTCGACGCAGTGATCGACAAGCTGCGCGAAGCGGGCGTGTCGATCGAGGAAGGCGACAGCTGGCTGCGCGTGAAGATGGACCGCCGCCCGTCGGCGGTGACGATCCGCACGTCGGAATACCCGGCGTTCCCGACCGACATGCAGGCGCAGTTCATGGCCCTCAATACGGTCGCGACGGGCACCGCGCAGGTCGTCGAAACCATTTTCGAGAACCGCTTCATGCATGTGCAGGAGCTGAACCGGCTCGGCGCGAACATCACGATCGACGGCAACACGGCGCTCGTGACGGGTGTCGAGAAGCTGTCGGGCGCGAACGTGATGGCGACCGACCTGCGTGCGTCGGCGAGCCTCGTGATCGCCGGGCTGCGCGCCGACGGCGAAACGCTCGTCGACCGCATCTATCACCTGGACCGCGGCTACGACCGCATGGAAACCAAACTGACCGCCGTCGGCGCGAACGTGCGCCGCCTCTCCGGGAGCCAAGCATGACCGCGCCGCTGACCCTCGCCCTGTCGAAGGGCCGGATTTTCGAGGAAACCCTGCCGTTGCTGGCCGCCGCCGGCGTGCAGGTGGCCGAGGATCCGGAAACGTCGCGCAAGCTGATCCTGCCGACGACCGATCCGAACCTGCGCGTGATCATCGTGCGCGCGAGCGACGTGCCGACCTACGTCGAATACGGCGCGGCCGATTTCGGCGTGGCCGGCAAGGACGTGCTGGTCGAGCACGGCGGCTCGGGCCTGTACCAGCCGATCGATCTGAACATTGCGCGCTGCCGGATGTCGGTGGCCGTGCCGGCCGGTTTCGACTACGCGAACGCGGTGCGCCAGGGCGCGCGCCTGCGGGTCGCGACCAAATACGTCGAAACGGCGCGCGAACACTTTGCCGCGAAGGGCGTGCACGTCGATCTGATCAAGCTGTACGGCTCGATGGAGCTGGCGCCGCTGGTCGGGCTGGCCGATGCGATCGTCGACCTCGTCAGCTCGGGCGGCACGCTGAAGGCGAACAATCTGGTCGAGGTCGAGGAGATCATGGCGATCTCGTCGCGCCTCGTCGTGAACCAGGCCGCGCTGAAGCTGAAGCGCGCGGCGCTCAAGCCGATCCTCGACGCGTTCGAACGCGCGTCGCAGAATGGCGGTTGAGCGCATCACCGTAACGGAACTCCCATGTCCATCACCATCCGCAAGCTCGATTCGACGAACGAAGACTTCGGCGCCGCGCTGCGCGCCGTGCTCGCGTTCGAGGCGAGCGAAGACGAAGCGATCGAGCAATCGGTCGCGCAGATCCTCGCCGACGTGAAGTCGCGCGGCGACGCCGCGGTGCTCGAGTACACGAACCGCTTCGACCGGCTGAGCGCGGACAGCGTCGCCGCGCTCGAACTGCCGCAGGACGCGCTGCAGACGGCGCTCGACGGCCTCGCGCCGAAGGCGCGCGCGGCGCTGGAAGCCGCCGCGGCGCGGGTGCGCGCGTACCACGAGAAGCAGAAGATCGAGTGCGGCACGCATAGCTGGCAGTACACGGAAAGCGACGGCACGGTGCTCGGCCAGAAGGTCACGCCGCTCGACCGCGTCGGCCTGTACGTGCCGGGCGGCAAGGCCGCGTATCCGTCGTCGGTGCTGATGAACGCGATTCCCGCGCGCGTCGCGGGGGTCGGCGAGATCGTGATGGTCGTGCCGACGCCGGACGGCGTGAAGAACGACCTCGTGCTCGCCGCGGCGCTGCTCGGCGGCGTCGATCGCGTGTTCACGATCGGCGGCGCGCAGGCGGTCGGTGCGCTCGCGTACGGCACGGCGACGGTGCCGGCCGTCGACAAGATCTGCGGCCCCGGCAACGCGTACGTCGCGTCGGCGAAGCGCCGCGTATTCGGCACGGTCGGCATCGACATGATCGCCGGGCCGTCGGAAATCCTCGTGCTGTGCGACGGCACGACCGATCCGAATTGGGTCGCGATGGACCTGTTCTCGCAGGCCGAGCACGACGAACTCGCGCAGTCGATCCTGCTGTGCCCGGACGGTGCGTTCCTCGATCGCGTCGAGAAGGCGATCGACGAGCTGCTGCCGACCATGCCGCGCCAGGACGTGATCCGTGCGTCGCTCGAGGGGCGCGGCGCGCTGATCAAGGTGCGCGACATGGCCGAGGCGTGCCGGATCGCGAACGACATCGCGCCGGAACACCTCGAGATCTCGGCGCTGGAGCCGCAGCAATGGGGCCAGCAGATCCGCCATGCGGGCGCGATCTTCCTCGGCCGCTATACGAGCGAAAGCCTCGGCGACTACTGCGCGGGGCCGAACCACGTGCTGCCGACGTCGCGCACCGCGCGCTTCTCGTCGCCGCTCGGCGTGTACGACTTCATCAAGCGCTCGAGCCTGATCGAGGTCAGCGCGGAAGGCGCGCAGACGCTCGGCGAGATCGCGTCCGAGCTTGCGTACGGCGAAGGGCTGCAGGCGCATGCGAGGAGCGCAGAGTTCCGGATGAAGGGCTGACCGCGCATGGTGCGCGGGGCCGGGCGGGCGCGCAGGCGCCGACACCGGCGGCCCCGGATCGACGCAGGAGACGAGTGCAGGGCGGCAGCCGCCGCCTTGCCGACCATTTGACGCCGGCGCGACGCACGCCGGCTTGAGACCATGACGACGCCACAAGACATCATTCGCCGCGACGTGCTCGCGATGACGAGCTACCCGGTTCCCGACGCGAGCGGATTCGTGAAGCTCGACGCGATGGAGAACCCGTATCCGCTGCCGGCGCCGCTCGCCGCGGCGCTTGGCGAGCGGCTCGCGCAGGTCGCGCTGAACCGCTACCCGGCGCCGCGCCCGGCCGCGCTGCTCGACAAGCTGCGCCACGCGATGCGCGTGCCGGCCGGTTGCGACGTGCTGCTCGGCAACGGTTCCGACGAAATCATCAGCATGATCGCGGTCGCGTGCGCGCGGCCGGGCGCGAAGGTGCTCGCGCCGGTGCCGGGCTTCGTGATGTACGAGCTTTCGGCGAAGCTCGCGCAGCTCGAATTCGTCGGCGTGCCGCTGAAGGCCGACCTGACGCTCGACGTCGACGCGATGCTTGCGGCGATCGAGGAGCACCGGCCGGCGATCGTCTATCTCGCGTATCCGAACAACCCCACCGGCACGCTGTACGACGATGCCGACGTCGAGCGGATCGTCGCGGCCGCGCGGCACAGCCTGATCGTGATCGACGAGGCGTACCAGCCGTTCGCGGAGCGCTCGTGGCTGCCGCGTGCCGCCGAGTTCGACAACGTCGTCGTGATGCGCACGGTGTCGAAGCTCGGCCTCGCGGGTATCCGCCTCGGCTATCTCGTCGGTTCGCCCGCGTGGCTGAACGAATTCGACAAGGTGCGCCCGCCGTACAACATCAACGTGCTGACCCAGGCGACCGCCGATTTCCTGCTCGATCACCTCGACGTGCTCGATGCGCAGGCGGCGCAATTGCGTGCGGAGCGCGCGCGCCTCGCGCAGGCGGTGGCCGCGCTGCCGGGCGCGACGGTGTTCCCGAGCGCCGGCAATTTCCTGCTGGTGCGCGTGCCGGACGCGGCTGCCGTGTTCGATGCGCTGCTCACCGAGCGGGTGCTGGTCAAAAACGTGAGTAAAATGCATCCATTACTGGCCGAATGCGTGCGGCTGACCGTCGGTTCTCCCGACGAAAACGCCCGCCTGCTGGCCGCCTTGAAACTCGCGCTGCCCGGTTGAGCCCAGGGCGCGGCGGCGCGCGACGATCAATCCCCATTTACATCAGACTCGATCAAGGAATTGCCATGCGTGTGGCGGAAGTCGTTCGCAATACCAGCGAAACGCAGATCCGTGTGAAGCTCGATCTCGACGGCACCGGCCGGCAGAAGCTGGCCACCGGCGTGCCGTTTCTCGACCATATGCTCGACCAGATCGCGCGACACGGTCTGGTCGATCTCGAGGTCGAAGCGCATGGCGACACGCATATCGACGATCACCACACGGTCGAGGACGTCGGCATCACGCTTGGCCAGGCCGTCGCGAAGGCGATCGGCGATCGCAAGGGCATCCGCCGCTACGGCCATTCGTACGTGCCGCTCGACGAGGCGCTGTCGCGCGTCGTGATCGACTTCTCGGGCCGGCCCGGCCTCGAATTCCACGTGCCGTTCACGCGCGCACGGATCGGCACGTTCGACGTCGACCTGTCGATCGAGTTCTTCCGCGGCTTCGTGAACCACGCGGGCGTCACGCTGCACATCGACAACCTGCGCGGGATCAACGCGCACCATCAGCTCGAGACGGTGTTCAAGGCCTTCGGCCGCGCGCTGCGCGCGGCGGTGGAGCTCGACGAGCGCGCGGCGGGGCAGATTCCGTCGACGAAAGGAAGCCTCTGAACGTCCGAACGGACTGCGCTCGGGACAACCTCACGGCTTCGGCGCGCGGCGCCGGCTTGCGATGGATCTGCTCAAATCGTTCATTTCGCTGCTCGCGCTGATCAATCCGGTCGGCGCGGTGCCGTTCTTCCTGAGCCTGACGGCGCAGCAGACGGAAGCCGAGCGGCGGCGCACGATCCGGATCGCGTCGGTGTCGGTGTTCTGCGTGATGACGGTGACCGCGCTGCTCGGGCAGCAGATCATCCACTTCTTCGGCATTTCGGTCGGGTCGCTCGAAGTCGGCGGCGGGATCATCATGCTGCTGATGGCGATCAACATGCTCAACGCGCAGATCGGCAACACGCGATCGACGCCCGAGGAGCGCGACGAAGCCGAGCTGAAGGACAACATCGCGGTCGTGCCGCTGGCGATTCCGCTGCTCACGGGCCCCGGCTCGATCAGCACGGTGATCGTCTATGCGGCGAGCGCGCATCACTGGTATGAGCGGGCCGGGCTGGTCGCGATCGGCGCGGCCCTGGCTTTTCTGTGTTTCGTCGCGATGCGGCTCGCCGAGCCGATCGCGAACTGGATCGGCCGCACCGGCATCAACATCGCCACGCGGCTGATGGGTCTGATGCTGTCGGCGCTGGCGGTGGAATTCATCGTCAATGGACTGAGGGCGCTACTGCCTGCACTGAGATGAAAACTTCGATTGCGATTGTGGATTATGGGATGGGCAACCTGCGCTCGGTCGCGCAGGCGCTCAAGAAGGCCGAACCGGCCGCCGACGTGGCGATCGTCGACACGCCGGCCGCGATTCGCGCGGCCGACCGCGTCGTGCTGCCCGGCCAGGGCGCGATGCCGGACTGCATGCGCTGCCTCGGCGAATCGGGGCTGCAGGAAGCGGTGATCGAAGCGTCGCGCACGAAGCCGCTGCTCGGCGTGTGCGTCGGCGAGCAGATGCTGTTCGACTGGAGCGCGGAAGGCGACACGAAGGGCCTCGGGCTGCTGCCCGGCAAGGTCGTGCGCTTCGAGCTCGACGGCCGGCTGCAGGACGACGGCTCGCGCTTCAAGGTGCCGCAGATGGGCTGGAACCGCGTGCGCCAGGCGCAGCCGCACCCGCTGTGGGACGGCGTGCCCGACGACGCGTATTTCTACTTCGTGCACAGCTATTACGTGACGCCGGACAACCCGGCGCACACGGTCGGCGAAACGGCCTACGGCGCGCCGTTTACGTCCGCGGTCGCGCGGGACAATCTCTTCGCGACCCAATTCCACCCCGAGAAAAGCGCGGAGGTCGGGTTGCGTCTGTATCGCAACTTCGTACACTGGAAACCGTAAACGTGGTGCGCGAGCCACAGTCGATCCGGCCGAACGGCCTGTCGCGCGGGGCTTGCCCGCTTAAGCGCCGATAGAGTTGTACTAAACTAGCGAGACGGCGCGGCACCGGTTTGGCCGGTACGCGCCGGATTCTTTTCATTTTCCACGACGACACCCGATTGCTATGTTGCTGATTCCGGCCATCGACCTCAAAGACGGTCAGTGTGTGCGCCTCAAACAGGGCGATATGGACCAGGCCACGATTTTCTCCGAGGACCCGGCGGCGATGGCCCGCAAGTGGGTCGATCTCGGCGCCCGGCGGCTCCATCTCGTCGACCTGAACGGCGCATTCGCCGGCAAGCCGAAGAATCTCGAGGCGATCGAAGCGATCCTCGACGAAGTCGGCGACGAAATCCCGGTGCAGCTCGGCGGCGGCATCCGCAGCCTCGAGACGATCGAGAAGTATCTCGACGCCGGCCTGTCCTATGTGATCATCGGCACGGCCGCCGTGAAGAATCCGGGCTTTCTGCAGGACGCATGCACCGCGTTCGCGGGCAACATCATCGTCGGGCTGGACGCGAAGGACGGCAAGGTCGCGACCGACGGCTGGAGCAAGCTGACCGGCCACGAAGTGATCGATCTCGCGAAGAAGTTCGAGGACTACGGCGTCGAATCGATCGTCTACACGGACATCGGCCGCGACGGGATGCTGCAGGGCATCAACATCGACGCGACCGTGAAGCTCGCGCAGGCGGTCGGCATCCCGGTGATCGCGAGCGGCGGCCTGTCGAACCTCACGGACATCGAGAGCCTGTGCGAAGTGGAAGAGCACGGCGTCGAAGGCGTGATCTGCGGCCGTGCGATCTACTCCGGCGATCTCGATTTCGCGGCCGCGCAAAAGCGCGCGGACGAACTGAACGGCGAACTCGACAACGCGTAACCGCGGTCGTCGCGTTCGCCGGGGCTGCCCGCGAGCAGCCCCGACCGGAAGCCTCGCGCGAGGCTTCCGCAACCGGCCGTCCCAGCGCGGCATTTGGCGCAACATCATGGCTCTAGCTAAACGCATCATCCCCTGCCTGGACGTGACTGCCGGGCGTGTCGTCAAGGGCGTCAATTTCGTCGAGCTGCGCGACGCCGGCGACCCCGTCGAAATCGCCCGCCGCTACGACGAGCAGGGTGCCGACGAACTGACTTTCCTCGACATCACCGCGACGTCCGACCAGCGCGACCTGATCCTGCCGATCATCGAAGCCGTTGCGTCGCAGGTGTTCATTCCGCTGACCGTCGGCGGCGGCGTGCGTGCCGTCGAGGACGTACGGCGCCTGCTGAACGCGGGTGCGGACAAGGTCAGCATGAATTCGTCGGCGGTCGCGAATCCGCAGCTCGTGCGCGACGCGGCCGACAAGTACGGCTCGCAGTGCATCGTCGTCGCGATCGACGCGAAGCGCGTATCGGCGGACGGCGAGACGCCGCGCTGGGAAGTGTTCACGCACGGCGGCCGCAAGAACACGGGCCTCGACGCGATCGAATGGGCGCGCAAGATGGCCGAGCTCGGCGCGGGCGAGATCCTGCTCACGAGCATGGACCGCGACGGCACGAAGTCGGGCTTCGACCTCGCGCTCACGCGCGGCGTGTCGGACGCGGTGCCGGTGCCGGTGATCGCGTCGGGCGGCGTCGGCTGCCTGCAGGATCTCGCGGACGGCATCAAGGACGGTCGCGCCGACGCGGTGCTGGCCGCGAGCATCTTCCACTACGGCGAGCACACGGTCGGCGAGGCGAAGCGTTTCATGTCCGACCAGGGCATCCCGGTGAGGCTGTGATGAATACCGAAACGAAATCCCTGCCCGCGTGGCTCGACAAAGTCCGCTGGGACGACAACGGCCTCGTGCCGGTGATCGCGCAGGAAGCGTCGACGAACGACGTGCTGATGTTCGCGTGGATGAATCGCGAGGCGCTCGCGAAGACGATCGAGACGCAGCGCGCGGTCTATTATTCGCGGTCGCGCAAGCGCCTGTGGTTCAAGGGCGAGGAGTCGGGCCACGTGCAGCACGTGCACGAGGTGCGGCTCGACTGCGACGAGGACGTCGTGCTGCTGAAGGTCGAGCAGGTGTCGGGCATCGCGTGCCACACCGGCCGGCATTCGTGCTTCTTCCAGAAATTCGAAGGCACCGTGGACGGCGGCGACTGGGTCGCGGTCGAGCCGGTGCTGAAAGACCCCGAACACATCTACAAATGACGCAATCGACCGAAGACACGCTGCTGCGCCTCGCGGCCGTGATCGATAGCCGCAAGGGCGGCGATCCCGATCAATCGTACGTGTCGCGCCTGTTCCACAAGGGCGACGACGCGGTGCTGAAGAAGATCGGCGAAGAGGCGACGGAAGTCGTGCTGGCCGCGAAGGACGTGCGCCAGGGCGGCGCGCCGAGCGCGCTCGTCGGCGAGGTGGCCGACCTGTGGTTCCACTGCCTCGTGATGCTGTCGCATTTCGACCTGAGCCCGGCCGACGTGATCGCCGAACTCGAGCGCCGCGAAGGCTTGTCGGGCATCGAGGAAAAAGCGCTGCGCAAGCGCCGCGAGCGCGAGGAAAACGGCGGGTGACGCACAGGCCCCGCCGCGGTGGCAACAGTGCGGTAAGCTGTAAGAATTGTCATCTGACGGGGGTAGCATCATGAACGAAACGTCGAACCAGTTTCCGACGCCGGCGGTGCCGGGAGCAGCCGATGCCGAACGCCTGAACGGGCTGCGCACGCTGACCCACGTGCTGTACGGCCTCTATGCGATTCACTGGCTGACGGGCGGTGTCACCGGCATCGTCGCGATCATCATCAACTACGTGAAGCGCGGCGACGTGGCCGGCACGCCGTACGCCGATCACTTCGAGTGGCAGATCCGCACGTTCTGGCGCGCGCTGATCGCTTACGCGATCGGGATCGCGCTGCTGTTCGTCGCGGTCGGATTCGTCGTGATGTTTGTCACATGGATTTGGACGCTGTACCGTATCATCAAGGGTTGGCTGTACCTGAACGACAACAAGACGCTCGATCCGCAGGCGTGGTTCTGACCGGCCGCGCGCGGGCGTTTGCAGGAGCAACATGAGTCACGATCCGAATTGCCTGTTCTGCAAGATCGCGGCAGGCGAGATCCCGAGCACGAAGGTGCACGAGGACGACGAATTCGTCGCGTTCCGCGACATCCGCCCGGCGGCCGAGACGCACGTGCTCGTGATTCCGCGCCGGCACGTGCCGACGCTGTCGGCGGTGAGCGACGCCGATGCGCCGATGCTCGGCCGGCTGATGCTGCTCGTCGCGCGTCTGGCCGACCAGCTCGGGGTCGCGTATACGGGCGGCGAAACCGGTTTTCGCACGGTGATCAACACGGGCCCGGGCGGCGGGCAGGAGGTCTACCACCTGCACGCGCATATCCTGGCCGGCCCGCGCCCGTGGCAACGGATGGGTTGACGACGCGGGGCGTTTCCCCGCATCCGATAGTCGAAGCCGGCGCGTCGCCGGCGATTTGCGCCGCATCGCGGCGTGGTTGAGGAGAGGTTTCATCATGGGTGGATTGAGCATTTGGCACTGGCTGATCGTGCTGCTGATCGTCGCGCTGGTTTTCGGTACGAAGAAGCTGCGCAACATCGGCAACGACCTCGGCAGCGCCGTGAAGGGTTTCAAGGACGGCATGAAGGAAGGCGAAACGCCGGCGGACGCGCAGCAATTGCCGCGTTCGGGCACGGTCGACGTCAACGCGAAGGAAACGACGCGTTCCGATTCGAACAAGGCGTAACGCCGGCACGCTGACAGGCATTCGCGATGCTGGATCTCGGTCTTTCGAAGATGGCGCTGATCGGCGTCGTCGCGCTCGTGGTGCTCGGCCCCGAGCGCCTGCCGCGCGTCGCGCGTACGGCAGGCGCGCTGTTCGGCCGCGCGCAGCGGTACATCAACGACGTGAAGGCCGAGGTCTCGCGCGAAATCGAACTCGACGCGCTGCGGACGATGAAGACCGATTTCGAATCGGCCGCGCGCAATGTCGAGACGACGATTCACGACAACCTGCGCGAGCACGAGAAGGCGCTGAACGACACGTGGCATTCCGCGGTCGGCGGTGTCAACGAAGGCTCGGTCGATGCCGGCACGTACGGTAGCGACACGCCCGCGGCGCCGTCGTGGCGTGGCGGCAGTTCGGCCGCGCTTGCGCCGAAGCGTCGCAACTGGCGCATCAAGCAGGCGGCGACGCCTGTCTGGTACAAGCGCGCGACGACCCGCCGCACCCACGTGCAGTCGGGCGCCGCACGCGTCGCGCGCCACCAGCCGGCCAGCCTGCGCCGGCCGACGCGCTTCTTCTGAGTCGAGCGCATGCTCGCTCGTCAATCCTACCGAGGGCCGGTGTGAGCGACCCCCAGCAGAACCCGGGCGACGCCCCGGAAGAAACCTTCATTTCCCATCTCGTCGAGCTTCGCGATCGCATCATTCGCGCGGGGCTGGCCGTGATCGTCGTGTTCCTCGGGCTCGTCTACTGGGCGCCCGACATCTTCAGGCTGCTCGCGCGGCCGTTGATGGAGAACCTGCCGAAAGACGGCAAGATGATCGTCACCGACGTCACCGGCTCGTTCTTCGTGCCGATGAAGGTCACGATGCTCGTCGCGCTCGTGATCGCGCTGCCGATCGTGCTGTACCAGATCTGGGCGTTCGTCGCGCCGGGGCTGTACCAGCACGAGAAGAAGCTCGTCACGCCGCTCGTCGGCAGCAGCTACGTGCTGTTTCTGTGCGGGATGGCATTCGCGTACTTCCTCGTGTTTCCGACGATCTTCCGCGTGATGGCGCACTACAACGCGCCGCTCGGGGCCGAGATGACGACCGACATCGACAACTACCTGAGCTTCGTGCTCGGGATGTTCATCGCGTTCGGCGTCACGTTCGAGGTGCCGATCGTCGTCGTGCTGCTCGTCCGGATGGGCGTGCTGTCCCTGAAGAAGCTGAAGGAAATGCGACCGTACGTGATCGTCGGCGCATTCGTGGTCGCGGCGGTCGTCACGCCGCCGGACGTGTTCTCGCAACTGATGCTGGCGCTGCCGCTCGTCGTGCTGTTCGAGATCGGGCTGCTGGCCGCGCGGTTCTTCGTGCCGAAGAAGCCGGCGGAAGAGGGCGAGGCGGGGAACGGCGAAGCCGCGGGTTGACGGCGCGGCGCCGGGCGGCTTTTCCGGTCAGGCCGGAGGGGCCGGTACCCGTGATCGGCCGCCAGCCAGCACATGCCAACGCGGCCTTTCCGGCACCGGACATCGTTCGAAGCAAAGCAAAAGGGCAGCCAGCCGGCTGCCCCTTTTCATTTCCGCGCCGCATCAAATCGCATCGCGAACGGCAAGCGGCGTGCCGCCCGCCGCGCCTCATTCGGTGTCGCTGTCCTGCTCGTCGAGCGTCTGCTTCGGCGGCGGCGGACGCTTGCCGATCACGACGTTCACGTCGAACTGCTTGCCCTTGCGGACGACGTGCACCTTGGTCGGCGTGCCCGGCTTGATTTGCGCGACGACGTTCAGCAGCTTCGTCGTGTCGGTGATGTCCTCGCCGTTGACGCTCACCAGGATGTCGCCCGGCTTGATGCCGGCCTTGTCGGCGGGGCCGCCCTGCAGCACGCCCGCGACGATCGCGCCCGATTTCTGCTGGAGCCCGAACGACTCGGCGATTTCCGGCGTGACGTCCTGCGGCTCGACGCCGATCCAGCCGCGCGTGACCGAGCCGGTCGTGATGATGCTTTCGAGCACCGTGCGCGCGGTCGACACCGGAATCGCGAAGCCGATGCCGAGCGAGCCGCCCGAGCGCGAGTAGATCGCCGTGTTGATGCCGAGCAGGTTGCCGTTCACGTCGACCAGTGCGCCGCCGGAATTGCCGGGGTTGATCGGCGCGTCGGTCTGGATGAAGTTCTCGAACGTGTTGATGCCGAGGTGGTTGCGGCCGAGCGCGCTGATGATCCCCATCGTCACCGTCTGGCCGACGCCGAACGGGTTGCCGATCGCGAGCACGACGTCGCCGACGCGCGACTGGTCGGAGCGGCCGAGCGTGATCGTCGGCAGGTTCGTCATGTTGATCTTCAGCACCGCGAGATCGGTTTCGGGATCGCTGCCGATCACTTTCGCGGTGGCCGTGCGGCCGTCGGCGAGCGCGACTTCGATCTGGTCGGCGCCGTCCACGACGTGCTGGTTCGTTAGAATGTAACCTTCAGGGCTCACGATGACGCCGGAGCCGAGGTTGGCGGCCGGCTCGTCCTGCTGCTTGCGGGCGTTGCGGTCGCCGAAGAAGTAACGGAACAGCGGATCCTTTGCGCGCGGGTCGGGCGGCAGCGAGCCGTCCTTGCTGGAGAACACGTTGACGACGGCCGGCATCGCCTTCTGCGCGGCTTCGGCATACGACGTGGTCGCCGGTGCGCCGCCGATGCCCGGCGCGACTTCGCGCAGCGCGACGATCGGCGTGGCGAGCTGCTTGCCGAGCTGTCCTTGCCGTTGCAGCCATTGCGGCTTGAGCGTCACGACGATGAACATCAGCGCGAGCAGTACGGTCACCGCTTGCGCGAAGAACAGCCAGAAGCGTCTAAGCATCTGAATGGATTAGAGGTTTATATGGATCGGATCGAACTTGAATTGTACTTGAACAATACCCTTGAAACCGCGCGCTTCAAGGACTATTGCCCGAACGGCCTCCAGGTCGAGGGGCGCCGCAAGATCGAGAAGATCGCCACCGGCGTGACGGCGTCGGTCGCGCTCCTCGAAGCCGCGCTCGAATGGGGGGCGGATGCCGTGCTCGTTCATCACGGCTATTTCTGGCGCAACGAGGCGCCGCAGATCACCGGCCGCAAGTATCAGCGCCTGAAGCTGCTGCTCGCGAACGACCTGAACCTGTTCGCGTTTCACCTGCCGCTGGACGCGCATCCCGAGTTCGGCAACAACGCGCAGCTCGGCGAAAAGCTCGGCCTGATCGGCGAGCAGCGTTTCGGCGAAGGCGACCTGGGCTGGATGGCGACGCTGCCGATGCCGGTCACGCTCGAGCACTTCGTCGCGAAGGTGGAGCGCACGCTCGGCCGCACGCCGCTCGTGCTCGGCGACCCGGACACGCAACTGCGCCGTATCGCGTGGTGCACGGGCGCCGCGCAAAGCTATTTCGACGCGGCGATCGATGCCGGCGCGGACGTGTTCCTGACCGGCGAGGTGTCCGAATCGACCACGCACGCGGCGGCGGAGAGCGGTGTCGCGTTCGTTGCGGCGGGGCACCATGCGACCGAGCGCTACGGAATTCAGGCGCTGGGACGCCACTTGTCCGAAGAATTCGATCTCGAACACCTTTTTATCGATATTCATAATCCGGTCTGAGCGACGGATTTGCGGCAGCGCACCGAAATTTCGCAATGTAGCACTCGCTTAAAAGCGAAATGATTTAATCGCTCCGATAGTGGGGGATAACCCTTAACTATCAATCACTTCGAAGGGATTTTCATCGCCGGGCCTTGTAAATGGCGACTCCATTCGCGCAAACTAGCGGCGGAATGAAAAGTCGTGACGGAAAATCCAACTCAGAAGTGGGGCGTGTGATGCGAGACAAGGAAGAGAAACGCGTCGACAGCGGCCGCCGTACCTGGCTGATTGCGACATCCGTAGCAGGTGGCGTAGGAGGCGTAGCCACCGTCATACCTTTCGCGGCGTCGCTCGCGCCGTCCGCGAAAGCGAAAGCGGCCGGTGCACCGGTCGAGGTCGATATCAGCGGCCTGAAGCCCGGCGAAATGGTGACCGTGCCGTGGCGCGGCAAACCCGTCTGGATCCTGAATCGCACCGATTCGATGCTGGCCGACGTGGTCAAGGCCGACAAGGAAGTGGCCGATCCGACCACGAAATCCCCGTATTCGATGCCGTTGCCCGCGTATTGCGCGAACGAA
Organism: Burkholderia sp. MSMB1826; assembly: GCF_001526325.1. NCBI lineage: Bacteria > Pseudomonadati > Pseudomonadota > Betaproteobacteria > Burkholderiales > Burkholderiaceae > Burkholderia > Burkholderia sp. MSMB1826. The sequence goes on from NZ_LOYN01000055.1 coordinate 106,583, forward strand.
TATCGCGCGCGAGCCGATCGCAAGAACATTCTCGTCGTGATGGCCGTGTGCACGCACCTCGGCTGCACGCCTAGCCAACGCTTCACGCCGGGTCCGCAGCCGAACCTGCCGGACGACTGGCCGGGCGGTTTCCTGTGCCCGTGTCACGGTTCGACCTACGACCTCGCCGGCCGCGTGTTCAAGAACAAGCCGGCGCCTCAGAATCTCGACATCCCGCCCTACATGTTCACGTCGGCGACGACCCTCGTGATCGGCAAGGACGAGAAAGGAGAAGCGTGATGGCCGTCGACAACAAGGAAGTCTCCACGACAGGTTTCACCGGCTGGATCGATCAGCGCTTCCCGCTCACGTCCACCTGGAAGAAGCACGTATCCGAATACTACGCGCCGAAGAACTTCAACTTCTGGTACTTCTTCGGCTCCCTCGCGCTGCTGGTGCTCGTCAACCAGATCGTCACGGGCATCTTCCTGACGATGAACTACAAGCCCGACTCGACGCTCGCGTTCGCATCGGTCGAGTACATCATGCGCGAGGTGCCGTGGGGCTGGCTGATCCGCTACATGCACTCGACCGGTGCATCGATGTTCTTCGTGGTCGTCTACCTGCACATGTTCCGCGGGCTGCTGTACGGGTCGTACCGCAAGCCGCGCGAGCTCGTGTGGATCTTCGGCTGCGCGATCTTCCTGTGCCTGATGGCCGAGGCGTTCTTCGGCTATCTGCTGCCGTGGGGCCAGATGTCGTTCTGGGGCGCGCAGGTGATCGTGAACCTGTTCTCGGCGATCCCGTTCGTCGGCCCGGACCTGTCGCTGTGGATTCGCGGCGACTACGTCGTGTCCGACGTCACGCTGAACCGCTTCTTCGCGTTCCACGTGATCGCGATTCCGCTCGTGCTGGTCGGGCTCGTCGTCGCGCACCTCGTTGCGTTGCACGAAGTCGGGTCGAACAACCCGGACGGCATCGAGATCAAGGCGAAGAAGGACGAGAACGGCATCCCGCTCGACGGCATTCCGTTCCACCCGTACTACTCGGTGCACGACTTCCTCGGCGTGTGCGTGTTCCTGATGGTGTTCGCGCTGATCGTGTTCTTCTCGCCGGAGATGGGCGGCTACTTCCTCGAGGCGAACAACTTCGTCCCGGCGAACCCGCTGCAGACGCCGCCCGAGATCGCGCCGGTCTGGTACTTCACCGCGTTCTACGCGATGCTGCGCGCGACCACCGACCCGTTCAAGATCGTGCTGATGATCGTGATCGCGCTGCTCGGCGTGCTCGCGCTGATCCGCGCGCGCGGCAAGTGGAAGGTCGGGTTGCCGGTGCTCGCCGCCGCGATCGTCGTGTTCATGTACCTGACGGAGTCGAAGTTCTGGGGCGTCGTCGTGATGGGCTCGGCGGTGATCACGCTGTTCTTCCTGCCGTGGCTCGACCGCAGCCCGGTGAAGTCGATCCGCTACCGGCCGCTGTTCCACAAGGTGTTCCTCGGGATCTTCGTCGCGGCGTTCCTGACCCTCGCGTTCCTCGGCACGCGCCCGCCGTCGCCGGCGGCGACGCTGATCGCGCAGGCCTGTGCGTTGATCTACTTCGCGTTCTTCCTCGGCATGCCCGTCTGGACGCCGCTTGGCACGTTCAAGCAGCCGCCGGAACGGGTGCGCTTCAAGCCCCATTAACGTGAGCGAGGAGAGAACGACATGAAGAAACTGCTTTCGACGCTCGCGCTGATCGGGGCGACCGCCTGTGCGTTGCTGGCGGTGCCGGCCGCGCGGGCGGAGGGTAATTTTCCGCTCGACCGGGCGCCCGATAACACGGAAAATCTCGTTTCGCTTCAGCACGGCGCGCAATTGTTTGTAAACTATTGCCTGAACTGCCACAGCGCGAACCTGATGCGCTACAACCGTCTGACGGATCTGGGCATATCCCAGAAGGAGATCGAAAAGAATCTCCTGTTCACGACCGACAAGGTCGGGAACACGATGTCCGTCGCGATGCGGCCCGACGACGCGAAGAACTGGCTCGGCACCACGCCGCCCGACCTGTCGGTCGAGGAGCGCGCGCGCGGCCGCGACTGGCTGTACACGTATCTGCGCAGCTTCTACCGCGACGATACGCGGCCGACCGGCTGGAACAACGCGGTGTTCGAAAACGTCGGCATGCCCCATGTGTTGTGGCAACTGCAGGGGCAACGCGTAGCCAAATTCGAAGACAAGACGGACGAGGAGACGGGCGAGAAGGTCCACACGCTCGTCGGCTTCCAGCAGGTCACGCCGGGGACGCTGTCGTCGCCCGACTACGATGCTGCGGTGGCCGACCTGGTGGCCTATATGACGTGGATGTCCGAGCCGGCCCAGCAGACCCGCAAGCGCCTCGGCGTGTGGGTGCTGATCTTTCTCGGTGTCCTGACTTTCCTGGCCTGGCGGCTGAATGCCGCGTACTGGAAAGATATCAAGTAAACACGCCTGACCGGCGTGGGGCCGGCGCAAGGCGGAACCCGTGAAAGGGGTTTCGCCGCGTGCCGGCCCTCGGCTTTTTTGAGGAAACGCAAATATGATGGTTCTGTATTCCGGCACAACTTGCCCGTTCTCCCAGCGTTGCCGGCTGGTGCTGTTCGAGAAGGGCATGGACTTCGAAATCCGTGACGTCGACCTGTTCAACAAGCCGGAAGACATTTCGGTGATGAACCCGTACGGTCAGGTGCCGATCCTGGTCGAGCGCGACCTGATCCTGTACGAATCGAACATCATCAACGAGTACATCGACGAGCGCTTCCCGCACCCGCAACTGATGCCGGCCGACCCGGTGCAGCGCGCGCGTGCGCGCCTGTTCCTGCTCAACTTCGAGAAGGAGCTGTTCGTCCACGTCAGCACGCTCGAGAACGAGAAGGGCAAGGCGGCGGAGAAGAATCACGAGAAGGCCCGCCTCGCGATCCGCGATCGCCTGACGCAGCTCGCGCCGATCTTCGTGAAGAACAAGTACATGCTCGGCGAGGAGTTCTCGATGCTCGACGTCGCGATCGCACCGCTGCTGTGGCGCCTGGATCACTACGGCATCGAGCTGTCGAAGAACGCCGCGCCGCTGATGAAGTATGCCGAGCGGATCTTCAGCCGTCCGGCCTACATCGAAGCACTGACGCCGTCCGAAAAGGTCATGCGTCGTTAACGTTGCAATGAAGGCATGACGGAGGGGGCGGCGCGGCGTGCCGCGTGCCCGCTCCGGGTTCGAGGATTGTGATGCAAGAGATTTCAACGAAGCCTTATCTGCTGCGCGCGTTGTACGAGTGGTGCACCGATAACGGTTACACGCCGCATATCGCGGTGAGGGTCGACAACTCGACGCGCGTGCCGCGTCAGTTCGTGCGTGACGGCGAGATCGTGCTCAACATCAGCTTCGAGGCGACGAGCCAGTTGCAGATGGGCAACGAGTGGATCGAGTTCACGGCCCGGTTCTCCGGGAAGGCGCACAAGATCGAGATTCCGGTTGCCAACGTGCTCGCGATCTATGCGCGCGAGAACGGGCAGGGCATGGCGTTCCAGGTCGATGCGGTGGCAGGCGAAGGCGAGGATTCGGGCGCGTTCGACGATGACGCCGTGCCGGCCGATGACGCGCAGCGCGACGAGTCCGTCTCGCCGTTGGCGCCGGTCGCCGACAGCGGCGCGAACGAGGAGCCGTCCGAAGGGGCCGACGAACCGCCGAAAACCGACGGCGACGGCTCGAAAGGCGGCAGCAGACCTCGCCTCAAGATCGTGAAATGAGGTAGAATCTCGCGCTACGCCGGCTTAGCTCATCTGGTAGAGCAGTTGATTTGTAATCATCAGGTGGCGGGTTCGAGTCCTGCAGCCGGCACCACATTGAACGAAGGGCCGGGAGATTTGTTCTCCCGGCCCTTCGTCTTTTCTGGCGCACTTCTCGCGTCTCGAGAGAATCAATTCGGCTGCACTATTGCGTCTGACCAACGCATGCAGAAGAGCAAGTAGGGTTCTCGGATGTCCAGGATTGCGTTGTCGTTGTCCGATTCGAACAGAACTTTGGGTTGCCCATCGCTCGCGCATCGGGCTATGTGACGACAAGCTCTCGACGTGCTCGAACCCGACGGCGTCAAACCTACGCCAATGCGTCCGATGCGGTTGAGCAATTGCGAAAGGCAAAGCGAAGCCGGGGCGGCTCCACGAACAGTTCACGCAGGACTGACGCAGTTTTTCGATTCTGCTCGAAGTCCATGCTCGACGTGCGACCACGCATATCAGTTGCAGCACGCACCCTGCGGTGGCCGGCCGCCGCCGTTTCGCCCCCGTTTCGCTGTCACGCCCGCGTCACGGTGCACCCCTAACGTTACGTTCCCGTCGCTGCGACCTTGCCCGATCGCGACCGCGCACCTGCAGGCGACGACGTGCCCGCGTCGCCGGCAGACCACCGGGATCTCGCTCCCGGCGCCGCAGCGATCATGCATCGCGCCATTTCCTTCGAAAACACGATCGACGCCGGTTCGGACCGGATCGCGGACGATCAGGAGACACGAACCATGCTGAGCCCGCATGAATTCTCGATGCTGCTGCGCATTGCACGTGCGCCGGACAGTGTCGATCAATCGAATCCCGCTTTCGCCGTGCTGGTCGAGAAGCGGTTGGTGGACCCGACGCAGGTGCGCGTGAATGCGGTGGCCGTGCGTCCGGCGCTGACGCCGATCGGCCAGATGCTACTCGCGCGCTTCGACGAAGCGGCTTGAGGAGACGCGTCACGCCTTCGTCGACGTGACCGGCGCGACGCGTCGAAGCGCCCGATCGCTTACTGCGCGACCGGCACCGTCACGTCGCTGCCGAACCAGTGCGTCGAGATCTTCTTCAGCGTACCGTCCTTGCGCAGCGACTCGAGCGCGTCGTTGATCGCCTTCTCGAACTTCGGGTTGCCCTTGCGGAACGGGATCGCCATTTCCTGCTTGCCGCCGTTCAGCACCGCCCCCGCGCGCAGCGGCAGGTTCGACGTCTTGATCATGTACGGCAGCATCAGGCGGTCGTCGAGCGTCGCCTCGATGCGGCCCGCGGCGAGATCGCGCAGCTTCTCCGGCGCGCCCGGATACGTCTGCACCTCGATACCCGGCACGGTGCGCGCCATCTGGTCGTAGTTGGTGCCGAGCGTCACGCCGAGCTTCTTGCCCTTGAAATCGTCGAGCGACTTGAAGTTGCGCGTGTCGTCCTTGCGCTGGATTAGCTGCGCGGCCGAGTACGTGTACGGTTCGCTGAAGTCGAGCGCTTCCTTGCGCTGCGGCGTGATCGTGACCTGGTTGACGATCACGTCGAACTTGCCGGCCTGCAGGCCGGCGATGATGCCGCTCCATTCGGTCGGGATGAACTGCGTCTTCACGCCGAGCTTGCCGGCGACCGCGTTCGCGACGTCGACGTCGAAGCCCTCGAGCTGGCCGGACGTGCCGCGCGAATTGAACGGCGGATACGTGCCCTCGAGGCCGACGCGCAGCACGCCGGCTTTCTTCACGGAATCGAGCAGGTCGTCCGCGTGCGCGGCGACGGCCGTGAAGCCGAGGGCCGACGCGAGCAGCAGGCCCGACAACAGGAACTTCGAACGTTTCATCGCAGATCTCCAGTGTGCAGCGTGGGGTAATGAGCGCCGGGCGCGGTCGGGCCCGGCTGAGCCGAAATACGGGCACGTAGACACTACTCGCAACCGTGCCTTACCGGAAGTCGAAGTGGCCCTGATTGCAATCGATTTCACGAAAAACCGGTGACGTGCTCGCGCAGGCCGAATAATCTGACGAAAATAGTGCGCCGGAGGGCGCCGAAATCATCGGGCCGGGAGCAGATCGACATGGATTTCAGTTTTTTCGCCGAGGTCGCGGCTTACACGTTCGAGGACGGCGTTCATGTCGTCGGCGTGGCGGATCGCGACCCGCCGACACACTACGTGATCCTGCAGCGCGGTGCCGAAGACGACGAACGAGACGAGGCGCTCGGCCTCGGCGCGTATTACATGGAAGTGTGCGAGAGCGGGGTGGCCGGCTATGGCGGTGTCGAGTCCGTCTCGTTGCGTGGAGAAATGCTGAATATCCAACTGGCGCCGGATGCGCGATGGGCGCAAGGGCTGGCGCGGGTCACGATCGTGGTGCGCGCGACGGACGGACTGGAACACGTGAAGCAGGGGTTGGCGGCGGTTTTTGCGGGAACACCGGTCACGCTGCGCATCGACTGACGCGCGCGCGGAGGCGGGCGCGCCGGGAATTGGCATAATCACGGCCTGCCGCGGGTCGCGCGCGGCCGATGCAACGCAATCAATCCGGATACCACCGCAATACCCATGTCGCTCGATTCACCTAGCGCAGTGTCGCTGCACCATATTCTCGAACGTCCCGGCGATTTCTCCGGGTGGCTTTACCTGCCGCCGATGCCGTGGACGCTCGACACCGAGGGCGCGTTTTTCGAAGATGCCGATGACGCGCAAGCGGACGTTGCGTCTGCCATCGCGGCCCGGCCTGGCTGGAAGGTCACGCTGGACAGCGCGACGATCGAGGACATCGTGATCAACGCGCACGATCAGGTCGACGAGCCGAGCGTCGCGCAATTGCTCGATGCGTTCGTCTTCTACGTCGAGAACGACGCGTTCATCCTGTTATGACGACGGGCCGGCGAATGCGAACGACGATCGTGATCGAGGAAGCGATCGTCGGCAACCGGTCGCACGTGACGGAGGCGCCGTGCGACGATCCCGCGCTGGCGATCGCGGTCGTCGAACGACTGAATGGCCACGATCGCTCGACCGTCGCCTTCGAAGCGAGCGACGCAACGGTGATGACGATCGGCGGTGGCGACGACGGTCGATATGTCGTCTTCATCGCATCGGAGATCGACGCAGCGTTGCTGACCCTGACGACGCCCGAGGCGCCGGCAGATGAAACGATCGAACTCGTGGCAGGCGGGCAGCGAGGCACCTATCCGGCGCAGCAGTGCGTTGACCGCGCGACGGCGGCGCAGGCGGCTGCCCATTTCGTATCGACCGGCGGCGCCGATCCGCGGTTGTGCTGGCAACCCGGCTGACTCGCCGCAAGACAGGAAGAAAGCGAACATGGCCGACGATCCGGCAGCGCTGCGCGCACAACAGGATGCCGTTTGCGCACGTTACGGGCTGCATGCCGTCGAACCGGAAGACATGGTTGCCGTCGCGCTGTCGACGCTCGGGCGCATGCCCGTCTACGGCACGCGCATCGCGCTGTCCGAACGCGACAACGTCGGCTGGTTCTTCCATTGCGGCGAATACAGCGACGCCGCCGACTTCTATCAGCCCGTGCACGCCGCGCACTTGTCGACCTGCCTGCCATGGGTTCTGCCTTATCTGCGGTTGCCGCCAGGCGCACGCTTCATCATCGACGATGCCGGCTACGAAGACGTCTGGATGGCGTGACGAATCGGTACGCCGTCGGTCTTCTTCAGTTGTCCGGACAAAGCCGACAGAAGCGAAAAAGGACCGCCAAGCGGTCCTTTTCCCATGAAACGGCGTTCGAAAAACGTATGCCCGTTACGGCAGCGAAATCGTCAAATTAGCCGACTCCGGCCCGACCTTGATCACCTGCGAATAGGGGGCGAGCGTCTGCAGCGTCTTGTCCTTCAGATACGTGTTGAGCCCGATGAACGCGAGCAGCGCGACGAGCGCGAAAACCGCCCCGATCGCCCACACCGGCACCTCGCGCTTCAGTCGATGCGCGATCTGATCGGGCAGCGGCCAATGCGGCGCGAACGGCGCGCGTTTGCCCTTCATGTGCGCGATCTCGTCGCCGAGCCGCGCGGTCAGATACGCGAGCTTTTCCGGCCCCTCGAGCAGGTACTTGCCCTGGAAGCCGAGCAGCAGGCACATATGGAACACCTCGAGCGACTGCAGTCGGGCGGCACCCTGCGCACGACCTTCCTCGAGATACTGAAAGAACTTCTCGCCCGCGAGTTGCTCGCCGAACAGCACGAGCTGCAGCGGCCGGCGTTCCCAGTCGGTCCGGATCTTGAACTGCGACGACAGTACCATCTCGTCGATGGCCGCGCAGAACGCGAACTTCGCGCCGTACACGTCCTCGGCGGCGATGTTCAGCTTCTTCGCGCCGCGCTCGAAATCCGACAGAAATTCCTGGATCCGCGTGCTGAACTCGCTGGCGCTGTCCGGCTCCCGCCCATTCTTGAGCAGGAACAGCATGAAGAACCCGTCGTACAGCAAATCGAGCAACGAGCGGGCTTGGAACGCGGAGTCCGTCGACGCCGGGCTATGCTGGGGCGGCGGCACGTTGTCGCCGAACAGGGAGGGCGCGTAGCTCATGATGTGACCGCGATCAGTTCGAATTTCAGGTCATTGATGCCAGTCGGCGCGTAGATCATCGCGGACTGGGCCTGCAGCATGCGCTCGTACAGCGGGCTGCGCGAATCGAGCGCGAAGTAGCACGCGCCGGGGCGCACCGGAATCGCGGGCGGCACCTGCGGCGTGTACGACAGCCGCACGCCGGGCATGGCCGACAGCACGAGCTTGTCGACGTCGTCGGGCGCACCGACCTTGAAGCGGGCCGGCACCGCATCGACGAGCTCGACGCTCGGCATGTCGGCCGATACCGCGAGGTAGAACTCGGTCTTGTCGTCGATCTTGCCGGAATCGAGGCGGCCGAGGTGGAACGACGGGCGCACCTCGTCGAGCGTGATCGCGAAATAGCGCGTCGAGATCACGGTGTCGAGCAATTCGCGCAGCATCAGGTCGAGACGCGCGAAGCTCGGCCCGGGATCGTCGTGGCGGTACACGGGCAGGTCGGCGAGCGTATAGCCCTTCGAGAACGTCATCAATTGACCGGCGAGGCGCAGCAGTTCGTGGAACAGCCGCTCCGGATGCAGCGCCGCGTGCTGGTGCAGGTGCGCGAGCGTCGCGAACGCGGCGTTCGCGGTGTGCAGCAGCCAGAACGACGCGATGTCGCCGGAGCGGAATTCGATGATGTTCTTCGACGGCTCGCGGTGAAAGCCGTACAGCGCGTTCACCTTCGCCTGCAGTGCGTCGACCAGTTGGCGCAGCCGCTGGTGCAGGATCGGCGACGCTTCGATCGCGAGGCAGGGCGGCACGAAGCTGTCGTCGATCTCGAAACCGGACGTCGCGGTGCGGCGCACGCGCACGAGCGGCACGGACAGCAACTGGTCGCGCGGCTCGCTGTGCGCGATCAGCTTGACCTGCGTCTTCAGGAACGTGATGTCGGCTTCGGCGGCGTCGGTGAAGTTGTCGGCGACGCTCGTCTGCTCGCTGACGAACCGCGTCATGAAGCCGGCGGCCGGATCGTCGCTGTAGTTGGTGCCGTTCTCGCGCAGCGGGTGCAGCGCGAGATAGAACACGAATTCGTTGATGCCGTCGGGCAACGTATCCAGCGCGATCGGCGGCGGCAGGTCGTCGGCCTGCGGCGCGGCATACAGCGCGCCGTCCGGGAACACGAGCGCGAGCTCGGCCACCCGCAGCACGTTGCTGCCGAGCGCGTCGCGGTCGATGCGCACCGAGCGCACGCCCCAGTTGTACGGCTGGATCGCCTGGATGGACTCGAACAGGCGCGCCTCGTGGTACGCGTCCTGCCGCTGAAAGTGTTGAGGCCGGAGGAACAGCCCTTCCCCCCACAGCACCTTGGCCGAATAACTCATGTCAAATCCGGTTAATGTGGCGTTGCGATGTAATCGATTTGTTCGTGCCCGAATTAAATCGCCAATTGTTAACTCTTGTTAATTGACATTCGTGCGTCATGTTTAACCGCAGGAGACCGAAGAAAGCATATTCAGCGGTTGCGACGGCGCACCCTGCTGCGGAGCGATGACCGTACCGTCGGTGACCGTCATCGCGCAATTATGCAGGCCGACGATTATGCCGGATTTCTCCGACTTCACCGGATCGAACGTCAGTTTCCATCGTTGTATTGCGGGATCGCGGAACAGCGCGACGATGCCGAATGCCTGCGCTTCACGCGACACCTTCTCGGTTGCCGTATAGCGCTGGCCCGGAATCAGCGTGATTTCGCGCACATTCAGCAGATCGGCGCCGAGTGCGGCTTTTTCCTTGGTCGGATCGGTAAATGCGTCGAACGGCGCTTGCTGGAACGAGGTCGGGTCCTTCAGCGCATAGAGCCGGACGACGAGCGCGAGCGGCTTGTGGTCGGTCGCGGCATTCAGGTTCGGCGCGGCGGCCAGCGTGAGGCCGATGTTGCGCGGCGGCTTCTGCGCGTCGGGCACCTCGGGCTTGCCGATGCCGGCCGCGGACATCACGGCGCTGGCGGCCGAGCCGAGCAGCGGGGCGGCCGCGCATCCGGCCAGAAGGGCGCACGCAACCAGCGGCAGCGCGTAGCGAATCATGGACGATCTCATCGTTTTTCCGGCGTGCCGCCTTTATCCCTGTCAAAACTGCCGGGATATTGCCGCGTTCGCTGCGTATCCCCGACATTGCACCGTTCAACTATTAAGCACGCCCGCGCCAGGCAAGCGTTCGGAAATTTTTTCCGCCATCCGGGCGGCGGGTCGCGCGGCCAGTAAAACTTGCGCATTCCGGTCGAAAGGAAAAACCGCCGCGAGCCCGCGGCGAGAGGCCATTCGAGGGGGTAGCGCCCGGTTTTAAAAGGAATTACTCTTCACACGACGATTGAATTATGAAAAATTGATCGGTACTATACCCGCGCGCTTCTTGCAAAGCAAAAGAACCAGATTCTCAACGATTTAAAACTCACGCGCCGGTGGATATAACGATGAAAGACCGTCTGTTCGCAAAACTGTCTGGGGTAGTGGTGGCTTGCGGCGTGATCGCCGGCTGTGCGAGCCAGCCTCCCGCGCCGCCGACTGCGGAAGTGTTCAACAAGTCGCTGGCCGATGCAGACGCCGTCGCGAAGGCGGGGGATCAGGACAAGGCGCTCGGCCTGTACCAGCAGCTCGCGAAGTCGGATCCGACGCGCGAGGAACCGTGGTCGCGCATCGCGCAAATCCAGTTCGCACAAAACCATTACGGGCAGGCGATCGTCGCCGCCCAGGAAGCGCTGCAGCGCGACGCGACCGATCGTCAGGCGAAGAGCGTGCTGGCCGTCGCCGGCCTGCGGATCGCGACGCAGTCGCTCGGCGAGCTGCGCCAGGACGCGTCGCTCGCGGGCGACGCGAAGTCCGACGCGCAGGCGCTCGCGAAGCAGCTGCGCGACACGCTCGGCGAATCGGCGCTGTTCCCGCCGGAAACGAAGGTCGCGAAACCGCGCCCGCCGCGCCGGGTCGTCCATCGTCCGAAGGGCGGTGCCGCACCGGCCGCCGAGGCGGCGGCGTCGACCACGCCGACGCCGCCCGCGGCGCAAAAGGGCAGCGCGGATCCGTTCGGCGCACTGCGCAACTGAAACCGCAACTGACGCGATAACCACAACTAACCTGGGAGCCGTCGAGATGGCCAAGAAAGAAAGCATTCAGAAAAGCTTGCAGAAAATACGGCCGCCGCGCGTCCAGCTGACCTACGAGGTCGAGAAGGGCGATGCGATCGAGGTGAAGGAACTGCCGTTCGTCGTCGGGGTCGTCGGCGATCTGGCGGGCCAGTCCGAAATCGAGCAGCCGAAGCTGCGCGACCGCAAGTTCGTCAATATCGACCGCGACAATTTCGACGACGTGATGAAGGCGATCGAGCCGCGTGCCGCGTTCCAGGTGGAAAACCGCCTGAGCCCGGAAGGCGGCAAGTTCGCGGTCGACCTGAAGTTCCGCTCGCTGTCGGATTTCAGCCCGGACCAGGTCGTCGAACAGGTCGAGCCGCTGCGCCGCCTGCTCGAGGCGCGCTCGAAGCTCGCCGACCTGCGCAACAAGCTCGCCGGCAACGACAAGCTCGAGGATCTGCTGTCCGAGGTGCTGAAGAACACGCAGCAGTTGCAGGAGCTCGCGAAGGGCACCGGCAGCGACAAAGACGGCGAATGACGACGGAGTGTTGAGATGAACCAGCAAACGGCTGCGGCCCAAGCGAGCGGTGCGGAATACGCCGCCGGGACTTCGTTGCTCGACGACATCGTCGAGAAGAGCAAGGTCGCGAAATCCGATTCCGAGCATGCGCGTGCGAAGGACCTGATCGGCGAACTCGTGCACCAGGTGCTCGACGGCACGGTGATCGTGTCGGACAACCTGTCGGCCACGATCGACGCGCGCGTCGCGGAACTCGACCGCCTGATTTCCACGCAGCTTTCCGCCGTGATGCACGCGCCGGAATTCCAGCGCCTCGAAAGCACGTGGCGCGGGATGGACTATCTGGTCAAGGAAAGCAACACGGGCCAGACGATCAAGATCAAGGCGCTGCACGCACCGAAGCGCGACCTCGTGCGCGACTTCAAGGGCGCGAGCGAGTTCGACCAGAGCGCGCTGTTCAAGAAGGTCTACGAAGAGGAATTCGGCACGTTCGGCGGCTCGCCGTTCGGTGCGCTGATCGGCGATTACGAGATCTCGCGCCAGCCGGAAGACATGTACTTCATCGAGCAGATGTCGCACGTCGCGGCGGCCGCGCATGCGCCGTTCATCGCGTCGGCGTCGCCGGAACTGCTCGGTCTCGAGTCGTTCGCCGACCTCGGCAAGCCGCGCGACCTCGGCAAGGTGTTCGATACCGTCGAATACGCGAAGTGGAAGTCGTTCCGCGACGCCGAGGATTCGCGCTACGTCGGCCTGACGCTGCCGCGCTTCCTCGGCCGCCTGCCGTTCAATCCGAAGGACGGCCAGACCGCGGAGAACTTCAACTTCGTCGAGGAAGTCGACGGCACCGATCACGACAAGTACCTGTGGTGCAACGCGGCATGGGCCTTCGCGGCGCGCCTGACGGCCGCGTTCGACGACTTCGGCTGGTGCGCGGCGATCCGCGGCGTCGAAGGTGGCGGCCTCGTCGAGGATCTGCCGACCCACACGTTCAAGACCGACGACGGTGAAGTCGCGCTGAAGTGCCCGACCGAGATCGCGATCACCGATCGCCGCGAGAAGGAGCTGAGCGACCTTGGCTTCATCCCGCTCGTCCATTGCAAGAATTCAGATTACGCCGCGTTCTTCGCTGCGCAATCGGTGCAGAAGCCGAAAAAATACAGCACCGACAGCGCGAACGCGAACGCCGTCCTGTCCGCCCAGCTTCAGTACATCTTCTCGGTATCGCGCGTCGCGCACTACCTGAAGGCGATGATGCGGGACAAGATCGGCAGCTTCGCATCGGCGCAGAACGTGGAGACTTTCCTCAACCGGTGGATTTCGCAATACGTCCTGCTCGACGACAACGCCTCGCAGGAACAGAAAGCGCAATTTCCGCTGCGCGAGGCATCCATACAAGTGTCGGAGATTCCGGGCAAGCCGGGCTCGTATCGTTCGGTCGCGTTCCTGCGTCCGCACTTTCAGCTCGACGAACTCTCGATTTCTCTGCGACTTGTCGCTGATCTGCCCAAACCGGCAAATTCATAAGCGAGTAAATCGCCCGGGCGGGCCGCCTGGGTAGGACGTTAAAACCACCTCTTTGGGGAGTCGAAGGGCCATGTTACATATGCACTTGCAGTTTGGTAGTCCCGCGGTGAAGGGCGAGTCCGCGGACAAAGACCATCAGGGCTGGATCGAACTGAAATCGTGGGATCACTCGATCATTCAGCCGCGTTCGGCAACCGCATCGACCGCTGGCGGTCACACGATGACGCGTTGCGAGCACGGCGACATGATCTTCACGAAGGAAATCGATTCGTCGAGCCCGCTGCTGTATCAGCACGCTTCGGGCGGTACCACGTTCGACGAAGTGACGGTCCATTTCTCGCGCGCGGACGGTGAAGGCAAGCGCGTGCAGTATCTGGAAGTCAAGCTCAAGTACGTGATCATCTCGAGCATCGCGCCGAGCGTTCGCGAGGAAGGTCTGCCGCTCGAGACGTTCTCGCTGAAGTACGCAGCCGTGCAGTGGAAGCAAACCCAGCAGAAGATCGGCGGCAACCAGGGCGGCAACACGCAAGGCGCCTGGAGCCTGACGAAGAACGACAAGACCTACGCGGTCTAAGGTCGGTTGCGGCAACGGGGCGCGTCGCGTCCCGTTGCCGTTTTCGTCATGAAACGATTCGAACCCAGTTTTCTCGACAAGCTGTTCGACGACGAACCGCATCTGCCGGCAACGGCCGCGATGCGGCAATTGTCGCTGGACGAGCTCAAGAATACGGTCGCCCGCGACGTCGAGGCGATCCTCAACACCCGTATCGCGCACACCGAGGACGAGCTGGCCGCACTGCCGGAATGCCAGAAATCGGTGCTGACCTACGGACTGAACGATTTCGCGGGGCTGAGCCTCGCGAGCCACTACGATCGCGCGTTCATCTGCAAGTCGATCCAGCAGGCCATCGCGCGCCACGAGCCGCGCCTGCAGCAGGTGCAGGTGACGTTCGAGCTGAACGAGCAAGCCACCAACGCGCTCTACTTCGCGATCCAGGCGCTGCTCGTCGTGCATCCGGCCGAGGAGCCGGTGAGTTTCGACGCGATGTTGCAACCGTCGACGCTGCAATATTCGGTCACGCGTGCACGCGCGGCACGAATGCAGTAAATCAAGCCGCCGAGCGGGCCGGACCGCCCGGTGGTCGATCAGGTCCGGCATGAAACATTGAGGTTCGGGGTCGTCGATGGAAGAGTTGCTGCCGTATTACGAACGCGAATTATCGTTTTTGCGGCGCTATTCGCGAGATTTCGCCGAACGCTATCCGAAGATCGCCGCGCGCCTCGCGCTGTCCGGCGAGCATTGCGAGGATCCGCACGTCGAGCGGATGATCGAATCGTTCGCGCTGCTCGGCGCGCGCATCAACAAGAAGCTCGACGACGACTACCCCGAATTCACCGAAGCGCTGCTGGAAGTGCTGTATCCGCACTACCTGCGGCCGTTCCCGTCGTGCTCGATCGCGCAGTTCACGCCGGCTTCGCCCGGCCAGCAGACCGAACCGGTCGTGGTCGATCGCGGCACGGAGCTGAAGAGCCGCCCGATCCGCGGCGTGCAATGCCGGTTCCGCACCGCCTACGACGTGACGCTCGCGCCGATCCGCATCTCGGAGGCGCGCTATACGCCGGTCGCGCTCGCGCCGAGCGCGACGGTGCTGCCGTCGAACGCGACGGGCGTGATCTCGATCACGTTCGAATCGCTCGCCGCGCAGCTCGATCTCGGCGCGCTGAAGGTGTCGACGCTGCGCGCGCATCTGCACGGCGAGCAGTCGTTCGTCGCCGCGCTGACCGACTGCCTGTTCGTCAACGTGCTCGGCGCGTACGTCGAGCCCGAACGCAACGGCCGCTGGACCGCGCTGCGCAAGCTGCCGATCGCGCAGGCCGGCTTCGCCGAAGACGACGCGCTGATCGACTATCCGGCGAAATCGCATCCCGCGTACCGGCTGCTCACCGAATACTTCGCGTTCCCCGACAAGTTCGATTTCGTCGACTTCGACCTCGCTGCGATCGCACGCGCGGCCGGCCGCTGCCAGCGCGTGACGCTGCACCTCGTGCTGCAGGACGTGCGCAGCGATTCGCACGTCGCGCGCCTGCTCGAGCTGCTGACGGCGAGCCATTTCCGGCTGTTCTGCACGCCGATCGTCAACCTGTTCCAGCAGCACGGCGAGCCGATCCGCATCACGCACCGCGCGGTGTCGTATCCGGTGATCGCCGAGGCGCGGCGCGCGTTCGCATACGAGGTGTACTCGATCGATTCGGTGAAGCTCGTCCGGCAGCAGGCGCACGAGGAATCGGTGATCGAGTTCCGGCCGTTCTATTCGCTGCATCACGGCGAATCGGCGCGGATCGGCCATTACTGGTTCGCGCGCCGCAACGACTGGGTCGCGCAGAAAAGCCCCGGCTACGAAACCGAGATCTCGATCGTCGACATCGACTTCGAGCCGACGTCGCCGCAGACCGACACGCTGAGCCTCGACCTCACCTGCACGAACCGCGACCTGCCGGCGATGCTGGCGTTCGGCCTCGAAGGCGGCGACCTGTTCCAGGAAGGCGGCGCGCAGACGAGCGGCATCTCGCTGCTGCGCCGCCCGACGCAAAGCGTGCGCTTCGAGCGCGGCCGCGCCGCGCACTGGCGGCTCGTGTCGCACCTCGCGCTCAACCACGTGTCGCTCGTCGCGCACGGCCTCGCGCCGCTGAAGGAAATGCTGACGCTGTACGACCTGCGACGCACCGCCGTGTCGATGCGTCAGATCGACGGCCTTGCGGGCATCGAGCAGCGCGGCGCCGTGCAGTGGCTGCCCGGCAAGCCGTTCGCGACCTTCGTGCGCGGCATCGAGGTGCGCCTCACGATCGACGAGGAACACTTCGTCGGCGCGAGCCTCGCGTCGTTCGTGCGCGTGCTCGACAGCTTCTTCGGGCTGTACGTCCACCTCAACAGTTTCGTTCAATTGGTCGTCGTGTCGAAGCGCACCGGCGAGGAGATCATTCGATGCAAGCCCCGAACCGGCGAATCGATCCTGGCGTAGTCGACGCGCTGCTCGACGAACCGCATCGCTTCGAGTTCTTTCAGGCGGTGCGCGTGCTCGAAGGGCTGTTCGCGCGGCAGGCGTCGGATGCGCCCGGCGCGTGGCGGCAGGGCGACGTGGTCGCGCAGCGCATCGCATTTCGCAACACGCTGTCGCTCGGCTTCCCGCCGAGCGAGATCGAGGGCGCGCGTTCGTACGACGACGACGGCACGCCGCTGAACTCGGACGAGCAGCGCGACGCCGCGCTGGCCGCCGGCGAGCTCGGCCGCGTCGAGCTGACGCCCGCGTTCTTCGGGCTGCTCGGCGGGCAGGGCGCGCTGCCGCTGCACTACACCGAGCAGATCGTCGCGCGCGAGCATCTGAGGCGCGACCACGCGGCGCGTGCGTTCTTCGACGTGTTCTCGAACCGCGCGACCGCGCTGTTCTATGCGGCGTGGAAGAAATACCGGCTGCCGTTCCATTACGAACTCGACCGCGACGAGCGCTACCTGCCGCTGCTGCTCGCGATCGCCGGCGTGCCGAGCGACGAGGTGCGCGACAGTCTCGCCGCCGGCCCGGGCGGCGTGCTCGACGAGGCCGTGGCCGGCTACGCGCTGGCCGCGCGGCACCGGCCGATGTCGGCGGCTTACCTGCAGCGCACGCTGTCCGATTACTTTCGCGTGCCGGTGAAGATCGACCAGTTCGTCGGCAAGTGGTACGACGTGCCGCCCGATCAACTGAGCGTGCTCGGCGAAGTCAACGCGGTGCTCGGCGCGACGGCGCTCGTCGGCGAGCGCGTGTGGCAGCGCGACATGCGCGCGCGGATCGTCGTCGGCCCGCTGTCCAAGCGCGATTACGAGGCGTTCCTGCCCGGCGGCGCGCACGCCGTCGCGCTCGAGCGGATGCTGACGCTGCTCGCCGGCGTCACGCTCGAGTACGAGGTGAGGCTCGTGCTGAAGCGCACGGAAGTCGGCGCGAGCATGCTCGGCACGGGCTCGCGGCTCGGCTGGGATGCGTTTCTCTGCACGCGCGACGCCGCCGAAGACCGCTCCGACGCCCGCTACGAACTGCACGTGATTCACTGACCCTGACAACAACAAGCAATCGAACCTGAGATCGACGCCATGAGCACGCCTCTGAAGACCCTGATCACGAAACTGAACCCGCTGTGCCGCCACGCGACCGAGCGCGCGGCGAGCGCGTGCCTGGCGCGCGGCCACTACGAGGTCGATCTGGAGCATCTGTTCCTCGCGTTGCTCGACGAAGCGACGGGCGACCTGCCGCTCGCATTGCGCGCGAGCCGCGTCGACCCGCATGCGCTGCATGCCGATCTCGAACGCGAGCTGACGCGCCTGAAGACGGGCAACACGCGCACGCCGGTGTTCTCCGTGCATCTGATCGCGCTGTTCGAGCAGGCGTGGCTGATCGCGTCGCTCGATTCGCAGCTCGGTCGCATCCGTTCGGGGCACCTGCTGCTCGCGCTGCTGACCGCGCCCGATCTCGCGCAGTTCGCGCAACGGATGTCGTCGCGGTTCGCGGAAATGAACGTGACGGACCTGAAGCACAAGTTCGACGAAATCATGGCCGGTTCGAGCGAAGCCGAGCCGCGTCAGGCGGATGAAGACGGCAGCGACGTCGCGCCGGTCGCCGACGGCATGGCGCCCGCGGCCGGCCCGTCGAAGACGCCCGCGCTCGACACGTACACGACCAACCTCACGCAGCGCGCGCGCGACGGCAAGATCGACCCGGTGATCGGCCGCGAAGCGGAGATCCGCCAGGCGATCGACATCCTGATGCGCCGCCGCCAGAACAACCCGATCATGACCGGCGAGGCCGGCGTCGGCAAAACGGCGGTCGTCGAAGGGCTCGCGCTGCGGATCGCGGCCGACGACGTGCCGCCGCCGCTGCGCGGCGTCGCGCTGCACGTGCTCGACATGGGGCTGCTGCAGGCCGGCGCGAGCGTGAAGGGCGAGTTCGAGAACCGTCTGAAGAGCGTGATCGACGAGGTGAAGAAGAGCGCGCATCCGATCATCCTGTTCATCGACGAGGCGCACACGATCATCGGCGCGGGCGGCCAGGCCGGCCAGAACGACGCGGCGAACCTGCTGAAGCCGGCGCTCGCGCGCGGCGAGCTGCGCACGATCGCCGCGACGACGTGGAGCGAATACAAGAAGTACTTCGAGAAGGATGCGGCGCTCGCGCGGCGCTTCCAGGTCGTGAAGGTCGAGGAGCCGAGCGAGCCGCTGGCCGCGGCGATGCTGCGCGGGATGTCGGGCCTGATGGAGAAGCATTTCGACGTGCGGATTCTCGACGACGCGATCACCGAGGCCGTGCGCCTGTCGCACCGCTACATCAGCGGCCGCCAGTTGCCGGACAAGGCGATCAGCGTGCTCGACACCGCGTGCGCGAAAGTCGCGCTCGCGCACAGCGCGACGCCGGCGGCGATCGACGATACCAAGAAGCGCATCGAACGCATCGACGCGGAAATCGCGTCGCTGGAGCGCGAGGCGGCGGGCGGCGCGGTGCACGACGAGCGGCTCGGCGAGCTGCGCGGCGCGCGCGACACGGCGCTCGAACAACTGGCGAAGGACGAAGAACGCTACGAAGCCGAGCGGGCGATCGTCGCCGAGATCACCGAACTGCGCGACGCGCTCGATCGCGCGCGCGGCCCGTCGGAAGACGGCCAGCCGGTCGACGTGCAGGCCACCCGCGACAAGCTCGCCGAACGCGTCGCGGCATTGCATGCGCTGCAGGGCGGCGAGCCGATGGTGCCGCTGCAGGTCGACGGCCACGTGGTCGCCGAGATCGTCGCCGCGTGGACGGGCATTCCGCTCGGCCGGATGGTGAAGGACGAGATCGACACCGTGCTGAACCTGCAGCCGCTGCTCGCCGCGCGCGTGATCGGCCAGGACCATGCGCTGGAGGCGATCGCGCAGCGCGTGCGCACCGCGACCGCGAACCTCGAGGATCCGAACAAGCCGCGCGGCGTGTTCATGTTCGTCGGGCCGTCGGGCGTCGGCAAGACCGAGACGGCGCTGGCGCTGGCCGACATCCTGTACGGCGGCGAGCGCAAGATGGTCACGATCAACATGAGCGAGTACCAGGAAGCGCACAGCGTGTCGGGCCTGAAGGGGTCGCCGCCGGGCTACGTCGGTTACGGCGAAGGCGGCGTGCTGACCGAGGCCGTGCGCCGCAACCCGTATTCCGTCGTGCTGCTCGACGAGGTCGAGAAGGCGCACCCGGACGTGCTCGAAATGTTCTTCCAGGTGTTCGACAAGGGCACGATGGACGACGCCGAAGGCCGCGAGATCGACTTCCGCAACACGCTGATCATCCTGACGTCGAACGTCGGCTCGGCCGCGGTGATGCAGGCCTGCCTGAACAAGCCGGCCGACGAATTGCCCGATCCGGACGCGCTCGCCGAGACGTTGCGTCCGCAACTGTACAAGACCTTCAAGCCGGCGTTCCTCGGCCGGATGAAGGTCGTGCCGTACTATCCGATTTCCGACGACGTGCTGGCCGAGATCATCGAGCTGAAGCTCGAGCGCATCCGCCGCCGGATCGAGACGAACCACAAGGCCGCGTTCGAATGGGACGAGTCGCTCGTCGACGCGGTGCTCGCGCGCTGCACCGAGGTCGACTCGGGTGCCCGCAACGTCGACCACATCCTGAACGGCACGCTGCTGCCGGAGATCGCGGGCCACGTGCTCGGCCGGATCGCCGACGGCGCGGCCATCGCGCGCATCGCGGTGCGCGCGGACGAGGCCGGCGAATTCGCGTACACCGTCGAATGAGCGCGGCCGCGCCCAGCCCAGCATTGATGAACTGACCGAACCATGCCGATCAATCTCCCCGAGCTGCTGACGCCGATCAGCGAGACGTCGCCCAGCGGTGACGACTTGCTGTTTTCGAACGAATTCGACGCGATCCAGGACGCGCGGCGCTATGACGACCCGACGCTCGACCAGGGCGAATGGGTGACCGAGATCAAGGAGGCCGACTGGGGCTTCGTCGTCGATCATGCGGGCGAGCTGCTGCGCACGCGCACGAAGGACCTGCGGCTCGCCGTATGGCTGACCGAGGCGCTCGCGCTCGAGGACGGCATCACGGGCCTCACCGAAGGCTATGCGCTGCTCGAGGGCCTGTGCCGCGAGTTCTGGGACACCTTCCATCCGCTGCCCGAGGACGACGACATCGAGCACCGGCTCGGCAATGTCGCGTGGCTGTCCGGCCGCACGGCCGAGTTGCTGCGCGCGGTGCCGCTGACGGACGGCGCATCGAATGCGTTCAGCACGCTCGACTGGGAAGTCGCGCAGCACGTCGCGCAGTCGATCAAGCGCGACCCCGAGCACGCGGACGACATCGCGCGCGGCAAGCCGTCGATCGAGCAGATCGATGCGTCGCGGCGCATGACGTCGATCGCGTTCTACACGGCGCTGCTGGCGAACCTGAAGGCGTTCGAATTCGCGCTCGATGCGTTCGAGGAGCGGCTCGTCGAGCGCGCGGGCGATTCGGCGCCGAGCTTCCGGCAGGCGCGCGACGCGTTCGAGACCGTGTACCGGCTCGCCGAGCGCTTTGCGCGCGAACAGGGCTATACGGGCAGCGCGCCGCACGCACAGGTGGCGCCGCAGGCCCAGCCCGAGCGCATCGAGCCGGTGTTCGGCCAGCCGATCCAGACCGAGGAGACTCACGTGCCGCAGCAGACCGCTTCGCGTCCTCCGGCGACGCCGATGATCGCCGGCATCCAGAACCGTGCGCAGGCGGTCGATCAGTTGCGCGCGGTGGCGCGCTATTTCCGCCAGACCGAGCCGCACAGCCCGGTCGCGTATCTCGCCGACAAGGCGGCCGAATGGGCCGACATGCCGCTGCACAAGTGGCTCGAGAGCGTCGTGAAGGACGACGGCTCGCTGTCGCACATTCGCGAGCTGCTGGGCGTGCGGCCCGACGAGCAGTCGTAAACGCGGGACGGGCGGCGCATTGCTGCCGCCGCCCGTCGTGTGCCGCGCCGTGCCGCATCGCCGTCGCGCGAGCGGCCGGCCGGTTTCCCGTTACTGCCCGACGCGGAATTCGATCCGCCGGTTCCGCGCCCGTCCGTCCGCCGTATCGTTCGGCGCGATCGGCTGATCCGGTCCGACGCCCGTCGTCGTCATCTGCTGCGGCGGAATGCTCTTCGTGATCAGGTAGCCCTTCACCGCGTCCGCGCGCGCCTGGCTCAGCGCGATGTTCGACGTCCGATTCCCCGAGTTGTCGGTGTGGCCGATGATGTCGACCGTGCGGTTCGGCATCTTCGCGAGCGCGGCCGCCATCTGGTCGAGAATCAGCTTGCCCTGCGGCGTCAGCGTCGCGCTGCCGGTCTCGAACTCGATCGTCCGGTTCGCGAGCGTCTGATCGAGCACGCCCTGTTCGGACGCGGACACGCGCAGCCCGTTCTTGATCGTGTACGTCGGGTTCAGCGTGTTCGCCATGTCGCTCGCGAGCTGCTGGCGCTGCGCCTCGTTGTGCACCTCGCCCTTCATCTCGATCTGCGTGCCGTTGATTCTCAACTGGCCCTTGCTGATCTGCTTGAGCTGCGCGCCGAGCAGCTTCTGCACGTTCGCGCTCCAGTTCGGCGGCGTCGCGACGTCGCCGACCTCGATCTGGTCGACGACGTTCGTCGCGCCGTAGGTGTCGCGCAGCTTCTGCAGCACGGCCGCCTTGGTCGCTTCGTCGGGCACCTTGCCGCCGACGACCACCTGGCCGGGCGTCGCGTTCGCGGGCGGCGGCGCGATCGTGCCGGCGGTGCCGTGTACCGCCGTGCCGGACGCGCCGCCGGCGTTCGGGTTGGCCTGCGGCAGCGCGGTCGTCGCGACCGTGCCGTTGCCGACCGGCGTGACGGTCGCGCCCGTGTTCTGCGCGAAGGCCGCGCCGCTCGCGACGAGGCCGGCCGCGAACAGTGCGGCGAGGGCGGGCGAGACGGCGGCCGACAGGCGCGCGCGCCGGACCTGAATCGTGCGATGCATGCCGTCAGCCTCCGATGAACGCTTCGCGGAACGCGTCGATGGCGACGCGCAGCGAGAGTTGCGGTTGGTCGAGGTAGCTGACGAGCTTGCTGATCTGCTGATCGTTTTGCGCATGGGCGTCGATCCACTCGGGATCGTCGATGTCGATGTTGTGGGCGGCGTAGGTCTGCGGGTCGACGACGCTCAGCAGCGTTTTCGCCGACGCACCGTTGAAGCCGATGATGAGCCGTTCGCGTTCGGCGATCGTGCCGATGAAGATCGCGAGCTCGAAGTCGGCCTGCGCGACGAACGGCGCGATCAGCTCGAGCCAGAACGCGGCGACGAGGCTGCGGTAGAACGGATCGACCGGCAGCGGCAGCGTGAGGCCGCGCTCGATGTGCGACGAGCCGCTCTGCATCACCGGCCGCAGCAGCGAGCCGAGCGCGAGCATCGCGCCGCGCAGCCGCACCGGATGACCGCTTTCGAGCAGCATCTGCTGCAGGCCGTACAGCGACTGGTGTTCGACGAAATCGTTGAAGGTGCCGTCATGCGACGTGCCCGGGCCGCCGATGTCGATCGGCACCTGGGTGTCGCCGAGCGCCTGCAGCGCGCCGGGCGGCTCGTCCTTGCCGAGCAGCGGCGGGATCTGCGCGGCGACGCGCGACCACAGCCGCGCGAACGCGAGCGGGCTGCGCGCGAGGAACGCGAGCGGCCGGTCGACCTCCAGCGCGGTGGCGCCGAGGAACGGGAAGCGGCGCATCGACACGTCGTGGCTCGCGACCATGTGGCCCGCGATCGCGAGCTTGCTGCGCGAGCCGAGGAACGCGAAATGCATCGGCTTCGCATCCTCGTAGACGATCTTCCAGCGCGGATCTTCCGCGAGCAGCTCCAGCGCCTGCGCGATCCAGCGATCGAGCGTCTGCAGCAACTGCGGATTGTGCGCGCTCTTCACGAAGTCGCCGCGCGACGGAATCTTGCCGAAGTAGGCGATTTGCGCCTGTACCGTTTGCGTCATTGCGCCCTCTGTGCATTCGTTGCGTTGGCGGCCGCGACGGCCGGCGCTGCGCCCGGCGTGCCGGTAGCGGAGGTGCCGGTAGCGGACGTGCCGGTAGCGGACGTGCCGGTTGCGGACTGCGTCGCGTTCTGCGCGGCGCCCGCGCTCGCGTCGGCGACCGACGACGGCAGTTGCAGGCCGCGCAGGCTCTGTTGCTGCGGCTGGTCGCCGCCGCCGGCCGACGGTTGCGACGTGCTGATGATGCGCATCGTCACCGACACGTTCACGCTGCCCTGTGCCCACGTCAGGTCGAAGGTGCCGTCCGGACGGCGCTTGCGCTGCGCCGAGTTGATCAGCTTCTCGAGGCCGTAGCGGCCCGGCTCGTTGACGAGCTGTACCGTGCGGCCGTCGAAGGTCGTCGCGGACAGCGTCGCGCCCGGCGAGCCCTGCGGGTTCGGCCACACGAAGTTGGTCCACTGCGGCGGCGTGTTGCGGTAGCGCAGTTGCTGGCCGTCGATCGCGATCGTGTATTCCGTCGTGCCCGTGCTCGGTTGCGGCAGGATCTGGAACACGGTCTGCGGCTCGGCCGACGCGGCCGCGCTGCCGGCGGCGCCGCCGGCGAGCGGCGCGACCCAGCGCGCGAAGCCGTTCGTGAACTCCGGCGTGAGCCCGATGCCCATGTCGCCCCACGTGCGGGCGGCGAGCGTGTCGCCGCGGCGCACCGCGAGCGGCCCGAGCGTCGTGCCGACGAACTTCGCGATCGAGCCGTCCGGACCGAACACCTGCGCGATTTCGCCGGCGCCGGCCTCGACCTTCGCGTTCGCCGCGAACGGGTACTTCGTCGCGAGCGAACTCTGGAACGGCTGGTAGACCTGCGCGTTCCACACCTTGTTGACTTCGGCGCTGGCCGGCTGGATCACGACCGCGAACGCCTGCATCAGCGGCCGCACCAGCAGGGGGCGCAGCGACTTGCGTTGCGAATCGGTCAGGCCCGTCAGCATCTGCTCGTCGACGAGCTTCAGCGAATCGGCGAGCTCCGAACCGCTGCCGTCGAGGGTCTGCTGCATCAGCTGGCGCGCGCCCGGGCCCGGGTCGCCCTGGTTCTTGATCACGTTGAAGCGCGTGCGGACCTTCGACAGCGACTCCATGTAGCTCTTCAGCATCGACGTGCCGTCATGTGTCGCGACGATCCGCGCGAGCCCGACGAACTCCTGGCCGATCGGACCCATCGGCACCTCGGCCGGATTACCGTTGATGTCGATGTTGGCCGCCGCCACCTGGCCGGCCTGCGAGCGCGAGAACAGTTGCTTGACCCAGTTCACGACGCCCGTCTGCGCCTTCTTGATCGTCACGTTCGCGAGCGACGGGTTGTCCCACGACGTCTGGTCGTACGCGGTCTCGAGGATCTTGCGGATCGGCGAATCCTGCGGGTCGCCGAGGCGGTTCATCCCGTCGACGGCCTGGCCGAAGCTGGTGAAGCCCTGTACCGCGATGCCCTGCATGAACTTCTGCCAGTGCTGCGCGTACTCGGTCTTGTACATGCCGACGAGCGTCTTCTGGATCTGCTCGGGGCTGCCCTCGAGCGTCAGGTCGTCCTGCGTCGACGTGTTGAGCACCCAGTCCTTCGCCTGCAGTTCCTTGGTCGCGGCATCGCGGATCGCCGGCTGCACGTAGTCGAACCACGCTTCGCGCGTGAACGTGCCCGGAATCGCGTAGCTGCCGGCAACCAGCGACTGGTTGCCGTCGCCGACGATGCGCGCGATGGTCATCGGCGCGAAGCGGGTCGATGCGCGGGCCTTGATTTCCTCGTAGACGCGCTGGCGGGCCGGCATGCCGCGCACCACGCGGCGCAGGTTCTCGCGGGTCTGGTCGACGAGCGCGAGGTTCGCGTCGATCATCGGCCAGTCGTTGTCGTTCACGCGCGACAGGTAGAACGAGATCATGCGCTCGGCGCTCCTGATCATCTCGTCGCGCGGCATGTTGCCGCGATTCGTCTCGAGCCAGCCGCGCCAGAAGCGGGCGAGCTGGTCGGTCAGGTGCGCCTGCTCGACGTGACGCTTGTCGGACAGCATCAGGTACGTCTTCAGCGCGTTGTACGCGTCCTGCACGTTGGTCGGCGACGCGTCGCTGTAGAGGCCGCCCTGCGGCGCGGCCGCCTGTTGCGGGGCGGCGGCCGGTGCGGCGCCCGACGCGGCCGGCACGGCGCCGGCCTGCGGCGCGGCGCCTGCCGCGTTCGTCGAGACCGGCAGCGTGCCGCCCTGCACGGCGCCCGATTCGGGCGGGCGCGTCATCGGCACGAGCTGTTCGGGGTGCGCGTTCACGTCCTTCATGAACGACGCGAGGTTCTGCGACACCGGCGCCAGCAGGATCTGGCGCACGCCGTTGTAGTACTCGGTCAGCAGGTGCTGTTCGAGACGGTCGCCCTGGTACAGGCCGAGCGACACCGACAGCGGCTTGTCGCGGCGGAACTGTTCGAGCTGTTCGATCCGGTCTTCCAGGATGTCCATC
Organism: Burkholderia sp. MSMB1826; assembly: GCF_001526325.1. Lineage (NCBI taxonomy): Bacteria > Pseudomonadati > Pseudomonadota > Betaproteobacteria > Burkholderiales > Burkholderiaceae > Burkholderia > Burkholderia sp. MSMB1826. The sequence goes on from NZ_LOYN01000055.1 coordinate 132,477, forward strand.
GCCTGCAGGCGCGACTGCAGGTCGTTGCGGCCCTGCTGCAGGCGCGTGACGTTGTCGAGGTCGGCCTGCACGTTCGCGACGAGCTGCTGGTTGCCGATCGTCGACCAGGTCCAGCCGCCGAGCGCGAGCGCGAGCGCCGCGACGAAGCCGAAGAAGGTCGCGTAGCGCAGCCGCGTCTTGGTCGGGCTCGCGAACTGGCGCACCGTCTGACGGTCCGCGAAGATCACCTTCGAGAACAGGTCGCGCAGGAAGAAGCCGTTCTTCGAGAACGCGCTGTGCGGTTTCGGCAGCGCGCTTCCGTCGAGGCCGAAGCGGTGCGCGATGCGCTGCGCGGCCGCGCTGTTGGTTTCGCCTTCCTGCAGCGCGCTGGTGAAGTAGAAGCCGCGGAAGATCGGCTTGTACTGGAACGGGTTGTTCTCGAACAGCGTCGCGAGGAACGCGCGCAGCGACGGCTTGATCGTCGAGAATTCGAGCGGGAAGCTCAACTGGCCCGGCGACAGCTGGTTGCCGCGCGACAGCGACAGCTGCGCGACGCTGATCTCCTTCAGCCCTTCGTAGAGTTCCTCGAAGTGCGTGTCGAACTGCGCGACGACGTCACGCTTGTCGTCGGGCTCGTAGGGCAGGGTGGCGCCCCACACGCGGTCGTACTCGTGCTTGTCGCTGCTGCTGAAGAATTCGGTGAAGCCGGTGATCAGGTCGGCCTTCGTGAACATCACGTAGACCGGCGCGAACACTTCCAGCTTCTCCGTCAGCTCCTGAACGCGCTGGCGGAGGTTTTTCGCGAGGTTGATCGCGAATTCGGGGCGGTTGCCCGTGAGTTCGGCGATGCTGGCCGTGACGATGATGCCGTTGATCGGCGCCTTCGGACGATAGCGCTTGAGCAGCCCGAGGAAGCCGAGCCATTCGCTGCGGTCTTCCTCGTGCACCGAATAGCGGCCGGCCGTGTCGAGCAGGATCCCTTCGGTCGTGAAGAACCAGTCGCAGTTACGCGTGCCGCCGATGCCGTGGATCACGGCGCTGTTCTTGTCCGCGAACGGGAACTGCAGGCCGGAATTGAGCACGGCGCTGCTCTTGCCCGCGGCCGGATTGCCGATCACGATGTACCACGGCAGTTCGTACAGCGCGGAGCCGCCCGACACCTGGCCGATCTTCGACGTCTTGATCGTCTTCACCGCATCCGACAGGCGCGTGCGCAGCACGTCGAGGTCGGCCGTCTTCGCGTCCGGTGCGAGCGCCGCGGCGGCCGGGGCGGCGATCTTGCCGGTTTCCGCCTGCTCTTCCAGCACCTGGCCGAGCTGCTGGTTCGCGCGCTTCACGCGCCAGCGGCGCCACAGCGCGACGACGAGCCACAGCGCGAGGACCGCCGCGAACGCGAGCGCCGCCCACAGGAGCGGCAACTGCAGCATGTCGGCGACGATGAACAGGATGGCCGCTAGCGCGACGATCCCGACGATCGAGAGCGTACGCGGATGAGTCAGCACGTTGAGGATGCGTTGCATAGGACGTTCAGGTTCCGGTGCGATTCGGTGAGGCGACGCAGGCGCGCCGAGCGGCAAGGGTGGCGCCGCGATGTGTCGCCATGCTGTCAAACGGGATGAAGGAGGCTGGCATCAACGCGCTCGCGGCATCGGAGAAGGCGCGCGCATTAACGAAAGGACGCTGTGAGATTTAAAACGGAAGCGGCGGCCGGAAAAAATCGCGCACCGGAATGCCCGATTGTTTGCGCCGCTCAAATCGTTTCCTGCCGGGTGATTAAAAAGCCCCATGCCGCCCTCATTATTTCTTGTCCGGCAGCCCTGGCTAGCTGCCGCGTCCCAGTTTAAAACCGGGTTTATGGTATTCCACGTGCCCGAGATCCATCATTTTCCATCGGCCGCCCCAGGTCAGGCCGACTTGCTCGGCGACCTGGCCGTACAACTGATAGCCGCGCATCGCCCACGGATCTTTCTCGGAAATGACCAGCTTGCCGTCGCGCAGGAATGCGTTATCGGCCGCCAGCCCGAATTGGTGATAACTCTGGAAGGCTGCCGCGTTGGTCACGTTGCTGCCCATCTGCGCCAGCCGGTTCTGCCGTTCCGGGCTCCGGTAACCTTCCAGCAACGCCATTTCATAACCGTGCTGTTCGTGCATGATCTTGTAGACCAGCAGCAAACGCGTACGGAAATCCGGGTCCAGCAGATTCCAGTCGCGGCTCGCATCCTTCAGCGCCGGGCGGACCTGCTCGACCTCCTTGGTGGCGAAGACTTCCGGCGGCAGCGGCGGGGGCGGCACGAGTTGCTCGCCCTGCAGCAGCGCGGCGATTTTCTCGTCGGGCACGCGCGCCGTGTCGTCGTACTGGAACAATTGCCGGCCGCGTAACGCAATGGCGACCAATGGCGGCGTCGCAAGAATACCTGCCGATACCATAATCATCAAGCGTCGCCGAATCAGTAAATTTTGCACATCGCTTAATGCGCCGCGCGTCGCGCTTGCCGATTTAACAATCTGACTCCGCGTGCGCGCGGCGCGATCGTTCGCACGACGCGTAAGGCGGCCGTGAAACTGGGCGACGGATTCGAAAACGGTCGCGCGGATACCCGGTAAAAGCAACAGTGCCGCGACGGCGACGGCAAGGGCGAAATAGGCGACGAGTGCGACGGCAATCAACGAAATCCCCGGAAATTGGAATTGATTGTGTTTTGCAATGCTTGCTCTTAGAATCAGGCTGCTTCGAGAAGCCGGGCTATATTATCGCGGTGAATTAAACCAGGATTCAATGAGACGCTGAATGAGTGCGCCGGAAAATTCAAATTCGAAAACTCCGCCCAGCCTGCTGTCCGATACCAAACCGGCAGGCGAGGGAGGACCTCGGCAGTCGCGCATTCTCGCGGATCTGGAAGGGCGTGTCACGCCGCCCGCCGAGCCGCCGCGCCGTTCGCTGAAGGCGCCGATCGCCGCCGTGGTGGCGTTGGTCGTGGCCGTCGGCGGCTGGGGCGCGTGGCGCATGCAGCAGTCGTCGGGCGAACGGCCCGCGGTCGTCGCGGCCGCGCCGGCACCCGCGGCGGCTGCGCCGGAGAAGGCCGCACCGGCCAGCGGCGGCGCCGCGCAGGTCGCGCAGAACGGCGCGTCCGCCGCATCGGCCGTGCAACCGGCCACGATCGTCAACGACGATTCGGCGTCCCAGGCCGTTGCGTCTGCTTCGACTGCGTCCGCCGCGGACACCGGCCGCCTGTCGCGTGCGCTTGCCAACGGCGCCGACGACGCATCGGGCGCGGCCACCGCCGGCGCAGCCGCAACGGCGGCCGCCGCGGCGGCGACGGCCAAGACCGCGAAGGCCGACGCGTCGAAGGGCACGAAGGTCGCCGCGCACGGCAAGACCGATGCGAAGGCCGACACGAAGGCCGAAGCCCGCAAGCATCGCAAGGAACAGCAGGCCGAGCTCGCGCAGGCGAAGAAGCGCCGCGACGCGACGCCGACCCGAACCGCGAAGGCGGCCGGGAAGGACGATCCGGATGCCGATCTGCTCGCCGCGCTCGTCGCGCGCACGAAGCCGGCCGACAAGAAACTCGCCGCGCAGAAGGGGCAGGCGGTGCCGACCAAGACGGCGGCGGCGACCGGCGGCTCGCTGGCGTCGCGCGTGAAGGAGTGTTCGGAGCGCGGTTTCTTCGAGGATCAGCTGTGCCGCTGGCGCGTCTGCGACGGCCACTGGGGCAAGGACCCCGCGTGCCCGAGCGCCGCGCAGTCGGAGACGCGGCAGTAACGCGTGCCGCGCACGCCGCGAGGTCTTTCCTATCAGCGCCGCCCACTGGGCGGCGCGTTGTTTTTGGGGCATGGAGCGACCGCCGGTATGATGCCGCGTGACGGTGTCACGAACGCGTCACGCCCGTCGGGCATACGTTTCCTTTCTTTTCCCGGCGCGGGCCCGCGACCCGCGATGTGCGGCGCGGCGCGCGCCGCACGACCTTCGACACGATGGACCTGATCGTACAGACTTACGGCGCCGATACGTCCGGCATGGTGTGCGGATTCCGCTTCGTTCCGGGCGGCGCCGGCACGATGCTCGATGCCGACGCGGCCGCCGCGTGGTTGCGCACGTGCCGCGAGCACGGCGCGGCCGCGTCGGACGATTTCGTCTGGCTGCATTTCAATCTCGCGCATGGCGCGAGCGAGCGCTGGATGCGCACGCATCTCGGGTTGCCCGACAGCTTCTTCGAATTCCTGCACGAAGGCTCGCGCTCGACGCGCATCGAGCAGGAGGACGGCGCGTTGCGCGCGATCGTCAACGACGTGATGTTCAATCTCGAGCTCACGCCGTCGGAGATCGCGACGCTGTTCGTCCACGTCGAACGGCGCATCATGGTGACCGCGCGGCTCAAGCCGCTGCGCTCGGTCGACACGCTGCGCGCGTGCGTGCGCGACGGCGAGCAGTTCCGGTCGCCCGCGGAATTGCTCGTGCACCTGCTGCGCGACCAGGCCGACCTGCTGATCCAGATCATGCGGCGCACGAGCGTCGACGTCGACCGCATCGAGGATCGTTTCCTGTCGCAGCGGCTCACGTCGAACCGCATCGAGCTCGGTGCGATGCGCCGCACGCTGACGCGCCTGCAACGCATGCTCGCGCCGGAGCCCGGGTCGATCTTCCGGCTGCTCGCGAAGCCGCCCGCGTGGCTGCACACGGAGGACGTGCAGGAGCTGCGCGAGTCGACCGAGGAATTCTCGCTGGTGCTCGCCGACCTGGCGGGACTCAACGAGCGCATCAAGCTGCTGCAGGAAGAGATCGGTTCGCGCCTCGACGAACAGAACAACCGGACGCTGTTCACGCTGACGCTCGTCACCGTGATCGCGCTGCCGATCAACATCGTCGCGGGCTTCTTCGGGATGAACGTCGGCGGCGTGCCGTTCTCGGAGAACAAGCACGGGTTCTGGCTGATGGTGCTGCTCGTCGCGGGCTTCACCGCGCTGGCCGCGTGGTGGGCGTTCCGGCGCCGCGACGATCGCTAGCGCGGCATCGGGCGACGCATCGACGCATCGACGCAGCAGCGCGTTTCGCCGCGCGGTTCGCGCAGCCGGCGCGGGAACGCCGCGTGGGCGGGACGGCGGGCAGAGGCGCCGCCGATGAAAAAAGGGCCTCGCATGCGAGGCCCGTCAACAGGTCGGAGAAACCGGTACGCCGGCCGGCACCGCGGGTGGCGCAGCGCCGGCCGGAGTCGCACCGTTACTGCGTCACTACCTTGCGCGGCCGGAAGATGCCCTGGTATTGCCGTGCCGGGCGTTCCTTCGTCACCGGTTCGATGCCGCCGAAGGTCGGCGTCTGGCGCAGCTTCATCGCGGCCGGCGAAGCGACCGAGCCGATCGACGTCGAGCGCGAGGCCGGCGCGAGGTTGTTCGCGACGAGCAGCGCGGCTTCGCTCTTCAGGTTCGCCAGCAGCACCGGATCGGTCGAGCCGTTGACCTGCGTGAGCAGCCCGCTCCAGGCCGCGTCGCTGTAGTTCACGACGTAGTAGTCGAGACCGCTCGGATCGGCGACCACGCCCGTGCAGCCGTCGATCCGCGTCTGTGCCTGCGTATCCTTCAGCGCGAGCGTCGTGCGTTTCGCGAGCCCCTGGCCGTACGCGAGCGTGATCGGCACCGTCCACTGCAGGCCCGGATACGCGTTCTTGTTCGGGAACGGCTGCTGTTTCAGCGTGACGACCGTCTGGTTCTTCGTCAGGTCGCACTGCGTGTCGAGCGAGATCAGCGGCACGCCGGTCTGACGCACGTAGCTGTCGCCGATCGGGCCGACCGCCTGGCCGCTTTCCTTCGACAGCGCATCCCACAGACGCTTCGGCGTGCCGTTGCCGAACGAGTAGTCGACCAGGTACTGCTGCAGCCCCTTGCGCAAGGTCTGCTCGCCGAGATAGTTCTCGAGCGTCTTCAGCACGTGGCCGCCCTTGTCGTACGTGAACGCGCTGGCGCTCAGCACGAAGTCGTTCGACGCCCAGTCGTTGAAGTTCGGCGCGACCGGGAACGCGTTCGGGCCGATGTCACGATTGATCACGCGGTACTTGTTCTTCACCTGGTCGAGCCAGCTGAACTCGTTGGGGAAGAACTGGATCGTGGTCTTCGTCTCGAAGAACGTCGCGAACGATTCGTTGAGCCACACGTTGTCCCACCAGTCGGTCGTCACGAGATCGCCGAACCACTGGTGCGCCACTTCGTGCGTCAGCACTTCGTTGCCGTAGTGCGACATCGGTTGGCCCGGCTGCGGCAGGATGTCGTCGGCGAATTCGAGGATCGAGCCCCAGTTCTCCATCCCGCCGAAGTTCAGGTCCTTCTGCTCCTTGAACGCGTCGTTCGCGGCCACCGTGTCGAACTTCGTGAGCGGCAGCGGGATGCCCGTGTAGCGGTAGTAGAAGTCGAGCGCCTGCTTGGTGCGGTCCATCGCCGGCTTCGCCCACTCGCTCATGCCCGGCGGCGTGAACACGCGCAGGTGCAGGCCGCCCTTGCCGCCCGGCAGCGGGCTCGTGAAGTCGTCCTCGTAGGTGTCGAACATGCCGCCGCCGAAGAACAGCAGGTACGACGGCATCGGCGGGGTCTTCTCGAACTGCACGAGCTTGTAGCCGCCGCCGACGTTGGTCGACGGCTTCTCGGCCGCGTTCGACACGACGCGCCAGCTTTGCGGCACTTCGGCCGTCACTTCATAGGTCGGCCGGAACGCCGGCTCGTCCCAGCCGGGGAACCACTGGCGCGACAGGTTGGTTTCGCCCTGCGTGAGGATCGCGCCGCTCGTCTTGCCGTCGGTGCCCTTCAGGTCGACGCGGAATACGCCTTCCGCGGCCGAGCAGCCGGGATACGGATCGTCGCCGCAGCTGCCGCCCGTGTGGTTGACCGGATCGTCGTACGACTTGAAGTTGATGATGCCCGACCACTCCATGTGCAGCGAATAGTTGCCCGGCGCGATCGTGCCGGCGGCGGGGCGCAACTGATAGAAGTCGCCCTTGTCCTGCGGCGTCGCGATCAGCTGGATGTTGCCCGGCTGCAGCGTGATGCGGCCATTGGTGAACTTGATCCGGTGGCCGGCGATCACGATGTTGTTGACCGGCTTCAGCACCTTGATCTCGACGTCGGCGCGGCCGTCGAACGCGTTCAGCGCTTCGTTCGGGCGGAACCACAGCCGGTAGTTCACGGGCACCACGGTGTCGGGCAGTTCGACGGGCTGCACGCTCTTGTCGACGTTGGATGCGCTCGGCGGCGCGGTGACGGCGGGCGACGAGCCCGTGTGCGGCGCGCCGGCGGAGCTGAGCGCGGAAGCGGAGCCCGCACCGCCGTCGTCGCCGCCGCACCCGGCGAGCGCGAGTGCGGCGACGAGCGGCAGATAACGCATCTTGCGAATATGAATCGACATGACTGAATCCTCGATTGTTGAAAAAATCGTTCAGTGCTGCGAAAACGCCGGCAAAAGCAATCCCCTCGCCGTTTAATCAACAGCGAAAAAATGCCAATGACGGATTATTCGAAAAAGACGGCGGCCGACTACGTGAAGGTAATCATGGTTTACTGCCCCCTCTGAATTTCCGGATGTCGTTTAACTGGCCGGTTCAAAATGGCCGGGCGCGTGTTGTACTGAATTGATTTCGCGCGCACGACACGGGGCCGCACGCCCGGCGCGGGCGCGCAATCCCTTTGAACCGACGACCTACGGGGCTGGCCGGGCCAGTCCGCAGGACGGAAGGACAGCGTGTCGCCGTCCCGTAAGTGCGCCGTCATGCGGCTTCAAGGTTTGTCGGCTTGCTCCAAGGATGCGTAAATATACTTGATGGTTTTGGGTAAAGGAAACGAAAAAATTAGAAAGCGCATCTATTGAATTCCTGGCGCTTCATTGAATGCTGAAAGGCATTAATGCGCTTTCCGTTCAGCTGGAAATTTCGTAGTTTTAATCTATTAACGATCTTGCGGCATCGCGAAAACTACGAAATCCGGTGAAGGGCGGCACGGTCGGTACAATGCAGCGACGAACCCGTTCACCGATTGCCGCGAGGAGACCGTCCCATGCCGCGAGCCCTGTTCCGTATCGCGCCGTTGCGCGCCGTGCTGCTGCTGTTCGCCGCCGTGTTCCTGCTGGGTGGTTGCGCGGCGCTCACGCGCGAGCCGGTGCGCGTGTCGGTCGTCGGGCTCGACCCCTTGGTCGGGCAGGGCCTTGAGATGCGCTTCAGCCTGAAGTTGCGCGTGCAGAACCCGAACGATGCGCCAATCGACTACGACGGCATCTCGGTCGCGCTCGACCTGAACGGCACGCCGTTCGCGAGCGGCGTCAGCGACCGGGCGGGCACCGTGCCGCGGTTCGGCGAGGCCGTGCTCGACGTGCCGGTTTCGGTGTCGGCTTTCGCGGCCGCGCGGCAGGCGTGGAACCTGCCCGGCGCGGCCGCGAACGGCGAACTGCCGTATGCGCTGCGCGGCCGGCTCGCGGGCAGCGTGCTGGGCACGGTGCACTTCAGCGACGTGGGCACGCTGCGTCTGCCGACCATGCCGGGGTGGGGCGGCTAGATCGTCCGTCGGTGTGCAACGTCGGTCAAATGTGTCTAAATATTCACCATTTAACAATACTTAACGCTTATCTCCGTGGAATATCGATTTTCGTCGGCGTGGGCCCTACACTTGACGATGTCCGAGGGTCGGACGTTCTTTTAGGGGAAATCCATGGCGGCAAAATTCGAGCTCAAGAAAGCCACGAACGGTCAGTACTACTTTCACCTGAAGTCGGCGAACGGCGAGATCATCCTCGCGAGCGAGCGGTACGAGGAGAAAAGCGGCGCGAGGAACGGGATCGCGTCCGTACGGGAAAACGCGCCGCTCGACGCGCGCTACGAACGGAAGCTCGCCCACAACGGTGAGCCCATGTTCAATCTGAAGGCGGCCAATCACCAGGTCATCGGTACGAGCGAGACGTACAGCAGCGAGCAGGCACGCGAGAACGGCATCGCGGCCGTCAAGCGCGACGCGCCCGTTGCGGAAACCTTCGATCTCGCCTGATCGACGGTCGCGCCGCGACGAACGCTTTCGGGCGGCCGTCGCGGCGTCTGTTTTGCCGGGCCGGGCAAAGCGCGGTATGGTGTGGTCCGCGCGGTGAATTCTCGCCGCCGTTGAAGCCAACCGTACCGAATTCGCGTGACCGATTCCCCCGTTTTCCACTGGACCGACGCCGACGGCGTCGATCATGCCGTGCGCTGGCGCTCCGAAGCCGGCGTGCAACCGCCGAAGCGCGCGGTGTCCGCCGACGACCGCCTCACCGCCGACGCGGCCTACCGTCTCGCCTGCGAGGGCACCGCGCTCGTCTGGCAGGGCGACTTCCAGAATGCGCGCCAGCTCGTGCAGGCGATGGCGCGCCGTGTCGAACGCAAGCCGAAGAAGGCGAAAGCCGCGGCCGGCGTCGATGCGTTCAACCTGCATCGTCTCGCGCAATCGCAGCGCGCCCGCACGCTCGGCATGCTGCTGATCCCGCTCGACGCCGATTACACGATCCCGCTGCGCCGCGCGCCCGACGTGCGGGCGGCCTGCGAGGAGGCGTACGGCCCCGGCGGTGCGCCGTCGGTCGTGTCGCTGCGCGAACTGCTCGGCCTCGTCGGCGCGCATGAATGGCGCAAGAAGGGCGTGCCGATCCCGGCGCTCGGCGGCGCGCCGATCCACCCGCACTACGGCGTGTTCTCGCCGGTGCGCGGCGAATACGTGACGCTCGTCGCGCGTGCGCCGCTGCCGGCGACGTCGCTCGCGTTCGATATCGGCACGGGCACCGGCGTGCTGGCGGCCGTGCTCGCCTCGCGCGGCGTCGAGCGCATCGTCGCGACCGATCAGGATCCGCGCGCGCTGGCTTGTGCGCGTGAGAACGTCGCGCGGCTCGGGCACGCGGCCCGGGTCGACATCGTCGAGGCCGACCTGTTTCCGCCCGGCCGCGCGCCGCTCGTGGTCTGCAACCCGCCGTGGGTGCCGGCCCGGCCGAGCGCGCCGATCGAATATGCGGTCTACGACCCGGACAGCCGCATGCTGCGCGGTTTCCTCGCCGGGCTGGCCGCGCATCTGGAGCCGGGCGGCGAGGGTTGGCTGATCCTGTCCGATTTCGCCGAGCATCTCGGCCTGCGGCCGCGCGACACCTTGCTGCAGTGGATCGACGAAGCCGGCCTCGTCGTGCTCGGCCGCGACGACATCCGCCCCGCGCATCCGAAGTCGACGGACGCCGACGATCCGCTGCATGCGGCGCGTCGCGCCGAGGTCACGTCGTTGTGGCGGCTCGGCGTCCGGGCCTGAGCGCGTATTTTCGGTAAACTACCGCCATTCCTCACGAATTCCCGCCTCCGGGCCGTGGTCGACAGACCGTGGCCCGGCGCCGCTTCACGATGTCGAACAAGACCCACGAAATCCGTCCGGAGCAGTCCGTCGAACTGCTGAAGGAACTGCACATCCTCACCCGCGACGGGAAGCTGAACCAGGACAGCCGCCGCAAGCTGAAGCAGGTGTATCACCTGTTCCAGTTCATCGAGCCGCTGCTCGCCGGCGTGCAGGCCGACAAAGGCGACGTGACGCTCGTCGATCATGGCGCGGGCAAGTCGTATCTCGGCTTCATCCTGTACGACCTGTTCTTCAAGCAGCAGCCGGGGCACGGCACGCCGGCGTTCGCGTCGCACGTGTACGGCATCGAGACGCGCGAGGAGCTCGTCACGCGCTCGACCGAGCTCGCCGCGCGGCTCGGCTTCGGCGGCATGTCGTTCCTGAACCTGTCGGTCGCCGATTCGATCACGTCGCCGCGACTGCCCGAAACCGTCGATGTCGTCACCGCGCTGCACGCATGCGACACGGCGACCGACGACGCGATCCGCTTCGCGCTCGCGAAGCGCGCGCAGCACATCGTGCTGGTGCCGTGCTGCCAGGCGGAAGTCGCGGGCGTGCTGCGCAAGAACAAGGGCAAGTCGCTCGCGAATGCGCTGACCGAGGTGTGGCGGCATCCGCTGCATACGCGCGAATTCGGCAGCCAGATCACCAACGTGCTGCGCTGCCTGCAGCTCGAAGCGCACGGCTACCAGGTCAGCGTGACCGAGCTGGTCGGCTGGGAGCATTCGATGAAGAACGAGCTGATCATCGCGCAGTACAAGAACCTGCCGCGCCGCAAGCCCGGCGAGCGGCTGACCGAGATCCTCGCGATGTTCGGGCTCGCCGAACTCAACGAGCGCTTCTTCGTCGCGCAAGCCGCCGCGGCGGGCGGCGGCGCCGTCGAGCCGGCCGAAGGCTGACGTGCGGCCGCGCGGGCATCGCGCCCGCGCCGCCTGGCGTTGTACGCCGCGTCACACGTCGTCGCCCGGCCGGCGCATCCATTCGCGCCAGCCTTCGTGGCCGAGGCGGCGTAGCGTTTCCTGATTCTTTTCGTAGATCGCGGACGCGTCCGGGAACGCGTCGACCGCGCGCGCGATGCTGTCCTCGCGCAGCAGGTGCAGGATCGGATAGGGCGCGCGGTTCGTGTAGTTCTCGATGTCGTCGGGTTCGGCGCCTTCGAACTGGTATTGCGGATGGAAGCTCGCGATCTGCAGCACGCCGTCGAGCCGCAATTGCCGCACGAGCCGCTCGGCAAAGAACAGCGCATCGTTGTAGTCGACGAAATCGGCGAACGCATGCGGGTAGATCACGAGCGTCGTATCGACCTGCCGCGGGTCCGCCGCTTCCAGCGCGCGCAGCTCGGTTTCGAGTTCGGCGAGCGCGTCTTCCAGCGTCGTCGCTTCGCTGATCGCGTAGCGCACCTGTTCCTTCACGTAGACGCTTTTCGCGAACGGGCACAGGTTGAGCCCGATCACCGCGCGCGCGAGCCAGTGCCGCGTGGCGGCGAGGATGTCGTCGTGCGAGTCGGGGCGGGTGTCGGTCATCGTGATGCCAGTCGGGCGAAAGGGCGAAGAGGGCCGCATTGTAGCGGGCGCGCCGGGGACGAACGCGCGCCGACCGTCACGCGCAGGCGGCTTCGATCAACTGCGTGACGAGCGCGGGCGCAATGCCGATCGGCGTTTCGCCGTGCCGGTAGGTCTGGCTCGCCGCGTAGATGCCTTCGACCACCAGAGCGAGCGCATCGGCCAGCGCCTTCGGCTGTCGCGCGCCGGCGCCTTCGCAAAGCGCGACGAGCCGTTTCATCAGCTGTTCCTTGTTCTGCGCGACGCGTTCGCGCGCCGGGTGCGACGCATCCGGGAACTCGGCGGCGACGTTGACGAACGGGCAGCCGCGATAGTCCTTTTGCGTCGCCCGCTCGGCGAGATCGACGAAGTACTGGATCAACTGCGCCTTCGGCTGCCCCGGATGCTTCGCGACGCTCGTGTCGAACCGCTCGAAGAAGCACGCGTCCATCCGCTCCAGATACGCGAGGATCAACTCGTCCTTCGACGAAAACTGGCGGTACAGGCTCATCTTGTTGACGCCCGCGCGCTCCACCACCGCCTCGACGCCGACCGTGCGCACGCCTTCCTTGTAAAACAGCTCCTCGGCGGCGCGCAGCAGGTGCTCCTGCGCGGTGGCGCCGTCGATCGGCCGGCGCGTGCGCCGCGCGAGCGGTTTGGCGGCCTCGATGTCCGACATGATGACCCTCGACTTCGTGATGAATTGCTTGACATGTTACCGACTGGTAACTACGATCGCAACACACTTGTGACCGACCGGTAACAATGCCGGCCGGATCGACGGGAAAAATGCCACGCATCGGCCCGGGTCAGCCGATGCAGCGTGCGGCGGAGGTGGCCTGGTTGGGGCGGAGCCGGTGCGACGACACCGGAACCGCCAACTGGAGAACATGAAGATGAACTGGGCAGTGACACGAATCGGCGGGCGCTTCCATTACGGATGGCTCGCGGCGGCGGTGGTATTCCTGATCCTGCTGGCGGCGGCCGGCACACGCGCGACGCCGAGCGTGCTGATGGTGCCGCTCGAGCGCGAGCTCGGCTGGAGCCGCGGAGCGATTTCGCTGGCGATTTCGGTGAACATCGCGCTGTACGGCCTGACGGGCCCGTTCGCGGCCGCCGCGATGCAGCGCTTCGGGTTACGCCCGACGATCCTCACCGCGCTCGTCACGATGGGCGCGGGCGTCGCGCTGTCGTCGATGATGACGCAGAGTTGGCAGATGGTGCTGATCTGGGGGCTGATGGTCGGTTGCTCGACCGGCGTCGTCGCGCTGACGCTGTCCGCGACCTTCGTCACGCGCTGGTTCCATGCGCGGCGCGGCCTCGTGATGGGGATCCTGACCGCGAGCACGGCCACCGGCCAGCTCGTGTTCCTGCCGATGCTCGCGGCGATCGCGCAGCGCCACGGCTGGCGGCCGGTCGTGCTGGTCGTCGCGGTGGCGGCCGCGATCGTGATTCCGCTCGTCGCGTTCCTGCTGCCCGAGCGGCCGGCCGACGTGCAGTTGCGCCCGTACGGCGAGCCGGCCGATGCGCCGCCCGCGCCCGATGCGACGAAGGAGAACCCGCTCGCGGTCGCGTTCCGCACGCTGCTGACGGCGAGCCGCTCGCGCGACTTCTGGCTGCTGTTCTTCAGCTTCTTCATCTGCGGCGCGAGCACCAACGGCTATGTCGGCACGCACCTGATCGCGATGTGCAGCGACTACGGGATGACCGAAGTGCAGGGCGCGTCGCTGCTCGCGGCGATGGGCGTGTTCGACCTGTTCGGCACGACGCTGTCGGGGTGGCTGTCCGACCGTTACGACAACCGCGTGCTGCTGTTCTGGTACTACGGGCTGCGCGGGCTGTCGCTGATCTACTTGCCGCATGCGTTCGGGATCGATTTCTTCGGGCTGCCGCTGTTCGCGATGTTCTACGGGCTCGACTGGATCGCGACCGTGCCGCCCACCGTACGGCTCGCGACCGACGTGTTCGGCAAGGCCGCGGCGCCCGTCGTGTTCGGCTGGATCGTCGCCGGCCACCAGCTCGGCGCGGCATTCGCGGCGCTCGGCGCGGGGCTGTTGCGCGCGAGCCTCGGCACCTACACGATCGCGTCGATGATCTCGGGCGCGTTGTGCATCGTCGGCGCGCTGATCGTGCTGCGGATCAACCGCGGTCCGTCGCGCGCGGCCGCGCAGGCAGCCTGATCGCGGCGGCCCGGCCGGCCGCACCTGCTGCGGCCGGCCATTGCACGCACGGAGATTTGCATAGCGCGGCGGGATCGGGCGCGCTGTCGCTCAAGCAGGTATGCTTGCGGTTCGCCGGGCGTTCGCGCCCCTTCATCGATGTCAGCGAGGAACCGCATGTCCGTCAAACCTGCTCCCACCACTGTTTCGATTCACGATCTGATCGCGGGCCGCTGGAGCCCGCGCGCGTATTCGGATGAACCCGTCAGCGCCGGCGATCTCCACGCGGTGCTCGAAGCGGCGCGCTGGGCGCCGTCCGCGTACAACGCGCAACCGTGGCGTTTCATCGTATTCGATCGCACCCAGGACGAAGACGCGTTCAAGCGTGCGTTTGCGACGCTGGTGCCGTTCAACCAGGGCTGGAATGCACCGGCGCCGGTGTTGATCGCGGTCACCGCGCACACGTTGACGCCGAAGGGCGAGCCGGCGCCGACCGCGCTGTACGACGCGGGCGCCGCCGCGATGTCGCTGGTGCTCCAGGCGCACGCGCTCGGCCTCGCCGCGCACCAGATGAGCGGGTTCGACGCGAAGGCGTTCCGCGACGCGTTCGCGATTCCGGCGGACGTCGCGATCGTGTCGATCATCTCGCTCGGCCACTACGGCAACGTCGACAAGCTCGATCCCGTGCTGCGCGATCGCGAGAAGGCGCCGCGCACGCGCCATGCGATCGGCGAAGTGGTCTACGCGGGCGCGTGGAAGAAGAGCTTCGACACGGCGGCCTGATCCTGCAGACGGGCAGGCGGCGTCGCGCATCCTGCCCGCGCATGTTCCCGGCGCGCCACGCCGCGCGTCGGCCGCCGCCGGTGCCCGTTGCGCGGCCCCGGTGGCCGGCCCGGTTGTGATCGCGCGGGCTTCATGTTAAAAAGCCCGTCCTTTCCGTTTTCGCGCCGGCCTGCTGCGGCAACTTCCCATGACTTACTGCGCGATCGATTTCGGCACGTCCAATTCCGCCGTGGCGCTGCCCGACGGCGACGGCATGCGCCTCGCGCCCGTCGAGGGCGACCATCTGACGCTGCCCACCGCAATCTTCTTCAACAACGACGAAGAGACGGTCGAGTACGGCCGGGCGGCGCTGGCCTCCTATATCGACGGTTTCGACGGCCGGCTGATGCGCTCGATGAAGAGCATTCTCGGCTCGCCGCTCGCGGAAACGACGACCGATCTGGGCGACGGCAGTGCGATCGCGTACACCGAAATCATCGCGCGTTTCCTGACGCACCTGAAGCGCAAGGCCGAAGCGCGCGCGGGCGCGCCGATCGGCCGTGCGGTGCTCGGCCGGCCGGTGTTCTTCGTCGACGACGATCCGCGCGCCGACCGCCTCGCCCAGGCTCAGCTCGAGGCGGCCGCGCAATCGGTCGGCTTCGCGGACGTGCACTTCCAGTACGAACCGATCGCCGCCGCGTTCGACTACGAATCGCGCCAGCCCGCCGAGCGTCTGGTGCTCGTCGCCGACATCGGCGGCGGCACGTCCGACTTCTCGCTGGTGCGCGTCGGCCCGCAGCGGATGGCGCGGCTCGAGCGCAAGGACGACGTGCTCGCGCACCACGGCGTGCACGTCGCGGGCACCGACTACGACCGGCGTGTCGAGCTGGCGGCGATCCTGCCCGCCTTCGGCTACCGTTCGCTCGATCCGGAAGGGCGCGAACTGCCGAACAAGATCTACTTCGATCTCGCGACCTGGCACCTGATCAATACCGTCTACACGCCGAAGCGGATCGGCGAGCTGAAGCTGATGAAGCACCTGTACCAGGATCCGCGGCAGTACGACCGGCTCACGAGCGTGGTCGAGCAGCGGCTCGGGCATGCGCTGATGGCGCGCGCGGAAGAAGCGAAGATCGGCGTCGCGGCGGGCGGGGAGACGATGATCGACCTGAACGACGTGGAAGAAGACCTGCTGATCGCGTTCGACGCGGATCGCCTCGTCGACGCGAGCCGGGACGATACCGCGCGCATCGTCGATGCCGCGCGCGAGACGGTGCGGCTTGCGGGCGTTGCGCCGCGCGATGTCGGCGCGCTGTATTTCACCGGCGGTTCGACGGGGCTCGCATTCCTGTCGGGCGCGCTCGCCGACGCGTTCCCGGATGCGCAGCCGGTGTTCGGCGATCGCCTCGCGAGTGTCGCGACGGGTCTCGGTATTCACGCGCAGCGACTGTTCGGCTGAGTGGAGGGCGGTTACCGGTCGCCATGCAGGATGACCGGCGCCCAAAAACAAAAAGCCCCGCCGAAGCGGGGCTTTTTTTTACACGAATGATCGCGCCAGCTTAGACCGGACGGATGTTCGCAGCTTGCAGACCCTTCGGGCCCGTCTTCACTTCGAATTCAACCTTCTGGTTTTCTTGCAGCGTCTTGAAGCCTTCGACGCGGATTTCCGAGAAGTGCGCGAACAGATCGTCGCCGCCGCCTTCCGGGGTGATGAAGCCGAAGCCCTTTGCGTCATTGAACCACTTGACGGTACCGGTTGCCATGTTACTTGTTCCTAAAAAAATAAAACGGGGCCGAAGCCCATGGTGTGCGGAAAATCAAGGAAGGGGTAATAGGACCAACCGGAGTACCGTTGATGGGCGAACTACGAAAGAACCAATTCACTCGCCACTTGAAATCCTGCGAAGTTCTTTATACGGCTAATCGGTCTGACGGTCAACCGTATTCCCATGCTCTCAGGGTTATTGCGGAGATCAGGTTTACAAAGCTTGCAAGCGATGCGAATTTTTTGTAGGGGCCGATCGATTTTGGCGCCACGTTCGAGGTGCAACCGTTAAACTACGCGCCGCGTGGACGGGTTGCCCCGATCGGGTGACCCTCCCCCCAAGAATGCGTGCGCGGTGCGGTCCGAGCCGATCCCGGACCGCCGGCCGACCATGCTTTTTGAGACACAGGAGAGGATGTGAAGAGTTCTATTCAACGGAACATCGGCCCGTTTGCATTGATGCTGACGGGACTGGGTTCGATTATCGGCTCGGGCTGGCTGTTCGGTGCCTGGAAGGCCGCGAAGATCGCCGGTCCGGCGGCGATCTGCGCATGGATCATCGGCGCCGTCGTGATTCTCGCGATTGCGCTGACGTATGCGGAACTGGGCGCGATGTTCCCCGAGTCGGGCGGCATGGTGCGCTACGCGCGCTACTCGCACGGTTCGCTGGTGGGCTTCATCAGCGCATGGGCCAACTGGATCGCGATCGTCTCCGTGATCCCGATCGAGGCCGAAGCGTCGATCCAGTACATGAGCACGTGGCCGTATCCGTGGGCGCATGCACTGTTCGTGAACGGCGAATTGCAGACACTCGGCCTGCTGCTGTCGGCCGTGCTGGTCGTCGTCTACTTCATGCTGAACTACTGGGGCGTCAAGGCCTTCGCGCGGGCGAACACCGCGATCACGATCTTCAAGTTCCTGATCCCCGGCCTGACGATCCTCGGCCTGATGCTGACGAGCTTCCACGCGGAGAACCTCGGCACCGCGTCGAGTGCGAGCTTCGCGCCGTACGGCTGGTCGGCCGTGCTGACCGCGGTCGCGACGAGCGGCATCGTGTTCGCGTTCAACGGCTTCCAGAGCCCGGTGAATCTGGCGGGCGAAGCGCGCAATCCGGCGCGCAGCGTGCCGTTCGCGGTGATCACGTCGATCCTGCTCGCGCTCGTGATCTACGTGCTGCTGCAAATGGCGTATATCGGTTCGGTGAACCCGGCCGACGTCGCGAAGGGGTGGGCGCACTTCAACTTCTCGTCGCCGTTCGCGGAACTCGCGATCGCGCTGAACCTGAACTGGCTCGCGATCCTGCTGTACGTCGACGCGTTCATCAGCCCGAGCGGCACCGGTACGACCTACATGGCGACGACCACCCGCATGATCTACGCGATGGAGCGCAACAACACGATGCCGAAGATGTTCGGCAACGTGCACCCGATCTACGGCGTGCCGCGCCAGGCGATGTGGTTCAACCTGCTCGTGTCGTTCGTTTTCCTGTTCTTCTTCCGCGGCTGGAGCTCGCTCGCGGCGGTGATCTCGGTCGCGACGGTGATCTCGTACCTGACCGGCCCGATCAGCCTGATGGCGCTGCGCCGTTCTGCGACCGACATCGAGCGTCCGCTGTCGATTCCGCTGATGAAGTTGATCGCACCGTTCGCGTTCGTGTGCGCGTCGCTGATCCTGTACTGGGCAAAGTGGCCGCTGACGGGCGAAATCATCCTGCTGATGATCGTCGCGCTGCCGGTGTATTTCTACTTCCAGGCGAAGGCGGGCTGGACCGGCTGGGGCGCCGATCTGAAGGCGGCATGGTGGCTGGTCGCGTACCTGCCGACGATGGCCGTGCTGTCGCTGATCGGCAGCAAGGAATTCGGCGGTCACGACCTGCTGCCGTACGGCTGGGACATGGTGGTCGTCGCGGCGATCTCGCTGGTGTTCTACTTCTGGGGCGTGAATACCGGTTACCGGACCCAGTATCTCGACGAGCGCGAGTCGCACGACGAGATCCTCGAAGGGGTCGGTGTCTGACGGCCCACCTGTCGCCGGATTCGGCGGCGGCAGGATGCAGCGATAAAAAGAAGCCCGCCCGAGCGATGCCCGGGCGGGCTTTTTGCTGGCTCGGCCGCTGCGCCGCGGCTCAGGCGCCGGCGCTCGCGAACACGTAGTTCGTCATCGCGAGCACGCGCTGGTAGGTGCCGAGCGACTGGATGCCGAGCCGGTAGTCGTCGTCCGCCGCGCCGAGCGCCGCGAAGACCGGCAGCAGATGCTCGTCGGTCGGATGCATCAGCGCCGCGTGCGGCGCCTGCCGACGGTAGTCGAGCAGCGCGTCGACGTCGCGCGCGGCAAGCTTCGCCTCGAACCAGTCCGTGAATTCCGCGACGCGCGGATCCGCGTCCTCGGGCGCCGCGCCGAAATCGGCGGCGCGCAGGTTGTGCGTGATCTGGCCCGAGCCGATCACCATCACGCCGTCGTCGCGCAGCGGCCGCAGCGCACGGCCGAGCGCGAAGTGATGCGCGGCGTCCGCGCGCGGCTGGATCGACAGTTGCGCGACCGGCACGTCGGCTTCCGGAAACATCAGCAGCATCGGCACCCACGCGCCGTGATCGAGGCCGTGTTCGGTCGTCGCGGTCGCGATGCCGGCCGCGTTCAGCAGCGCGGCCGCGCGCTCGGCGACGTCGGGTGCGCCCGGCGCCGGATAGCGGATGTCGTACAGCGCCTGCGGGAAACCGTAGAAGTCGTGAATCGTGTCCGGATGCGCGGCGACGCTCGCGACCGGCCGTTGCGTGCCCCAGTGCGCGGACAGCATCAGCACCGCGCGCGGGCGCGGCAGTTCGGCGCCGAGGTGCGTGAACGCGCCGGACGGCAGCGCCGGGTCGATCGGCAGCGTCGGGGCGCCGTGGGACAGGTACAGCGAAGGCAAGCGGTTCATGATGGTGACCTGCAGAAGGATTTGCCTGTGACTATAGGTGCGCACCGTGCATTGATAAATCGGCGAACGGGAATTTGATTGACGCTTGTTCGTTGATAATCGCGGCGGCGCCGATCAATCGATGCGGATTCGCACCGAAAGCGGGAAATCGACGGAATTGCCGCGAAGATCGATGGAGATGCGCGCAAAAGCGGCGTGGTTACTGCGCGTGCCGGATGCCCGCCCACGGCGTCGTGAGCGGCGCGCTGAGCGCGAAGAGGTCGAGGACGCGCGTGACGGTCTGGTCGACGAGTTCCTCGATCGTCTTCGGCATCGCATAAAACGCCGGCAACGGCGGAAAGACGATGCCGCCCATTTCGGTGACGGCGGTCATGTTGCGCAGATGCGCGAGGTTGAACGGCGTTTCGCGCACCATCAACACGAGACGGCGGCGTTCCTTCAGCGTGACGTCGGCCGCGCGTGTGATCAGGTTGTCGGACAGCCCGTGCGCGACACTCGCGAGCGTCTTCATCGAGCAGGGTGCGATCACCATGCCGTCGGTCGCGAACGAACCCGACGCGATCGTCGCGCCGACGTCGCGCACCGAATGCACGACGTCCGCACGGCTTTCGACATCGGCCTTCGGCAGCTTCAGTTCATGCTGGATGTTGAGCCAGCCGGCGTTCGAAATCAGCAGGTGCGTTTCGACGCCGCCGGCGGCGCGCAGCAGGTCGAGCAGCCGCACACCGTAAATCGCGCCGGTGGCGCCGGTGATCGCGACGATCAGCCGGCGTGGCGGCGCGCTGGGAGATGCCATCGAAAGGGGGACGGGTGCCGCGTATCAAGCGGCGGCGAACAGTTGCTGCAGTTCGCCCGACTGGTACATCTCCATCATGATGTCCGAGCCGCCGATGAATTCGCCCTTCACGTAGAGTTGCGGAATGGTCGGCCAGTTCGAGAATGCCTTGATGCCCTGGCGGATTTCGTCGTCCTCGAGCACGTTGACCGTCTTGAACTGGTCGACGCCGCAGGCCTTCAGCACCTGCACGGCGCGGCCCGAGAAGCCGCACATCGGGAATTGCGCGTTGCCCTTCATGAAGAGCACGACCTGGTTTTCGTCGACGATTTGCTTGATACGTTGTTGGGTGTCCATGACTGACCTTGCGTTTGCGGGGCGTTAGATCGAAATGATAGCGGATTTCAACCGGGCGGGCCGGGCGTCAGCCCGGCAGGCGGCCGCCGGTCGTGCGTTCGATGGCGGCGAGATCGGCGCGCGATTCGACCGCGACGAAGCCGTGCGACGCCAGTATCGCGCGGACGGCTTCGGCCTGGTCGTAGCCGTGCTCGATCCACAGCGTGCCGCCCGGTTTCAGATAGGCGCCGGCGCCCGCGACGATCGTGCGGATCGCGCTGAGACCGTCGGCATCGTCGGTGAGCGCGCCGCGCGGCTCGAAACGCAGGTCGCCTTGTCCGAGGTGCGGATCGTGCTGCGCGATGTACGGCGGGTTGCTGACGATCGTATCGAACGCGAGCGCGGGATCGAGCGCCGCGTACCAGTCGCTCTGCAGCCAGTGCAGCGGGCCGCCGGGGCGCGGCGTGCCGAGCAGTTTGTCGGCATTGCGTTGCGCGACCGCGAGCGCGTCCGGCGACCGGTCGAGCGCCCACACGCGCGCATCGGGACGCTCGGCCGCGATCGACACGGCGATCGCGCCGCTGCCGGTGCCGAGATCGAGCACGGTGGCGTGCGGCAGCCCGTCGATCGCATCGAGCGCGGCTTCGACGAGCAGCTCGGTTTCGGGGCGCGGGATCAGCACGTCGGGCGTCACCTCGAACGGGCGGCCGAAGAACTCGCGCATCCCCACCAGTTGCGCGACGGGCTCGCCGGCGATGCGCCGCGCTTCGAGCGCGCGGTAGCGTTCGACCGCGGCGGCGTCGAGCGGCGCGTCGCCGCGCGTGATCAGTTGCGTGCGGGTCCAGCCGAGCGCGTGCGCGAGCAGCACGCGTGCATCGACGGGGTCGAGCGGCGAGGCGCGCAGCAGCGCGTCGGCGGTGGTGTCGGACATCGCGGCCTCAGTCGGCGTCGCCGAGCGATGCGAGCAGCTCGGCCTGGTGCTCGGTGACGAGCGCGCCGATCAGTTCGTCGAGATCGCCGTCCATGATCGCCTCGAGCCGGTACAGCGTCAGGTTGATCCGGTGGTCGGTCATCCGGCCCTGCGGGAAATTGTACGTGCGGATCCGCTCCGAACGGTCGCCGGAGCCGATCAGGCTCTTGCGCGTCGCCGCTTCCTTCGCATGCTGCTCGTGATACTGCTTGTCCTTGATGCGCGCGGCGAGCACCTTCAGCGCGCGATCCTTGTTCTTGTGCTGCGAGCGGTCGTCCTGGCATTCGACGACGATCCCGGTCGGCAGGTGCGTGACGCGCACCGCTGAATCGGTCTTGTTGATGTGCTGGCCGCCGGCGCCGGACGCGCGGAACGTGTCGATGCGCAGGTCGGCCGGATTGATCTCGACCTCGCCGATCTCGTCGGCTTCCGGCATCACGGCGACCGTGCACGCGGACGTATGGATGCGCCCTTGCGTCTCGGTGGCCGGCACGCGCTGCACGCGATGGCCGCCCGATTCGAACTTCAGGCGCGAATACGCGCCCTGGCCCGCGATCCGCACGATCACTTCCTTGTAGCCGCCGAGATCCGACGCGCTTTCCGACATCATTTCGACCTGCCAGCGCTGGCGTTCCGCGAAGCGCAGGTACATGCGCAGTAGATCGCCCGCGAACAGCGCCGATTCGTCGCCGCCCGTGCCCGCACGGATTTCGAGGAAGATGTTGCGGTCGTCGTTCGGGTCCTTCGGCAGCAGCATCTTCTGCAGCTCGGTCTCGAGGCGCGCCATGTCCTCGCGCGCGCGGCGGATTTCGTCTTCCGCGAAATCGCGCATCGACGGATCGGCGAGCAGTTCCTGCGCGGCCGTCTCGTCGCTGCGCGACTGGCGCCATAACGCGTACTGCTCGACGACCGGGCCGAGTTCCGCATGTTCGCGTGTCAGCTTGCGGTACTGGTCGAGGTCGGCCGTGACGTTTTCGCGGCTCAGCAGATCGTTCAGTTCGGCCAGCCGTGTGGAAAGCTGGTCGAGCTTGCGTTGCATGCTCGTCTTCATGGTGTGGAGCGGCGCTCCCGGGCAAAGGGGTATTCGGAAAGGATAGACCGGCGGCAGAACCACGACCGGCCGGCGGCAGGGCGAGCGGCGCTAGTGGCCGGACGGGTCGTTCGAGCGGGGAGCGTGCTGGTAGAAGCCGCGCATCAGGTCGATCAGCGAATCGCGATCGGCGCCGTTGACGCGGTTGAGCGCGCTCGTCGGGCCGTGGATCAGCTTGTTGGTCAGCGCTTGCGACAGCGCTTCGAGCACGGCCGCCGGATCGTCGCCGCGCGCGAGCAGCTTCTGCGCCTTCTCGACTTCGGCCCGGCGCAGCGCGTCGGCCTGCGTATGCATGTGACGGATCACCGGCACGACGCTGCGCGTGTCGAGCCATTGCATGAAATTCTGCACGCGCGTCTCGATGATCGCCTCGGCCTGGGCGACCGCGGCCTGACGCGATGCGTTGCCTTCGCGCACGATCGCGCCGAGATCGTCGACGGTGTAGAGGAACACGTCCTTCAGCTTGCCGACTTCGGGCTCGATGTCGCGCGGCACCGCGAGGTCGACCATGAAGATCGGACGGTGGCGGCGCGCCTTCACCGCGCGCTCGACCGCACCGAGGCCGATGATCGGCAGCGTCGATGCGGTGCACGACACGATGATGTCGAATTCGTGCATGCGGGTGGGCAGATCGGCCAGCGGCATCGCGCGGCCGTTGAAGCGTTCGGCGAGCCGCTGGCCGCGTTCGGCCGTACGGTTCGCGACGACGAGCTCGCGCGGGCCTTGCGCGGCGAAGTGCGTCGCGCACAGCTCGATCATCTCGCCGGCGCCGATGAACAGCACGCGCTGATCCGACACCTTTTCGAAGATCCGCTGCGCGAGGCGAACCGCGGCGGCGGCCATCGACACCGACTGCGTGCCGATTTCGGTCGTGCCGCGCACTTCCTTCGCGACCGCGAACGTGCGCTGGAACAACTGATTCAGATAGGTGCCGAGCGCGCCGGCTTCCGTCGCGGTGCGAACGGCATCCTTCATCTGGCCCAGAATCTGGGTTTCGCCGAGCACCATCGAATCGAGGCCGGAGGCGACGCGGAACGCGTGCCGGACCGCTTCGGACTGCGGCAGCGCATAGACGTGCGGCGCGAGCTCGTCGACCGGAATCCGGTGATACTCCGACAACCAGCGGATCGCGCCTTCGCGGGCCGCGCGATCGTCGGTCGCGCAATACAGTTCGGTGCGGTTGCAGGTGGAGAGGATCGCCGCTTCGGGCGTATTGGGCGCCTGCGGGCCGAGAAACACGTTCTTGAACGTAACGAGAGCCGGCTTGATCTGCTCGAGCGGAAACGCCACGCGTTCGCGCAGGGCGACAGGCGCAGTGTGGTGATTGATTCCGATCGTGAGGAGTTGCATATCGAGGGCTATCGTTTAGCCCCATATTATAGCGTTTCGGCGATTTCCTCACTCGCCGCATACCGGGCATCGGCGTGGCGCGGCCGCGAATTTGGGGGCTCGATCGGTACGCGGTCGAGCCGATAGCCGAAGCCGTAGAGCGGCAACAGCTGGTAGCCGCGCTCCGGAAGCAACTGCAATTTGCTGCGCAGCCGGGACGCGTGCGTGTCGAGCGTGCGCGACTTCATGTCGCGGCGGCGCGCCCATACCGTTTCCAGGATGTGCGCGCGCGACACGGGCCGCGACAGGTTCGTGAACAGCAATTGTGCGAAACGGAACTCTTTCGGCGTGAGTGAAACGATTGCGTCGCCGAAACGCACGAGGCAATGCGTGGCGTCGAACGCGTATTCGCCATACATTTCGCGCGAGCGGGTGGGCGCCCGCCGTACGCCGGCGCGCCGGCTCAGTGCATTGACGCGCGCGAGCAGTTCGGGCCCGCTCACCGGGCGCACGAGGCAATCGTCGGCGCCGGCGTGCAGGCACGACACGATTTCGCTTTCGCGCGCCGACTGCATCACCGCGATGGCCGGCAACCCGGGCAGGACCGCCTGCGCGCGCGGGATGACTTCCTGCGCCGGCTGGTCGCCGGCCCAGTGGCCGGTGACCAGCATGTCGCAGGTGTTGTCGGCAGCGAGCCACTGGAAGAATGCGGTGCTGGACGAAAACGCATGGCACACGTGACCGCCCGCGAAGAGCAGGCGGTTCAGGAGTGCGGTATGGCGCGATTCCGGATCGATCAGAGCGATTCGCATGAGGATTTCTTCAATACGGCAGCCGGTGTGCGCTTGCCATAACGTCGAGTCGGCCCCTACACTCGAATGTTCGCGGCGCCCGGCTGGTCTCGGGTTCGATGGATGAATCGATGCTAGCCGCTGGCAGCGTTCACGCCTATGGGACGAATCTGAATTTATAGAAGGCGTTGAATGAACTGGTTTGGAATCCTTGTCCTGGGAGCGGCCGTCGGGCTGTTCGGCCGCTGGCTGCATCCGCTGCGGCGCACGGGCCGGCCGGCGTGGTGGATCGCGGTGCTCGTCGGCATCGTGGGCGCGGCCGCCGCCCGCATGGTCGGCAATCTCTCGGGACTGTTTTACGATGGCGAGACGCTCGAATGGCCGGTCTGCACCGGCGTCGCGTTCCTCGCCGTAGCCGTGACGGTCGCGCTGTCGGCCCGTCGCTGAATGCTCTCAGGTGAAATCATGAATGCCCGTCTCCCCGAAGTCTCGCCGGTGCCGGCCCGTCTCGCGCTGCTGCGCGACGCCATGGCCCGCGAGAATCTGGCCGCCTATCTCGTGCCGTCCGCCGACCCCCACTTGTCCGAATACCTGCCCGAGCGCTGGCAGGCGCGCCGCTGGCTGTCCGGCTTCACGGGCTCGGTCGGCACGCTGGTCGTGACCGCGGATTTCGCGGGGCTGTGGGTCGACAGCCGCTACTGGGTGCAGGCCGATGCCGAACTGGCGGGCACGGGCGTGCAGTTGATGAAGATGACGGGCGGGCAGCAGAGCGCACCGCACGTCGACTGGCTCGCGCGGAACGTGGCGGCCGGCGCGACGGTCGGGGTCGACGGCGCCGTGCTCGGCGTCGCGGCCGCGCGCGGGTTGACGGCCGCGCTGAGTGCGCGCGGCATCGCGCTGCGTACCGACGTCGACCTGCTCGACGCGATCTGGCCCGAGCGGCCGGGGCTGCCCGGCCACGCGGTATTCGAGCACGTCGCGCCGCTGGCCGACACGACGCGCGCGAGCAAGCTCGCCGACGTGCGCCGCGCGATGCACGCGCAGGGCGCGCAATGGCACTTCGTGTCGACGCTCGACGATCTCGCGTGGCTGTTCAACCTGCGCGGCGCCGACGTCAACTTCAATCCGGTGTTCGTTGCGCACGCAATGATCGGCACCGATCGCGCGACGCTGTTCGTCGCCGACGGCAAGGTGCCGCCGGCGCTGGCCGCGTCGCTCGCGCAGGACGGCGTCGACGTCCGCGCCTACGACGCCGCGCGTGCGTCGCTTGCGGCGCTGCCCGACGGCGCGACGCTGCTGATCGACCCGCGCCGCGTGACGTTCGGCACGCTCGAGGCCGTGCCGGCCAGCGTGAAGCTCGTCGAGGCCGTGAATCCGTCGACGTTCGCGAAGTCGCGCAAGACGTCCGCCGAGATCGAGCACGTACGCGTGACGATGGAGCATGACGGCGCCGCGCTCGCGGAGTTCTTCGCGTGGTTCGAACAGGCCGTCAATCGCGAGACGATCACCGAGCTGACGATCGAGGAACAGCTCACGGCCGCGCGCGCCCGCCGCCCCGGCTACGTGTCGGCGAGCTTCGCGACGATCGCCGGCTTCAACGCGAACGGCGCGATGCCGCACTACCACGCGACGCGCGAGTCGCACGCGACGATCGCCGGCGACGGGCTGCTGCTGATCGATTCGGGCGGCCAGTACATGACGGGCACGACCGACATCACGCGCGTCGTGCCGGTCGGCACCGTCAGCGACCTGCAGCGGCGCGATTTCACGATCGTGCTGAAATCGATGATGGCGCTGTCGCGCGCCCGCTTCCCGCGCGGCATCCGCTCGCCGATGCTCGACGCGATCGCGCGTGCGCCGATGTGGGCGGCCGGGCTCGACTACGGCCACGGCACCGGGCATGGCGTCGGGTACTTCCTGAACGTGCACGAAGGTCCGCAGGTCATCTCGCACTACGCGCCGGCCGAGCCGTACACGGCGATGGAAGAGGGCATGATCACGTCGATCGAGCCGGGCGTGTACCGTCCGGGCCAGTGGGGCGTCCGGATCGAGAACCTGGTCGTGAACCGTGCGGCCGGGCAGACGGAATTCGGCGATTTCCTCGCGTTCGAGACGTTGACGCTGTGCCCGATCGACACGCGCTGCGTGCTGATCGAGATGCTGCACGATGAAGAGCGCGCGTGGCTGAACACGTATCACGCGACGGTGCGCGAGCGCGTCGGCCGGCACCTGAGCGGCGACGCGAAGGCGTGGCTCGATGCGCGCACGCAGCCGATCTGACGCAACGCGCGGTAATGGCCGGAGGGCGGCCGGATAGCGGCCGCACGACGGCGGAACAATCACAGCGAGGGCAAGTCATGGCGGACACTGCGGTGATCGTGATCGACATGCAGCGCGGGCTGGTGGAGCGGGCGCAGCCCGCATACCGGCTCGACGACGTGGTGTCGGGCATCAACCGGTTGACGGCGGCAGCGCGCGCGGCGAACGCGCCGGTGTGCTTCGTGCAGCACGACGGCGATGCGGACGACGACATCGTGCCCGGCACGCCGGGCTGGGAACTGCATGCGGGGCTGGTCGTCGGCCGCGACGACTGGCGCGTGCGCAAGCAGGCGAGCGACGCGTTCCACGACACGCCGCTCGCGGCGCAGCTCGATCGCCACGGCATCCGCTCGGTGCTGATCTGCGGCTATGCGACCGAGTTCTGCGTCGATTCGGCCGCGCGCCGTGCCGCGCTGCTCGGCTACCGGACCACCGTCGTGTCCGATCTGCATACGACGAACGAGCGCGCCCACCTGTCGGCGGCGCAGATCGTCGCGCATCATCACTTCGTCTGGAACAACAATTCGCTGTCGGGTAACGCGGTGACGCCGCGTCCGCTCGCAGACGTGCTCGCCACGGAGTTCGCATGACGATCAAGGCCGTGGTGTTCGATTTCGGCGGCGTGCTGATCGACTGGAGCCCCGAGTACCTTTACCGCGAACTGATTCCCGACGCCGCCGAGCGCCGCTGGTTCCTCACGCACGTGTGCGCGATGGACTGGGTGGTCCGTCAGGACGGTGGGCAGACGATCGAGGAAGGTACGGCCGAACTCGTCGCGAAGTTTCCGGAGCACGAAGCGCTGATCCGCGCGTTCTACGCGCGCTGGCACGAGATGATCGGCGGCGTGCTCGAAGAGGGCGCGGCCCTCGTCGACCGGCTGGACGCGCAGGGGATGCCGCTGTTCGGGCTGACGAACTGGTCCGCGCAGACGTTTCCGTATGCATGGGACAACTTCCCGGTGTTGCGCCGGTTCAAGGACATCGTCGTGTCGGGCCGCGTGAAGCTCGTGAAACCCGATCCGGCGATCTACCGCGAGATGCATGCGCGGATCGATCCGCACCTGCCCGGCATCGCGCCGCACGAGCTCGTGTTCATCGACGACAACGCGAAGAACGCCGCGGCTGCGACGGCGCTCGGCTGGCACGGCATTCATCATACGAGCGCGGCGGCGACCGAGGCGCGGCTGCGCGAGCTGGGCGCGCTCGCTTAAGCGGCGGGGCGGACGTCGGGCGAAAAAAAGCGAGCCAAGGGCTCGCTTTTTCGTTGGGCCGTTCCGGAAACGGCCGCTTTCGGCATCCGGCGCCGTGCGATCGCGGCGCCGGATGCCCGGGCCGTGCCGGTCAGCGGCTGATCGGCTTGTAGCGCAGGCGCTTCGGCTTCGCGGCTTCCTCGCCGAGGCGCGCACGCTTGTCGGCTTCGTACTCCTGGTAGTTGCCGTCGAAGAACGTGACCTGCGAATCGCCTTCGAACGCGAGGATGTGCGTCGCGATTCGGTCGAGGAACCAGCGATCGTGCGAGATCACCATCACCGAGCCCGCGAATTCGAGCAGCGCGTCTTCCAGCGCACGCAGCGTCTCGACGTCGAGGTCGTTCGACGGTTCGTCCAGCAGCAGCACGTTGCCGCCCGAGATCAGCGTCTTCGCGAGGTGCAGGCGGCCGCGTTCGCCGCCGGACAGGTTGCCGACGATCTTCTGTTGGTCGCCGCCCTTGAAGTTGAAGCGGCCGATGTACGCGCGCGACGGCGTTTCGTACTTGCCGACCGTCAGCACGTCGGCGCCGCCCGAGATTTCCTCGAACACGGTCTTCGAACCGTCGAGCGCGTCGCGGCTCTGGTCGACGTACGCGAGCTTCACCGTCGGGCCCATCACGACTTCGCCCGAATCCGGCTGTTCCTTGCCGGTCAGCATCTTGAACAGCGTCGACTTGCCGGCGCCGTTCGGGCCGATGATGCCGACGATCGCGCCGGCCGG
Organism: Burkholderia sp. MSMB1826; assembly: GCF_001526325.1. Taxonomy (NCBI): domain Bacteria; kingdom Pseudomonadati; phylum Pseudomonadota; class Betaproteobacteria; order Burkholderiales; family Burkholderiaceae; genus Burkholderia; species Burkholderia sp. MSMB1826. Next base: position 161,539 of record NZ_LOYN01000055.1, read on the forward strand.
GATCTTGAAGCTCAGGTTGTCGATCAGCAGGCGGTCGCCGAACGACTTGCTGACGTTCTTGAACTCGATCACTTCGTTGCCGAGGCGCTCGCCGGCCGGAATGAAGATTTCCTGCGTTTCGTTGCGCTTCTGGTATTCCTGGCTGCTCAGCTCCTCGAAGCGCGCGATACGCGCCTTCGACTTCGCCTGGCGGCCCTTCGGATTCTGGCGCACCCACTCCAGTTCCTTCTTGATCGCCTTCTGGCGCGCGGATTCCGACGCTTCTTCCTGCTTCAGGCGCTCTTCCTTCTGGTCGAGCCAGCTGCTGTAGTTGCCCTTCCACGGAATGCCGTGGCCGCGGTCGAGTTCGAGAATCCACTCGGCCGCGTTGTCGAGGAAGTATCGATCGTGCGTGACGGCGACGACGGTGCCCGGGAAGCGCACCAGGAACTGCTCGAGCCAGTCGACCGATTCGGCGTCGAGGTGGTTGGTCGGCTCGTCGAGCAGCAGCATGTCGGGTTTTTCGAGCAGCAGCTTGCACAGTGCGACGCGGCGCTTTTCGCCGCCCGACAGGTGCTCGATCTTCGCGTCCCATGCCGGCAGGCGCAGCGCGTCGGCGGCCACTTCGAGCTGCTGCTCGGGGCTGCCGCCGTCGCTCGACGCGAGGATCGCCTCGTATTTCGCCTGCTCGGCCGCGAGCGCGTCGAAGTCGGCGTCCGGCTCGGCATACGCCGCGTAGATTTCTTCCAGCTTCTTGTTCGCCTGGAACAGGTCGCCGAGGCCTTCCTCGACGGCTTCGCGCACGGTCTTCGTCGGATCGAGTTGCGGCTCCTGCGGCAGGTAGCCGATGTTCAGGTTCGGCATCGGCGTCGCTTCGCCTTCGATGTCCTTGTCGATGCCCGCCATGATGCGGATCAGCGTCGACTTGCCCGAGCCGTTCAGGCCGAGCACGCCGATCTTCGCGCCGGGAAAGAACGACAGCGAGATGTCCTTCAGGATCTGGCGCTTGGGCGGCACGATCTTGCCGACCCGGTTCATCGTGAAAACGTATTGGGCCATTTCGGTGTGAAAGTCAGAAGTGGTTGAGACGACCGCGCAGCGCGCGGGCGGGGCGGCGTCGGGAGATTCGGTACGGAGCGTGCCGCGCGGGGCGCGGCGGTGCGAGCGCGTATTGTACTGCGCCGCCGGCTGCCGCTGGCGCGGTGCAGGCCATTCGGCCGACCCGCGCTCACAGCCATGCGGCGACGCCCCCGTGCCCCGAGCAGGTGCCGCGCCGGTGCCGGCTGAAGCTATACGTGCCGTCGCGGCAACGCGCGCTCGCGCCGTCCGGCACGCGGCCCGATTTCGAATGCGCGGGCGCATGCACGGTTTCGCCGTCGCGGTTGCGATACGTGTCGTGACGGTCGAGATCGGCTTCGTTGCCGTAGCCGGGCGGCGCGCGATACGCGTGCGCGGAAGCGGGCAACGCGGCGCCCGCGACGAAGAGCGCGGCGGACAGGGTCGCGGACAGGGCCGCGGCATGGGTCGCGCGATGGAGCAGGGTACGCATGGTCTCTCTCGTTATGTTCGTTGTTGTCGTTGTCGTCGTTGTCGTCGATGCCGGGCCGGTGGCCCGCGCCGCATGTTAGCGGATCCGCGCCGTGTACCCGCGCGACGCTACGCCGCGCCGGACATCGACGCCGCGCCGTCGGCCCGCGCGGCGTCGAGAATCCACCGCCGGAACGCGGCAACCTTCGGCCGTTCCGCGTGATGCGGCGGATAGACGAGGTAGTACGCGAAATCGTCGAGCCACGCGGCGTCGGCAAGCTGCACGAGCCGGCCGCTCGCCAGCTCGCCGCGCACCATCGCGGCCGGCAGCAGCCCGGCGCCCTGGCCGGCGACGATCGCCTGCAGCAGCAGGCCCGAGTCGTCGAACGCAGGGCCGCGCGGCGGGCCGAAATCGTCGATCCGCTGCGCGCCGAACCAGATGTGCCAGCCCTTGCGTTCGGCGTCGTGCAGTTGCGGCCAGCCGACGAGCTCGGCCGGCGTCGCCGGCATGCCGAGCCGCGCGACGAGGTCGGGCGACGCGAGCGCGACGATTTCGACCGTCAGCAGCCGTTCGCTGCACAGCCCGACGTAGCGCCCGAGACCGTGGCGGATCGCGACGTCGACGCCGTCGCGCGAGAAATCCGCGAGCGCATGGCTCGTGACGACCTGCAGGTCGACGTCGGGGCTGGCTTGGCGGAACTGCGCGAGGCGCGGGACGAGCCACGCGGACGCGAAGAACGGCGTGACGCTCACCGTCAGCACGCCGCTGTCGGCGGCGCCCGACACGCGCTGCGACGCGTCGGCGATCTGCCGGAACGCGTTGCGCACCGGCGGCAGGTAGTCGCGGCCGGCGGCCGTCAGCAGGATGCCGCGGTTCACGCGCTCGAACAGTTGCACGCCGAGGTGGGTCTCGAGCGTGCGGATCATCTGGCTCACCGCGCCGGGCGTGACCGACAGCTCCTCGGCCGCCGACTTCACCGACAGGTGGCGGGCGGCGGCTTCGAAGGCGCGCAACGCGTTGAGTGGCGGCAGGCGGGAACGATTCATTCAGTTTTTCTAAAGCGAAAGGCCGACGAAATATGGTTTGAGGCGACGCGTACGCGCGAGTAACGTCGACACATCGGATCGCCTGTTGCGCGGCTGCCTGTCGGCGGCCGATGCGATCAACATAGTTCAACTATATCCACGGGGCAATCCGGATGCCGCCCGGCAGCCGGTGGAACCCGAAAGGAGCATCGTCATGAACCGCCCGGGCACATCGCGCCTTTTCTACGGCTGGTACGTGGTGGCGGCCGCGTTCGCCGTCACGTTCGTCGGGTTCGGCAGCGCGTATACGTTCAGCGCGTTCGTCGAGTCGCTGCAGCGGGATTTCGCCGCGTCGCGCGGCCAGATCTCGCTCGTGTTCTCGCTCGCCGGCTTCCTGTACTTCGGCTTCGGCATCGTCAGCGGGCCGCTCGCCGATCGTTTCGGCTCGCGGCGGCTCGCCGTCGCCGGGATGCTGCTGACCGGCGCGGGGCTCGCGGCCGCCGGCGCCGCGCATACGCTGCTGCAGGTCTATGTCGCGTACGGGCTCGGTGTCGGGCTCGGCGTCGGTTGCGCGTACGTGCCGGCCGTCGGCGCGGTGCAGCGCTGGTTCGTGCGCCGGCGCGGGTTCGCATCGGGGCTCGCGGTCGCGGGGATCGGCGTCGGCACGCTGGCGATGCCGCCGCTCGCGTCCGCGCTGATCGCGCAGGTCGGCTGGCGCGGTGCGTATTTCACGCTGGCCGCGATCGCGCTCGTGCTGGGAGCCGGCATGTCGCTGCTGATCGAGAACGATCCGCGCAGGCGCGGATGGCTGCCGGACGGCGATGTCGTCGGCGACGGCAGCCGGAATGCCGCCGCTGCATCGACCGGCGCGAACGTGCATGCCGGCGCGACGGTGCGCGAAGCCGTCACGTCGCGGCCGTTCGCGAGTCTCTATGCAGCCTGCCTCGTCTGCTCGTTCGGTGTGTTCGTCCCGTTCGTTCACCTCGTGCCATATGCGCTCGATCACGGCGTCGCACCGTCGACGGCCGTGCTGCTGCTCGGCGCGATCGGCGTGGGCAGCACGGCCGGCCGCTTCTTCCTCGGCGGCCTTGCCGACCGCTTCGGCCGCCGCGCGTCGCTGCTCGCGATGTTCGCCGGCATGGCCGTCGCGCTGATCGGGTGGGCGGGCGCCGGCACCGTCGCGACGCTCGCTGCGTTCGCGCTCGTGTTCGGCGTGTTCTACGGCGGCTGGGTCGCCGTGCTGCCGGCGGTCGTGATGGACTATTTCGGCGGCCGCAACGTGAGCGCGATCATCGGCATTCTGTACACGAGCGTCGCGTTCGGCACGCTGATCGGGCCGGCCGCCGCCGGCTTCGTCTACGATGCCGGCGGCGGCTATCTCGTGCCGATCCTCGCGAGCGCCGCCGCGAATGCGATCGCGTTCGCGATCGTCGCGACCACCGGGCGTGCGCCGGCCGCTGCGCGCGCGGCCGGCGGATAACGCCGTCCGCTGGGCGCGTCGCGCGGTTTCCGGTAAGGTGGCCGGACCGTCAACCGTCGACGCATGGTCGGGGAGGCATCGTGACATTCGACGAAGTCCGGCAGATCGCATTGGCGTGGCGCGGCGTCGAGGAAGGCACGTCGTACGGCACGCCCGCGCTGAAGGTGAAGGGAAAAGTGCTCGCGCGGCTGCGCGAGGACGGCGACACGCTCGTCGTGAAGGGCGTCGGCCCCGACGAGCGCGCATGGCTGATCGAATCGGCGCCCGACGTGTATTACGTGACCGATCACTATGTCGGCTGGCCGATCGTGCTGGTGCGCCTGTCGGCCGCGTATCCCGACGCCGTGAAAAACCTGCTTCTGCGAGAATGGCACGCACGCGTGCCGGCGAAGTGGCGGGACGAAACCGTCCGCGACGCGAACTGAGCGGCGCGCGCGGCGCACGGGCCGCCGCCGAACCGGATCAAGCGTTGCATCGGTTCGTATCGATGCAACGAGTGGTTCCATCGAAATTCTTCAATTGGTTCTTAGTGACGAACCGTTTGATGCTTACACTCCTTCGCTTCGAAGGCGGCTGACGACAGCCGACGGAACGGGCGTACGCGATGCGCCGGCGCCCGGCGCGCCGCATCGCACCCGCAGCTTCGCAGACTGCGCGGACGACCCGACCGGAACGGCCCGGTCCGGCCTTGTGCCCGCGTGCGATCGCACGCGGGGCCGCAGCCGGATTCGACAACGACAACTCCCCCGCGCCGCCTTCACGCGACACCGGTCGTACCGGAACCGTTTTTTGGAGAGAGACAGATGAGTGGAAGCAACACAGGCCTCGGCACTGGCCTGAAGCAGCGTCACGTGACGATGATGTCGATTGCCGGCGTCATCGGCGCGGGCTTGTTCGTCGGCTCCGGCCACGCGATCGCGGAGGCCGGGCCGGCATCGATACTCGCGTATGCGATCGCGGGCGTGCTGGTCGTGCTGGTGATGCGCATGCTCGGCGAAATGGCCGTCGCGCATCCGGACAGCGGGTCGTTCTCGACCTATGCCGATCGCGCGATCGGCCACTGGGCCGGCTTCACGATCGGCTGGCTGTACTGGTGGTTCTGGGTGCTCGTGATCCCGATCGAGGCGACCGCCGCCGCGACTATCCTCAATGCGTGGTTCCCGGGCATCGCGACGTGGATCTTCGCGCTCGGCATCACGCTGCTGCTCACCGTCACCAACCTCTTCTCCGTCAAGAACTACGGCGAATTCGAATTCTGGTTCGCGCTGATCAAGGTCGTCGCGATCGTCGTGTTCCTGTGCATCGGCGGCGCGGCGATCGTCGGCATCATCCCCGCGCCGGCCGTGTCGGGCGTGTCGAACCTGTTCGTGCACGACGGCTTCATGCCGCACGGCGCGAGCGCGGTGCTCGCGGCGATGCTGACGACGATGTTCTCGTTCCTCGGCACCGAGATCGTGACGATCGCGGCCGCCGAATCGGACAACCCGCAACGCCAGATCGTGCGCGCGACGAACTCCGTGATCTGGCGTATCACGCTGTTCTATCTCGGCTCGATCCTCGTCGTCGCGGCCATCGTGCCGTGGAACGACCCGCTGCTGCCGAAGCACGGCTCGTACCAGCGCGCGATGGAGCTGATCGGCGTGCCGAACGCGAAGGCGATCATCGACGTGATCGTGCTCGTGTCGGTCGCGAGCTGCCTGAATTCGGCGTTGTACACGGCGTCGCGGATGCTGTTCTCGCTGTCCCGGCGCCAGGACGCGCCGGCCTTCCTGCATCGCACCGATTCGACCGGCACGCCGCGCGCGGCCGTGCTGGCGTCGACCGCGTTCGGTTTCCTGACCGTGATCGCGAACTACCTGATGCCGGAACAGGTGTTCGGCTTCCTGCTCGCGACGTCGGGCGCGATCGCGCTGCTCGTGTATCTCGTGATCGCGATCTCGCAGTTGCGGATGCGCAAGACGCTCGAAGCGGGCGGCGCCGACCTGACGCTGCGGATGTGGCTGTTCCCGTGGCTCACGTGGGCCGTGATCCTGTTCATCTGCGGCACGCTGACCGTGATGTTCGTCAGCGAGGAGCACAGGATGGAAGTCGGCGCGACGGCCGTGCTGGCGTCGATCGTGCTGCTCGCGTCGTGGCTGAACAAGCGCGGGCGCGATGCGCAGGTGAACGCGGGGCGGCGGGTGTCGGCGACGTGAGCGCGCGAGCGGCCGGATGCGATAGCACCTGAGTGATGCCGCCCGGAAGTATCGTGGCCCGACCGGCGTGTGCCGGCCGGGCTTTTTTTATTCATCAAGGATTACCGTGTAACGGCCCGGCCGGCGTCCGCTCAGACGGCCGCGTCGCGATCGATTCGTTCCTGTTGGGAAATAGGCCATCGATAAATGGGCTATTTGTTACCGAAATGGTTTCATTTATTCTACGGGCACTCACAACCCATCAAGAGTCCGACCATGTCGATCCGTCATCTGTTTTCTTCCGCATTCGCGGCGACTGCACTACTCGGCGCCGCATCCGCGAGCATCGCCGCCCCGTTGACCGTCGATGTCTACAATCCGGGCGCGCATGCCGTCTTCCCGGTTTCGTCCGAAATCGTTTCGGGCAAAACGGAGGCGATCCTGATCGACGCCCAGTTCCAGCGCAACGACGCTCAGGCGCTGGTGAGCCGGATCAAGGCGAGCGGCAAGACGCTCAAGGCCGTCTACGTGAGCCACAGCGATCCCGACTATTATTTCGGGCTGGAAACGATTCACGCGGCGTTCCCGGATGCGAAGATCGTCGCGACGCCGCAGACCGTCGCCGCGATCGAGGCCAGCAAGGACGGCAAGCTTGCCTACTGGGGCCCGATCCTGAAGGACAATGCGCCGACTTCGGTGATCGTGCCGCAGCCGCTCGACGGCAATACGCTGCGCGTCGATGGCGAGCCGCTGCGCATCGTCGGGCTCGACGGCCCGACGCCCGATCGCACGTTCGTATGGATTCCTTCCGCGCGGACCGTGGTCGGTGGCATCCCGGTCGCCGCGAACGTTCATGTCTGGATGGCCGACACGCAGACGCCGCTGTCGCACGCGAACTGGCTGGCGACGCTCGACCGGATCGATGCGCTGAAGCCGGCGCGCGTCGTGCCCGGCCACTTCCTGCCGAACCGCGACGGCAGCCAGCCGTTCACCACGGGCGTCGCGTTCACGCGGAATTACGTCAAGGCGTTCGACCAGGAATCGGTGCGCGCGAAGGATTCGACGACGCTGATCGCGGCGATGGAGGCGCGCTACCCGGATCTCGGCGAAAAGTCGTCGCTCGAGCTGAGCGCGAAGGTTGCGAAGGGCGAGATGCAGTGGCCCGCGCCGGCGCCGTTCCCCGCGGCGGGCAAGACGGTGCGCGTGCAGTTCGGCGCTACCGCGTTCGACCTGAACTTCAAGGACGACAAGACGATGTCGTTCGTCGGCACGGCCGGCCAATTCAAGGGCGTGACGGATACGGTGCAGTACACGGCGCGCGAGGTCCGTCCGCAGGTGTACATGGTGTACTGGCATGAGCCGTCCACCGGTTCGAACGTCGTGCACGTCGAGGATTTCGAACGCGGCGCGGTGGATATGAACATCGCGATGAAGGACGGACAGTTCCTGCATATGTCCGGGACGCTGAAGGTCGTCGGTCGGGAATGAGTCGATCTTCCGCCATCGAAAAGAAAAAGCCCGCATTCAGCGGGCTTTTTTACGCTCGATGCGACAGCAACGCTCAGACGTTGAACAGGAAGTTCATCACGTCGCCATCGTGCACGACATATTCCTTCCCTTCCGCGCGCATCTTGCCGGCTTCCTTCGCGCCTTGCTCGCCCTTGTACGCGACGAAGTCGTCGAACGCGATCGTCTGCGCACGGATGAAGCCGCGCTCGAAGTCGGTGTGGATCACGCCGGCCGCCTGCGGCGCGGTATCGCCGATGTGGATCGTCCACGCGCGAACTTCCTTCACGCCCGCGGTGAAGTAGGTCTGCAGGCCGAGCAGCTTGAAGCCCGCGCGGATCACGCGGTCGAGGCCCGGCTCTTCCATGCCCATGTCGGCGAGGAAGGCTTCCTTGTCCGCGTCGTCGAGATCGGCGATCTCCGCCTCGATCGCCGCGCACACGGCGACCACCGGCGCGTTTTCGCTTTCCGCGTACTTGCGCACCGCCTCGAGGTGCGGGTTGTTCTCGAAACCGTCGTCCTTCACGTTGGCGACGTACATCGCCGGCTTCGCGGTGATCAGGCAGAACGGCTTGATCAGCGCCTGCTCGTCGTCCGACAGCGCGAGGCCGCGCACGGCCTTGCCCTGGTCGAGCTGCGCGCGCACCTTCTCGAGCACGGCGACGAGCTTCGCCGCTTCCTTGTCGTTGCCCGACTTCGCCGCCTTCGAGTAGCGCGTGAGCGCCTTCTCGATGGTGCCGAGGTCGGCGAGCGCCAGTTCGGTGTTGATCACTTCGATGTCGTCGATCGGGCTGACCTTGCCGGCGACGTGAATGACGTTCTCGTCCTCGAAGCAGCGCACGACGTGCGTGATCGCGTCGGTTTCGCGGATGTTCGCGAGGAACTGGTTGCCGAGGCCTTCACCCTTGCTCGCGCCCGCGACGAGGCCCGCGATGTCGACGAATTCGACGACGGCCGGCACGACGCGCTCCGGCTTGACGATCTCGGAGAGCGCCTTCAGGCGCGTATCCGGCACTTCGACGATGCCGACGTTCGGCTCGATCGTGCAGAACGGATAGTTCTCGGCGGCGATGCCGGCCTTGGTCAGCGCATTGAACAGGGTGGACTTGCCGACGTTGGGCAAGCCGACGATGCCGCATTTGAGACTCATGGAATCCTTCGGACGGGTGAGGCGGCGCGGCCGGACAGGGCACGGCGGCGCGGGAAAAAAGGGCGGCCGGCGCGTGGAGCGCGGCGGGCCGACGGTCAAAAACGCTATTGTACCGTGCCGGCGCCCCGGATTCCGGGCTGGGCGCCGAACGGCCGATGCGGCGGGCCGCCGCGTCGGCGCACCGGCCCGCGGTTCTGCTGATTTCCCGCAAAGTCCGGCCGCGTAAGGGTTTGGCCCCGCGGCTATAATGCCCGCCATGACTGCCCACCACACCTTCGACGTCGCCGTGGTCGGCGGCGGGCTCGTCGGCAAGACGGCCGCGCTCGCGCTGACCCAGTCCGGCTACAAGACAGCCTTGCTCGCCCAGCCGGCCACGCCGCGCCCCGCGGATCTCGCGTTCGATACGCGTGTCTACGCGCTGTCGTCCAGTTCGCAGGCGTTGCTCGAGCGGCTGCGGGTCTGGCAGGCGCTCGACCACGGCCGGCTCGCGCCGGTGTACGACATGCGCGTGTATGGCGATGCGCATGCCGAACTGCATTTCTCCGCCTATCAGGCGTCCGTGCCGCAGCTCGCATGGATCGCCGAATCGTCGCTGGTCGAGGCATCGCTCGACGCCGCGCTGCGGTTCCAGCCGAACCTCACGTGGTTCGACGCACGCGCGCAGGGCTTCGACGTGCGCGACGACGCGGCCGTGCTCACGCTGTCGTCGGGGCAGGTGCTCGAAGCGGATCTCGTCGTCGGCGCGGACGGCGCGCATTCGTGGGTGCGTTCCCAAATGGGGGCCAGGGTAGAGCGGCGCGACTACCGGCAGACGGGCGTCGTCGCGAACTTCAAGGCGTCGCTGCCGCACCGCGAGACGGCCTACCAGTGGTTCCGGGAAGGCGAGATCGTCGCACTGCTGCCGCTGCCGGACGGCCACGTGTCGCTCGTGTGGTCCGCGCACACCGCGCACGCGGACGCACTGCTCGCACTCGATCCGGCGCAGCTCGCGGCCGAGGTCGAGCGCGTGTCGCACGGCCAGGTCGGCACGCTCGAATGCGTGACGCCGGCCGCCGGCTTCCCGCTGGCGCTGCAGACGGTCGACAAGCTGATCGCGCCGCGCGTCGCGCTGGTCGGTGATGCCGCGCACCTGATCCACCCGCTCGCGGGGCAGGGGATGAACCTCGGGTTGCGCGACGTCGCGGCGCTCGTCGACGCGATCGCGGGCAAGGAAAGCTTCCGCAATCTCGGCGATACGGTGCTGCTGCGCCGCTACGAGCGTTCGCGCCGCGAGGACATCCGCGCGCTGATGGTCGCGACCGACGGCCTGCAGCGGCTGTTCGCGGTGCCGGGCTCGCTCGCGAAGGCCGTGCGCAATGCGGGCATGGCGTTCGTCGGCGCGCAGCCGCTCGTGAAGCGCTGGCTCGTGTCGGCCGCGCTCGGCTGAACGAACCTTCCGCCGCCGCGCCGGTCGGAGACGGTTCCGTTACGGCGTACACTGTGCCGTGCACTCCGATTGAGCTGAAGGAAGATTTCAATGAAAAAAACGATCCGCATCGCGTCGCTGGCGCTGGCCGTCACGATGGCGACGCTTGGCTGCACCGCGCAGGCCGACCAGACCACCGACAAGCTGAAGGCCACGCTGCAAGCCCGTCTCGGCAACGACGCGCCGATCAAGAGCGTGTCGAAATCGCCGGTGGCAGGCCTTTACGAAGTGAACCTCGGCTCGCAGATCATCTATAGCGACGCGGCCGGCGACTACGTGCTGCTCGGCGATCTCGTCGACGCCAGGACGCACAAGAACCTGACCGACGCCCGCCTGTCCGAAATCAACAAGATCGACTTCGCGAGCCTGCCGTTCGCGAATGCGATCAAGGTCGTCAAGGGCAACGGCGCCCGCAAGATCGCGGTGTTCTCCGATCCGAACTGCCCGTACTGCAAGAAGCTCGAGACGACGCTGCAGTCGGTCGACAACGTGACCGTCTACACGTTCCTGTACCCGGTGCTGTCGCCGGATTCGACCGTGAAGTCGAAGGCGATCTGGTGTGCGACCGACCGCGCGAAAACGTGGGAAAGCTGGATGCTCGACCACCGCGCGCCGTCCGGCGCCGGTACCTGCGACACCACCGCGCTCGACAAGAACCTCGCGCTCGGGCGCGGGATGAACGTCACCGGCACGCCGACGATCTTCCTGCCGGACGGCCGCCGCCTGCCGGGCGCGGTATCGGCCGACCAGCTCAACCAGGCGCTCGCCTCGAGCAAGTAACCGACCGCACGCCGGGCGCACGACCCGGCCAGCGAGGGGCGCCCGTATGATCTGCCGGCGCCTCTCTTCGTTTTCGCCCGCCCCGACCGATTGCCACGATGACTCAGCCGATCCGCTATTCGATTGTCCCGAAAGATCTTGCCGCGCACTTGTTCGAAGTGACGGTGACGGTTGCCGATCCCGATCCCGAAGGCCAGCGTTTCTCGCTGCCGGTATGGATTCCGGGCAGCTACCTCGTGCGCGAGTTCGCGCGCAACATCGTGACGCTGCGCGCGTTCAACGACGCGGGCCGCAAGGTACGCATCGCGAAGACCGACAAGCACACGTGGCAGGCCGCGCCCGTGACCGGCGCGCTGACGCTGCGCTACGACGTCTATGCGTGGGACCTGTCGGTGCGCTCCGCGTATCTCGACGAGTCGGGCGGCTTCTTCAACGCGACGGCCGTGTTCCTGAGCGTCGCCGGTCGAGAGCACGCGCCGTGCGAAGTCGACATCGCGAAACCGGCCGGCGCGGCGTTTCGCACGTGGCGGGTCGGCACCGCGCTGCCCGAGGCGAGCGGGACGAAGCGCTACGGTTTCGGCGCGTATCGCGCGGCGAACTACGACGAGCTGTCCGACCATCCGGTGACGATCGGCGAATTCGCGCTCGCGACGTTCGACGCGCACGGCGTGCCGCACGACATCGTGATCGCGGGGCGCGTGACGCAGCTCGACCTGGAGCGGCTGCGTAGCGACCTGAAACGCGTGTGCGAAGCGCAGATCGCGCTGTTCGAGCCGAAGTCGAAGAAGGCGCCGATGGACCGCTACGTGTTCATGACGCTCGCGGTCAGCGACGGCTACGGCGGCCTCGAGCATCGCGCGTCGACCGCGCTGATCTGTAACCGGACCGATCTGCCGGTGAAGGGGCGGCCGGAAACGACGGAAGGCTATCGCACGTATCTCGGCCTCTGCAGCCACGAGTATTTCCACACGTGGAACGTGAAGCGCATCAAGCCGGCGGCGTTCGTGCCGTACGACCTCGCGCGCGAGAACTACACGTCGCTGCTGTGGCTGTTCGAAGGCTTCACGTCGTATTACGACGACCTGATGCTGGTCCGCAGCGGGCTGATGTCGCAGGACGAATATTTCGCGGCGCTCGGCCGCACGATCGGCGGCGTGCTGCGCGGCACGGGCCGGCTCAAGCAGAGCGTCGCGGAAAGCTCGTTCGACGCGTGGATCAAGTACTACCGTCAGGACGAGAACGCGACCAATGCGATCGTCAGCTATTACACGAAGGGCTCGCTCGTGGCGCTCGCGTTCGATCTCGCGATCCGCGCGCAGACGCGTAACCGGAAGTCGCTCGACGACGTGATGCGCCTGCTGTGGCAACGCTACGGCCGCGACTTCTATCGCGGCAAGCAGGCGGGCGTGGAGGAAAACGAAGTCGAGACGCTGATCGAAGAGGCGACGGGCGTCGCGCTCGGCCGCCTGTTCGCCGACGCCGTGCACGGCACGCGCGACCTGCCGCTCGGCGAACTGCTCGCGCCGTTCGGCGTGACGCTGGCCCCCGACGTCGCGCTCGGCGCGGCCGAGAAGCCGACGATCGGCGCGCGCTTGCGCGGCGGCGCGGACTGCACGTTGGCGGCCGTCTACGAAGGCGGCGCCGCGCATCGCGCGGGGTTGTCGGCCGGCGACACGCTGATCGCGGTGGACGGGCTGCGCGTAACGGGCACGAACCTGGATGCGCTGCTGGCCCGCTATCGGCCGGGCGACAAGGTGGAGATCCACGCGTTCCGCCGCGACGAGCTGCGCACCGCGAAACTGAAGCTCGACGGTCCGGAAGTCACCCGCTACCGGCTGACGGCGGCCGCGAAGCCGGCTGCGGCCACGAAGGCCCGCGAAGCGTGGCTGAACGGGTAACCCTACGCGAGCGGGTATCGGGGCGCGATCGGGTATTGTCCCGCTGCTGCAACAATCCGTCGCCCTGAACCCGCTTTTTCGCGGCCATGCGGCCCCGCACAATGGCGTCACTCGCGCTACCGAAGCGCAACCCTACCGGAGCCTGACATGACGACCATTCTGCAAATCAATTCCGCCGCGCGTTCGCAAGGTGCGCAATCCACGCTGCTGGCCAACGAACTGACGGCAAAGCTGCAACAATCGAACCCCGGCGCGAACGTCGTGGTTCGCGACCTGCTGGCCGATGCGCTGCCGCACCTCGACGAATCGGTGCTCGGCGCGTTCTTCACGCCGGCCGACAAGCGCACCGCGGAACAGAATGCGATCGTTGCGAAGAGCGATGCGCTGATCGCCGAGCTGCAGGCTGCCGACATCATCGTGATCGGCGCACCGATGTACAACTTCGGCATCTCGTCGCAACTGAAGACGTACTTCGACTGGATCGCCCGCGCAGGCGTCACGTTCCGCTACACCGAGAACGGTCCGGAAGGCCTGATCAAGGGCAAGAAGGTTCACGTGGTGACGGCGCGCGGCGGCAAGTATGCCGGTACGCCGAACGACAGCCAGACGCCGTACCTGCGGACGTTCCTCGGCTTCGTCGGCATGACCGACGTGAGCTTCATCTACGCCGAAGGCCTGAACCTCGGCCCGGATGCGCAGAGCGCCGCGCTGGCCAGCGCACGCGAAGCGATCGCCGCCGCGTAACGCGTCAGGTCGATGCGGGTGCGGTGCACTCGCTGCATCGCCCGATAAAAAATGCCGCGCCCCGAAAGGGACGCGGCATTTTCGTATGCGCCCGGCGAACCCTTGGGCCAGCGCAAGCCCGTTATCAGGATGAACGGGCCCCAGGCCGTCACGCGAGCGTTTCGGCTACGTCCGGCAGGCGCCAGTCGATCGGTTCGCGGCCCGCATCGATCAGATAGTCGTTCGCGAGCGCGAAATGGCGGCAGCCGAGGAAGCCGCGGTGCGCGGACAGCGGCGACGGATGCGGCGCCTCGAGCACGCAATGCGCGTTCGCGTCGAACAGTGCGCGCTTCGCCTGCGCGTGCGCGCCCCACAGCATGAACACGAGCCCGCGATGGCGGCCGGCGAGCTCGCGGATCAGCGTGTCCGTGCATTGCTCCCAGCCGCGCTTCGCATGGCTCGCGGCCGCGCCGCGCTCGACCGTCAGCACGGTGTTGAGCAGCAGCACGCCCTGGCGCGCCCACGTATCGAGGCAGCCGTGACGCGGCGTGTCGTGACCGAAATTCGCGGCGATTTCCTTGAAGATGTTGCGCAGCGACGGCGGCGTGCGCACGGCCGGCGGCACCGAGAACGCGAGGCCATGCGCCTGCGGCGTGCCGCGGTCGTCGCCGTGATACGGGTCCTGGCCGAGGATCACGACCTTCACGTCGTCCGGGCTCGTCAGGCGCAGTGCGCGGAACACGTCGGTCGGGTAGACCGTCTTGCCGGCCGCGCGCTCCTCGTCGACGAAGCGGCACAGCGGCGCGTACGCGTCGCTGTCGGTGAACGGTTTCAGCACGTCGCGCCAGACGGCCGGCAGCGCGTCGAATTGCGCGGCGAGATGCGGCACGTCGGCGGCAACGGGTTGCGGTGCCGAGGCGGTCGGGGCCGGCGCGGGCGCCGGTGCGGCCGCCTGCTTCGCGGATTTTCGCCGAGCCGCGGGCGGCTCGGAAGCCGCGGACGGAATATCGTCCGGTGCCGGTTCCGGCATGGGATCGTCGAACAGCGACGCCTGTTGCGGCGCGCGGGAAGTCTTGCGGGTTGCCATGCGTGATGCGTGTTTATTGCGCGCGCAGCCGGTAGCCGCGCTGCGCCTTGCTGATGTTTTCGGGAACGAGGCCCGGCAGCGCCTGCTGCAGTTCGGCGGCGAGCGTCGCGAGCGCCGTTTCCGGGCCGTCGAGCAGTTCGAGTTCGATTTCGCTGATCGGTTCGCGGCGCGTTTCGTGTTCCGCCTGGACGACGATCTCGCCGAGGTCCACCGCGGCCTCGACGGTCGCGCCGCCGATTGCGATGCGCCACAGCGTACGCGAAAAATCCGTGCGGAACAGCGCGTACAGTGCGCCGGCCGCGTCGTTCAGTGCGGCGGCGGCTTCCGGCACGTCGCAGGCCGCGACGAGCGCGTCGATCTCGAGCGCGTCGCCCGCGACCGGCAGCTCCCATTCGTGGCGGCGGTGCAGGCCGCCTTCCGCGCTGCCGACCGTCTTGAACGTCTGCAGCCAGCCGTCCGGCGTGCGGCGCACGCGCACCGCGCTCTTCGAGCGCGCCAGCGCGAGATCGGGCGTGTCGTAATAGACGTTCGCGAGCGTGATCGCGTGGCCGGGTTCGCCGGTCAGCGTCTCGAAGAAGCGGCGCGCGGCGTCAGCCTGGCCGGCCGGCAGCGCGAGCTTGATTTCCTTTTCGATCGCCATCAGAAGAACATCCGCGCGAGTTCCTCGCCCGGCTGGTCGGCGCGCATGAACGCCTCGCCGACGAGGAACGTGTTCACGTTCGCCGCGCGCATGGTGTCGACGTCGGCGCGCGACAGGATGCCCGATTCGGTCACGACGATGCGATCCGCCGGAATCATGTCGAGCATGTCGAGCGTGGTCTGGATCGACGTCTCGAACGTGCGCAGGTTGCGGTTGTTGATGCCGAGCAGCGGCGTCTTGAGCGTCAGCGCCTGTTCCATCTCGTTGCGGTCGTGCACTTCGACCAGCACCGCGAGGCCGAGCGAGTGCGCGTACGCTTCGAGATCCTGCATCAGCGGCGTGTCGAGCGCGGCGGCGATCAGCAGGATCGCGTCGGCGCCCATCGCGCGGGCTTCGACGATCTGGTACGCGTCGACGATGAAGTCCTTGCGCAGCACCGGCAGCGTGCAGGCCGCGCGCGCTTCCTCGAGGTAGCGGACGCCGCCCTGGAAGAACTGCTCGTCGGTCAGCACCGACAGGCACGCGGCGCCGTGCGCCGCATACGAGCGCGCGATGTCGGCCGGCACGAAATGCTCGCGCAGCACGCCTTTCGACGGGCTTGCCTTCTTGATTTCGGCGATCACGGCGGCGTTGCCGGCCGCGTGTTTCGCCCGCAGCGCGCCGACGAAGTCGCGCAGGTCGCGCGCGGAGGCTTCCAGCTTCAGCGCCTCGAGCGGCGTGCTGCGCATGGCCACCGCCACTTCTTCGCGCTTGACGGCGATGATTCGGTCGAGAATGTCGCTCATAGGGATTCCTGCTTGATTCGTAAGGGGGTCAGCGCTTGAACTGCTGCGTGAAGCGCACGAGCTCGTCGACCTTCGCGCGGGCCTTGCCGCTCGCGATCGCTTCGCGGGCCAGCTGGATGCCGTCCGCGATCGACTCGGCGATATTGGCCGCGTAAAGCGCGGTGCCGGCGTTCAGCGTGACGATCTCGCGTGCGACGCCCGGCTGGTTGTCCAGCGCGCCGAGCAGCATCGTGCGCGATTCGTCGGCATTTTCCACCTTCAGTGTGCGGTTCGACACCATCTGCAGGCCGAAGTCCTCCGGATGGATCTCGTATTCGTGCACCTCGCCGTCGCGCAATTCGCCGACGAGCGTCGCGGCGCCGAGCGACACCTCGTCCATTCCGTCCTTGCCGTACACGACGAGCACGTGCTGCGCGCCGAGGCGCTGCATCACGCGCACCTGGATGCCGACGAGGTCGGGGTGGAACACGCCCATCAGCTGGTTCGGCGCGCCGGCCGGATTGGTCAGCGGGCCGAGGATGTTGAAGATCGTGCGCACGCCGAGCTCGCGGCGCACGGCCGCGATGTTCTTCATCGCCGGGTGATGGTTCGGCGCGAACATGAAGCCCATGCCGGTTTCGGCGATCGATGCGGCGACCTGGTCCGACTGCAGGTCGATGTGCACGCCGAGCGCCTCGAGCACGTCGGCGCTGCCGGACTTGCTCGACACGCCGCGGTTGCCGTGTTTCGCGACCTTCGCGCCCGCGGCCGCCGTGACGAACATCGACGCGGTCGAGATGTTGAACGTGTGCGAGCCGTCGCCGCCGGTGCCGACGATGTCGACGAAATTCGAGTTGTCCCGCACCTCGACGTGGTTCGCGAATTCGCGCATCACGGTCGCGGCGGCGGCGATCTCGCCGATCGTCTCCTTCTTCACGCGCAGCCCGGTGATGATCGCGGCCGCCATCACGGGCGACATGTCGCCGCGCATGATCAGCCGCATCAGGTGCAGCATTTCGTCGTGGAAGATCTCGCGGTGCTCGATCGTGCGCTGCAGCGCTTCCTGCGGGGTAATCGTCATCGTGCGTCTCCCGTCAGGCGGCCGGTGCGGCCGCGGCGCGGCTCTGTTTCAGGAAATTCTCGAGCAGCGCATGGCCGTGCTCGGACAGGATCGATTCCGGGTGGAACTGCACGCCTTCGACCGGCAGTGTCTTGTGGCGCACGCCCATGATCTCGCCGTCGTCGGTCCACGCGGACACCTCGAGGCAATCGGGCAGCGACTCGCGTTCGATCGCGAGCGAGTGATAGCGCGTGACGTCGAAATGCTTCGGCAGGTCGGCGAACACGCCGCGGCAGTCGGTTTCGATCCGGCTCACCTTGCCGTGCATGATGGTCTTCGCGCGCACGACGCGGCCGCCGAACGCTTCGCCGATCGCCTGGTGGCCGAGGCAGACGCCGAGGATCGGCTTCCTGCCCGCGAATTCGCGCAGCACGTCGAGCGTGATGCCCGCATGTTGCGGATTGCTCGGGCCCGGCGACAGGCAGATGGTGTCGGGATTCAGGCGCGCGATGTCGTCGAGCGTGATTTCGTCGTTGCGGTAGGTGCGCACGTCCTCGCCGAGTTCGCCGAAGTACTGGACCAGGTTGTAGGTAAACGAGTCGTAGTTGTCGATCATGAGCAGCATGGTCAGTCTCCGGTCAGAAGTCGCTATCGAGGCCGTCCTGGACCTGTTCGGCCGCACGCAGCACCGCGCGCGCCTTGTTCTCGGTTTCTTGCCATTCGGATTCGGGCACCGAATCCGCGACGACGCCGGCCGCCGCTTGCACGTACAGGTTGCCGTTGTGGATCAGACCCGTGCGGATCGCGATCGCGAGATCCATCTCGCCCGAGAACGACAGGTAGCCGACCGCACCACCGTACAGCCCGCGCTTGACCGGCTCGAGCTCGTCGATCAGTTCCATCGCGCGCACCTTCGGCGCGCCGGACAGCGTGCCGGCCGGGAACGTCGCGCGCAGCACGTCGTAGTTCGTCATGCCGGGCTTCAGCTTGCCCTCGACCGAGCTGACGATGTGCTGCACGTGCGAGTACTTCTCGATCACCATCTTGTCGGTGACCTGCACCGAGCCGATCTCCGCGATGCGGCCGACGTCGTTGCGCGCGAGATCGATCAGCATCACGTGCTCGGCGATCTCCTTCGGATCGTTCAGCAGTTCGGTCGCGAGTTCGGCGTCGCGCTCGGGCGTATTGCCGCGCGGACGCGTGCCGGCCAGCGGCCGGATCGTGACGATCTGGTCGTCGCCGCGCTTTTCCTGGCGCACCAGGATTTCCGGCGACGCGCCGACCACGTGGAAATCGCCGAAGTTGTAGTAATACATGTACGGCGACGGGTTCAGCGAACGCAGCGCGCGATACAGCGACAGCGGATTGTCGCGGTACGGCTTCGTGAGCCGCTGGCCGACCTGGATCTGCATCAGTTCGCCGGCCGCGATGTATTCCTTCGCCTGACGCACGGCGGCCAGATAGTCGTCCTTCTTGAACTCGCGGAACGTCTCGGTGCGCACGCTCGCCGACGTGACGGGCGGCTGCACGGTCGTGCGCAGGCGCTGTTTCAGTTCGCGCAGGCGCTGTTTTGCCTTCGCGTACGCTTCGGGCTGGCCCGGGTCCGCGTAGATGATCAGGTAGAGCTTGCCGGCGAGGTTGTCGATCACCGCGACTTCCTCGGTCAGCAGCAACTGGATGTCGGGCAGCCCGAGATCGTCGCGCGGCGCGGTGTTCGCGAGCTTCTTCTCGATGTAGCGCACCGCGTCGTAGCCGAAGTAGCCGGCGAGGCCGCCGCAGAAACGCGGCAGGCCCGGGCGCTGCGCGACCTTGAAGCGCGCCTGGAACGATTCGATGAACTGGAACGGGTCGCCGTCGTGCGTCTCGACGACCTTGCCGTCGCGCACGACTTCCGACACGCCGTTGCGGGTGCGCACGAGCGTGCGGGCGGGCAGGCCGATGAACGAGTAGCGGCCGAAACGTTCGCCGCCGACCACCGATTCGAGCAGGAACGAGTTGGCGCCCGCGCGTTCGGGCTGGGCCAGCTTCAGGTAGAGGGACAGCGGCGTTTCGAGATCGGCGAGCGCTTCCGCGATCAGCGGAATGCGGTTGTAGCCTTCGTTCGCGAGCGATTGGAATTCGAGTTCGGTCATGTTCCGGTCCTGTTCGGGACGAGCGGCGCGGGCGCCAGGGATCACTTGACGCTGCGCGGGTGGCCGTCGGCGAAAGGGCGGTCGATCGAGAAGTGCCTGTTGCCGGCCGGCGCTCCGGGCGTGAACGTCGCGAGCCTGCGGCCGATCCTGAACGCAAGCGTTCGGATGCGGTGGAACTCGAGGTAGTGCGACGATCGGCGCGCGGATGCGCAGCGAGATAAAAAACGGCGCTGAAGACGTGCTTCAGCGTACCTCATCGAAGAGGTTAGCGCGACCAGCGACGCCAGGGCCAGGCTCCCCGGTCGATGCTGCTCAGACTCCGTTTTTTATTCAGAAACATGCGGATGGAAGAAATAATCAGAGGGTTGGCCGGCCGGCGTTGTGCGCGGAAATTGCGCGAGCCGCGACCAGCAACGAATCGACTATACCATCCGAATTTATCGTTTGTATAGCTTTGCCGTGGTTGTAGCCGTACGGCACCGTCAGCGTCGCCATCCCGGCCGCGCGGCCGGCCAGCGCGTCGTTTTCCGAGTCGCCGATCGCGACCGCGGTGCCCGGCGCGACGCCGAGCGCGTCGCAGGCCGTCAGCATTGGCAGCGGATCGGGCTTCTTGCGCGCGACGCTGTCGCCGCCGAGCACGATGCCGAAGCAGCCGGCCAGCCCGTATTGCTCGAGCAGTTCGACCGCGAAGCGGTGCGGCTTGTTCGTCACGCACGCGAGCCGGATGCCGGCCGCGCGCAGCGCGTCGAGCCCGGCCGCCACGTCCGGATAGAGACGCGTGTGGCGACCGTTGATCTTCGCGTATTCGGTCTGGTAGATCGCGAGCGCGTCGTCGAAGCGCGCGTGCGCTTCATCGGCCGGGAAGCGCGGCTTCAGCACGCTCTGGATCAGGTGTTCGGAGCCCTTGCCGACGTAGCCGATCACTTCGTCGCGCGACGTGGCCGGCGCGCCGAGCCGCGCGAGCATCCCGTTCAGGCCGGCCGTGAAATCGTCGGCCGTGTCGACCATCGTGCCGTCGAGGTCGATCAGCGCGGCCTCGATGCGCGGTGCGGCAAAGCGGATCGCGGCCGCGCCCGTGGCGGCCCCGGCCGGCGCGTGGCCGGCGAACGACGAGTCGGCCACGGCGTCAGCTCCGCTCGACGGTGGCGAGCGCCGCGCGCATCTCGTCGATCACCTTGCGATAGTCGGGCTTGCCGAAGATCGCCGAACCCGCGACGAACGTGTCGGCGCCGGCTGCCGCGATTTCCGCGATGTTGTCGGCCTTCACGCCGCCGTCGACTTCGAGCAGGATCTCGCGGCCCGTGCGTTCGGTGTACGCGTCGATGCGGGCGCGTGCCTCGCGCAGCTTGTTCAGCGTTTCCGGAATGAACGACTGGCCGCCGAAGCCCGGGTTTACCGACATCAGCAGCACGAAGTCGAGGCGGTCCATCACGTGGTCGAGGTAGTTCAGCGGCGTGGCCGGATTGAACACGAGGCCGGCCTTGCAGCCGTGGTCGCGGATCAGCGACAGCGTACGGTCGATGTGGTCCGAGCCTTCCGGGTGGAAGCTGATCAGGTTCGCGCCGGCCTTCGCGAAATCGGGCACGATCCGGTCGACCGGGCGCACCATCAGGTGCACGTCGATCGGTACCTGCACGTGCGGGCGGATCGCCTCGCAGACGAGCGGGCCGATCGTGAGGTTCGGCACATAATGGTTGTCCATGACGTCGAAGTGAATCCAGTCGGCGCCGGCGGCGACCACGTTGCGGACTTCTTCGCCGAGCCGTGCGAAGTCGGCCGACAGGATGCTGGGAGCGATGCGGAATTGAGTCATGACAGGGGAGCGGGGGACGTTGCGGCGCAAAACCGTCATTCTACCGTCCGGCGACCCGGTGCGCGGCGGCAGGCCGTGCGGTTACGACCCGATTGCGCATAGAATGCCGAACCAATGCAGCGCGCCCGCGGCCCGGCCGCTCGAGTCGGCGCGCGCGGTTACCTACAGCGGACACACCATGAGTCAGTATCAGTTCACCGTTTCGGTGAAAACCAGCTACTTGCCGGAACAATCCGACCCCGATCACCGTCAATACGCATTCGCGTACACGCTGACCATCCGCAACACGGGACAGGTCGCGGCCCAGTTGATCGCGCGCCACTGGATCATCACGGACAGCGAGAGCCACGTGCAGGAAGTGAAGGGGCTCGGCGTCGTCGGCCACCAGCCGCTGCTGCAGCCGGGCGAGCATTTCGAATACACGAGCTGGGCCGTGATCGCGACGCCGGTCGGCACGATGCGCGGTGCGTACTTCTGCGTGGCGGAGGACGGTGAGCGTTTCGAGGCGCCGGTCGACGAGTTTGCGCTGCACATGCCGCGCACGTTGCATTGAATCGAGCGCGCGGCGGCGCTCAGCGCAGCTTGCGGTCGTTGCTGCGGGCGTGCTTCTTCCTGCCCGACGACGTCCACACGACGATGAAGATCAGCAGGGCAAGCGCTACGAAGGCTTCGAGCGCGAAGATGAGCATCGGATATTGGTCGAGAAAATCTGACATGGCGGTTTCCATCAAGAACGGACATTGTATGTGGTTTGGGCCCCGGCTGGCCGGGTGGATGGCCGCAGCCGCAGCGGCGGCGCTGCTCGCCGCGTGCGGCGGCGCGCCGACGCGAACCTCCGCGCTGAAGCCGCCGACCGGCGCGGCGATCGTGCCGGGGCAGGTCGCCGCGAAGCGGCTCACGCCGGTCGCGTGGCAGCAGGTGCCGGGCTGGCAGGACGATTCGCTGATCGGCGCGACGGCCGCGCTGCGGCAGAACTGCGCGCGGCTCGCGCGCCAGCCCGCCTGGGCGCGCGCTTGCGCGGCCGCCGACCGGCTCGACGAACTCGACGTCAGCAGCGCACGCACGTTCTTCGAAACGTATTTCACGCCGTTCCAGCTCGCGAATACCGACGGGACGCTCGACGGGCTCGTGACCGGCTATTACGAGCCGCTGCTGCACGGCTCGCGCGTGCGCCGCGGCCCGTATCAATACGCGCTCTATCGCTGGCCGGCCGGCTATCGCGCGGGCGCCGCGCTGCCGGCACGCGCGCAGCTCGAGCGCGCCGGCATCCTGAACGGCAACGAGCTCGTGTGGGTCGACGATCCGATCGAGGCATTCTTCCTGCAGGTGCAGGGCTCGGGTCGCGTGCTGCTCGACGACGGTTCGGTGATGCGGGTCGGCTTCGGCGGCACCAACAACCAGCCGTACCGTTCGATCGGCAAGTGGCTGCTCGATCGCGGCGAGCTGACGCCCGCGCAGGCGACGATGCAGGGCATCAAGGCCTGGGCGAAGGCGAACCCGACGCGCGTCGACGCGCTGCTCGACACGAATCCGCGCTTCGTGTTCTTCCGCGACATGCCGACCAAGGAAGATGCGCCGCACGGCGGCGCGGACGGCCCGATCGGCGCGCTCGGCGTGCCGCTGACCCCGGAGCGCTCGATCGCGGTCGATCCGTCGTCGATCCCGCTCGGCACGCCGGTGTTCCTGCAGACCACGCGTCCGCTGACGAATACGCCGATGAACCGGCTCGTGTTCGCGCAGGATACGGGCTCGGCGATCAAGGGCGGCGTGCGGGCAGACTATTTCTGGGGGCTCGGCGACGATGCCGGCGACCTGGCCGGCCGGATGAAGCAGGTCGGCAGGATGTGGCTGCTGTTCCCGAATTCGTGATTTCGGAGCGGCGCGGGTTGGCTGGATCGTCGCTCATGAACGATACGCGGCATTGAGGGCGCGGGGCGCGCCTCGTGCGCGTGGGCGTGCCGGTCTGATCGCCGGTGTGCCCATGCGATTTCGGTTCGCGTAATGCTGTGCGCGTCACTTCGAACGACGCTTTGGAATAGAGCAGCCCGATCGGCATCGGCCGACCGGGCTGTTTCGTTTGCAGGCGCGGATCGGCCGCTGCGCGCCGCATGCGCGGCGAGCGACCTCAGCCCTTGCGTTTGTCGACGACGCGGCGCGCCTTGCCGACCGAGCGCTCGATGCCGTTCACGGGCAGCACGTTGATCACGGCCGTCACGCCGATCAGCGACTTGATGTCGTACGCCAGCGCCTGTTTGGCCGCCTGGATCGCCGCGGTATCGGGCGCGGTTTCCGGGCACGGCTCGACGTTGAGCGTCAGCACGTCGAGCGGACCTTCCTTGGTCAGCACGATCTGATAGTGCGGCGCGAGCGCGCGCTGCTTGAGCAACTGTTCCTCGATTTGTGTCGGGAACACGTTGACGCCGCGCACGATCATCATGTCGTCCGACCGGCCGGTGATCTTCTCCATCCGGCGCATCGTCCGGGCGGTGCCCGGCAACAGGCGCGTGAGGTCGCGCGTGCGATAGCGGATGATCGGCAGCGCTTCCTTCGTCAGCGACGTGAACACGAGTTCGCCGAGTTGGCCGTCCGGCAGCACTTCGCCGGTGTCGGGATCGATGATTTCCGGATAGAAGTGGTCTTCCCAGATGGTCGGGCCGTCCTTGGTCTCGACGCATTCCGACGCGACGCCCGGGCCCATCACTTCGGATAGCCCGTAGATGTCGACCGCGTCGATACCCATCCGCTGTTCGATCGCGACGCGCATGTCGTTGGTCCACGGCTCCGCGCCGAAGATGCCGATGCGCAGCGAACTCTGCACGGGATCGAGGCCCTGGCGCTCGATCTCGTCGGCGATCGACAGCATGTAGCTCGGCGTGACCATGATGATGTCGGGTCGGAAATCCTGGATCAGCTGTACCTGCTTTTCGGTCTGGCCGCCGCCGAACGGGATCACGGTCAGCCCTGCGCGTTCGGCGCCGTAGTGCGCGCCGAGCCCGCCCGTGAACAGCCCGTAGCCGTAGCTGACGTGGACCTTGTCGCCGCGGCGCGCACCGGCGGCGCGGATCGAGCGTGCGACGAGATTTGCCCACGTATCGATGTCGGCGGCCGTATAGCCGACGACCGTCGGCTTGCCGGTCGTGCCCGACGACGCGTGGATGCGCGAGATCTGGTCCTGCGGCACCGCGAACATCCCGAACGGATAGCTGTCGCGCAGATCGCCCTTGGTCGTGAACGGAAAGCGCGACAGGTCGGCGAGCGTTTTCAGATCATCCGGATGCACACCGGCTTCGTCGAACTTGCGGCGATAGACGGGCGAGTGGTCATACGCGTGCCGGAGCGACCACTTGAGGCGTTCGAGCTGCAGCGCGGTCAGCTCGTCGCGTGAGGCGGTCTCGATCGGCTCGAGCGGTAGCGGGGTAGTCATGCATGTCTCCAGTGTTTGTTATGGGCGGGCCGTCGACGTCAGCGGTCTTCCGGGATGACCGTGCCCTTGATCTGGGCGGATTTGCCGCGAAACATCGCGATCGTGTCGCCTGTCTGGTTCGTGACACGGATGTCGTAGATGCCGTGGCGGCCGGCACGCGCCTGTTCGACCGCCTCGGCCGTCAGCACGTCGCCGCCGTGCACGGGGCGCAGGAATTCGATCGAGCAGCCGGCCGCGACCGCATTCAGGTTGTACGAGTTGCACGCGAACGCGAAAGTCGAATCGGCGAGCGTGAAGATGATGCCGCCGTGACAGGTCTGGTGCCCGTTCAGGAATTCGGGCCGCACGCGCATTTGCAGGCGGGCGTAGCCGGCGCGTACTTCGACGATTTCCATGCCGAACGCGCGGCTGCAGGCGTCGGCGTCGTACATGGCCTGCGCGGTGGCGCGGGCGAGCGAATCGGGGTCGAGCGTGGCGGTGGCGTTCATCATGTCAACGCCCTTCGAAGCGCGGCGCGCGCTTCTCGATGAAGGCCTTCACCCCTTCCGCATAGTCGTCCGACTGGCCGAGCTTGCGCTGCAGATCGCGCTCGAGGTCGAGCTGCTGATCGAGCGTGTTCGTGACGCTGTCTCGCATCGACTGCTTGATCGACGCGATGGCGAGCGTCGGCTGCTGCGCGAGCTGGGCGGCAAGCTGGCGGACCGTGGCGACGAGCGCGTCGTCGTCGACCGCGCGCCAGATCAGGCCCCACTGTTCGGCCTGTTCGGCGCCGAGCTTGTCGCCGGTCAGCGCGAGCCCCAGCGCGCGTGCCATGCCGACGCGTTGCGGCAGGAACCACGTGCCGCCCGAATCGGGTACGAGTCCGATCTTGACGAAGGCCTGGATGAAACTGCTCGAGCGGGCGGCGAACACCAGGTCGCACGCAAGTGCGAGATTCGCGCCGGCGCCGGCCGCCGTGCCGTTGACGGCGGCGATCACCGGAATCGGCAGACGCTGCAGGCGGCGGATCAGCGGATTGAAATGCTCGTCGATCAGCGTGCCGAGGTCGGTGGACGCGCCTGGCGTGAAGTCGAGGTCGGCGAGGTCCTGGCCCGCGCAAAAGCCGCGTCCCGCACCCGTCAGAATCAGTGCGCGTGCGCCCGCCGCCTCGACTTCATCGAGCGCCGATTGCAGTTCGCGATGCATCGCCCGCGTGAAGCTGTTGAGCTTGTCGGGGCGGTTGAGCGTGATCGTGGCCACGCGCGCGGCCTGATCGATATCCAGCTGGATCGCCTGATAGGACATGCAGTGTCTCCTTCATGACTTCGTTATAGGCGCGCGGCGCGTCGGTTACACGCGTTCGATCGCGAGCGCGATGCCCTGGCCGACGCCGATGCACATCGTACAGAGCGCGAAGCGGCCGCCGGTACGCTCGAGTTGATGGAGCGCCGTGGTGACGAGCCGCGCACCCGATGCGCCGAGCGGGTGACCGAGCGCAATCGCACCGCCGTTCGGGTTCACGCGCGGATCGTCGTCGGCGACGCCGAGCATGCGCAGCACCGCGAGACCTTGCGACGCGAACGCCTCGTTCAGTTCGATCACGTCGAACTGGTCGATGCGCATGCCGAGCTGGTGCAGCAGCTTCTGCGTGGCCGGCGCGGGGCCGATGCCCATTACGCGCGGCTCGACGCCGGCCGTCGCCATCCCGACGACGCGCGCGCGGCGGCGCAGGCCGTATTGGTCGGCCGCCTGTGCATTGGCGAGCAGCAGCGCGCAGGCGCCGTCGTTCACGCCCGACGCGTTGCCGGCCGTGACCGAGCCGTCCGGGCGCACGACGCCCTTCAACTTCGCGAGCGCTTCGAGCGACGTTTCGCGCGGATGCTCGTCGCGCGACACGACGATGGCGTCGCCTTTCTTCTGCGCAATCGTGACCGGCACGATTTCCTCGGCGAGCGTGCCGTCCTGCTGCGCCCGCGCGGCCTTCTGCTGGCTGCGCAACGCGAACAGGTCCTGATCCGCGCGGCTGATGTTGTAGTCGACCGCGACGTTCTCGGCCGTCTCCGGCATCGAATCGACGCCATACAACTGCTTCATCAGCGGATTGACGAAGCGCCAGCCGATCGTCGTATCGAAGATATCGGCCTGGCGCGCGAACGCGCTCGCGGCCTTGCCCATCACGAACGGCGCGCGCGTCATGCTCTCGACGCCGCCTGCGATCATCAGGCGCGCTTCACCGGCCTTGATCGCGCGCGCGGCCGTGCCGACGGCGTCCATTCCGGAGCCGCACAATCGGTTCAGCGTCGTGCCCGGCACGGCCGTGGGCAGGCCCGCCAGCAGCGCCGACATGCGCGCGACGTTGCGGTTGTCCTCGCCGGCCTGGTTCGCGCAGCCGTAGATCACATCGTCGATCGCCGCCCAGTCGACGTCGCGGTTGCGCTCGATCAGCGCCTTGAGCGGCACCGCGCCGAGATCGTCGGCGCGGACATCTTTCAGGGCGCCGCCGTAGCGGCCGATGGGAGTGCGAATCGCGTCGCAGATGTAGGCGTCTGTCATGAGCGTATCGGTGAGTGACGAACCCGCCGGGTGGCGGATTCGTTCATGGTAGAGAACGTGGCGGCGTTTGCACGTCGGCCATTCGGGTTATGCCGTCTGGCCAGCTTCCGCAGGTACGGCCTTCGGGGCAACATGGACGCGGCTCTGAACCACGCGGAACCGGTTGGCGACGAAGGCCGGGTCGGCCAGCGCGGCGTTGGCGGCCGGATTCGCGCCCGTGCCGTGGAAGTCGGAGAAGGCGGCCGACTGGTTGACGAATACGCCGCCTGTCAGGTTGATCGACAGCGCGACGCCGCCACGCACCGCTGCGTCGTGTGCGGCGTTGACGATCGCTTCGTCGGTGCTGTAGACGGAGAGGGTCAGTGCGCCATGCTCGGCGGCGATTGCCCCAGCCAGATCGAGCGATTGCGCGGTCGAGTCGGTCGCGATCACGAACGAGATCGGGCCGAACCACTCCTGCGTGAATTTCTCGCGGTCGGCCACGTCGAGTTGCAGCACGAGAGGCGTGCGCACGCGCGCATCGGGGAAGGCGGGATGCTGCAGGGGCACGCTGTCCGCGAGCACGCGGCCGAGTTTGCGCGCGTCGTCGATACGCGCGGTCACGCCGTCGTTCTGGATCGCTCCGATCAGTTCGACCGAGCGTGCCGGGTCGCCGGTGAGTTTTTGTACGGCAATCGCGATCGCTTGCGCGACCTCGTCGAAGCTCGCATGGCCGTCGGCCGTCCGGATGCCGTCGCGCGGCACGTAGATGTTCTGCGGTGCCGTGCACATCTGGCCGGAGTACAGCGCCAGCGAGAACGCGATGTTCTTGGCGGCGGCCTTCAGGTCGTCGGTCGAGTCGATCACGATCTGATTGACGCCTGCTTTCTCGGTGTAGACCTGCGCCTGGTGGGCATGGCGTTCGAGCCACGTGCCGTTCTGCGTGCTGCCGGTGAAGTCGATCAGCTTGATCTCGGGACGCAGCGCGAGATCCTGGACGAGGGCGCCGTCGTTGGGTTCGGTCGCGAGGAGCGTAATGACGTTCGGATCGAACCCGGCTTCGCGCAGCACGTCGCGGGCGATCCGTACCGTGATGGCGAGCGGCAGGATCGCGCCCGGATGCGGTTTGACGATCACGGCATTACCGGTTGCCAGATCGGCGAACAGGCCCGGGTAGCCGTTCCAGGTCGGGAACGTGCAGCAGCCGAGCACGAGGCCCGTGCCGCGCGGCACGATCGTATAGCGCTTGTGCATCGCCAGCGGCGGGTTCTTGCCTTGTGGCTTTTCCCAGTGCGCATCGGCCGGGATGCGGCGCAGCTCGTCCCACGCATAGGCGACCGCCTCGAGAGCGCGGTCCTGCGCGTGCGGGCCGCCGGCCTGGAACGCCATCATGAAGGCTTGCCCCGTGGTGTGCATCACGCTGTAGGCAATTTCGAAGCTTGCGCGGTTCAGGCGCGCGAGGATTTCGAGGCTGACGCCGATCCACGCGCTCGGGCCGGCTTCGCGCCACGTGCGCTGCGCGGCGGCTGCGGCAGCGATCAGTGCGTCGGGCGTCGATTTCGGATACCGGACACCCAGCGCGATGCCGTACGGCGAGCGCTCGGCGCCGACCGTTTCACCGGACGCCGGCTGGTCGAGCACGAAGGTCTTGTCGAGGTGCGACTTGAACGCGGCCTCACCGTCCGCGTTTGCGCTTTCCCCGTACACTTTGGGGCTCGGCATTTCGGCGAACGGGCTCCAGTACCCGCGGCTCTCGATGGCGGCGAGTGCGTGTTTCAGCGTGTCTTCGTGCTTCGTGAACAGGGCATGGGTCATGGCGGCGGCCTGATGAACGTTGAGAGGGATCGGATCGATTAATTAACCGACCGGTTGGTCGGAGAATGGTAGCATCAAACTATTCGCATGTGCGAGGCGTTTCTCATTTCATTGATCGAGGAGAAATAGATGGCTTACGAGAACATCCTGGTGGAGACCCGCGGTCGTGTCGGTCTGGTGACGCTGAACCGTCCGAAGGCACTGAATGCGCTGAACGATGCGCTGATGGACGAGCTGGGCGCTGCGCTGAAGGCGTTCGATGCGGACGACGCTATCGGCGCGATCGTCGTGACCGGGAGCGAGAAGGCGTTCGCGGCCGGCGCGGACATCGGCATGATGGCGGCCTACTCTTATATGGATGTCTATCGGGGCGACTACATCACGCGCAACTGGGAGACGGTCCGCGAGATCCGCAAACCGATCATCGCTGCGGTTTCGGGCTTTGCGCTGGGCGGTGGCTGCGAGCTGGCGATGATGTGCGACATCATCTTCGCGGCGGACACGGCCAAGTTCGGTCAGCCGGAAATCAAGCTGGGCGTCATGCCGGGTGCCGGCGGCACGCAGCGTTTGCCGCGCGCGGTATCGAAGGCGAAGGCAATGGACATGTGCCTGACCGCGCGGTTCATGGACGCCGCCGAGGCCGAGCGTGCCGGGCTCGTATCGCGCGTGCTGCCGGCCGACAAACTGCTCGACGAGGCGATTGCCGCCGCGACGACGATCGCCGAGTTCTCGCTGCCGGCGGTCATGATGGTCAAGGAGTCGGTGAACCGCGCGTACGAGACGACGCTGGCTGAAGGTGTCCACTTCGAGCGCCGGTTGTTCCATTCGCTGTTCGCAACGGAAGACCAGAAGGAAGGGATGGCGGCATTCGTCGAGAAGCGCAAGCCAGTGTTCAAGCACCGCTGATCGGTCGGCACCATGCGCCGCAGCAAATCCGCTGACCGTTCTGTATCGATTCTCGGCGTGATTGCTTCGCCCGGTTCCTCAAAAGCCTCCCGTGAGCGGTAGCGCACGGGGGCTTTTTCAAACTTTCTTCACAAAAGGCTTGCGCGGACGGGGGCGGATGCATAGAATCACGCCTCTTTCGCGCCAACGGAAACGCGGTGCGGAAGGAAGGGAAGCGGTGCTCTGTTGAGGTTCGGAAGTCACGAGCCCGACGGCGCAGAAAGATGGCCCCGCAGTCGCAACGATGTAGTGCAGAAAGTTGTTGACGAGCTGCGAAACACGGTTCATAATCTCGCTTCTCTGCTGCTGAAAACGCAGCGCTGCCGGGAA